>NZ_JBLZQD010000001.1:525509-717725 GCF_049199305.1 Stenotrophomonas sp. PD6 | reverse complement strand
CCCGCCTCCCAAACACCCCCGCGTGGTCTCCCCCCTTGTTGGCGGGGCGCCCCCCGCCCGCATCCCCCCCCAAAACACCCGCCCCCCACAACCCCGTCGGTGTACGGAGCCATCGGTGCACCAACCCAAGGAGCCATCGGCGCACCAACCCAATCGGCCACGTTCAACCCCTCACACCACCCGCACCATCTTCCCCATCAAATGCTCCACCACCCCGTCCGGATCCGCGGTGCGCCCCACATGCGTACTCGACATCTGCACGATGGAACTGCGCTTGGCCGTCAAAAAATGAAACCGCGCCCGCGCCGGCAACTGCGCGATCGGCCCGGCGCTCGCATCACCCCGACAGATCGCCACAATCGCATCCAACCACGGCTGCAACGCCTCCAGGTCCAACGACGGCGCAAAGGCCTGCATCCGCACCGGGTCAATCTCAATCGCCGCCTGAAGATGTTTCGCGCCCGGGCAGGACACAATCACCCCGACGTTGATGAACTCCTCGCGTTCCACCCGCGGTACCACGCGGATGACCGCATAGTCATACGTGTGCAGCGTGGGCACGGACGGCCTCCTGTACAAAAGCGGCGCGCGCCTGCAGGCGGCACTTCAGATAGTCAATGTACGCCTGGCGGTACGCCGCCGGGCTTTCAAAGGCCGGTTCGTTCACCAGCCAGCTGTCCGGCACCAGCGCCACGATCCGCTCGATCTCCGCATCCGGCAGCCGCGCCGCCAGCTCGGCATCCACCTCGGCGATCTTCGAGGCGAACGGCAGCAGCACATGGTCGCGGATCAACAGGAACGGCTTCAGGCAGGCATCGCCCGCCGTGGCCCAGTCGTGGTGGAAGTACATCGCCGCACCATGGTCGATCAGGTACAGCTTGCGGTGCCAGACCATCAGGTTCGGGTTGCGGGCGGTGCGGTCGACGTTGCTGGCAAAGGCATCGAACCAGACGATGCGCGACGCCAGATCGGCATCGACCGGCATCGCGGCCGGATCGTAGTTGATCGCGCCGGGCAGGTAATCGCCGCCGAGGTTCAGGCCCTCGCTGGCGCGGATCAGGTCCTGGATCTCCGGGTCGGGCTCGGTGCGGGCGAACTCGCGGTCCAGCTCCACGAACAGGATCTCCGGAATGGGCAGTTCCAGGCTACGCGCCATCTCGCCGGCAATGAGCTCGGCAATCAGCGCCTTCGGGCCTTGCCCGGCGCCGCGGAACTTGAGCACCACCATGCCATCGTCGTCGGTCTCGACCACGGCAGGCAGGGAGCCACCCTCGCGAAGCGGGGTGATGTAGCGAAGCGCGTGGACAGTACGCACGGGAACCCAATGAGGAAGCGTGGCCGCCATCTTAACGTGGCCCAGCCATGGCAGCGCCAGGTCGCCGCCAGGCCTAAGAAGCAGCCGCCCCAGGGCTGGCGAGGCAGGGCACCCTGCGCAGGCCGCGCGCGGCAGCGGCCCGGATCGGGCGTAACTGTGACGCGCCTCTCGCCCAAAAGGAGCGGGCGAGCGTGAAATTTATCCGGATTGCGACGGAAAGAATGTCGTTCCATTTTCCCGGATTATGCGTGCTAGAAAGAAGGCGCCAGACATCCAGCATCTGGTATTCGATCTCGGAAAATTGACGAACCCAACAGGAGTCATACCATGGCTAATCTCGTTCGCGCCCTCCAGGTTTCCCTGAATCTGCGCTCGGTCAGCCCGACCCAGAGCATCCGTTCGAAATACATCTACTGGATCATTTTCTAAGCGCAGCATCTCCGCGTGGTTTCATGAGCACGCCAGGGGTGGTCGATGGCCACCCCTGGCACTTCAAGGAGGCGGTGAAATGGCGGGTCAGGGCGCAGAAACCGAAGTCGTTTCAATCGACGATCTGCTTGAACGGGTGCGCCGGGAAGGCCCTGTCCTCGCATTCCAGAACGATGTCGTCGGCATTTTCGATCCGACCCTGGCGGTCAAGGTCGACAAGGCCAATACAGACCTGCATACCGTGCCGGATTCGCTCATCGACTTTCTCGGTCTGCGCGGTTCGGCGGCGCCTGTCGCGTGGCGCGAGGTGCGCGCGTTGCTCAGCGAGCAGGGAGGGCGGCTCGCGGCCCCCGACCACATGCGGACGCTGTACACGCGCATGCACACGTTTCTGTCCGAGCGTTGCGGCCCGGACCATGATCTGAGCGAACTCAGCTGGTGGGCCATTTCTGAACCGCTGCTGCCCTTGTTGATCGGCGGCATGAACCCGCGCGATACCAATGCGCTGGTGGGCGAGCAGAAAACGCGCTACAGCGGCATCGTCAAACAGAATTTTTCATTCCTGCGCCGGATAGTGAACTTCCATCTTTCGCGGAAGGCGGCCCGTACGGTTTCCCGCCACATCAAACGGCGCGCACGCGGCACTGCCCCGGCGCAGGACGACTTCCTGCAGTCTCTGCTGCCGCTGGTGGATCGGATCGGCGTGGATCGCGTGGCCTACCTGGTCTCGACGGTGCTGGCTGGCATGTCCGGGCTACCCGGCATCACCGCTGCAAGCCTGCTGTATGCAATGCATCGCTATCCCGAGTGGCGCGAACGGATCCAGGCCGAGACCAGCGCACTCGATCTGGAGTCGCTGTATACGTTGCCCATGAAGGCGTTGCCGTGCACGTCGCGTTTCATCAAGGAAACCATCCGGGTTTGGCCGGGGCTGTTCGCACTGCGCCGCCCGGCATGGCATGACATCGAGGCCGAGGGAATCACCATCAAGAAGGGCGCCGCGTACGAACTCTCGTCGTACTTCCAGCATCATTCCCCGGAGTTTTGGGATTCCCCGGATGTGTTCGACCCTGATCGTTGGCTCCCGTCGAGGCGGCAACCCAACAAGGGGGCCTACGTCCCCTTTGGATTCTCCTCACGTGCGTGCATCGGCAGTGCGGTGGGCCACGCGCAGCTGGTGCTGTTCTGTGCGCTGGTCACGCGCGACTTCGATATCCAGGTGCGCACCGATCCGGCACCGTGGATGCAGCTGGAAGGCTTCGCCATCCCCATCGATTTCAGGGGCGTGGTGACGCCACGCCGGATCCATGCCGCAGCCGCCAGGCCGGCGGCGTCACAGGATGCCGCGCAGGGCTGCCCGTATGCCGCGGCCGCACGCGCCCCGGCGGCGCACGCAGATCCGTTGACGGAGTAAGCGCAGCCGACTTACCGTGATGCTGCAGCGGCCTGCAGGGGGCGGGCCGCCAATGGAGATGGAAGCGACGTATGGGCAAGGGATGGGCATATCTGGCGCTGTCCGTCGTCGGCGCACTGATGCTATGGGGCACCGGGCAGTTCGATGAAGTGTCCGGCGGCACCAATTTGAAACAACGCGAGGCGTTCTGGCAGGCGCGGCTGGCACAGGAGCTCCCGCCCGGCACCGCGCGCAGCGACGTTGACGCATTTGCCGCGCGCAACGGGCTGGTCCTGAGCTGCCAGGAAACCGCACGCAAGCCACCGGCCAGCGAGTGCCACGCAGACGACCCCAAAGCCAAGGGCGGGACCGCCACCCATCCCATGACCCGGGAAGTGGTGTTCGCATTCGAGGGCAACCTACTGAAGAACGCATCCACGTCCCTGCGCTCGCTGGAATTCGGGCCGCAGTGAAGGAGACTGTCATGCAGATGTATACCTACGTCCTGAGCCTCCGGATCACTCACCCCTCCATCGATCCTGAGCAGATCAGCCAGATGCTTGGCAAACCTGCAGACAGGTGCTGGAAGGCAGGGGAGCTGCGCCGCACGCCGAAGGGGACGTTGCTGCAGGGGACGCGGACGGAATCGTACTGGGCCTGCAACCCGTTCTACCAGGGTTGGCAGGAGTCCACCGAAGAGGGCTTCGAGGACGCGCTGGAGGAGGCGCTGGGCTGGCTTGAGCCACACGCAGCGTTCCTGTTGGAGATCGCCCAACAGGGCACGATCCGCATCTGGTTCAGTTCGCACAGCAACCGGAACTTCGCCGTTGAGCTGCCGCCCCGGTTGCTCGGCCGCATGGCGGCGCTGGGCATTTCGCTTGTCCACGACGTCTATCAGGGCGCCTGACTGACGGCATCCCCATGGCAAGGCCGGCAACGGACCTAGTGCTTTCGGCCCATTCCGGCGCGAACCCCCGGTGCTAGATTCCATGGGATGCCGGCGACCTGTGCGCCGCCGGAAACCCATACCTTTGCAAGGGGATCTGGATGCTCATCCGTCGTACCTGCCTGGCTTCGGCCATTGCCGTGGCAACGCTCGCTGTCGCCGCACCGGCCTTCGCCGATTATGCCAAGCCGCCGGAAGCGCTGCTCAAGGTGCTCAAGGCACCGCCGCCGCCGCAGCCCAGCCTGGACCCGAGCGGGCAGCGCCTGCTGCTCACCACGTTGCAGACCTATCCGTCGATCGAGCGCGTCGCCCAGCCGTATCTGAAGCTTGCTGGCGTGCGCCTGGAGCCGAAGAACCGCAGCCGCCACGACACCCAGGGCGGCTATGGCATTCCGGCCTGCGTCGCCGATTTCACCCTGGTCGATGTCGGCACTGCCAAGCAGTCCAAGGTGGCCTTGCCGAAGGGCTGCGCCAGCGCGGCGCAGTGGTCGGCCGATGGCAGCCGCTTTGCGTTCCAGAATGCGGTGGATACGTCGGTGCAGTTGTGGGTCGGCGATGCGCAGACCGGCCAGGTCAAGCAGATTCCGAACGTGCAGTTGAACCCGATCTTCGGCTACACCGTGCAGTGGTTGGGCGGTGGCCAGCAGCTGCTGGTCAAGACCGTGCCGGCCAACCAGGGGCCGGCGCCGTCCAGTGGCACCGGGCCGGGCGGCCCGGACATCCAGGAGTCGCTCGGCAGCAGTGGCGAGAGCAGCACCTATGAGGCACGCGATACCCTCACCAGCGTGCACGACGAAGCGCTGTTCGCGTACTACGGCGCCTCGCAGCTGGCGGTGGTCGACGTCGCGGCCGGCAGCGTGCGCCCGATCGGTACGCCGGCGCTGTACAACGACATCAATGCCGCGCCCGATGGCGTGCACGTGCTCACCGAAACCCTCAAGGCGCCGTTCTCGCACGCGGTGACCTATCAGCGGTTCGCCAATGACGTGGCGGTGATCGATCTGCGCACCGGGCGCAGCACGCCCATCGCCAGCCTCCCGCTGGCCGACCGCGTGCCCGTGCACGGCGTGCCCGAAGGCCCGCGCGAATTCGACTGGCGCTCCACCGATCCGGCCACGCTGGTGTATGCCGAGGCGCTGGACAATGGCGACTGGAAAGTGACTGTGCCGCATCGTGATCGGGTGCTGGCGCTGAAGGCCCCGTTCGCGGGCAAGCCGCAGGAAATCGCGCGCACTGCGCAGCGCTTCGAAGGCATCGCGTGGAGCGCCGATCCGGCCGTGTCGTTCCTGTTCGAGAACGATGAGAACCGCCACTGGCGGCAGACCCGCATCGTCGATGTGGACAACCCCAAGCAGGAGGGTCGCCTGTTGTGGGACCTCTCCAGTGACGAGCAGTATGCCGATCCGGGCAACCTGGTCTTCAAGCGGCTGCCGAACGGCGCGCCCGTGGTTCGCCAGGACGGCGCCTTCGTGTTCCTGCGCGGGCAGGGCAGTTCGCCGCAGGGCGACCGGCCGTTCCTGGACCGGCTGGACCTGGGCTCGCTGAAGACCGAGCGCCTGTTCCGCAGCAGCGCCGATGCCTACGAGCAGGTGCTGGGGCTGACCGCCACCCCGGGCCGTTACCTCACCTGGCACCAGTCGGTGATGGACCCGCCGAACGCGTTCCTGCGCCAGCAGGGTGAGCGCGACGCGGCGGCGAAGGACGGCGAAGCGCAGTACGCCTCAACGGGTACCGCGTTGACCCACCTGACCGACCCGACCCCGGAAGTGCGCCAGATCAAGAAGCGGCTGGTGACCTACAAGCGCGCCGACGGCGTGGACCTGTCGTTCACCCTTTACACCCCGCCGGGCTACCAGGAAGGCCAGCGCGTGCCGGCGATCCTGTACGCCTACCCGGCGGACTTCGCCAACGCCGCGCAGGCAGGGCAGGTGTCCGGCTCGCAGCAGACCTTCACCCGCCTGGCGCCGTACCGGCTGATGCTGCTGGCCGGCTACGCGATCATCGACAACGCCTCGTTCCCGATCGTCGGCGATCCCAAGACCGCCTACGACACCTACCTGGAACAGCTGGAGGCCGATGCCAAGGCTGCCGTGGACAAGGCGGTGGACCTGGGCGTGGTGGACCGCAACCGCATCGGCGTGACCGGCCACAGCCATGGCGCGCTGATGACGGCCAACCTGATCGCGCACACCGACCTGTTCAAGGCGGGCGTGGCCACCAGTGGGTCGTACAACAAGACCTTCACCCCATTCGGCTTCCAGAACGAACGCCGTTCGGTGTGGCAGGCGCAGGACGTGTACCTGAAGGCGTCGCCGTTCTTCTACGCCGACAGGATCAAGCTGCCGCTGCTGCTGGTGCACGGCGAAGATGACGCCAATCCGGGCACTGAGCCGTTCCAGTCGCGCAAGCTTTACCAGGCCATCCGCGGCAACGGCGGCACCACCCGTCTGGTCATGCTGCCGAACGAACCGCACTGGTACACCGCATTGGAATCGAACGAGCAGCTGGTATCGGAAATGCTCAACTGGTTCGACACGTACGTCAAAAACGCGCGGTAGCACCACGCCCTACGTGGCTGCGCTTCGCGGAGACGCGACGCAGCCACGCAGCGCATGACCCGTATCCAAGCGGGACGTGTAGTGGCAGTGCAGGCAACGCGCGGGGCACCGGCCACCTATCCAATGTGCCATTCGTCTCATTGCGGAGGGGGTTTAGATCGATACAATCAATCCAGCCACGCTTGGCGTGGTCCCGCCGTATGGGTTCCGACGATTCTGCCTGGGAGTTCGTAGTGCACCGTTCGATGCTGGTTGCTGCTTCGCTTGTCCTGACCGCCGCGCCCTGTGTCCTGCAGGCCGCCGACCTCGCCGCCGAGGTCAATCCCTTCATCGGCACCACCAACGCCGGCAACGTCTACCCGGGTACGTCGGTGCCGTTCGGCATGGTGGCCTTCAGTCCGGAAATGACGCCGTTGCCCGGCAAACGCTTCGCCATTGCCGCCCCTGGCGGGTACGAATGGCGCGGCAACGGCGTGCGCGGTTTCAGCCTGACCCACGTGTCGGGCACCGGATGCACCGGCGCGAGTGGCGATATCCCGATCATGCCGGTCACCACCAAGGTGGAGATGTCGCCGTCGTCGGCAGAGGCCGGGCTGCGCTACGCCAGCGTGCTCGACCACAAGCGCGAATCGGCCAGCCCCGGCGCGTACCAGCTCACGCTCGACAACGGCGTGGTCGTGGACCTGGGCGCCACCGCGCGCACGGCGGTGGGGCAGTTCCAGTTCCCCGCCGACAAGCCGGCCAACCTGCTGTTCCGCACCTCCGACAGCGAAGTGGGCAGCACCGATTCGAGCATCGTCATCGATCCGGCCACGCGTACTGTGCGCGGCTCGGTTACCGCCGGCAATTTCTGCGGGTATCTCGCCGAGGATCGCCGCGAGAGTTACTACACCCTGCATTTCATCGCCGAGTTCGACCAGCCCTTCGAGGTCGGCGGCACCTGGCGCGACGAGACCGTGCAGGCCGGCGCGCGCGAAGGCGGCGGTGGCACCACCTACGGCACCCAGGGCCACCCGCCAGTAGGCAAGGGCGCCGGTGGCTGGATCCAGTTCGATCCCAAGCGCAGCCCGACCGTGACCGCGCGCATCGGCATCTCCTATGTCGACGAGGCCGGTGCACGCGCCAACCTGCGCCGCGAAAGCCCGGCCGGCACCACCGTAGCCGCGACCCAGGCGGCGACGCGCGCCGAATGGAACAAGACCTTGGGCCAGGTGCGCGTGCAGGGTGGAACGCCCGACGAACGCACCGTGTTCTACACCGCGCTGTATCACACGCTGCTGGCGCCGAATCTGTTCAGTGACGGCGATGGCCGCTACCGTGGCATGGACGGCCAGGTGCATGCGTTGTCGAAGGGCCAGCGTGCGCAGTACGCCAATTACTCCGGGTGGGACGTGTACCGCTCGCAGCTGCAGCTGGTCACGTTGCTGCAGCCGCAGGTCGGCTCGGACATCGCGCAGTCGCTGCTCAACCAGGCCGACCAGAACGGCGGCGTGTGGGACCGTTGGACGCATCTCACCGGTGCGACCGGCGTAATGAACGGCGATCCATCGCCGCCGTCGGTCGCCGCCATCCATGCCTTCGGTGGGCGCAGCTTCGATCTGCAGCGCGCCTATGCCTCGCTCAAGCGGGCGGCGACGGTGCCGACCGAACGCGATCTCAGCCGCCGCGGCTGCCCGGTGCTGTGCGTGGGCCAGCGCCCGGGGCTGGACCAGTGGATGGCACTGAAGTACATGCCGGTCGGCGCGCCGGGGTGGGGCACCGCATCGGACACGCTGGAGATGGCCGCCGCCGATTTCGGCCTGGCCGAACTGGCCAGCGCGGCGGGCGACAAGCAGGGCGCCGCGCTGTTCCGCGAGCGTTCGGGCTGGTGGCGCAATCTGTACAACCCGAAAGCCACCGCGCAGGCCGGCTATATCCAGCCGCGCAACGCCGACGGCAGCTGGCCGGCGTTCGATCCGGCGTCGGACGAGGAGTTCGTGGAAGGCAGCGGCGCGCAGTACCTGTGGATGGTGCCGTTCGATCCGGCCGGGCTGATTGAAACCCTCGGCGGCCGCGATGCCGCCATCCAGCGCCTGGACGCGTTCTTCCGCAAGGACAACGGCGACTGGGCCGTCACCAAGTCCGGTCCGCTGCATGCCGAACTGGACAACGAGCCGTCGGTGGCCGCGCCGTGGCTGTACAACTTCGTCGGCCAGCCGTGGAAGACGCAGGAAACCGTGCGCCAGGCGATGCGGCAGATCTGGACCAACGCGCCAGAGGGCATGCCGGGCAACGATGACCTGGGGCAGATGTCGTCGTGGTACGTGTGGTCGGCGCTGGGCCTGTACCCGCTGTATCCCGGTCGTGCCGACCTGGTGATCGGCAGCCCGCTGTTCCGCGAAGCGGTGATCCAACGGCCCGGCGCTACGCTGACGATCAAGGCCGATGGCGCGGCGATGAACGCGCCGTACGTGCAGTCGTTGCGGGTAAACGGCAAGCCCAGCGAGGCCAGCTGGTTGCCTGCCAGCTTCGTGCAGAAGGGCGGCACGCTGGAGTTCGAGCTGGGCAAGGAAAAGAACACGCAGTGGGGGTCGGCACAGCTGCCGCCCTCGCATGGACCGCACTGACGGAGCCGCACGCATGTCCGATTACCACCGCCGCATGTTTCTCATCGCCTTGGCATTCGCCTTGCCAGCGACCGGTAGCGCAGCCGAGCCGGCGGTGGATCCGCTGCTGACCCTCCCGGTCGAGCAGGTCACGCCCGACCAGGTCCGCCAAATGCAGCAGCGTCTGGCCGACTGGCCGCAGCTGCAGCGCTATCGCAGCGAAAATGCCGCGCTGCCAGCGGCGGTCGCAGAACAGCCGCGCGTCGTGTTCTTCGGCGATTCGATCACCGAAGGCTGGGGGCCCACCGGCAGCGACACCTTCTTTGCCGGCAAGGGCTACGTGAACCGCGGCATCAGCGGCCAGACCACCGCGCAGATGCTGATGCGCTTCCGCCAGGACGTCGTCGCGTTGAAGCCGGCCGTGGTGGTGATTCTGGCCGGTACCAACGACATTGCCGGCAACACGGGCGTGGCCACCCAGGGCATGATCGAAGACAACCTGCATTCGATGGTGGAGGTGGCCAAGGCCAACGGCATCGCGGTGGTGCTGGGGTCGGTGCTGCCTGTCAGCGAGTATCCCTGGCGGCCAGGCATCGCGCCGGTAGGGAAGGTGCGTGCCTTGAACGCGGCCCTGCGCAGCTATGCCAAGGAGCAGCATCTGGTCTGGCTGGACTACTACTCGGCCATGGCCAACGCACAGGGTGGACTGGATGCATCGCTGGCGACGGACGGCGTCCACCCCACCGCCGCCGGCTACGCGCGCATGGCGCCACTGGCCGAGGCGGCCATCGCGCAGGCGCTGGCGCGCTGAGCGGGTAACGCGTCGAGGAGGGCGCCTACAATGGCCTCTCTTTCGACCGGGCGACCTGCATGCTGCATCACATCGAAAAGCCGGAGGGGATTCGCATGCACGTCACACTGCTGCAGCGGCTGTCGGGGCTGCTGCCGTGGCTGGGCCTGCTGGCCAGTACGGCCATGGCCTTCGTGGCGACGCTGGTCGGCAGGGTGGCGATGCCGCGTTTCGTGGACATGTTCGGCAGTGCCGGGCAGCCGCTGCCGTGGATCACCCAGGCCTTCAGCCAGTGCTACCTGCTGGCCTGGGGGGTGCCGGTGCTGGTGGGGGCGATCTGGTACTTGCGCCCCACGCTACCCGGCCGCATCGCGGCGGGGCTGCTGGGATTGGGCGCGGCCGTGCTGGGCGCGATCAGCGTGATCTTCGCCATGTACCTGCCGTATTTCATGCTGGCGTCGCTGGTCTGAGTCGAGGCGCGCCGGTCACTGCGCAGGCGGCAGCCCCAGCAGTTCAGACACCCCCAGCCAGCCGATCTCCACGCCGATGCACAGGATCACGAAGGCCAGCAGGCGCAGCATCACCTGCATACCGGTGCGACCGAGCAGCGCCTGCAGCCGGCCGGCATACCGCATGCACAGGTAGATCAGCGCGCACAGCGCCACCAGGGCGCTTGCGGCAGCGACCACATGCACCACCTCCGGGCCCTGCTTGGGCGAGGTGGTACCCACGGCGGTCGCCACCGCGATCGCGCCGGGCCCTACCGTGAGCGGCAGGGTGAACGGATAGAAGGTCTGCGATTCGACGGTGGCATCCAGGTCCAGATCCTGCCGTGCCTCGGCCTCGGCCGCACCGGTCAGCGAAACACGCTCCGGTTGGGCGGGGGCATTGAGCAGCCGCCATCCGGTTGCTGCAATCACCAGGCCACCGGCCAGGCGCAGCACCGGGATCGAGATGCCGAAGAAGGAGAGCACCCAGGCACCGATGCTGATCGACACCGCCAGCATCACCAGGCTGTTGAACGCCACCGCCCGCGCGACGCGGTTGCGTTGCGTGGGCGTGGCATCGGGCAGCAGGCCCAGCACCATCAGTGCCGCGCCCGGTGGATTGATCACCGGCAGCAGGCTGGTGAAGATCACCAGGAACGCATGGCTGAATTCATTCCACATGGGAGGCCGGCAGGCGCCGCAACGCGCGTTGGGAACAGGAGCCCACCTTGCCGCGTGGGCAGTGAAGACCGTATGCGCGCCCATGCCTCCCGCAAACCACGTAGCCCGCCGTTACATACCGACGATCTCGATGAGGATATGTGCGTGCACATCTTCACCACGTCGGCCGCCATGATCGGTGTGTGCATGACCGTCGTGGGTGTGCTTCACGTGGTGACCGTGCTGCGCAAGGTCGATACGTTCGGCGACGACCTGCTGTGCATCAATTCGCTGATCTACCTGGCCTCGTGCCTCACCGCCTACGGGGCACTGCGTACCCGCCGCCGCAAGCGCAACCGGCGCCTGGAACGGATGGCCGACGGGTTCTTCCTGGCCGGCCTGGTGCTGAGCACGATCGCCACCGCGTTCATCACGTGGGCCATCACCGGTACCTGACATCGGCTGATACGCCGTTTCTCAGGGCCGCCAGAACCCGACCTGCAGTTCGGCCAGGGTCAGTTGGTCGTCATGGTTGGTATCGAGCGACTGGAAGCGCATTTCGGCCACGCGCTCCACTTCCTCCTGGCTCAATTCGCCGTCGCCGTTGAGGTCGGCGACGCGGATCCGGTCGGCGGCGGTGAGTCGCCCGTCGCGGTCCGGCCCGAGCAGGGCCTGCATCTCTTCCACGGTCACGCGGTAGTTGTGGTCGGCGTCGAGGGTGCGGAACAGGGCGGCGGCATCGTATTCGTCTTCGCTGACCCGGCCGTCGTGATTCTTGTCGAGGGCGGCGAAACGCTGCGCGGCGGTGTCGCCCACGGACTGTGCGTGGCTGGTGGCGGCCAGCCCCAGGCAGAGCACGAGCGAGCAGGCAAGGTGCGTGGCAAGGTGGGTCACGGTCGGCTCCGCAGTACCGGTAGGAGCCGCCAGTGTCCGCCGCCGCGACGGGCGCGGCTACGGCAAACCCTGCGCCTGGCGCCAGTATTTCTACTGACGCGCCCGCGTCAGTCGAAGCGCCAGCGCACGCCGGCGTACACGCTGCGGCCTTCACCCGGGGTGGAGCGTGCCACGTCCTTGCCGGCGTCGTTGTAACCCGGCGTCACCGTCGCGGCGTAGTGGCGGTCGCCCAGGTTGCGCACTTCGGCCCAGGCCTGCCAGCGCCCGCCGGGCGCATCGAAGCCCACGCGCGTGCCGAAGATGGCGCGGCTGTCGGCCCAGAAACTGTTGGCATAGTCCACGGCCATCTTCGAGGCGGCCTCGGTGTTGAGTGCCGCGTACCAGCCGGTCGGGTGGCCGTAGCGCAGTTCGGCCTGGTAGTAGTGGCGGGGCAGGCCGGGCAGGCGGTTGCTGCCGTAGCGCGCATCGTCCCGGTAGCGGAAGTCGCTGAAGGTGTAGGCCTGGCGCAGCGTCAGCTGGCCGGCGGCGCCGTCCCACAGGGTGCTGTCCAGCCCGGCCTCGATGCCACGGTGTAGGGTGGGGCTGGCATTGTTCTCGGCCACGAACAGGTTCGGCACCGGCAGTACCTCCACGGTGAGCAGCTCGTGGCGCACCTGCGCGTAGTAGCCGGTCAGCTCCCAGTGGCCCAGCGTGCTGTCGCCGCGCGCGCCGAGTTCGAGCGTGGTGGCGGTCTGGTTTTCGAGGTCCACCGGCGCGCGCTGGCGGCCGCTGGAGGCGCCATTGCCGGGCGCGAAGGTCAGGTTGGAGCCCCAGATCATCGACCACGGATGCGCCGGTTCCACCGAGCGGCTCAGATTGCCGAACCACTGCGTGGCCGCGCTCTGCTGCCAGGTGAAGCCCAGCCGCGGCGCATAGTCCCAGTCGTTCCTGGACAAGCGTTCGGGTGTCGCCGGCCAGGTCACGCGCACGTCGCGGCGGGTGTTGATCAGGGCCAGCCCGGTCTGCAGGCGCAGCGTGTCGCTCAGCGCCAGGTCGTTGCCGAGGTGCAGCGTGCTGTCGGTGCCGTGGTGCGAGAAGTCGCGGGTGTGGGTGCCGGCCGGGTAGCCGTTGCTGGCGAAGCGCAGGGTTTCGCGCACGTCGGCGTCCAGGTCATGGGTGACGCGCAGGCCCAGCGTGGTCACGCTGTCGCGGCCGAACAGGGTGTGCCGGCGGCGGTAATCGAGCGTGGCGTTGAGATTGGTGTAGTCCAACTGCTGGCGGTACAGACTCTCGTTCAGATCCATCGGGTAGTGGTGGTACACCAGCCCGGCCTGCAGCGAGGAATCGTCGTCGATCTGCAGCGTGGTCATGTTGCCCAGCCAGGTGCTGCCCGGCTGTGGGCGACGCGCATCGATGGCGAGGTTGGCGGGGTTGGCCGCGCGCGGATCGTGCCGGATCTGGTCGCGGGTGAGGCGCCCGGGGGTCTCGTGGTTGGTCTCGCGATAGCGCAGGAAGAAGCGCGTTTCCAGCTGCGGCGTGATCTGCCAGCCAACATTGGCCATCGCGCCCTTGCCGTCGCCGGCGGCGTGGTACTGGTAGCCGTCGTATTCGGTGTCGGTGTAGGCCAGGTAGTAATCCACGGCACCGGCCACGCCGCCGTAGCCTACGCCACGCTTCTGGTAACCACGGCTGCCGGCTTCGTACTGCAGCTCCAGCCCGGGCGAATCGCGCCCGCTGCGGCTGATGTAGTTGATCGCACCGCCCAGCGCCAGCGCGCCGCGCTCGATGCCGTTGGCGCCGCGCAGCACCTCCACGCGGCTGAGCCACAACGGTTCGAGCAGTTCATACGGGGTGCCGCCGGGGCCGCTCAGCGGCAGGCCGTCGAGCGAGACCGCGATACCGGAGGCGTGCGCACCCGGGCCACGGTTGATGCCCGAGCCGCGGATGGAAATCCTGGCGCCCTCGTTACCGGGCGACTGCGCGCTGATGCCGGGCTGGTAGGCCAGCACGTCGGCGCTGCCGGCCAGGCGGCCCTCGGCCTTGCCCAGGTCGATGACGTTGCCGGCGCCGGGCACGCGCTTGAGCGCGGCGCGCGCCTGCGCGGTCGCGTCGGCGGCGGTGACGTTGACCGCGTCCAGGGTGGTGGGTTTATCGGCCGGAGCGGCGTGCGCGGTGGCGGCGAGCGCTGCAGACAGGGCCAGGGTCAGCGCGGACAGGGTGGGGCGGTGCAACGACAGAAGAGGGGGCATGCGTCTGGAATCGGTACGGAATGGGGCAGCAGTCGGCAGGGTGGCGCCCTGTAAACCATCGCGAGGGCGCGAAAGTTAACAGGTTGCGCCGCCGCCGTCACCCATTCCGGCCGTCTCAAAGAATCCCGGGCAGATCCAGCCCCTTCTCCTTCGCGCACTCGATGGCGATCTCATAGCCCGCATCGGCGTGCCGCATCACGCCGGTGGCCGGGTCGTTCCACAGCACGCGTGCGATGCGCTTGGCCGCCGCTTCGGTGCCGTCGCAGACGATCACCATGCCGGCGTGCTGCGAGAAGCCCATGCCGACGCCGCCGCCGTGGTGCAGCGACACCCAGGTGGCGCCGCTGGCGGTGTTGAGCAGGGCGTTGAGCAACGGCCAGTCCGACACCGCGTCCGAACCATCGGCCATCGCCTCGGTCTCGCGGTTGGGGGAAGCCACGCTGCCGCTGTCCAGATGGTCGCGGCCGATCACCACCGGCGCCTTCAGCTCGCCGTTGGCGACCATCTCGTTGAAGGCCAGCCCCAGGCGGTCGCGGTCGCCCAGCCCGACCCAGCAGATGCGCGCCGGCAGGCCCTGGAACTTGATCTTCTCGGCGGCCATGTCCAGCCAGCGGTGCAGGTGGGGGTTGTCCGGAATCAGCTCCTTGACCTTGGCATCGGTCTTGGCGATGTCGTCCGGATCGCCGCTCAGCGCGGCCCAGCGGAACGGGCCAATGCCGCGGCAGAACAACGGGCGGATGTAGGCGGGCACGAAACCGGGGAAATCGAAGGCATCGGTCACGCCTTCTTCCAGCGCCATCTGGCGCAGGTTGTTGCCGTAGTCCACGGTCGGCACGCCCAGCGCGTGGAAGGCGAGCATGGCGCGGATATGGTTGGCCATCGAGGCACGCGCGGCCTTCTCCACGACCTTCGGCGCCGACACGCGCTGCTCGTCCCACTGCTCCACCGTCCACTCCTGCGGCAGGTAGCCGTTGACCGGGTCATGCGCGGAGGTCTGGTCGGTCAGCAGGTCCGGCTTCACCCCGCGCAGCAGCAGTTCGTCCAGCACGTCGGCGACATTGCCGAGCAGGCCAACCGACAGCGGCTTCTTCGCCGTGCACGATTCCTCGATCAGGCGCAGCGCCTCGTCCAGGTTGTCGGTCCAGGTGTCCAGGTAGCCGGTGCGCAGGCGCATCTCGATGCTGCTCCTGCGGCATTCCACGGCCAGGCACGAGGCGCCTGCCATCACCGCGGCCAGCGGCTGCGCGCCGCCCATGCCGCCCAGGCCGCCGGTGAACAGCCACTTGCCGGCCAGGCTGCCATTGTAATGCTGGCGGCCCATTTCCACGAAGGTTTCATAGGTGCCCTGCACGATGCCCTGCGCGCCGATGTAGATCCAGCTGCCGGCGGTCATCTGGCCGTACATCGCCAGGCCCTTCTTATCCAGCTCGTTGAAGTGGTCCCAGTTGGCCCAGCGCGGCACCAGGTTGGAGTTGGCGATCAGCACGCGCGGTGCATCGGCATGGGTGCGGAACACGCCGACTGGCTTGCCCGACTGCACCAGCAGGGTCTGGTCATCGTCCAGGCGCTTGAGCGTCTCGACGATGGCATCGAAGCTTTCCCAGTCGCGCGCGGCGCGGCCGATGCCGCCATACACCACCAGTTCCTGCGGGCGCTCGGCCACGTCGGGGTGCAGGTTGTTCATCAGCATGCGCAGCGGTGCCTCGGTCAGCCAGCTCTTGGCGGTGAGCGTGGTGCCGGTGGGGGCGATGATGGTGCGGGTGGAATCGTGACGGCTCATGCAGCACTCCGGGAGTTCGCGAATTCAAGACAGGCGTTCAGCACCTGCTGCAGCGTGTGGCGCAGCGGCGCGGCGTGGTCGGGGTCGAGCGGGGTGGGCCAGCTGTGCACGTCCACCGGCTCGGGTTCGTGCATGTAGCCGCGGCAGGCCAGCTCCATCTGCAGGCTGTGCACGCCACCGGGGATGTCGCTGTAATGGCGGGTGATCCAGCCGCCCTTGAAGCGGCCGTTGCGCACGTGCGACATCCCGCTGAAGCGGCACAGGTTCTCCACCACGTCGCTGAGCGCGTTGTCGCAGGCGGTATCCGGCGCGCCGGACGGCCCCGCCGTGCCCAGGTTGAACTGCGGCAGCTCGCCGTCGAACAGGTGCGGAATATGCGAGCGGATCGAGTGCGCGTCGTACACCACCACGGTGGCGTGGCGCTGGCGCAGCCGCGCGATCTGCGTGGCGAGCGCGTCGTGATACGGCGCGAAGTAGGTGTCGCGGCGCCATGCGATGGCGTCGGCATCCGGCTCGCGGCCCGGGTGGTACAGCGGCTGGTTGTCGAAGGTGGTGAGCGGGCACAGCCCGGTGGTGTTCTGGCCCGGGTACAGCGAGGCGCCGCTCGGGTCGCGGTTGAGGTCGATCACCGAACGCGAGATGGCCGAGCGCACCGTGGTGGCGCCGATGCGCTGGGCGAAGTCGTACAGCTCGTGCACCCACCAGTCGGCGTCGCGACGGGCCAGCCACGGCGACACGAAATCGTCCACCAGCGCATCGGGCAGTTCGCTGCCGGTATGCGGGAAGCTGACGATCAGCGGCGCATCGCCCTCGTGGACCTGCAGCCAGTCCGGGTGCGTGGTCATGCCAGCGGCTCCACCTGCGGCAGCACGTCGGCCAGCCCCTCGGCCAGCGCGCCGCTGCGCACCAGCGCGGTGGCGGCCACCATGTCCGGGTGGAAGTAACGGTCGTCCTGCAGGGTCGGGACCTGCGCACGCAGGCGGCCGCGCACGCGTTCCAGCGCCTCGCTCGAACGCAGCCCCGCATGGAAGTCGCAGCCCTGGGCGGCGGCCAGCAGTTCGATGCCAACCACGTTGGCCGCGTTCTCGGCCATCTGCAGCAGGCGGCGCGCGCCGTGCGCGGCCATCGACACATGGTCTTCCTGGTTGGCCGAGGTCGGAATCGAATCCACGCTGGCCGGGTAGGCGCGCTGCTTGTTTTCCGAGACCAGCGCGGCGGCGGTGACCTGCGGAATCATGAAGCCGGAATTGAGGCCCGGCTTCGGGGTGAGGAAGGCGGGCAGGCCGGACAGCGCCGGGTCCACCAGCATCGCGGTGCGGCGTTCGCTGATCGAGCCGATCTCGCAGACCGCCATCGCCAGCATGTCGGCGGCGAAGGCCACCGGCTCGGCGTGGAAGTTGCCGCCCGACAGCGCCTCGTTGGTATCGGTGAACACCAGCGGGTTGTCGGACACGCCGTTGGCTTCAATCGCCAGCGTGGTGGCGGCCTGGCGCATCACATCGAAGGCGGCGCCCATCACCTGCGGCTGGCAGCGCAGGCAGTAGGGGTCCTGCACGCGCACGTCGTTGTCGCGGTGCGACTCGCGGATCGCCGAGCCCTGCATCAGCGTGCGCAGCGCGGCGGCGGTGGCGATCTGCCCGCGCTGCCCACGGATCTGGTGGATGCGCGGATCGAACGGCGTGTCCGAACCCTTGGCCGCTTCCACCGACAAGGCGCCGGTGACCAGCGCGGCATGGAACACGGTGCCGATCTCGAACAGCCCGGCCAGCGCGTAGGCGGTGGAGTACTGGGTGCCGTTGAGCAGCGCCAGGCCTTCCTTCGCGCCCAGCACCAGCGGCACCAGGCCCACGCGCGCCAGTGCATCGGCGGCCGGCAGGCGTTCGCCGCCGACGAACGCCTCACCCACGCCGATCATCACGCTGGCCAGGTGCGAAAGCGGCGCCAGGTCGCCGGAGGCGCCTACCGAGCCCTGGCACGGAATCACCGGCACGATGTCGTGCTGCAGGAAAGCCTCCAGCAGCGCCAGCGTCTCCGGCCGGATGCCGGAGGCGCCCTGGGCCAGGCTGGTCAACTTGAGCGCCATCATCAGCCGTACCACGGCCGCCGGCATCGGCTCACCCACGCCTGCGGCGTGCGAGAGCACGATATTGCGCTGCAGGGTTTCCAGGTCGTCGCGCTCGATGCGCACGCTGGCCAGCTTGCCGAAGCCGGTGTTGATGCCGTACACCGGCTCGCCCTTGGCGACGATGTCGGCCACGGTCTGCGCGCTGCGGCGCACGGGCTCGGCGGAAGCCGGGTCCAGGCGCACGCGCGCACCGTCGTAGATCGCACGCCACTCGGCAAGGGTGACGGCGCCGGGCTGCAGGGTCAGGGTGGTGCTCATGGAATCTCCAGACATCTCAAAGTTCAGGCGG
The DNA here is from genome assembly GCF_049199305.1 of Stenotrophomonas sp. PD6. Lineage (NCBI taxonomy): Bacteria > Pseudomonadati > Pseudomonadota > Gammaproteobacteria > Lysobacterales > Lysobacteraceae > Stenotrophomonas > Stenotrophomonas sp. PD6. The sequence continues at coordinate 699,245 of NZ_JBLZQD010000001.1, read as the reverse complement.
GAACGCCGCGCATCACGCGCGCGTGCAGCGGGTTGAAGCCGATGCGGTAGACAAGGTCGGCGGGCGCCTCGATGTCCCACACGGCCAGATTGCAGTCCAGGCCGACCGCCAGCCGCCCGATCCGGTCCTGCCGGCCGAGCGCGCGCGCCGCTTCGCGGGTGAAGCCGGCAATGCATTCGTCCACGGTCATGCGGAACAGGGTGGCGGCCATGTTCATGGCCAGCAGCGGGCTGGTCAGCGGCGAGGTGCCCGGGTTGCTGTCGGTGGCCAGCGCGAGCGGCACGCCGGCCGCGCGGAGCGCATCGATCGGGGGCAGGGTGGTGTCGCGGGTGAAATAGAACGCGCCGGGCAGCAGCACCGCGACGGTGCCGGCCACACGCATCGCGGCAATGCCGTCGGCGTCGAGGTGTTCGATGTGGTCGGCCGACAGCGCCCCATGGCGGGCGGCCAGTGCCGCGCCGTGCTGGTTGCTGAGCTGCTCGGCATGGATCTTTACCGCCAGCCCGTGGCGCTGTGCGGCGGTGAAGACTTGTTCGGCCTGCGCGGTGCTGAAGGCGATGTTCTCGCAGAATATGTCCACCGCCTCGGCCAGGCCCTGCGCGGCCACCGCCGGAATCATCACCTCGCAGACCTCGTCGATGTATTCCTGCGCCTGCCGGCCCGGCGGCACCGCGTGGGCGCCGAGGAAGGTGGGTACCACCTCCACCGCGCGCTGGCGGCCCAGCTCGCGTGCCACGCGCAGCTGCTTGGTTTCATCTTCCAGGGTCAGCCCGTAGCCCGACTTGATTTCGACGGTGGTGAGGCCTTCGGCCAGCATCGCGTCGAGTCGTGGCAGGCTGGCTGCAAGCAGGTCCTCCTCGCTGGCAGCACGGGTGGCGCGCACCGTGGAGACGATGCCGCCGCCGGCGCGCGCGATGTCGGCATAGCTCACGCCCTGCAGGCGCTGCTCGAATTCGTTGGCGCGGTTGCCGGCGTACACCAGGTGGGTGTGGCAGTCGATCAGGCCCGGGCTGATCCAGCGGCCGCCGCAGTCCACGCGCTGCGCCGGCTGCAGGTGGGCGGCCTCAGCGGCAGGTCCCGCATACACGATGCGGCCGTCGCGGGCGGCGATCGCCCCATCGCGGATCACGCCCAGGCCGGGGCCGTCGGCGGTGATCAGGTGGGCGTGGGTCCAGAGGGTGTCACAGTGCATGGCAGCAACCACGGCGGCTTATATGTCTATACAATATAGGCGTCACTTCCGGGATGTCCAGTCATGCCAGCCAACCCTGCCTCCGCCTTCGCTTTCCATGCCGACCACGCGCTGCTGCCGCAGGGCTGGGCGCGCGATGTGCGCATTGTCGGAACCGGCGGCACGCTGCAGCAGGTGAGCGCGGGCGTGCCGGCGCAGCCGGGGGATACGCCGTTGACGATCGCGCTGCCGGGACTGGGCAACCTGCACAGCCACGCGTTCCAGCGCGGCATGGCCGGCCTGACCGAGATCGGCGGGCGCAGCGGCGACAGCTTCTGGAGCTGGCGCGAGCTGATGTACCGCTTCCTGGCCCACCTGCAGCCCGAGGCGGTGCAGGCCATCGCCGAGCAGGCGTATGTGGAGATGCTGGAATCCGGCTTCACCCGCGTGGGCGAGTTCCATTACCTGCACCATGCCGCCGACGGCACGCCGTATGCGGACCGCGCCGAGATGGCCGCGCGCATCGCCGCCGCCGCACAGGGCAGCGGCATCGGCCTGACCCTGCTGCCGGTGTTCTACGCGCACGCCGACTTCGGTGGCGCGCCGCCGAACCCGGCGCAGCGCCGGCTGATCCACGACGTGGACGGTTTCGCCGCGCTGCTGGACGGCTGCCGCCAGGCGCTGCGTGGCCAGCCCGACGCCGTGCTGGGCATCGCCCCGCACAGTCTGCGCGCGGTCACCGGTGAGGAACTGCAGGCCCTGCTGCCGCTCAACGACGGCCCGGTGCACATCCATATCGCCGAACAGACCCGCGAGGTAGATGCGTGCGTGGCCTGGAGCGGGCTGCGCCCGGTGCGCTGGCTGTACGACCACGCGGCGGTCGACGAACGCTGGTGCCTGGTGCACGCCACCCATGTGGATGCCGACGAAGTGCAGCGCATGCTGGACAGCCGCGCGGTGGTGGGCCTGTGCCCGATCACCGAGGCCAACCTGGGCGACGGCCTGTTCCCGATGCAGGGCTTCGCGCGTGCCGGCGGCCGGTTCGGCGTCGGCTCGGATTCCAATGTGCTCATCGATGCCGCCGAGGAACTGCGTCTGCTCGAGTACGGTCAACGCCTGCAGCTGCGCGGGCGCAACGTGCTGGCGCCGCAGGACGACGCCTCGAGCGGTCGCTGGTTGTTCGAACAGTCGCTGCACGGTGCCGCGCAGGCGCTGGGTGTGGGCACCGGCCTGCAGGCGGGCGCGCCGGCCGACGTGGTCGAACTGGACCCGCAGCACCCGGCGTTGATCGCGCGCGAGGGCGATGCCTGGCTTGACAGCTGGGTGTTCGCCGCACGTAATGGCGCGGTGCGATCGGTATGGCGCGGGGGGCGCGAGCTGGTCCGGCAGGGACGTCACGTGCAGCGCGATGCCGTGGCGGCGCGTTTCGCCCAGGCCCTGCGCAGCGTGCTGACCGCCGCGCGCTGATCCCCGCCGACCCAATCCAGGACTCCCGAGTGACGGGCAAGAAAGCAGCCACCCTCAACCAGCGCATCCGTGCCGATCTGGAAAGCCGCATCCTCAGCGGCGAATGGCCGCCGGGATTCCGCATCCCGTACGAGCATGAGCTGATGGAGCAGTACGGCTGCTCGCGCATGACGGTGAACAAGGTGCTGACCGCGCTGGCCGAGAGCGGCATGATCGAGCGCCGCCGTCGTGCCGGTTCGTTCGTGGCCCGGCAACCGCCGCACCTGGAGCAGGTGGCGCTGGAGATTCCCGATATTGCGATGGCGGTCGGTGCGCGCGGCCACGTCTATGGCTACCAGCTGCTCGACCGCGCCTACCGCCGCCCGGACCCCGAGGCGAGCGAGGAAATGGCGTTGTCCGGGGGCGAGAAGCTGTTGGCGATCCGCTGCTTGCACCGCGCCGACGGCAAGCCGTTCGCGCTGGAACACCGCCTGATCAGCCCGGTCGGCGTGCCCGAAGTGCTGGATATCGATTTCGCCGTGACCGCACCGGGCAGCTGGCTGCTGCAGAACGTGTCGTGGACGCGCGCCCAGCACCGGATCAGTGCCTGGGGCGCCGACGCGGCGGCCGCGGCGCTGCTGGAGGTCAAGCCGGGCACTGCCTGCCTGGTGATCGACCGCCTCACCTGGCGCGGCGAACAGCCCATCACCTGCGTGCGCCAGATGTTCCTGGGCGACGCGTGGGACCTGGTGGCGAAATTCGCGCCCGGCGCGCGTTGAGGTAGTGCCGGGCTCTGCCCGGCACACGGTTACAACGTGGCGCACTGGCGCCAGCGCACCGGCTCGTCGGTGCCCAGGCGTGGATTGAGCTGGATGCGCACCGTGCGCAGCGCCGGGTAGCGCTTCACCTGGGTGCAGATGTGCGGCCACACCTCGTCGATCTCGGCCGAGCGGTTGATCGCCAGCGTCTGGCGGGTCTGCCAGAACGCGCTCAGCACGCCCGTCTGCTGGCCCAGCAGCGTGGCCAGCTCGCGCTGGTAACGCGCCAGCGTGGCGGCATCGGGATCGGCCACGGTGCCGAGAATGTGGGTCTGCTCGCTGCCGTGCGGGGCGGTCTCGGCGGCGGCCGGGGCCGGCGTTGCAGTGGCGGGTCCAGCGGCGGGTGTCTCCGCTGGCGCAGGGGCGGGAGACGGTTGTGCCGCCGCAGCCTCTGCCGGCTTGGCGGATTCAGGCGCCGCGGCCGCCGGGTCAACCGGAGCAGCCGCAGTTGGAGCCGGAGCCGCAGCCGGAGCAGTCGTGACTGGAGTTGACTCCGTCGTCCACGCCGGCTGATCCAGGCGGGAAGTGAGGTAGCCCATGCCCACCAGCAGCCCCAGGGTCAGCGAGCCTAGTGCCGCAATGGAAATCCGGCGGATCGCCTCGCGGCGCGCCTCGTGCTTGACCCGCGCCTCCACGTCGCCGGGCAGGTAGGGCTGCAGCAGCGGCCACAGCAGGGGCCCGTCGAGCACCTCCACATGCTGCTTCTCCGCCGCCGCGCGGCCGTCGCGCTCGATCTGGCCTTCGGTGATCAGGATGCCGCCACGCGCACCGGCCAGACGGGCCGCGGCGCCCAGTTCGTTCACCGCCGCCGTGCCGATACGGTAGGCGCGCCCGTGCTTGCACGACACCAGCCAGCGCTGCTGTTGGGCGTCCTGCATGAGGAAATCGCTGCGCGGCTCGCGGCTGTCATCGACCTCGCCGGTTACATCCTGCAGCCCGCGCTGCTCGTGGAGCGCGCGCCGGACCATCTCGGAAAAGTCCCGCCAGTGCATGCCGGCCAAGGCATTGAGGCCCAGCCGGGTCTCCTTGCGGCGGCGTTTCACCAGCCAGAAGTAGGCGGCGGCAAGGGACCAGACAACGAGGGCCAGCAGGAGCGCGAGAATCCAGGAGAACATGAGACCTAGAGGATGAACACGGATGTGCGTAGACAGTTTATATGCGCTCGGCCCTGTCTGCGGGGTGTCGTTTTCACCTTCGACGCACGATCCGTTTCCCTGCCGGTGACGGAAGTCTCACTTCACTCCAATCTGCCGCAGACACGAAAAACCCGCCAATCCTAAGCCGTGAGGGGAGGGAACAAACGGCGCAGAAGCGATTGGCGGGTCGTGTCTGATTGTCAACAACCGCGTGCTGCTTTGCAACAATCAGGGATCGGCGCCGGGTGACTGGTGGGTGCCCGGGCGGGGGTCCGCATTCGGCGAGGCGTTGCGGGCCTCGGCGCGGTTGACGCGCGCAGTCAGCGCATCGATACGGGCATTGAGCGCGGCCACGTCTTCGGCGGTGGGGATGTGCAGGCGCTTGAGCACGCCCTGGACCCGGTCGTCGAAGGCCTTCTCGACCTTGTCCCAGGTGCCGGCCGCCTTCTCGCGCGCCTCGCCCAGGTGTTCCTCGACGTTGTCGCGCCAGCGCGGGGCATCACCGGCCTGCTCGCGGTTGCGCGCGTCGATGGACTCGCCTTCCTTGACCAGGTTGTCGAAGACCCGGCTGCCTTCGGCTTGCGCGCGACCAAACGCGCCCAGCCCGGCCAGCCAGATCTGTTGGGCCGAATCGGTCAGCTTGCGCGAGAAGCGCTCGGCCTGGTCCTGCAGCGAGGGCTTTTCGCCCGGGGTGCGGTCATCGAAGTCATCGTGTGCGTTCATGGGGCGATCCTGTGAGTGGCCACCCGCCGATCCTACCCAGCCCCGGAGGTGCGCGGCGTGATGGCCGCGCCCGGTGGCAGCGTGGGTTCAGCCCAGCTTTTCTTTCAGGACGCGCTGGATTTCGCTTTCCACCATGCTCTTCATCGCCGACAGCAGGAAGCCCAGCTTGGCGGTCACGCGAACCGCGCCGGGCTGCAGTTCGATGGCCCCGTCCGCACCGGAGCCGCTGAAGTTCAGTACGTCCCCGACCCAATTGCTCTGAAGCCCGAAGCGCTCCGACAGCTTGGCCGCCACTTCTTCGATCGCCTTGCGCGCGCCTTCGTCGGGCAGGGCGTGGGCGTGGCGGATATCAATGCTGGACATACAGGCTCCTGGCGGGCGAATAAGAGAAAAGGGCGTGCATTGTGCACACTTCTATCCTCCCGCACACCCAACCTGCTAGGCTGCGCCGCGTGCAGAACCTGCTTGTTCACTTCACTCATCGCCAACACCCCGACCAGCCACTGCGGCCGGGGGTGCAGCGCATCGTGCGCCATGCCTCGGGCAGCGTCCGCCTCGGCGGCGACGCGGCCGGCACCCTGCTGCTGGCCCAGTTCTGTCTGGACGACCGCGGCCTGTGGCTGCAGGTGGCCAACGGCATCCGGGGTATTCACGTCAACGGACGGCCGGTGCGGCGCATGGCGCTGCTGCGTCCGGGTGACGCGGTCTACGCCGACGGCGTGGAGATGCTGATCCAAGGCGAGTGCGAGGCCCTCAACCACGCCCCGTCGCGCAGCGATGACGGCGGCGAGGACCCGCGCCTGCTGCGCGGTGTCGGCGGCCAGCACCACGGACGCAGCTTCACCCTCGACCGCCCGCGCGTGATCGGGCGCGGGGCGGAGGCGGACATCGTCATCGACGACCCGGCGTTTGCCGAACAGCACGCGCGCCTGGAGCGCCACGGCGAGCGGTTGCTGCTGCGCGATCTTGGCGCGGGCGAATCGACCCGGGTCAATGGCATCAGCGTGCGTCACTGCTGGCTGCAGCCGGGCGACCAGCTCGTGTTCGACGCCCAGCACCGCTTCGTGCTCGAAGTGCCGCACGACGGCCGCAAGCGCGTGGTCAGCGACGAAGAGGACGAGCTGCTCGATCTGCCCACGGCAGCGGATGTTCCCGCCAAGCCCAAGCGGGTCAGCCGCTGGCCATGGCTGCTGGGCAGCGCGCTGCTGCTGGCGGCCATCCTCAGCCTGCTGCTCTGGTTCGGCGCGCGCTGAACCAATAGATTCAAACGCAACCAAATTGGCCTTGTGCGGCAAGGCCTAAAGGCTGGTGCGCTGCGGCATACTAGGGGTCTTGCCCCATAGGTGTGACATGACGCGCGCGTTCAATTTCAGTGCCGGCCCTGCAACCCTGCCGGAATCGGTCCTGCGCCAGGCGCAGGAAGAGATGTTGGAATGGAACGGCGCTGGCGCCTCCATTGTCGAAATGAGCCATCGCGGCCCGGAGTTCATGGCCGTCGCCGCCCAGGCCGAGGCCGACCTGCGCCGCCTGATCGGCATTCCGGACGACTACGCGGTGATGTTCCTCGCCGGCGGGGCCACCACCCAGCAGGCGCTGCTCGCGCTCAACTTCGCCACGCCCGGGCAGACCGTGGACTACGTGGTCACCGGCCACTGGGGCAAGACCGCGATCAAGCAGGTCAGTCCCTACGTCACGGTCAACGTCGCCGCCAGCAGTGAGGCCAACGGCTACCACGACATTCCGCCGCGCGCCCAGTGGCAGCTTTCCGACGATGCGGCCTACGTCCACATCACCGCCAACGAGACCATCCACGGCGTCGAGTTCCGTGACACCCCGGACGTGGGCAACGTGCCGCTGTTCGCCGATTTCAGCTCCTCCATCGCCAGCGAACCGCTCGACGTGTCGCGCTATGGGCTGATCTATGCCGGCGCGCAGAAGAACCTCGGCCCGGTCGGCGTGTCGGTGGTGATCGTGCGCCGCGACCTGCTCGAACGCAGCGGCCAGCCGCGCGCGGACATCTTCGATTACCGCTCGCACGTCGCGCGCGACTCCATGCTCAACACCCCGCCGACCTGGAACTGGTACCTGGCCGGCCTGGTATTCCAGTGGATGCTGGCCGAAGGCGGCGTGGAAGAATTCGCGCGCCGCAATGCCGCCAAGTCCGCCCTGGTCTACGGCGCCATCGATGCCTCCGGCGGTTTCTACCGCAACGACGTGGTGCCGGCGGCGCGATCGCGCATGAACATTCCGTTCTTCCTGCCCGATGAAACGCTCACCACGCGCTTCGTCAGTGAATCCAAGGCCGCCGGGTTGCTGGCGCTGAAGGGCCACAAGGCGGTCGGTGGCATCCGTGCCTCGCTGTACAACGCCCTGCCGGTGGAAGGCGCGCAGGCGCTGGTCGCCTTCATGCGCGATTTCCAGCAGCGCAACGGCTGACGCTCTCGACTTTACCGGGGCGCCCGCCGCCCCACTGCAACTGGAACCCCTGATGGCCACCAAACCCGCCAAGCCCAAGGCATCCGCCGCCAAGCCTGCACCGGCCGCCGCGTCCAAGGCCGCGCCGAAGCCGGCCAAGGCCAAGGCTGACGCCCTGCCTGCTACCGCCGCGCCGGTCCTGTCCGATGTGCGCGCCAAGATCGACCACATCGACCGCAGCATCCAGGCGCTGATCGCCGAACGCGCGCAGTTCGCCCACCAGGTCGGCAAGGCCAAGGGCAAGCTCGCCGCCGCCGTGGACTATTACCGCCCCGAACGCGAGGCCCAGGTGCTGCGCATGGTGGTGGACCGCAACGAAGGTCCGCTCAGCGACGAAGTGCTGGTGCACGTGTTCCGCGAAATCATGTCGGCCTGCCTGGCCCAGCAGGAGCCGCTGAAGATCGGCTACCTGGGCCCGGAGGGCACCTTCAGCCAGCAGGCCGTGCTCAAACACTTCGGCCGCTCGGCACTGGGCCTGCCGCTGGCCAGCATCGAAGAAGTGTTCCAGGAAGTGGAAGCGGGCAACGCCGATTTCGGCGTGGTGCCGGTGGAAAACTCGGGGCAGGGCACCATCCAGATCACTCTGGACATGTTCCTCACCTCCAACCTCAAGATCTGCGGTGAGGTCGAGCTGCGCGTGCAGCAGTACCTGATGTCGCGCAGTGGTCGGCTGGAGGATGTCGAGCGCGTTTACGGCCACCCGCAATCGTTCATGCAGACCTCCTCGTGGCTGCGCGCCAACCTTCCCAAGGCCGAGAAGGTGCCGGTCTCCAGCAATGCCGAAGGCGCGCGCCGCGCCCGCAACGCCGACGATGCCGCCGCCATTGGCGGCGAGAGTGCAGGGCACGTGTACGGCCTGAAGAAGGTGGTCACCAAGCCGATCCAGAACGACGCCGACAACACCACCCGCTTCCTGGTGGTGGGCCGCCAGTTCTTCCCGACCTCCGGCCACGACCGCACCTCGGTGCTGGTGTTCATCCACGACAAGCCCGGTGCCCTGTTCGACGTGCTCAGCCCGTTCGCCCGCCACGGCATCAGCATGAACCGCATCGAATCGCGGCCCTCGCACAACGCCAAGTGGGAATACGGCTTCTTCATCGACCTGGCCGGCCACATCGACGATGCGGCCATGCAGGCGGCGCTGGCCGAACTGAAGGCGCACTCGGCGCAGATCAAGGTGCTGGGCTCGTATCCGGTGGCCGTGCCTTGAGCCTGCCGGCGCAGCCGCACCGCGCGCTGCGCCGCTCCACCGACTTTCCGCATTACCGCCGCCCGCATGGGTGGCCCGACAGGATTCATCGATGACCGCTTCCGCTTCCTGGACCGCCCGCAAGGGCCAGCCCCTGCAGGGCAGCCTGACCATTCCCGGCGACAAGTCCGTCTCGCATCGCGCCGTGATGTTCGCCGCGCTGGCCGACGGCGTCTCGCATATCGACGGTTTCCTGGAAGGCGAAGACACCCGCGCCACCGCCGCGATCTTCTCGCAGATGGGCGTACGCATCGAGACCCCGTCGCCGTCGCAGCGCATCGTGCATGGCGTCGGCGTGGATGGCCTGCAGGCGCCCAGCGCGCCGCTGGATTGCGGCAATGCCGGCACCGGCATGCGCCTGCTGGCCGGCCTGCTGGCCGCGCAGCCGTTCGACTCGGTGATGGTGGGCGACGAATCGTTGTCGCGCCGCCCGATGCGCCGCGTGACCGGCCCGCTGGCGCAGATGGGCGCGAAGATCGACACCGAGTCCGACGGCACCCCGCCGCTGCGCGTGCACGGCGGCCAGACGCTGCACGGCATCGACTTCGCCTCGCCGGTGGCCAGTGCCCAGGTCAAGTCCGCCGTGCTGCTGGCCGGGCTGTACGCCGAGGGCGTCACCGCCGTGACCGAGCCGCACCCGACCCGCGATTACAGCGAGCGCATGCTGCGCGCGTTCGGCGTGGACATCGAGTTCTCGCCGGGCAAGGCGCGCCTGCAGGGCGGCCAGCGCCTGCGCGCGACCGACATCGCGGTGCCGGCCGATTTCTCGTCTGCCGCGTTCTTCCTGGTGGCCGCCAGCATCATTCCGGGCTCGGAACTGCGCCTGCGCCAGGTGGGCCTCAACCCGCGCCGTACCGGTCTGCTGGCCGCGCTGCGGCTGATGGGCGCGGACATCGTGGAAGAGAACCATACCGAGCAGGGCGGGGAGGCTGTGGCCGACCTGGTGGTGCGCTACGCACCGCTGCACGGCGCGGAGATCCCCGAAGCGCTGGTGCCGGACATGATCGATGAGTTCCCGGCGTTATTCGTCGCGGCAGCGGCCGCCCAGGGCAACACCGTCGTGCGCGGCGCCGCCGAACTACGGGTCAAGGAATCGGACCGCCTGGCGGCCATGGCCACCGGCCTGCGCAGCCTGGGCGTGCAGGTGGACGAAACCGAGGATGGCGCGACCATCCACGGCGGCCATCCGATGGGCAGTGGCACCATCGAAAGCCACGGCGACCATCGCATTGCCATGGCGTTCGCCATCGCCGGCCAGCTCAGCACGGGCGAGGTGCGCATCAACGACATCGCCAATGTCGCCACCTCGTTCCCGAACTTCGACGGCATCGCCCGCGGCGCGGGTTTCAACCTGGCGTAATAAGTCGACCGCCGTAGAGCCACCCCATGGGTGGCTTCGCGGAACCAGAACGATGCGCAGCCACCCATGGGGTGGCTCTACGCTGCCCCACAAAAAAAAGGGCCGATCAAACGATCGGCCCCCGGCTCCCCCGCCGTTATTCGTCGAATTGGATTAGCGCTCGGTGCGGAAATCCACCGGCACGCGCACCACACTGGCCACCGCACGGCCGTTGTGCATCGCCGGCTCAAACTTCCAGTCACGCACCGTGGTCAGCACCGCGCGATCCAAGTCGCGGTCGCGCGTACCGTTGCGCTCCACGATATTGGCCTCGGTCACCTGACCACGCGTATCCACATTGAGGCTGGCAATCACGCTGCCTTCCACACCGCTACGCAGCGCCGTGCGCGGATAGACCGGCTTGGCATTGCTCGTCAGCGGGCGGGCATCACGATCACGCACGGCAACCACAGCTTTACGCGGTGCGGTCGCCGGCGCGGCCTCGCGATTGGCCGGGACAGGCGTGGTGGCAACCGGCGTTTCAGTGGCCGGCAGCATGCGCTCGCCGATCGGTGCACTGACGTCGTCCGTGGGGTTGGCATAGCGCAGCCAGACCAGCGCAGCGGCGAACATCGCGACAATCAGCGCCATCCACAACCAGGGAGAGGTGCGGCGGCGAGCCGGATCATCGGTAACGTCGCGCTGATGCTGCGGCGAAGTGGGCATCTCGTGTGCGTGAGTAACACTCATGGCGGACTCCTGGTGTCGAGTTGACGACGCCAGTCTTGCCTGTTGCGAGTTGAAGGTGTGTCACTGGAACGTCAACGCGGCGACTGCATTCCTGTTGAGGTTCAGCATGATGAGTCCGGCCTATACGCGGGTTTGACGCGATCGTGATCGCACCCCGGTAGGTACCGACCGTTGGTCGGTACATCATGAAACCGTCGGTCGGTACATCATGAAACGGTGTTCGCACTAACAGTGCGTACATACCAATGCACACCTACCGGCGCAGTTTCACTGCGCCTTGAAATCAAACGGGACTTCGATGCTGCCGGTCACGGCCACGCCGTTGTTCTGCGCCGGCAGGAAGCGCCAGCGGCGTACGGCGTCGGTGGCGGCGCGGTCCAGGTCGCGCGAACCACTGCGCTGCACGATGGTCACGTTCATCGGCACGCCGGTGGCATCCACATCCACGCGGACCACCACGCTGCCGGTCTCGCCCCTGCGCAGTGCGGCGGGCGGGTAGGTGGGCGGCGGCGACTGGTCGGCGATCGGCTGCGGGCGATCGCCGGCGGCCATCGCGCTCTGGGGCGGCGCCGTCGTCGGGGCTGCCGGTGCCGTCGGCGCCGGGGGCGGCGGCGGGGCGGTTTCCACCAGCTGCGGCTTCTCTTCGTCGGCCGGCGGGGCCTTCGCGTCCGGCATGTCGCTGGAACCGGCGGCCGCGGCCAAGGGCTCGGGCAGCGGCTCGACCTCGGCCACCTGTTGCGGCGTCTGGGCCGGGCCGGCCTTGTAGAAATCGCTGTTGCGGTTGCTCAGCCACACCACCAGGAACAGCAGCACGCCGACGCCGAAGGCGATCCCGGCGATCTTCAGGCTGCGGCGGGGCAGGTGGAAGGTGATGTTCTTGCCAGACGAGGAGCGGGAAGCGGACATGAGCCATACCAGAGTGAACACCCCGATTCTGCCACGCCCGGAATGAACCGGGCGGCAGAAAATCGGATTACAGGCGATAATCCCCCTCCAGACCCGCCAATGCCGCCCAAACGCCATGCTTGATCCAGCCCTGCTCCGCCAACAGCCCGCCGACCTTGCCGAACGCCTGCGCACCTCGCGTGGTTTCGAGCTGGACGTCTCTGGACTGGAGTCGCTGGAAGCCGACCGCAAGCGCATCCAGGTGCGCACCCAGGAGCTGCAGAGCCTGCGCAACAGCCGCTCCAAGGCGATCGGCCAGGCCAAGGCCAAGGGCGAAGACGTCTCGGCCATCATGGCCGAGGTCGCCGCCTTCGCCGATGAGCTCAAGGCCTCGGAAGTGGCCCTGGACGAGCTGCGCGACAAGATCGAAATTATCGCCATGGGCATTCCGAACCTGCCGGCGGATGATGTTCCGGCGGGCAAGGACGAGTCCGAGAACGTTGAACAGAAGCGCTGGGGCACCCCGCGCAGCTTCGATTTCCCCGTGCTGGACCATGTCGAGCTGGGCGCGCGCCTGCATCGCCTTGACGGCGAGGGCGGCGCCAAGCTGTCCGGTTCGCGCTTCACCGTCCTGCGCGGCCCGATCGCGCGCCTGCACCGTGCCCTGGCCCAGTTCATGCTGGACCTGCACACCGGCGAGCACGGCTACGAGGAAACCAACGTGCCGGTGCTGGTCAATGCCGAGTCGCTGCGCGGCACCGGCCAGCTGCCCAAGTTTGAGGACGACCTGTTCAAGACGGCCGTGGGCGAATCCACCCGCTACCTGATCCCGACCTCGGAAGTGTCGCTGACCAATATCGTGCGCGACGAGATCGTCGACGCCGAGCGCCTGCCGCTGTGCATGACCGCCCATTCGCTGTGCTTCCGCGCCGAAGCCGGCAGCGGTGGCCGCGACGTGCGCGGCATGATCCGCCAGCACCAGTTCGAGAAGGTGGAGCTGGTCACCGTCTGCGCCCCGGCCGACAGCGAGGCCGAGCACCAGCGCATGACCCGCGCCGCCGAAGTGGTGCTGGAAAAGCTGGGCCTGCCGTACCGCAAGGTGCTGCTGTGCACCGGCGACATGGGCTTCTCGGCGGTGAAGACCTACGACCTCGAAGTGTGGCTGCCTTCGCAGGACACCTACCGCGAGATCTCCTCGTGCTCCAACACCGGTGATTTCCAGGCCCGCCGCATGCAGGCCCGCTGGCGCAACCCGGAAACCGGCAAGCCGGAGCTGGTGCACACCCTCAACGGCTCGGGCGTAGCGGTAGGCCGCGCCATGATCGCGGTGATGGAGAACTACCAGAACGCCGACGGCAGCATCACCATCCCCGACGCGCTCAAGCCCTACATGGGTGGCCTGGACACCATCGCGTAACCGAAAGAAACCCGCCGAAAGGCGGGTTTTTTATCGTTACGCTGGCCGCCTCGACCCACGTAGAGCCACGCCATGCGTGGCTGCTCCTCGTTCCGGTACCGCGCACAGCCAGGCATGGCCTGGCTCTACCTCGGGTCACGGTCACCGGCGCTGCGGCGCTTCTCCAAAAAAAACGGCCCCGCCAAAGCGGGGCCGTGGGGTGGGCCGGAAGGGGGAGGGGACCCCGGCCCGGGCAGGGCGTCCGACGAGGACTCAACGCCTGCCCTGGAACACTCAGGCCGCCGTCACTTCCTCAAACTCGGCCGCCGGCAGGCTGGCCAGCGCCGCCGCGATGGCGTCGGTGCGGTGCTGCGGCGAATAGGCAATGCCCTCGGCGCGCACGAATTCCACATCGGTGATGCCCATGAAGGCGAACACTTGGCGCAGGAACGGCTCCTGGAAGTCGGCCGGCGAATCGGTATAGATGCCGCCACGCGCACTGGCGATGATCACCCGCTTGCCACCGGCCAGGCCCACCGGGCCGTTCTCGGTGTACTTGAAGGTGCGCCCGGCCACCGCCACGCGGTCGATCCAGGCCTTCAGCGTGGAAGGAATGCTGAAGTTGTACATCGGCGCGCCGATAACCACTACGTCTGCCGCCAGGAACTGCTGCATCACCGCTTCCGCATCGGTCGCTTCGGCCGCGTCGGCCTGGGCCAGCGAATTGCTGGTCAGATGCGGAATGGGGTTACGATCAAGGTCGCGGTAGGTCACGTCGAGGTTCTCGACGGTCTCATCAAAGCGTGCGACCACAGCCGCCGACAGTTGGCGGGACACCGAGTTGTCGCCCAGCACGCTGGCATCAATGTGAAGAAGCTTCATGGCAATCACCTGTTATCCGGGGAAGGGCGGTCAAGGCGCCGCCGACGGAAAGCAGGTTAGGTTGTTGCGCCGCTGGGATAAAGGTGGTTGAATACCACGTATTGTTCTATATCTGGAACTTCGGTATGCACGACCTCAATGATCTGTACTACTTCGCCATGGTGGTCGACCACGGCGGTTTTGCCGCGGCCGAACGTGCCCTGGGCATCCCCAAATCCCGTCTGAGCCGCCGCATCAGCCAGCTCGAGACCGACCTGGGCGTCCGCCTGCTGCAGCGCTCCACGCGCCGCTTCGCGGTCACCGATGTGGGCACCAGCGTGCACCGCCACGCCCAGACCATGCTTGCCGAGGCCCAGGCCGCGCGCGAAGTGGTGGACCGCCTCAGCGCCGAGCCACGCGGCCTGGTCCGCGCCAGCGTGCCGGTCTCGCTGGCGCAGATGCAACTGCCCAAGCTGCTGCCCAAGTTCCTGGCCCAGTACCCCAAGGTGCGCCTGCAGCTGAACATCAGCAACCGCCGCGTGGACATCATCAACGAAGGCTACGACGTCGCCCTGCGTGTGCGCTCCCGCCTCGACGACGACGGCAGCCTGGTCATGCGCAGCTTCGGCCAGGTGCAGGAACTGCTGGTGGCCAGCCCGAAATACCTCGATCGCGCCGGTCGCCCCAAGGATCCGGACGAGCTGGCGAACCACGTCACCCTGAGCATCAGCGAAGACGAAGCCCGCCAGCGCTGGGAACTGCACGGCCCGGATGGCGCGGTACGCCGTGTCGACCTGCAGCCGCGTGTGGCGGGGTTCGACTTCCCGCTGCTGCAGAGCATGGTCAAGGACGGCTTCGGCATCACCATGCTGCCCGAAACCGTCTGCGCCGACGCCGTGCGCAGCGGCGAGCTGGAAGTGGTGCTGCCGGAATGGTCGCTGCCGCAGGGCGTCTGCCATGCCGTATTCGCCTCCCGCCGCGGCCTGCTGCCGGCGGTGCGCGTGTTCATCGACTTCCTGGCCGAACACCTGCCGCCCCAGCTCGAGGCCTCGCGCCTGGACTGCGGTGGCGCGTGCGAGCGGGCCAAGGAGAAGATCCGCGCCAGCGCCCTGGGCGCGTTGGCGGTGGATGCGGGCTGAGTTGACGCGGGCGGCCTTGGGAAAACCGGGTCGCCCATGCGAGAATACGCGCCCGGCCGAGGCCGGCGCACGACATCCGGAGAGATGGCCGAGCGGTTTAAGGCACCGGTCTTGAAAACCGGCGAAGGGTCAAACCTTCCGTGGGTTCGAATCCCACTCTCTCCGCCAATCTCGGATCTGCGGCGTCGATTGAACTAGCGGGTTCCATCGAAAGGATTGCCGCCTGATTCAGCATCAACGGCGGCGCACGCCGCTGGGCTATGTGAGAATGGCCGTAAGCCGCTTCCGCCCGGGAGGCGTCCGATCAGGAGGATTGTATGCGCGAAGGATTTGACGGCATCTAATTCGTCACAGACAAAAAGGACTGCTCATCGCCAGATGGGTGGTCTTTTTTTTGGGGGAGAGAATGGAGTTCATGGGTTCGCTCTGGTCGACGTTTGCCTCTGACGACGTCAGGAATGCATTCGTCATGGGCGGCGTGGTCATTGCACTGCTTTCCTTGAAAAACACGGTAGAGCTCGCGAAGAAAAAGCAGAGCTCGGACCTCGTCTTCGCCGGAAGGAATGATAAGGACTTCGCTGGCGGAATCAGCGCTTTGAAGAGGAGGCGCGAAGCGGGCAGCATTCGGGAGCTCGCTTTTGCGAGGAACTACGGGCAGCCAGATGCAGTAAGTGTCTCCTACATACTCAATTACTTCGAGGCTGTAAGTGTAGGTGTGTCCCAAAAGATCTACGACGAATCCATCCTGAAAGAGAACTACTGCGGCACGGTCGTCAAGATTTGGGCTTACGCATCCGACTATGTTCTGGAGCTGCGCAAGGTTCAGGACAACCACGCCATTTACAAGAATCTCCAGCGCATGGCAGAGCGTTGGGGTAGCCCGGCGAAGCCCCGATGGAAAGTGAGGCTGCCGTTGGTCCGATCAGAGCGGTAGTCGTGCGTAAATCTTGATTCACGCTGCATTTGTATGCCGCTGGCGCGATCCCCCGATGACCAGATGAGTACATGAGCATCCTCCCATCGTTTGGGCAATTTGACGTGATCATTGGCGGCAGCTAAGTCCGCCAGTACATCCGACAGATGTGCCCTGCGCAGGAGCCCAGTCCGGAGTGAACCGCCCGCGCCGTCTGCCTTCGACTGGCTCATGCCAATGCCAGGGACCGGGTTCTACGGCGGTGCCAGGCCCAGACCAGTGCCACCGCCAGTCCCGCCGCCGACAGGCGCAGCACGGTAGCCGGCCAACCAACGGCCGTGGCCTCGGTGATCACGAATACATTCCAGGCCAAGTTGAGCGATATGTGCAGGGCCAGCCCGCTCCACAGGGTGTAATCGTCCAAGGTGTTGAGCCAGGCGAACACCAGCCCACCGATGCCGGTGATGGCGAACACCTGCAGGGCCATGCCGCCGCCACCGCCGAACGACCACCAGTGGATCGCACCGAATATCACTGCCTGGACCAGTGCGGCGGCCAGCCACGGCCAACGCTGCTGGCGGTGCGCGAAGATGAAACCGAAACTGCGGAAGATGATCTCCTCGGCGAGTGGAAACAGCACGCCGAGCATCATCAGGGCGAGCAGATCCTGGGTCGGATTGAATCCACCCAGCCACCACAGACCCAGCCAGCACGGCAGCGTCGCCAGCAGCGCCAGGGCCGGACCCTGCCAGCCATTCCAGCGCAACCCGAGCAGCGCATGCAGGCGCTGGCCCGGCCGCACCAGCAGCGCGGCCACGAGCAGCACCAGCAGCACGCCCAGGCCGTTGTCGAGGATGGCGCCGCCATAGGGAATCGGCAGTTTCGGGATCGGGGTGCCCAGCCACGCGGCGAGGTCGCGCAGGTTGATCGATGCAGCCAGGGTGAGCACGACCACGCACGCGGCCAGCCAGGTGGGCAGACGGAGAGACGGCATGGGACGTTCCATATCCAGAGATGCGTGGATTTTTGGCGACGACAGGCCCGGCAGCACGGGGCGTTGGTCAGGGGGCCATTGGTCATGGCCGCGTTGCACCACGGTCAGCTGGGACCGGCTGGAGTGCCGTGGGCTCTACCCAATGCATCGCTGAAACCGTTACGCCGCAAGTAGCGCTGTTGGCTATATACGACGAGCCGTGGATTCACACATAGGATCTATCCGCCAGTGCATCCGACAGATGTGCCCTGCGGCGGCGTCCAGCTCAGCTGACCGGCCTCGATGGTGATCGTGTGTTGGCCGTCCGAGAAGACAGTCCGACCGTCGGAAGTTGTCCGCTCGGCCAGGCTGACGGGAGCGCCACCGTTGACGGAGACCGTTGCGCTCTCGCCGAGGAGTTGAACTCCAAGATCGGTATCTCCACAACGATATTTGGACGTCGGATGCGCCCCTCCGCTGCCCCCGATTGAGGCTTCTGGCTCGGCGGTCTGTTGCGGTTGGCAAGCGGTGGCGCCAAAAAGCAAAGCAGTGCAGAGTGAGAGCTGGCGGAGCATGGCGGTTCTCCTGGCAATGGGTGAACTGGCAAGGATCGGTCACTGCAATCAGGCTTCTACGCCTTGGCAGGACAATTGGCAATCCGGGGTCCTCGATGCTCAAAACGCCCCGAGCTCAACGGGACGTTCTATAGAGCCAAGTGCACCCCGCCATTCTTCACGCCTTTGGCCCCTGAAAGCATTGCCCCATGAAGATCAACTACCGTTTCACCTTCGCATGGACTGAGATCCGAGGCTCCCAACTTTCCGCCCTGGGGCTGAAAGTTGAGCCCCCGGATGAACCTCGGCCGCAAACAGGTGGTATCGGAGTTGGCCATGTGGTGGAAGGTGCGCCGGGCTGGAGTGAGGCGTGCAGCCTGGTCCGCTCGTGGGATGGCTGGGCCACAGTGACCACGGAGTTCACGCCGTCCGAGGTAAAGGCCGCCTCTCACTGCGCTCTGGTTGTCGTCCACGCGAGCGGATATCCGCAGCCAGAGCGCGACTTCTCTTTTCGCGAGGTGACTTACGACCTGAGCAGGCGCTGCTCAAAGTGCGGAGAGGGTGCGGTGAAAGCAGCGCCTTTCAGGGTCAAGAAGAGCCTGAAATGGGGCCGCAATGCTTTCTTGAAGCTCAACTGGATTGAAGAGGCCTGCTTTATGCAGACCTCTGTCTGGAACGGGCATCTTTCAGGCCTTGGTGTTGGAGTGCTCCCTGTGGAAGACCCAAAAGGGCATCGGCTTGACGATATCGTCCAGTTGGGTCTGGGGCCGGCAGTGCCGCTCTCAATGGATGGCGCGCGAGGAATCAGCTGTGAGAAATGTGGGAGAGAGCTCTATCCATGGCACGATCGCGGCTTCTTTCCCTCTCCCATTGGTCCGCCGGACGTGCCTTTGTTCCATAGCGTGCAACGCTTCGGGGTTCCGCACCAAGCCGCCAATGCAATGATTGTGAGCGCTGAGGTGGTAAGGGCGATCAAGGCGGCTGGGCTGAGAGGGGTAGAGTTGTGGCCCTGTGTACCGCCAGAGTAGCTATGAGTCCTGGAAGGCTTGACCGATGAGCGCTCCCCGGTTTGGGTGGCAGCTTCAGCAGCGCAGCGTATGGGGCTGACTCGTGGGAAGGCGCTTCGAGCGCCAGCGCGGTGGTCGCAGCGACGATCAGTTCTACGCCTCGCCGCAGCTCGACTCGATAGACTTCATCCATGAAAGGATGGAAAAGGGCAGCGATGATGGTAGATGACCGCCATGAAAGACGCCGGGAGTCGCCGAGAGCGTTCACTGCGTGAAGTTGCGCCCGTACCATAGTTGGCCAGTGACCACGCTCTTAATGGTGGCTGAGTTGGCAGTGTCATCGCCTGCAAGGCCTCTTAGCCCCGCTGCGATAGCAATATTTGCTCAAGGAAAGCGACGTCAATGGGTATTAAGCGTGCCAAGATTCTTATGGAGGCTGGCGACGTGGATGGCGCGCGCCAGGAGCTCTTGGAGCTTGTTGACATTGACCCTTCGTCTGAGGGGGCGTGGCTGCTACTGGTCGGGATTGGCTATGGAACCAACGACGCGACCTTGTCGTTGCGCGCTTTTCGTGAGCTAAAGAAGACTCGATCGCGCGATGCGTATGTTGCTTCAGGTTTGGTGGACTGCCTGATCCAGTTGGAGCGGTACGAAGAAGCCAAGCAGGAGATCCAGCGCTTCTCGGAGGTTGCTGAGCCTGGACTTCCCTTCCACGACACTGTGTTGGAAGAGCACCGCAGAGCACTTGAGTTCATCCGTGGCAGGTTAAGCGAAAGCGACCAGGGCGACGCGTCGGCTCCTTGAAAGATGATTCGAGTTGCGGGACGAGGAGGTCTTCAATCGCCCCAGCCGTATTGGACGTCCCAACGCCTGCACCAGTATCGAGGTGCCGTTGAAAATAGATGAGCCCCGCGATGCGGGGCTCAATCTTCATTACGTGTGCTGTCTCAGCAACGTAGAGCCACGCCATGCGTGGCTGAACAACCCTCAATGCCGTGCATCATCCTTGGCCTTGCCAACTTCGCTCTGCACCTTGCCAACTTCCTTCTGCACCTTGCCCTCAAGTTCCTGCGACTTGTCGCCCGTCACCTTGCCGGCAACTTCCTTCACGGTGCCCTTGACCTGATTCTTTGCGCCTTCAGTACGGTTCTTGTCCATGTTCGGATGCCTCGAAGTTGAACCCGTTGTGGGTGGAACCATCCTGCGTGAAAGCAGGTAGCGAGACGGTGACCCCCAGGTAGCGGGACGGTGAACTGCGCCGTCACGCAGCGCACATGTCGTGAGGGTTGCTTCACACTCGCGCCGTATCCTGCGCCAACTTACCCACAACAGCCCGGCGCATGAACACATCTTCGTCAGATCGTTTCGACGTGATCATCATCGGCGGCAGCTACGCCGGCATGTCCGCCGCGCTGCAGTTGGTGCGGGCACGCCGTAGTGTGCTGGTCCTAGACACCGGACAGCCTCGCAATCGAAACTCCTTGGCTGCCCATGGTTTCATCGGCCAGGAGGGTCTGCATCCGGCGGAGATCGCCTCGCAGGCGCGCACGGAACTGCAGCGCTATCCCACGCTCACCTGGGTGGAGAGCAAGGCCGAGAAGGCTCGCGTACTTGAGGAGGGCACGTCTTTCGAGGTCGACTGCGAAGACGGTCGCACGTTCTCCGCCGATCGCCTCGTGCTTGCGTATGGCGTCACCGACACGCTGCCACCCATCGACGGTCTGGCCGAACGCTGGGGTCGCAGCGTGTTCCATTGCCCGTACTGCCACGGCTACGAACTCTACGAAGGCAACATCGGCGTGATCGGTTGCTCCGAAGACGGTGGTGCAGGTCAGGCGCTGCTGCTGTGCGACTGGGGTCGAATCACATTGTTCTGCAGCAATCCCGACAGCATCGACCCGGAGCAGCGCAAGCGTCTGGAAGAATGCAATGTAGTGATTGAATCCGACCGCATCCTGCATGTGGAGGATGCGGCCACGGTCGCATTGGAGGGTGGCCGCCGCATCACCCTCGACGCGCTGTTTCTGCTCCCGCGTTCAACGCTCTCGTCGGATATCGCCGAACAGCTCGGCTGCGAGCTGATGGACGCAGGCTGCATCACCGCCGATTCCGCCAAGCAGACCACGGTGCCCGGCGTGTTCGCTTGTGGCGATGCCGGGCGCATGGCCGGCAGCATCGCGTTGGCAGTGGGCGAGGGCGCACTGGTGGGTGTTGCCGTGCACCGTTCTTTGCTGGGTCTGCTCGACTGAGCGGTCAATCGCCAGGGCGCGGAGTGGCATCCGTGCCACTTCGGCTGTCAGTATTCGCTTTGTGCGGCGGGAATCGGTTCCTCCAACATTGAAGATCGCGACGGCTGCTCGGGCTTCTCTGACCAGTCCACGATGGAAATCAACGCCATCAGGTTCCTGACAGTCAGATCCTCAATCGTGCCGGGGCAACGCTCGAGCAGACCGAACAGCTTCACCATCTCGATCATCCGGAGGTCGTAGATGCGCAGCAGCTTTCGGGCTACCCGGAACAGGTCGTGCCTGACCGTGTCATCTTGGCCAATCAAGCAATGAACGTGCGAAACGTATGCCCCCTTTGGACCTGACGCCCAAACAGCGCTTTGCAGCTCGTAGAGTGTCATGTCGTCCAAGCGCTTTCCGGTCGCGGCGACGCGGGCCTTGATGTATTCGTTGAGCGCTGCCCAGTCGGCAGTGTTCCAATCGAGAGCTTCTGCCAAGACACCAAAGCTATTGGCGATATCGACTGCAAAGGGCGAGGGTGCTGCTAGGGTGTCGATCGACATGGCGGGATTCCTCAAGGAGTAGAGATCCATCGCCCTGCGATAAAGCATTAACGGGCGCTGGTGCGCCTCTGGCTCGGGACGCCAATCCCGGTCACCGATTGTGCGGCGACGGGACGATCCTGATTGCTGGACTCAACAGCTGTCAACGATGCCTGTGTGGAATTGTGCACTGGGATCGGTTACCTGTGCCAGTTCGTCGCGAACGCCATCATTTCTCGTCTATTCCGTGGCGAGTGAGGCATTCAAGGAAGAGGGGCGCATCGCGACATAGAGTCGTCATCCCTTGACGAAACTAGCGCCAACTCTGCTGGATTGCGCATTGAAGTCGCTCACGTCCAATAGCCAGCGAACGACGTTGGTGATCCTGTGCCACCATGCACTCCGGATACGATCAGATAGACGCCGCAACGATAGAGGTTGACTGATATGAATATTTCCCCCATCCGTACCCCCGCTGACTACAAGCTGGCATTGAAGTCGGTTTCCGAGCTTGTTGAGGCGGATCCTGCTCCCGATAGTCCGGAAGGCGAATTCCTTGACGTGATGGCAACGCTCATTGAGGCGTACGAAGCTGAGCAGTTTCCCTGATTAGTCGAATCCCCCCCATGCCAACGCATTTCCGGTGGTGTAGAACCAATGGGAAGTGGGCGATGAAACGGTCTGGGTGCGTTCCGTGCCGGCCAGGGTGAACAGAATTTTACGTGCCGTATCGATTGCACTGCCCATCGCGGCGGTGGTGAGGGCAGTCATTCACTTCCAACCCTATGCCTCCCTCTAGGCGACCCTCAGCGTCCCCTCAAGCACCCTCCGCGCAGTCTGTCGACCGAGTGGTGTCCGGCTAGCAGGCCCCAGGGGCACGCCCGGTCATCAACCTGAAATCTCCGGCTCCCAGAATCCAGCGATGCCTGCCGATGACAGGCGGGGACGGCGCCGCTGGTCCCTGCCCGGTGTTAGGCCAGTCGAGGGTCATGTGCTCACGTTCAGGGGGCTTGATGGACGCCATGCAGTCCTGCGCATCGTATTGCTCTGGGTCTTGCTCGTGCCGTGCCTGGCGTTCGCGCGGGGCGATGCCGTCGCCTATGCGCTGCCCGCGCAGCCGCTTGAGCAGGCCCTTGAGCGCTTCAGTATCGTCAGTGGCTGGTCCGTGATGTACCCGGCCGCGCTCGCCGAGGGCCGCACCAGCGGCGCAGTGCATGGCGCGATGCCGCCCGCGGCCGCCCTTGATGCGTTGCTTGAGGGTACCGGCCTGGTCGCCCAGGCGGCAGGCGAGGGGCGCGTGGTGCTGCGTGAGCGCGAACCCGGCGACGCGCAGTCAACGGCCGCGCTCACCACTGCTTTGGACCCGGCAAGGGCGCGCCAGACCTTCGCGGGGATGCAGGGCGCCCTGCGCCAGGCCTTCTGTGACGACGCGCTGCTGGCGCCGGGTGACTACAGCGCCCGCATTGCTTTCGGGGTGGATGCGGACGGCCGCGTCCACCAGCCCGAGCTGCTCGCCGGCAGCGGCATGGGCGCACGCGACCAGGCGCTGCTGCAGGCGCTGCGAGCGCTGCAGCTTCCGGTGGCCGCGGCGGCTTTGCCGCAGCCGGTCACGCTGGACATCCACCCGGTGCCGGCCAGCCACGACTGTGGTCGGCGGCCGGCCGCCCCATGACAAGGACCCGATCATGAACGACAGTGCCGCTACCGGTGTGGATCTCAGGGACTATCTGCTCGGCGCCTATGACGAGCTGAAGCGACGCCTGAGCCGGCGGTTGGGCTCGGAAGAGCTGGCCGGCGACGCGCTGCAGGACACCTGGATGCGGCTGGATGCGCGCCGCGACCGGCTGGACCCGGTCCAGAACCCGGGCGCCTACCTGCTGCGCATGGCCACCAACATCGTGGTGGACCGGCAGCGTGCCGACCACCGGCTGATGAGCATGGAGGAGGTCGGGGCGCTGATGGACATGGCCGACCCGGGCCCGGACCCGTCGCAGAACGCCGAAACCGAAATGGCGCTGGCCCAGATGCTGGACCTGCTGCAGCGCATGCCCGAACGCCGCCGGCGGATTCTGCTGGCCATCCGGGTGGAAGGGCTGCAGCAGCGCGACGTTGCCGAGCGCATGGATGTGTCGCTGCGGCTGGTGCAACGCGAGTTGAAGGCCGCCCAGGAATACCTGGCCGCGCGTACCGCCGACGAAGGGCATGTGCGGTTCTGAGCGGCGGCGTCCGTCTACACTTTGACGCCCCCCTGAGAACCCCGCCTGCCGCGGGGACAGTCGGACCCCGATGGACGCAGACGACACGCCACACCCACACCGCGACGCCGTGGAGCGCCAGGCCCAGGCGTGGCTGGTACGCCTGACTTCCGGCGAAGCCACGGCCGCAGAGGGCGAGCAGTTCACCCGCTGGTGCGCGGAAGACCCTGCGCATGCGCAGGCCTTCGCACGCGCGCGCCGGCAGTGGGAGCGGATCGCCCAGGCGGGCCGCGTGATGGACCCGGCGCCCCTGCAGCGCACGGCAGCCGACCAGCGCCGCGGCTGGACCCGGCGCGCGTTCCTCGGCGCGGCCATTGCCGCCCCCGCCAGCCTGGCCGTGGTCGCGGCGCTGCATCCGCCGCTGGGCCTGTGGTCGTCGCTGCCGGCGATCGCCGCCGACTTCCACACCGGTACCGGTGAGCGCCGGCGTGTTGAACCGGTTCCCTACATGCAGGTCCAGATGGATACCCGCACCAGCCTGCGCCGCCGCAGCGAGGCCGGCGATGCCGCGCTGGAACTGCTGGAAGGCCAGGTGGTGATCGATACCACTGCGCCGGCGCGGCTGATGCTGTTCGCCGGGCCCGGCAAGGTGGTGGCCGACGCCGGCAACAGTCAGCTGGATGTGCGCTGCATCGACGGCCAGGTGCGGGTGACCTGCCTGCGCGGCGGTGCGCGCATCGAACATCCGCAGGGGCGCATGCAACTGCAGGCGGGGCAACAGACACGCTTCGATGAACAGATGAGCGGCGTGGTCTCCGACGCGGTGGCCGCGGAAGTGTCGGCGTGGACCGACGGCATGCTGGTGTTCCGCCGTGCGCCGCTGGCCGATGTGGTGAGTGAGATCAACCGTTATCGCCGCGGCCGGGTTGTGCTGCGCGGCGAGCGGCTTGCGCTTGAGCCGGTGAGTGGCCGCTTCGGCATCGACGATCCGGAAGCGGCACTGGAACAGCTTCGCTTGAGCCTGTCGCTGGGGCTGCGCCGCTATCCGGGTGGAATCGCAGTATTGGGGTGAGTCGCCGCCGTGGACGCTGGACGTGCGGCATGGACCAGCAGGGATGGAGTGTTTGATGCGAAACGAGTCCGTCGGGTTGGTCGATCTGCGACGCAATCTGTCTGCGTTGCTGGACACCACCCGTGTGCAACCGCTGATGGTGCACCGCTACGGCACGCCGTGGGCCTATGTGGTGTCGGACGCGCAATGGCGGCAGCACCGCGTGCAGCTGGAGTTCGATCCTGGAAGCCACCCGCTGGCGCACCTGCAGCAGCTGCAGCGCGACATCCTGCCGCTGCCCGCGCAGGGCGGGCTGTCGTCGGCGGCCTGCGCGCGTGCGTTGATCCTGCAGGCGATCTACGCGTTCGAGGACATCGGCGAACTGCATGAGAGCATCTGTTTCGACCGCCTGCTGCACTGGTTCGTCGATGCCGGCGGTAGTGGCGCCGAGCCCTGGCACGTCGCCGAACTGCGCGCAGCGATCGCCGATTTCATGGAAGACACCCCGGCCATGGCGGCGCTGTTCCGCTTCCTCGGCCGTGAGGACGTGGTGGCGCTGGCGGCGGCGTGCGGCGGTCAGCGCCGCGAAACCGCCGTAGCTTTCAAGGCAATGACCGGAAGGTGACGCGCGCGCGGCTTGCTGGCCGCCATCACGGATTGGCATCTTGCCTGTCGTGATTCTGCGCTGATGCTCGTCTTGTAGAGGTACGGCATGGTGGCATGCCGGTGGCGGAGACGCGCGATGTTGCCTGATGCACGCCGGGTGAGCATGCTGGATCTGGACCGTCATCTGAGCCAGGTTCTTGAACAGGCGCGCGATGCGCCTGTCTGCGTGCAGCGCTATGGCCAGCCGTGGGTGTGGCTGTTGTCATCGGACCGCTGGTTCCAGGCCACGCGCTGGGCCGCGCTGGAAACCCGCGACCACCCGCTGATGCGCCTGCGCGACGCGGTCGACCCCCTGTTGGCCACCTGGCCCTGGCCGACGCTGTCCACCACGGATGCGACGCTGCGCCGCTGGCAGCGCACGGCGCTGCTGGTGCACCTGCGCGCGCTCGATGACCTGCAGCGCCTGCACGACGGCCTGCGCTTCAACGTGCTCTACCGCGACTTCGTCGGCATGGACGAGGCCAGTGCGTGGACGATGGCCGAATGCCGTTCGCTGCTCGATGCCCTGCGCAACGCCGCGCTGCAACGCTGCCTGCACGCGGTACTGGGCGCGGTGCCGCCGGTGCTGGTGCATGCGGCGCGCTGCCGGCGCAGCGCGATGCGACAGGCGATGGCAGTGGCCGCGGACGATCAGCCGCATGACGACGGCCGATGTGTATCGAACTGACACATGCAGGACCGACCATGTCGGGGCGGTCTCTTCCAGGATGACGAGGACGAAATGATGGGCAGCAACGTTCGTATCCGCAGCACACGCCAGCAGGGCTTCAGCCTGCTGGAAATCATGGTGGTGGTGGTGATCATCGGCATTCTTGCCGCATTGATCGTGCCACGGCTGATGGACCGGCCCGACCAGGCACGCGTGGTGGCGGCACGCCAGGACATCGCCGCACTGATGCAGGCGCTCAAGCTGTACCGGCTCGACAATGGCCGCTATCCCGTGGGCGAACAGGGGTTGCAGGCGCTGATGAAGCCGCCGGCAAGCGGTGGCGGCATGCCGGCCGGGCCGTACCTGGATCGTCTGCCCAACGATCCCTGGGGGGCGCCGTACCAGTACGCGAACCCGGGCCGGCACGGTGAGATCGATGTGTTCTCGTTCGGGGCCGACGGCAAGGCCGGTGGCGAAGCGGGCAACAGCGACATCGGCTCGTGGCAGCTTTGAGGACACCGCCGATGCGTGCAGCGCGACAGCGTACAAAGTGTTCGGGTCGGCAGCAGCGTGGCATGGCGGTAATCGTGGCCATGCTGGTGGTGGCGATCGTGGCGGTGATCGCCACCGGGTTGGTGCTGCGCCAGTCCACCGCGCTGCGCACGCTGCGCGGTGAGCAGTTGCGCGCGCAGATCGGCATGGCGGTGGATGCGGCAGTGGAGCAGGCCGCCAGGCAACTTCGCGATGACGTCGGCAACCCGCGCGGCCCCACCGCTGCGGGCGGCTGGGCGCAGCCGATCGCGTTGCAGTCGCCGCTGCCCACGCAGGTGCAGCTGCATGATGCGCAGGCGCTGTTCAACTTGCGCAACCTGGTGCGCGACGGCAAGCCGGACGCGCGCGCGCAGGCCGTGTTTGATCGCCTGTGCGCCATGCAGGGCGTTGCGCCGCCGGCCTGCGCGCAGGTGCACACGTTCGTGGTGGCGCGCATCGGTGGCGCCGGGCCATTGCCCCGCGACGCACAGGGCGTGCTGGCACTGGCGCTGCCCGACGGCGACCCGGTGCAACGTCAGGCGCTGGCGCAGGTGCTTACCCTGCTGCCGCTGCCTACGCTGCTCAATGCCAATACCAGCTCGGCGAAGCTGTTGGCTGCAGAATTGCCGGACAGCGACGAGGCGGGCCTGAACGCGCTGCTGGCCGAGCGCGACGCTGGCCGCACCCTGCTCAACGGGGGCGACATCGCCTTCCGGTTGAAGCTGACCGACGCTCAGGCGCTCACCCTGCAGGTGGGCATACACAGCGAATGGTTCCTGGTCGACGGCATGGTCCAGGCCGATGAGGCACGGGTTCCGTTCCAGGCATTGATCTGGCGCGAGCATCGCGATCTCGGCGTGCGGGTACAGCGTGTCTGGACGAGGATCGGCGCATGAAGGGTGAGCTTCGTCTGCGCCTGCCGCCGTTGGCTGCGCTGGGCCCGGACGCTGCCGTTGCGTGGGCGTGGCTGCAGCGCGGCCAGGTGACGGGCCACGGAACCGATTCGCTGCGTGCGCTGGGCGAGCGTCATCCCGGCGCCACCGCAGTGGCCTGCGTGGATGTGCAGGACCTGATCCTGCTCGACCTGCTGCTGCCACCGCTGGCCGGGCGTCGGTTGGAGGTGGCGATGCAGGCCGAGATCGAAGCATTGCTGCTGGAGGACGTGGCCGAAGTTGCCTTCGCGCACGGGCCGCAAGGCCCGGATGGGCGGGTGGCCGTGGCCTGGCTGGGCCGCGATGCGGTGCAGCAGGTGGTGGCGACGTTTGCCGCGGTCGGCCTGCGGCTGCAGGGGGTGTATCCCACCCCGTTGCTGTTGCCGATGAAGGACGGGCAGCCCACGTTGCAGCGCTGTGGCGAGCACCTGCTGGTGCGCACGGCGCGTGACCACGGGTGGGTGCAGTGGCTGGGTGGCGGGAACGCCGACGCGGTGGCCAACCAGCTTCGCGCGCGGTTTGGCGCCGACGGTGAATGTGCGCCACAGTGGATCGGCGACGCGCCGCCGGGCTGGCCGTTGCCGGTGGATACGGCGGGGCTTCCGCCCGAACAGCAGTGGAGCGGTGCGTTGCCCAGCTGGTCGCTGCCGCTGCCCGGCACAGGGCGGCGCATGCCGTGGAAGGCGGTCGCACTGGGTGTGGCCGCCGCGCTGGTCGCCGCGCTCGGCCTGCAGTTGCAGACGTGGCGAATGACGGCGCAGGCCCACGCCCTCGAGCAGGACATGCAGCAGCAGGTACGGCAGGCGTTGCCCGAGGTCGGCGACGTGGTGGATCCGGTACTGCAGGCGCAGCGTGCGGTTCACGCCGCCGCCGCGCAGCCGCTCGTGGCGCCGGAGGTGCAGCGCTTGAGCGCCACGGCGCTGCAGGCGGTGCCGGAATGGGCGGGCGCGGCGACACGCATGCACTACCGGCCGGGCGAGCTGCTGCTGCAGCTGGATCCCGTGCTCGGGCCCGGCGTGGACAGCGCAGACCTGGAGCGCTGGCAACAGGCGCTGCAGGCGCATGGCCTGAGCCTGGAGGATCGCGGCAACGGCCGCCTGCTGGTCAGCGCTGCCGGACCCGGCTGATGACCCGCACCCTGACCGCCATGCCTGCCTCCGCAGGCCGGCCGCGTGTCGGCCAGGACCTGCTGCGCCGTTGGCAGGGGCTGGCCGCGCGGGAGCGGGGCATGTTGCTGCTGATGGTGCTGGCCATCGGCGGTGCCGCGCTGTGGGTGGGCTGGTGGGAACCGCTGCAGAAGCAGCGCGTGCAGCTGCAGGCCGAGCTGCCGCGCCTGCGTGCACAGCAGCGGCAACTGCATGACCTGCTGGGCACGCTGCACCGCCAGCGCACGGCTGCCGTCATCACGGCCGCTTCGCTGCGCACGCGGTTGAAGGAGGCGGGGCTGCAGCAGCAGGCAACGCTGTCCGAGTCGCCCGCGCAGTGGCAGTTGGCGGTGCGCGAGGCACCGGCTGACACGCTTTGGAACGCGCTGCTGCCGGTACTGGCCAACCCGGCCGTGCAGGTGCAGGAACTGACACTGGAACGAACAGGGAATCCCAACATGGCGGCGGCACGGGTGTCAGGCACGATCGTGATGAAGCGCAATGGTAGCGGTGGCGCACGATGAGCCGGTTGCGCGCAGGGATGTGGGCCGCCGCGCTGGTGCTGGCGGTGGGCGTCGGGCAGGGCAGCGGGGTCGCGCACGCACAGGCCGCTGCCACCGCGGCCGACGAGCGTGTGCAGCTGAATCTGGTGGACACCGATGTCGGCGGCGTGCTGCGCATGGCCGCGCGCTTCACCGGCCGCCAGTTCCTGATCGACCCGAAGGTGACCGGCAAGATGACCGTGGTCTCCGACGGCCCGGTCGACCGCGCGCAGGCCTACCAGTTGCTGGTCGGCGCCCTGCGCATGCGCGGGTATGCCGTGGTGGAGAGCGGCGGCCTGACCCGTGTGGTGCCGCAGGCCGACGCCAAGCTGCTGGGCGGTGCGGTGGGCAGCGGCGGCGCGGGCGGCGAGGTGGTCACCCGCACCTTCACGCTGCGCTTCGAGAACGCCACCGCGCTGGTGCCGGTGTTGCGGCCGATGATCGCCGCCGACAACCCGATCGCCGCCTCGGCCGCAAGCAACAGCTTGGTCATCACCGATTACGCCGACAACCTGGAGCGCATCGCGCGGATCATTGCCAGCCTGGACACGCCGGCCAACATGGACACCGACGTGGTCAAGCTGCAGCAGGGCATCGCCGTGGACGTGGCGGCCATGGTCAGCCCGTTGCTGGACGCGCAGGGCAACGAGCCCAACCAGAAGGTGGTGGTGATGGCCGACCCGCGCAGCAACAGCGTGTTGCTGCGCTCCAGCAGCCCGGCGCGGACCCGCCTGGCGCGGCAGCTGGTGGAGAAGCTGGACCGTGCGCAGGACGAATCGGGCAACCTGCACGTGGTGTACCTGCGCAACGCACAGGCCACGCAGCTGGCCAAGGTGCTGCGTGGCGTGGTCGCCGGGCAATCCGACGCGCCGCGCGCAAGCGACCCGCTGGCCACCAGCGCACCCGCCGCGGGCGCCCCGGTGGCGCAGACGCCGGGGACGCAACAGACCGGTGCCAACAGCGGCACCGGCGGCATGCCCAGCTCCGAGCGCCTCGGCGCCAACGGCAACAAGGATGACGACAGCAGCGGCTTCAGCCACAACGGCGTGTCGGTGCAACCCGATCCCACCACCAACACGCTGCTGATCTCGGCGCCCGAGCCGGTGTACCGCAACCTGCGCCGGGTGATCGACCAGCTCGACCAGCGCCGCGCCCAGGTGCTGGTGGAAAGCCTGATCGTGGAAGTCACCGCGTCCGACGCCGCCGAACTGGGCGTGCAATGGATGCTCGGCAACGGCCGCACGTTCGGCGGCACCCACTTCGGCGGCAGTGGCATCACTACGGGCGCGAAGACCACGCTGGACGTGCTGGCCAAGGACGGACTGAACCTGGGCGTGATCGACGGCACGATCAACCTGCCGGGGATCGGCGAGATCCTCAACCTGAAGGCGCTGGCCAACGCGCTGCAGAGCAGGGGCGGGGCGAACATTCTCTCCACGCCCAACCTGATGACGCTGGACAACGAGAAGGCCAGCATCATGGTCGGCCAGACGGTGCCGTTCGTCAGCGGGCGCTACGTCACCGATGGCGGTGGCAGCAGCAACAACCCCTTCCAGACCATCGAACGCGAAGACATCGGCCTGAAGCTGCAGGTGCGACCGCAGATCTCCGAGGGCGGCACCGTCAAGCTGGACATCTACCAGGAAGTCAGCAGCATCGACCCGCAGCGCTCCAACGAGACCATCGGCATCATCACCAACAAGCGCGCGCTCGACACCAGCGTGCTGCTTGACGACGGCCAGATCATGGTGCTGGGCGGCCTGCTCGAAGACAGCGTGAGCCACGGCCGTGACGCCGTGCCCGGACTGGGCCGCATACCGCTGCTGGGCGCGCTGTTCCGCAGCGACACGCGCAGCCGCGCCAAGACCAACCTGATGGTGTTCCTGCGCCCGCACGTGGTTCGCGACCCCGCCGCCGGGCAGCGCCTCACCCGCGACCGCTACGACTTCATGCGCAATGCGCAGGCCAGCGTGCAGCCGCTGTCGAGCTGGGCGCTGCCGGACATGCAGGCCCCGCAGCTGCCGCCGCAGGACCTGCCGGTGCTGGGCGAGGGTGGAACGCGGCCGCTCCAGCCAGGTGCAACGGTGCAGAGTTCGGTGGCCACCTTGAATGCGCAGTCCGACAGCCCGGTGCAGCTGCTGCAGTTCGCGCAGAACCTCGATGCCGCCCGCGCCGCGCAGGCGGTGGCGCAGGTGCGGGCGCTCGGCCTGCCGGCCTATGCCGAAGCCGTGCCCGGCGGCAGCGGCCAGCGGCTGCGCGTGCGGGTGCCGCGCGAACCGGCCACCCTCGACCCGGCGCTGCAGCAGCTGCGCACGCTGGGCTACACCCCGGAACTGGTGATCGAGCCGTGAGCGCCACCGGTGTGCTGCCACCGCTGCCGTTCGCCTGGGCCCGCGCGCAGCAGCTGCTGCTGGGCAGCGACGGTGAACAACCGCTGCTGGTCGGCACGGCCGCGACGGCGCCCTGGGCGGTGGCGGAGCTGCGCCGCCGCTACGGCGCGCTGCGCTTTGAGGTGATCGAAGAGGCGGCGTGGCAGCAGCGGTTGGGCGAGCAGTACCGTGACGGTGGCGACGCGGCGGCACTGGTGGGGGCGGCCGAGAGTGACGTGGACCTGGACCGGTTGATGCAGGACATGCCGGAGGTCACCGATCTGCTGGACGCACAGGACGACGCGCCGGTGATCCGCATGATCAACGCGTTGCTGGCCCAGGCCGCGCGCGACGGCGCCAGCGATCTGCATATTGAACCGTTCGAGACCCATTCGGTGGTGCGCTACCGGGTCGACGGTACGCTGCGCGACATGGTGCAGCCGCGCCGTGCGCTGCATGCCGCCCTGGTCTCACGCATCAAGATCATGGCGCACCTGGACATCGCAGAGAAACGCCTGCCACAGGACGGGCGCATCGCCATCCGGGTGGGCGGGCGGCCGCTCGATGTGCGCGTGTCCACCGTGCCCACCGGCCACGGCGAGCGCGCGGTGCTGCGCCTGCTGGAGAAGGATGCCGGCCGGCTGCAGCTGCAGCGCCTGGGCATGGCCGACGACACGCTGGCCACGTTCACCGGCCTGATCCGCCAGCCGCATGGCATCGTGCTGGTCACCGGCCCGACCGGCAGTGGCAAGACCACGTCCATGTATGCGGCGCTCGGGCAGCTGGACAGCAGCACCAGCAACATCCTCACGGTGGAAGATCCGGTGGAGTACGACTTCGCCGGCATCGGCCAGATCCAGGTCAACGCCCGCATCGGCATGACCTTCGCCACGGCGCTGCGCGCGATCCTGCGCCAGGACCCCGACACGATCATGATCGGCGAGATCCGTGACCTGGAAACCGCGCAGATCGCCGTGCAGTCCTCGCTCACCGGCCACGGTGTGCTGGCGTCGCTGCACACCAACGACGCCATTTCGGCGGTGACCCGCCTGGCCGATATGGGCGTGGAGCCGTTCCTGCTGGCCTCGTCCCTGCGCGGTGTGCTGGCGCAGCGGCTGGTGCGGCGGCTGTGCCTGCAGTGCCGGCGGCTGGAGCACGACAGCGAGGGCAGGCCCGAATGGCGCGCGGTGGGCTGCCCGGCGTGCGGCAACAGCGGCTACCGGGGCCGTACCGGCATCCATGAGCTGTTCGTGGTGGACGACCGGGTACGGACGCTCATCCACGAAGGGCAGGGCGAGCCTGCATTGCGCGAGGCCGCGCGCCTGGCCGGCATGCGCGCCCTGCGCGAGGACGGCATGCGCTGGGTGGCGCAGGGTGTGACCACGCGCGAGGAGATCCTGCGCGTGACCGGCGAAGACTGAGGCCGCGCCCATGCCCCAGTTCGAATATCAGGCGGTCAGCGCCAGCGGTACCACCGAGAAGGGACGGCTGGAGGCGGACAGTCCGCGCGGGGCGCGGCAACTGCTGCGCGGCCGTGGCCTGACCCCGGTGGACTTGCGCGCGGTGAGCGCAGGCGCAGGGCAGTGGCGGCGCCGCGCGCTCAGTGCCACGGAGCTGGCATGGGCGACCCGGCAGCTGTCCAGCCTGCTGGCCGCGCGCCTGCCGCTGGAGGCCGCGCTCAGCGCGGTGATCGAACAGGCCGAGCAGGCGCACGTGGTGCAGGCGTTGACGGCGGTACGTGCGGACGTACGCAGCGGCCAGCGGCTGACCACGGCGCTGGCCAGCCGCCCGCGGGATTTCCCGGCCATCTATCGCGCGTTGGTCGGTGCGGGCGAGGACTCCGGCGACCTGGGCCAGGTGATGGAGCGCTTGGCCGACTACATCGAAGACCGCAATGCGCTGCAGGCCAAGGTCATCACCGCCTTCATCTATCCCGGTGCGATCAGCCTGGTGTCGGTGGCGATCGTGATCTTCCTGCTCAGCTATGTGGTGCCGCAGGTGGTCACCGCGTTCGTGCAGGCGCGGCAGACGCTGCCGCTGCTCACACGGGTGATGCTCGACGCGAGCGCGTTCGTGCGCGA
Organism: Stenotrophomonas sp. PD6; assembly: GCF_049199305.1. NCBI lineage: Bacteria > Pseudomonadati > Pseudomonadota > Gammaproteobacteria > Lysobacterales > Lysobacteraceae > Stenotrophomonas > Stenotrophomonas sp. PD6. The sequence goes on along the minus strand of NZ_JBLZQD010000001.1, from coordinate 665,479 downwards.
GTGGGGCATCTGGCTGGGGCTGGGTGTTGCGGCTGCCGTGGTGGGGTGGCGGCTGGCGCTGCGCCGCCCCGCATTCCGCCTGCGCTGGGATACCGGCCTGCTGCGCGTGCCGATGCTCGGCCGTTTCGTGATCGGTGTAAACAGTGCCCGCTTCGCCTCCACGCTCGCGATTCTGATCGACGCCGGCGTGCCGCTGCTGCGCGCGCTAGACGCGGCGCGGCAGACGCTGGGCAATGCACTGCTTGCGCGCTGTGCGGACGACGTGGCGGCGCGTGTACGCGAGGGTGTGGGCTTGGGCGCGGCATTGAAGGTGCAGAAGGTATACCCGCCGATCCTCGTGCATCTGGTTGCGAGTGGCGAGAAGACCGGTGCGCTTGCACCGTTGCTGGAGCGCGCGGCGCAGACCATCTCGCGCGAGATCGAGCGTCGCGCGATGGCGCTCACCGCATTGCTCGAACCGGCGATGATCCTGGTGATGGGCGGCGTGGTGCTCACCATCGTGCTCGCCGTGCTGATGCCGATCATGGAAATGAACCAGCTGGTCAACTGAGTTCTCCACACCGTTCTCCAGAGTATTACAGCGAGTTCCACACCTTTCTTAAGCGCGCTGTCATCGCACGCGCCGAGCATCACCTACGTCGTCGCAGCGAGGACTGGGAGGTCCCCGGCGGCAGCAGGTGCAGTGATCGTTCCTCCCTCGGTGTTTCAACTTCGTAGTAGAACCCTTCTGGAGAAGACCATGAGCAAGTACAAGATCCTCGCCGCGGTGGTTGCCACCGCTCTGATGTCCGTCGCCGGCGTTGCCTCGGCCCAGGTCGCCGTGACCGGCGGCGGCGCGTCGCTGCCGGCCGACCTGTACAAGGGTTCGTCGGACAGCATTCTGCCGGCCAACTTCAGCTACGCCGTGACCGGCTCGGGCACCGGCAAGAGCGCGTTCCTGACCAACAATTCGGCACTGTTCAGCACCACCGGCACCGTGCATTTCATCGGCAGCGACTCGGTCCTCAGCGGCGGCCCCGCCCTGATCCCGACCGCGGGCAGCGAGCGCGCGATCTACAACAGCACCTACAACGTCGCCGGTGACGCGAACCGTTACGGCCCGCTGCTGCAGTTCCCGTCGGTGGCGACCTCGGTCACCATTCCGTTCAACAAGGCCGGTGCCGCGCTGAACATCGCCGACGCCGACCTGTGCCGCATCTTCTCCGGCCAGTTCACCACCTGGCAGCAGGTTGCAGGCAGCGGCCGTACCGGCGCCCTGCGCGTTGTGTACCGTAACGAAAGCAGCGGCACCAGCGAGCTGCTGACCCGCTTCCTCACCACGGTCTGCGCGAACGAAAACCTGTCGGCCAGCACGCTGAAGGACGGCAAGTTCTCGGTGCAGTCCACCTTCAAGAACCTGTTCGTCGGCAACGCGGCGCCGGTCACCTTCGACGCCGCGCCGGCCACCGGCGGCACCTCGCTGTACAACACCGTGTATGCCGCTGAAGGCCGCATTGGTTACGTTGGCCCGGACGTGATCCCGGACCTGGTCGACGCCACCAAGGTTGCCAAGCTGCGCGGCTTCTCGCCGAGCGAAGTGAACGTGTCGCTCACCCTGGACACCATCGCCCCGCCGAGCACCGCCGATGAGCTGGCCAACCCGTCGCGTTGGGCGCCGGTCTTCACCAACCCGTCCGACGGCTATCCGATCGCGGGCTACACCAACTTCGTGATCGGCCAGTGCTACAAGAGCGCCCCGGTGACCGCGCAGCTGCGTGCCTTCCTGTCCACCCACTACAACGCGGGCGTGACCGGCACCAACGACACCAAGGTCCGCGCGCATGGCTTCATCCCGCTGAACCAGGCGTGGCGCGAATCGATCCGCAACAACCTGGTCCTGGCCAGCACGGTCAACGGCCTGGGCAACACCACCACCTGCGGCGTCTCGCCGAACACCATCGGCCGCCCGTAAGCGGTAGGTATCAAGGAACGATACCCAGGGCGCCAGCAGCAATGCCGGCGCTCTTTTCGTTGGTGGGCAAGCCAACTCCCTGTCGGCTTTGCGCCGCCGCCCCCGTCTAAGAGGTGCGTGGCCAGATCCTTGGGGGGCCACATCCATTCAGCAACCGCTCGTGTCGAGCGGGCCTTCCGGTTGACGAGGTTTCGATGTCGCACCTGCATTCGACCGCCCTGCGCGGTACCGCCGCTTCCCAGCGTACGCTCGGCAACCACCCGATGGCGTGGGCCATCGCCGTGGCCTTGAGTTCCCTCACGGTGCCGGCGGCGGCCCAGCAGGCCTTCAGCCCGGCATGGTTCGCCGAGAAGGGGGCTGCACAGGGCGCGGCGGCGCAGAGCGGGCGCATGCCCAACGGGGTGCCGGTCAACTTCGGCCAGCCTACCCAGCAGCAGGACGCGGCGCGGCAGAAGCTGCAGCAGTCCATCGACAACCTGGGCAGCGCGGCACAGGCGATTGCGCTGCAGCAGCGCATGCAGGAGCAGGCCCGCCAGAATCTGCGCAACGCCGGTTACATAGTGGTTGATGGGTTGGGCGAGGGTGGCCTGAAGGTGGATGAGAATCCGCTGACCCGCGGCTGGCTCAACGCACGCGAGGCGATCCAGCGCACCGGCGCCGACGGCAAGGTCGAGGTGAGCATCGAGCAGACCGCCGACAAGGCCATCCTGAACTGGGCAACCTTCAACGTAGGCAGCAACACCACGCTGAGCTTCGGGCAGAACGCGGACTGGGCGGTGTTGAACCGGGTCAACGACCCGAATGCCCGGCCCAGTCAGATCCTGGGCCAGATCAAGGCGCCGGGCAGCGTGTTCGTCACCAACCGCAACGGCGTGGTGTTCGGCAACAACAGCCAGGTCAACGTGCGCAACCTGGTGGCCGCCGCCGCCCGGATCAGCGATGCGCAGTTCAAGGACAACGGGCTGTACAGCGCGGACAACACCCATGCCACGCTGACCGATGCACTCGGCGGTGTGGTGGTCGAGCGCGGCGCCCGCATCACGACCCACGAGCCGTCCACGGCCACCCGCAGCGGCGGCTATGTGCTGCTGGCGGGCCATGCGGTGGAGAACGCCGGGCAGATCGAGACGCGCCAGGGCCAGACCCAGCTTGCCGCCGGCGATGCATTCGTGATCCGTCGTGGCGTCGGCACCGCGCAGAACATCGCGTCCACGACCCGCGGCAATGAGATCGCGCCGCAGTTCGTCGCGGGCAGCACGGCCGGTGAGGTCAGCAATACGGGCCTGATCCGCGCGCGCGAAGGCGACATCACCCTGGCGGGGCGCACGGTGGAGCAGGCCGGCGTGGCAGTGGCCACCACCACCGTGAACCAGCGGGGCAGCGTGCACCTGCTCAATGCCCTCAGCGACCGCGACGGTTCGGTCACGTTGGCGGAAGGGTCGACCACGGCGGTGCTGATCGAGGACGACGGCAAGACTACCGCGCTGGACAGCCAGCGCGATGCACTCATCGCCGAGTCGACGGCGCAGGATCCGCTGCGCGCCACCAGCAACAGCGGCACGTTCGACAACCTCTCGCGCATGCAGGATCGGCGCGACCAGTCGCGCATCGAGATCGTTTCGGGTGGCACGGTCGCCTTTGAAGGGCAGTCCCTGACCCTGGCCACGGGCGGCCAGGTGGTGGTGGACGCCGCAGGGCGCAGCTTCCTGGCCGATGGCGCGCGCGTGGACGTGGCCGGCGCGACCGGCGTCAAGGTCTCGATGGAGAGCAACAACGTCAAGATCAACGTGCAGGGCAATGAACTGCGCGACTCGCCGGACAACCGCGACAGCGGCAACCTCAACAACCTCAACAACAACAGCGCGTGGATCGATCGCCGCACGCTCGTGCACGTACCCGCCGGAACCGGTGGCTACGAGGCGGATCGCTGGTACGCCGCAGGCGGGCTGCTGGAAGTGGGCGGCTACCTCGGCACCGGCGGCCATTCCATTGGCGAGTGGGCGGCGCAGGGCGGCAGCGTGCTGCTGGGCGGCAGCGAGGTCATCACCCAGGCCGGCTCGCGGATCAACCTTGCCGGTGGCAGCCTGGACGTGGCCACTGGCACCATCCACCAGACCTGGCTGCGCGGCAACGATGGCCAACTGTACCGACTGGACGACGCACCGGCGGCGGTGGTGTTCGCCGGGCTGTACCGCGGCTTTGAAAGCGCACACGAACGCTGGGGCGTCACCGAGAGCTTCCGCAACCCGCTGATCGCCAGCGAAACGCGGGTCGAGAACGGCTATACCGTCGGCCGCGACGCCGGCAGCCTGACCCTGTCCGCGCCGACGGTCGTGCTGGAAGGCGATATCGACACCGGCACGTTCCAGGGCGTCCGCCAGGACCGTGGCCCGGATGTCGGCCGGGACGGTTATGGGCAGGCGCAGACGGCGGTGGCCCGCAACGCCGCGCTGCTGCTGGGCAGCTACAGCGCCCGCGGCCGCGACGGTGCCTTCGCCACCGAGGTGCGGTTGGGCGACACGGCCGCCACACCGGCCGCGTCTGGCCTGCAGTCCCCGCTGGACGGCAGCCGCCGCAATACCTTCTGGATGGACGCCGATACCCTCAGTGCACAGCAGTGGGGGCGGCTGGACCTGACCACCAGTGGCACCCTGCGCACCGAGGGCGGCCTGCAACTGCAGGATGGCGCGGCCCTGGCCTTTACTGCGGCCCGCGTGGAGATCCAAGGCGATATCACGGCCCACGGCGGTTCGCTGCAGGCCGGCAATCTGCTGAATGTGCTGGGCACGCCGCAGGCGCTGTTGCGCGACGGTCGCGGCGGCGTGGTCGTGGGCGACAACGCCCGCATCGACCTGAGCGGCACCTGGACCAATGCGCTGATGCAGCCCGAGGCGACCGCCCGTGCCGCCTGGATCGACGGCGGCACGGTGCAGCTGGAAAGCAGCCACGACGTGCAACTGGGCGCGGGCAGCCAGCTGCGGGTGGACGCGGGTGGGCGGGTGACGGTGACTGGCGACATGCGCGGCGGCAAGGGCGGCAGCGTGCTGTTGCGCGCCGACGACGCGCGTGTGACCAGTGATGGTTCGGGCCGTGTCACGCTTGGCGAAGGCGCCACCGTCAGTGCGCTCGGCGTCACCGACAGCGGCCGCTTCACACTGGAGACCGGCGGCAAGGTACGCATCGGGGGCGAGCCCACGACGGATGGCCTGGCTGTGGACACCGCCGTGTTCGCCAGTGGCTTCGGCTCCTACGACATCAACGGCCATGGCGCACTGGACGTTGCCGATGACGCGCAGCTGCAGGTGGTGCGGCCGACACTGCGGCCAACCGCCGGAGTGCTGTCCGCCACCGACCGCGATGCAGCGCTCGAAGCGTGGCTGGCGCCGCAGTACCAGATCGACCCGGCCAAGGGCACGGTGATCCAGCGCGATGGCGCGAGCCTGACGCTGCGCTCGGAGCGCGCGTTCCAGGGCGGCGACCTGCGCATTGGCAATGGCGCGCTGGTCGGCGTGGACAGCGGTCAGTCCATCGCGCTGCGTGCGGGCGGCAACATCACCGTGGACGGCACGCTGCAGGCACGCAGCGGGCAGATTTCCATCAACGGCACCCGCAATCCGTCCACGCTGTTCGACGGCGTGCCGGGCACGCGCACCTGGCGGATCGGTGACGGGGCCGTGCTCGATGCCAGCGCGGACAGCTTCGTGGCCACCGACGCCAGCGGGCGGCGGCAGGGCATCGTGCATGCCGGCGGCAGCATCAGCATTGGCGGCGAGCTCGACTGGGAAGCGCGCAATGCGGTGGTCGATCCGGTGGAAGCGTTCGTGGTCGTGGACACCGGCGCACGCCTGCTTGCCTCGGGCACGACCGAGCGGCTGCAGGTGCAGGGGCGCGGCGAGCAGCAGGTGGATACCAACGGCGGCAGCATCGTGCTGCGTTCGGCGGATGCGCTGTACCTCAACGGCACCCTGGAGGCCGCCGCGGGCGGCAAAGGTGCCGAGGGCGGCACGCTCGGCATCGCATTCGGTGGTGGCACGTACGCCAGCACGGCGGTGGACGCGGTGCTGGTGGCGCGAATCCTGGGATTGGGGCAGGCGCGGGAGGCCGCGTCCGATACGGCGGTTCCCCGCTATGGACATGGCTATGTGAGCGTGGAACAGATCGAACGGGGCGGCTTCGACCACCTGTCGCTGTTCGGCGACGTGCGTGCGGATGACGGCCTCGACCTCGCGATGGGCGGAAGCCTGCGCCTGCACGGGAGCATCGGGTTGGCACCGGGCGCCGAGGCGCAGCGAACGCTGACGCTGTCGGCGCCGTATCTTCGCCTCGCACAGGCGAACTGGCGGCTCATCGGCGGTGAGAACCTGAAACGTTCCGTGGCCGCGCCGCTGGACACGAAGAACGATCATCACCTGCAGGCCAATGCCGCGTTGATCGATGTGCGCGACGTGGTCAACGTGGCCGGCTTCGACCAGGTCAATCTGCACAGCAGCGGCGACCTGCGCCTGCTGGCCGGAAGCACGAGTGGCGGCAGTGGGTTCACACAGCTGGCAGCGCCGCAGGCACTGGAGATCACTGCCGCGCAGATCTATCCCACCACCGGTGCGCGTGCGGGCATTGCCGTGGGACTGGACCCCAACCGGGTGGGTAGCGATGGCTTCTGGACCTGGGCGAATCCGGAGGCGGTGCTGCGCATCGCGCGGTCCGAAGGCAGCACGGCACCGCTGCCGCATTCGGTGTTCGGCACCCTCAGCCTGGTCGGGCCCACCATCGAGCAGGGCGGCATCGTGCGCGCGCCGCTCGGCGCGCTGCGCCTGGGTGGCACCAGCGCCCAGGCGGAAGGGGCACAGGTACACCTGCTCGACGGCAGCATTACCTCCACCAGTGCGGCGGGCCTGTCGCTGCCCTACGGCGGCACCGTCGATGGGTTGCAGTGGTACGTCGATGGCGGCCTCGTTTCACCGCAGGTGATCGGCGGCCGGCTAGGCTCCACTGCGGAGCCCATCGGCATCACGTTCGAGGCGGCGCAGACGTCGATCGACGCCGGTGCATTGCTGGACCTCTCCGGCGGCGGCGAACTGACCGGTGCGGCGCACGTGAGCGGGCGCGGTGGTTCGGTGGACATCCTGCGCCACGCGCTGGCGGACGCCAACCCGGCGTATGCCTTCAGTGCGTCAGGCAATCCGGTGTACGCGATCGTGCCGAGCTACAGCGGCAGCAGCGCGCCGGCGGGGATGGCGCAGGGAAGCGCCGACCCGGCGATCGGTCAGCGCATCGTCGTTCCGGCCGGCGTCCCCGGCCTTGCCGCAGGCACCTATACGTTGTTGCCGGCGGTGTACGCGCTACAGCCCGGTGCCTTCCGGGTGGAGCTGGGCAGTTCCGGGGTCACCGGCGTTGCCGGTGCGGTGGCGACGGGCACCGGTTCCTGGCGGGTGGCGGGGCAGCAGGGGAGCGGCCTGGGCGGCGCGATTTCGCCCCTGCTGACGGATATTCTGATCACGCCCGCCGACGTGGTGCGCCGCCATTCGGGCTACAACGAAACCAGCTACAACAGCTTCGTGGCCAGCGACGCGGCGCGCGTGGGCGTGCCGCGTGGCATGCAGACCGTGGATGCGGGGCAGCTGAAATTGGCGCTCAGCGCCGATGCCGGCCGCAACGGCGTCAGCGCGCTGCAGGTGGCAGGCGAAACCCGGTTCGGCGCAGGGGCAAGCACCGGCTACGCGGGCAGCGTGGTGGTGACCACGACGGGCGGAACGCTCGACATTGTCGGCGCGGGAAAGAACGCGGCAGAAGGCGCAGCCGGCGCCGTGCTGGAGGCGGAGGCATTGAATGCCCTGAACCCGGCGCGCATGGTGCTGGGCGGCGACGTCACTATGGGCGCGCTGCTCGATCCTGCCTTCAACATCACGGCGACCACCGATACGCTTCGTGTGCGTGACGGCGCCGCACTGCGCGCGCCGGAACTGGTGCTGACCGCGCGGCCCGGGGGCGAGGGCATCGTCGTGGAGCAGGGGGCGACCTTGAGCACCCTGGGGGAAGGCGCGGCGTCCTTCGATGCCACCGACGGCTACTTCTATCAAGGCATGAATTCGGCCGTGTTCGCCGTGTCCAACGGTGAGGTCAACCTGCTGCCGACGTCGGGCCAGGCCACTGTGGACATCCGCCTGGGCACCTGCCTGAGCGTCTCCTGCAGCGGGCAGGCGCTGGTGGTCTCCGAGGGCAGCATCATGTCCGCCACGGACGGTCGACTGGAGATTGATGACAACGCCAGTTATGGCACCCGCCGCCTCGGGCTGGCGGTGTCGGCGATCAACCTTGGCCAGACCGACGCGCTGCGTGACTTCGCCGCCAATGGCGGCCTGCCACCCGGCCTGGCGCTCAATCAACAGGTGCTGCAGCAGCTCCTGCAGGGCAACACCGCCACCCAGGCACCCGCACTGGAAACGCTCAGCCTGAGCGCACGCGATGCGATCAACGTGATCGGCAGCGTGGACCTGGATACCCGCGATGCCGCCACCGGCGTCAGCCGGCTGAAGCAGCTGGTGCTGGGTGCACCGGCCATCCACGGCTATGGCAATGCCGACGACCGTGCGCGGATCGTGGCGGACACGCTGCTCTGGGACGGCGCGCTCGCCAGTGGGCAGCGCATCGGCAGCGAGGCGAGCGCGCCGCAGGCGGCGGCCATGGTGGACCGACTGGGCAGCGGGCAGCTCGACATCATTGCGTCCACCATCGAATTCGGCTCTGCGGGGTTCACCCGTCGCCCGTCGGCGTCGAGCGCCAACCGCCAGCTGCTCGGGTTCTCGTCGGTCAACCTGCAGGCCAGTGACCGCGTGGTGTTCTCGGGCAAGGGCAGCCTGGACGTGTACCAGCAACAGGGCGACTACGTGGCCGGGCAGGGCTGGCAGTACAGCGGCGGCGCGCTGGACATCGCCACCCCGCTACTGACCGGTGCCGCGGCCGCGCAACTGGCGGTGCGCACCGGCGGCGCGCTGATGCTGCACGGCGCCACGGCGACAGCGGGCGACAACGCCGCGCTGGGTGCCGAGCTTTCGTTGCAGGCCAGCGACATCACGCTGGACAGCACGGTGCTGCTGGCCTCGGGCCGACTGACCGCCAAGGCCACGGGTGACATCACGCTGGGCGCGGCAGCGGACCTCGATCTCGCCGGGCGCAAGGTCAGCCTGCTGGACGTGGACAAGTACAGCTGGGGCGGCGATGTGGAACTCGGCACCACCGAGGGCGACATCCGTACTGACGCCGCATCGCGCATCGACCTGTCGGCGCGCAACAACCGTGGTGGCCGCTTGACCGTCGATGCGATGGGCGAACAGGGCGGCCGGGTCGACCTGGCCGGCAGCATTCTCGGCGGCGCGAGCGGCCAGACCGACGCCGGCGGCAGCGTGGTGCCGTGGGACGCGGGCGAACTGGTGCTGCGTGCGCACCAGCTGCAGGATTTCCAGGGCCTCAACCAACGCCTCAACGCCGGCGGCGTGACCGGCGCGCGCAGCTTCCAGCTTGCGGAGGGCGACCTGGTCGTCGGCGACGAGGTCAAGGCGCGCTATGTCGACATCAGCGTGGACGGTGGCCGTCTCGACGTGGTGGGCCGCATCGACGCCAGTGGCGTGCAGGTGGGCGGCATCCGCCTGGCGTCGCGCGAAGCGCTGCGGGTGGACGGCACGCTGGACGCACATGGCACCGGGCTGCGCGTGGACAGTTACGGGAAGATCATCGACAGCCCGAACCGGGCCGATATCGAACTGACCAGCGGTCAGGGACGCGTTGAGCTGGGCGGCACCGCGCAGCTGGACCTGCGCAGTGGAACGGGGGTCGCCACAGGAACGGCGGCGGGCCAGAACGATGGCGCGCCGCGCGGATCGCTGCGCATCAACGTGCCGCGCGTTGGCCTGGACGATGCCGGGATCGATGTTGCCGGCGGTGTTCGCATCGACGGCGTCCGCGACCTCCAGGTCAATGGCTTCCGCCGCTATACCGACGCACCGCTGGCCGGCGCGGAGGATGTGCATGGCAACCGCCCGCAGGTGGTGACCCAGGCCTGGTTCGACCAGGTGGTGGATCCGGACAACCGCGCGTGGTTCGACGCAGCGTTGGGCAATGCCGATCTGCAGCAGCGTGTCGCGGCACTGGGCACGTACCGGCTGCGGCCCGGCGTGGAAATCGTTGCGAATGCCGGCGCGGAGAATAGCCGCGGCGATCTGGTGGTGTCCGGCGACATCGACCTCTCCGGCTATCGCTACGGGCCGCAGGCAGACCGGTTGGATCCGGCACGGCGCGGGTTCGGCGAATCGGCGGCGCTGGCCCTGCGCGCCGAGGGCGATATCCGGCTGTATGGCAGCATCAACGACGGCTTCGCGCCGCCGCCGACCAATCCGGACGAGTCGGGCTGGATGCTGATCCCCAGCCCGGCCGGCGACGCGCGTACCCCGTACGGCGCGGACATCATCGTGCCCAACGGCGGCGTGCAGCTGCAGTCGGGCACCCGGTTCGTTGCCGGCGCCACCTTGAACTACGCCATTCCGTTCCGCGCCATGACCTTGCCGGCGGGCACGGAGGTGCCGATGGCCACGCGCATCGCCGGCAACCTGCTGCTGACGGCGGGCACGGTACTGCGTGCGCCGGTGACCACCGCCGACGGGCAGACGCTGGCCGCCGGCACCGTGCTCTCAGCGCCGTTGAACCTGGGCCCGGGTGCGGTGCTGGGCGCCGGCTTCCGGCTGGACAGCACGCTGGCGATCCAGGCGCAGGTCTGGCCGGCGGGCGTTGCGCTGCCTGCCGAGATGCGCCTGAGCGCTGCCGTGGACCTGAAGGCCGGTTCGCTCATTCCGTCCATGACTGAAATACAGCTGGCCGGTGGCCAGCCGGTGAACCTGCGTCCTGCCGATGCCAGTGGCAGCCAGGGACGCAACTGGGCGCTGGCGCCCATGCTGCCCGAGGGCACCGCGTCGTGGGACATCACCGCCGTGGCGGGTGCCGACACCGGCGCGGCCGACCTGCGTGCGCGCCGCTTCGGCGCCGATGGCAATCTCGTCCTGGCCGATACGCACTATTCGACCATCCGCACCGTGGAAACGACCAGCCGCTTCGAGGGCGAACGCGTGATCACGCTGCAGGGCTCACTGGACACCTGGGGCGACGACAGCTTTGCCGGCAAGCCGGTTGTGGAGTTGGCCGACATGTTCGGCATGACCGAGGACGACTTCTGCGCGACCTTCGACGGCGCCTGTGGGAATGCGCCGCGACTGGTGACGCGGGAGGGGTCGCTGGAATGGAACGGCGACGAGAGCTACTTCGGGCGCCCGGCGAGCGAACTGGCCGCGTTGTACGGTTGGACGGAGGAGGAGTTGTGCGCCCAGGCTGCGAACGTCTGCTACGGCGGCGGAACCTGGATCGACGAAACCCACTACAACAGCCGGGTCGGCAGCCCGGCCTGGAGCGTGCTGCGCACCGGCGCAGGCGATCTCACGTTGTTGGCGGCGGGTGATGTGGAGATGCGCTCGGGCTACGGCGTCTACACCGCAGGCACGCCGACCTCCTTCGGCGACGAGCGCGATGCCACCTTCAATCCCGAGCGTGCACCGGCACCGGGAAACACCCAGCTGCTGGGCGCCGTGCAGGCCGGTGGTGCCTACGATGCGGCCCTGGCGTCCTATCAGGCGTGGTATCCCGATGCCGGTGGCAACCTGCGTGTCGCGGCGGGCGGTGACATTCGCGGCGATGTGTGGGCGGAACGCTCCCTCCTGGGCCAGACCAGTTCCCCGGATGCGGCCGATGCGGCGAGCGCTGCGGTGGGCAACTGGCTGTGGCGCCAGGGCGGCGCCGCCGGCACGAGCGCGACCGACGCCAGCTGGTGGATCAACTTCGGCACCTACACGTTGGTACGCAACGCAAGTACGTCCACCCCGCGCATGAGCGGCTTCACCGGCTTCGGCACCTTGGGCGGCGGCAATCTCCGCCTTGAAGCGGGCGGGCACGCCGGTGTGCAATCGGCCATGGGCGGCGCAATACGGGGCGCCAGCGGCGCCGGACACTCCACCGCCCTTGTCGCGGTGGTGGGATCCACCGGGCGGGTGAGCGAGGGCGAGCTGTTCCTGACCGGCGGCGGCGATCTTTCGGTACGCACGGCGGGTGCATTCAATCCCGGTCTCGACGCGACCACCCAGCAGCCGGTCGGCAATACCCAGAGCCTTGAGCTCAACGGCGCGCTGGTGAATTTGCGCGGTGATCTCAGCCTGCAGGCCTCCCGCATTGGCGGCATCGCCACGTCGTCGGCCAGCTACCAGCGACTGGACAATGCGCTGCCGGCCGCAGACCCATTCACCGCCCAGCGCGGTGAGGCGATGGGCGGGCCGGTGCTGGTGCTCGGTGATGCCACCGCACTGCTGCAGGCGCGTGGCGACGCGGTGCTGGGTGCGGTCACCGACCCGGGCCGCGCGGCGGTCCTCAACTACAACGCCGTGACACTGGCCGACGGCACGGTTGCGGCCGGCGCCAGCTGGTTCTCGCTGTGGACCGACCGCACCGCGCTGGACATGGTGGCGGCCGGCGGTGATCTGGCACCCAGCCTGGTGGGCGATCGACACACGATGGGGCGCGACGTCAACGGCGAAGGCTTCGGCTCCTCGCTCCGCTACTGGCTGCTGCCCTCGACGGTCCGCCTGCTCGCGGCCAGCGGCACCATCAAGCTGGACCAGGCGTCCGGCACGGGCAGCGATGTACTGCTGACGCGGCCGTCCAGCAGCGGTGTGCTCGAGGTGCTGGCGAAGGAATCCATCGTGGCCACGCCCGGGGCGGTGGGCATCAGCAGCGGCGGTTCCGACGCCCGCCTGCCGACCCCGTTCGACCCCGCCTACGTGGCCTATCAGGGGGTGGCCCGGGTCCGCGACAATCTTTCGGTCGATGCGCCAGCGGCGGAGCCGCAGAACGGCCTGCCGCTGTTCGCCTTCGGTGCGCCCACGCTGCAGTTCAACGACCTGCGTGCGGCCGGCAGCGTCCCCAACCGCTTCTATGCGGTGGAGGGCGACATCATCGGCCTGCGCACCGGCCAGCACTGGGAGCTGGAGCGCCAGGTGGGCGACACGCGAACGGTGTTCACCTTCGACGACGTCGCCGCGCCGGTGCATGTGCGGGCGGGCCGCGACATTCTGCTCAGCGACATCGGCGGCCTGAACAACACCGGCACCGACATCAGCATCGTGGAAGCGGGTCGCGACATCGTGCACACTCCGATCCGCATTGCCGGCCCGGGTGACCTCGACGTCAGCGCCGGCCGGCAGATCCGCCAGGAGGACAAGGCCAGCATCACCACCACGGGTGGACTGGTGCAGGGCGATACCCGCCCCGGCGCCAGCATCGCGGTCACCGCCGGCAACGAACAGCTGGACTACGCCGCGCTGCGTGCGCGTTACCTCGACCCGGACAACCTGGCCGACCCCGCGCTGACGCTCGCCGAACAGCCCGGCAAGGCGGCCAAGCTGTATGGCACCGAGCTGGAGACCTGGCTGCAGGAACGCTTCGGCGTACCGGCCAAGGGCGATGCGGCAGTAGCGCTGTTCGATGCACTGCCGCCCGCCCAGCAACGCCTCTTCCTGCGCCAGGTCTACCACGCGGAACTGCGTGCGGCCGGCCGCGAGTACAACGATCCGGACAGCCCGCGCTTCGGCTCCTACCTGCGCGGTCGCGAGGCGATTGCCACGCTGCTGCCGGAGAAGGATGACGCAGGCAAAACGATCGACCGCCGCGGCGATATCGTGATGTTCGGCGGGTCCGGGGTACGCACCCAGGCCGGCGGCACCATCGACATGCTGGCTCCCGGCGGCCAGATCGTGGTCGGCGTGCAGGGCGTCGTACCGCCAGCGTCGGCGGGCCTGGTCACGCAGGGGCAGGGCGACATCCGGCTGTTCAGCGATGGCAGCCTGCTGCTTGGCTTGTCGCGGGTGATGACCACCTTCGGCGGTGACATCCAGGCGTGGTCCGCGCGCGGCGACATCAATGCCGGCCGTGGCGCCCTGACCTCGGTGCAATACACCCCGGCGCTGCGCGTCTACGACCAGTGGGGCAACGTGAACCTGTCGCCGCAGGCGCCGGCCACCGGTGCGGGCATTGCCACGCTGGCGGCGATTGCCGAAGTACCGGCCGGCGACGTGGACCTGATTGCGCCGCTGGGCACCATCGATGCGGGCGAGGCGGGCATCCGCGTCTCGGGCAACGTCAACCTGGCCGCACTGCAGGTACTCAACGCGGCCAACGTGCAGGTGCAGGGCGAGAGCGCCGGCCTGCCGGTACTGGCCACGGTGAACGTCAATGCGCTGACCTCGGCCAGCGCCGCCGCCAGCAGCGCCAGCCAGGCGGCGCAGGACGTGATGCGCAAGACCCAGGACGACGCACGCCGCAATCGGCCTTCGGAAATCAGCGTGCAGGTGCTGGGCTTTGGCGCCAGCAGCAGTGCCGACCCGAAGCCGCGGGTGTCCGAGCCGGTAAGTGCCTATGACCCCAACAGCGCCTTCCGGTTCCCGCAGGCAGACGCGGCTCCCCGCACCGAACGCAGGTAGCGCCACGCCCTGCGTGGCCTGCTACCCGCTCGGCGTCCCTCACTGCAACCCGAGTACCCGCACATAACGCCGCGGGCCGCGTCCATCCTCCACTTCCACCGTCACCCGCACACCCTGTGCGGGCAGGGTGTCGCCCGGCACCGGCAACGTACGCCAGCCCTTGCCGGGCTCCCACGCCTGCACATCGAAGCGCTTCAGGTCACTGGCGACCACCACCGCGCCCGCTGCCGACGGCGCCGGCAGCGGAAATCCCGTGCCGGGGGCGCCACTGGCCCGGCGCAGCGTACGTCCCTGCTGGAACCAGCGCACGCGCTGCCAGCGTGCGCCGTCACTGCCCACGCTGCGCGTGATCTCCAATGAGACATTGCCGCCCGGATCGCGTGCGCTGATCATCGACGGTGGCAGCAACCGCTGCGGTGTGTCGGCCGGCAGCAGGGCGCCGCGCTGCAGTTCGGCATCGGCCCGCATCTCGATATCGCGTCGCAGCTGCTGCAGGATACGCAGCGACGCAGTGGTCTCCGCATCGCTGGCGCGCAGCCGCCGGTCGCTGTCGGCCACGCTGTCCAGCGCCCGCCAGCAGATGACGCTCAGCAGTGCCATGACCGTGATGGCGATCATCACCTCGATCAGGGTGAAGCCCCGTTGCCGGCGCATCATTGTGTTGTGCTCCACGGGTTGCGTACCACGATCAACCGTTTGTCGCGTTGTTGCTCCATGTAGACCGCCAACTCCACCAGGCGCTCACCGTTGCGCTGCTCGATCCGCTGCACGCCGAGGAACCGGCTGCGGCCCTGTTCGCATGTCCAGCGTGCGTCCTGCAGGGGATACGCATTCAATCGCAGCTCTTCCCAGCGGTTCTGCACACAGATCAAGGCGAGGCGACGGTCGCGGATGCGTGCCTGGTCGTCGGTAGCCACGGAGACCGCACGCATCACGGCGGCCAGCGCCACGGCGACGATCGCCAGTGCGATCAACACTTCAATCAGGGTGAAACCGCCTGCGCGCCGCCTCATGGCTGCACCTGGATCTGGCCGTTGCCATCGTCGGTGATGCGCAGGTGCTGTGCGCCGGCGCTGAGCTCGAGCTCCCACGGCGTGCCGATCCATTCCGGACTCAGTTCGATGCCGTCGCGCGGTCGTACGGCGACCTCGCTGGCCTGCCACTGGCGCGGGCGCAACTCGTCGTCGCGTTGCAGCACCACCCAGCGCCCACCGTCGCGGCGGCTGAAGGAATAGCCGTGTGTATCGGCCTGCCAGCGGAGCGTGCGGCCATCAATGCGGGCCTCATCGCGCGCGACCTGGAGACGCTGCGCGAGCTGCAGGGCGTCCTGCCGCAACTTGCGCTGCGGATCGAGCAGGGTGCCCATGCCCAGGCCAATCCCGGCCGTGCAGATGCCGATGATCACCAGCACCACCATCAGTTCCATCAGGGTGAAACCTTGTGCGCGGCGGTGGTGCATCAGCCTGGCATCCTGCGATGACCTGTCCGGCCGAGCGTAGCCGGGCTTGATGAAACAAAAGCGTCAGCTATGCCTGCTAGCGTCGTGCCCAGCCCGCTACGCAAGGGAAGCCGCATGGACGTGCGCCATTGGGATCGCAATCGCCTGTTGACCGCGCTCGCCGCCGCGTTGCTGGTGGCTGTTTCGGGATACTGGATCTGGCAGTTCAACGCTCCGGGCGATGACCGTGAGGGCGTTGGCGTGCGGCTGCGCGCGACCCGCGCGCAGCCGGTGGACCCGGCGCTGGTTGCCCCGCTGGTGCGCGTGCTGTCACCGGGCGCGGTCGCGACAGACGTGCAGGTGCTGGGCGTGCTGGCGGGCAGCCACGCGCCGCTCGCGTTGTTGTCCGTGGATGGCGCACCGGCGCAGGCGTACGCCACCGGACAGCGTCTGGGGCCGTCCACGCGGGTGGCCGAGATCGGGGCGGAGGTGGTCACCCTCGAGCGGGCGGGGCAACCACTCGCGCTGCCGGTCCCGGCGCTGCCACCGCTGGCCGGGCAGGGCATCGTGCGTGCCGACGCCGCGACAACGCGCTGATCGGCACTCATCGCGCCGGCCGCTGCGGAACCACGGACGTGCCCAGGGCATTGCCCATGCGCTGCCGGGTGCCTTCCAGGTTGTACTGCAGCATCCGGTTGCCCGGCTCACGCGACAGCCGCTCAGCCTCTGACACCGATGCCGGTCGCTTCGCGGCGGCGGGCGTGAGCCGCTCCTGCAGGCAGGCCCACGGGCGCACCGTTTCGCCATTCACTTCCACCTCGATGCAGGCCTGGGCCGGAGCGGGTGTCGCCTTGGCGGGTGCGCGCGGCGCATCGCCTGCAGCGGCGGCCAGCGCGGTGAGAAGAAGCAGGGTGTGCACGGCGAACTCCGGGATTTCCGCTCTCTTCCTCAAGGACGGATGCCGCGCAGCGAAAGCGCCATTCCGTCGTTCGATGCCGCAGCCGTTCTCCGCACCTCTGGAAAATTCGATGGCGGCTTTGACGTGCCGTACACGTCCTGAAGAGGAACCGGCGTGCTTCACCGCGCTTTCCGCTCCCCTGTTGCGACGCGATGCCCTCTGATGACTTCCCGACTGCGCCGTTCCGCCCTCGTTCTACCGCCCAGCGGACGCCTGTCGGCGGCTGTGGCGTTGCTGCTGTCGCCGCTGCTGGCTGTCGCGCAGCAGGCCGGGCAGGACGCACCGGTGCCGGCCAAGGTCACCATCAACGAGTATGTCGTGCGCGGCAACACCGTGTTGGACATGCGCCAGATCGAAGCGGCGGTGACCCCGTTCCTCGGTCCGGAAAAGACCATGGAGGACGTGGAGCGCGCACGCGATGCGCTGTCCGAGCTGTACCAGAAGGCCGGCTACCAGTCGGTGTTCGTGGAACTGCCCGAACAGCAGGTCAGCGGCGGCGTGGTGCTGCTCAAGGTCAACCAGACCCCGATCGGCCAGCTGCGTGTGGTTGGCGCGACCGGTAAATCGCCCGAGCGCATCCGCGACCAGGTCCCCGCGCTCGCCGAAGGCCAGGTGCCGGACTTCAACGCCGCACAGACCGAGTTGTCCGCGCTCAACCGCAGTGGGCGCCGGCAGGTGATGCCGGTGGTGAAGGAGGGCGCGGTGGCGGGCACGATGGACGTGGATCTGCAGGTGGAGGAGCGCTCACCGTGGCGTGCCAGCGCCGCGTTGAACAACGACCACAGCGCCGACACCGAAGACCTGCGCCTGAGCGCATCCATTGGCCACGACAACCTCTGGGGTATCGGCCACAGTGCCACGCTGAGCGTGTATACCGCGCCGCAGGATACCGACCAGGCGAAGGTGATCTCTGCCAGCTACGTGGCGCCGTTCGAGGGCACCCCGTGGGGCCTGGAGTTCAACGGCTACACCTCCGACAGCCAGGTGCTGAACGTGGGCGGGCAGGGTGCGGCGGGCGGCGGTACCAGCGTGCTCGGCGATGGTCATTCGCTGGGCCTGAAGCTGACCTACCTGCTGGAGGGCAGTGCGGCCTGGTGGCGCCAGCTCAGTGTCGGCGTGGATTTCAAGGACACGAAGGAAGATACCCGGCTGGGCGACGAAAGCATGGTCACGCCGCTGAAGTACGCGCCAATCACGCTGGGCATCACCGGCGTGCGCCAGGGCGACACGGACGTGACCAGCTTCAACGCGCAGCTGGTGGTCGGCACGCGCCGCCTGTTCGGCTACGGCAGCGACACCGCCGATTTCGACCAGAAGCGCTACCGCGCCGATCCGAGTTTCGTGGTGCTCAAGGGTGAGGCCGCCAACACCCACACCTTCGCCAGCGACTGGCAGTGGTATGCGCGCGCGTCCCTGCAGATGACCGATGCGCCACTGGTGTCGGCCGAACAGTACGCGGCAGGTGGCATGTACACGGTGCGCGGCTACCTGTCGGCCGAGGCCATCGGCGACTACGGCGCGCTGGCCAACCTGGAATGGCGCACCCCGGCACTGCGCGCCGGCACCTGGCTGGACGCGCGCCTGTACGCGTTCGCCGACGCAGCTTACCTGCGCCTTCGAAAGCCGCTGCCCGAGCAGGAAGACAAGTACAACCTGGCCTCGTTCGGCGTCGGCGCGTCGCTGCGCTTCGGCGACCACCTGCAACTGCGCCTGGATTACGGCTACCCCTACAGCGATGGGCCGACCACGTCCAAGGACGACCCGCGTTTCAACTTCAACCTCAGCACCAGCTATTGACCGACGCGTGCGCGCGTCGAACCGGAGATTGCGCATGGCCCGTTTACTTCCTCGACTGCTGCTGTTGCTGGCCGCGCTGGTTGCGCTTCCGGCCACCGCCGCCGACGCCGACTGGTGGCAGGCCGAGTGGCCCTACCGCAAGCCGATCACGCTCGATGCCGGCCCGCAGGGCGCCGGCCTGGCCGCCGATCCGGGCCGCACCCCGGTGCTGCTGCGCCTGCATACCGGCAACTTCGCCTTCGATGGTGTTGGCGAAGGCGGCAAGGACCTGCGCTTCCTGTCCGCCGACGGGCGCACCGTGCTGAACCACCAGGTCGAGCAGTTCGACCCGAAGCTGGGCATGGCGCTGGTATGGGTCGATGTGCCCGCGCTGGCGGCCGGCGCGCCGCAGACGATCTGGATGTACTACGGCAACAAGAATGCACCGGCCAGCAGCAACGGCCAGCAGGTCTTCGACCCGGACTACACGCTCGTCTACCACTTCGCCGATGCCAACGCCCCGGCCCGCGACACCACCGCCTACGGCAACAGCGCAGGCGCCGTGGTGCCGGCGGCCGAGGGTGCCGTGATCGGGCGCGGTGCGCAGCTGGGCGCGGCGGCGCTGCCGCTGCCGGCCAGCGCATCGCTGGCGCAGGCGGCAGGCGCGCCGTTTACCTTCTCCAGCTGGATCAAGCCGGCGGCCGCGACCGGCGCCCAGGCCATCTACAGCCGTCGTGAGGGCGAGGGCGAGCTGCTGATCGGCATTGCCGACCGCGCCCCGTTCGTGCAGCTCAATGGCCAGCGCAGCACGCTGGGCCAGCCGATTCCCGAAGGCCAATGGGCGCACCTTGCCGTGACGGCCGCCGAGGGAACGCTGCGCCTGTACCTCAACGGCCGCGAGGTGGCGCAGCTGGCTGGCAGCCTGCCGGCGCTCAACAGCGCACCGGTGATCGGCGCAGACGCCGCGGGCGCCGCGGCGCCGCTGGCGAATTTCGACGGTGCCATCGACGAAGTGCGGCTGTCACGGGTGGCGCGCTCGCCGGCGCTGCTGCAGGCCGACGCGGCAAGCCAGGGGGGCGACGCCCGCCTGGCCAGCTACGGTGCCGATGAACAGACCACCGGCCAGAGCCATTTCGGTTTCATCCTCAAGGCGATGCCGGTGGATGCCTGGGTGGTGGTGTTCCTGCTGGGCCTGATGCTGCTGCTGTCGTGGACGATCATGATCGCCAAGAGCCGCTACTTCGGCACGGTCGCTACCGCCAACGACGCCTTCACCGTGCAGTACCGCAAGGTCGCCGGTGCGCCGGTCGCCTCGCTGCAGGAACTGGAGCGCACCGGCACCCTGCCGCCGCGCATCCGCGAACACTCCTCACTGTGGCGGCTGTATCGCATCGCGATGGAGGAGATGGACGGCCGCGGCTCGCACCACCACGGCCTCACCGCAGCGGCAATCACCTCGATCCGCGCCTCGATGGATGCCGAGGTCACCCGCGAATCCGAACGCATGTCGCGGCGCATGAACTGGCTGTCCACCACCATCGAAGGCGCGCCCTACATCGGCCTGTTCGGCACGGTCATCGGCATCATGCTGGTGTTCGTGGTGGCCGCGATGGCAGGGGCGGTGGACATCAATTCGGTGGCGCCCGGCATGGCCGCCGCACTGCTGTGCACGGCCGCGGGGCTCGGCGTCGCCATCCCCGCGCTGTTCGGCTACAACTGGTTGGCGGCGCGTGCCGACGCCATTGCCGCGGACATGTCGGTATTCGTCGACGAGTTCACCGCGCGCCTGGCCGAAGAATTCGACCGCAGTGCACCGGACGCCGCCGCGCGCCCGGTCACGGCCTGAGGCCCGCGTCATGGCCAGGGCAAAACGGTTCGGAATCAAGAAGCGCGAGAAGGGGATCAACGTCACCCCGTTCGTCGACGTGCTGTTGGTGGTGCTGGTGATCTTCATTCTCACCAGCAACGCCAGCATCCCCGGGATCGAGGTCAACCTGCCCAAGGCGAGCAACAGCACCGCGCTGGAGAAGCCCAAGACCAAGGCGATCACGATCGACACCACTGGACAGGTGTTCCTTGACGCCTATCCGGTCAGCCTGGCCGAGCTGGAAGACCGCCTGCGCACCGAGAAGGCGACCAACCCCGACTTCCCGGTGATCGTGCGCGGCGATGCCCAGGTGCAGTACGCACGCGTGGTCGAGGTACTCGACCTGCTGCGCCGGATCGAGCTGAGCCAGGTGGGCCTGGTGACCGGCAAGGTGCAGGGATAACCCCGATGCCCGGCACCCGCTCCCCCGAGACTGGCCGACCACCCGGGCGCAAGCCGTGGCTGGTCACCGCCGTGCTGTGCGTCCTTGCGTTCCTGTTGCTGGCCGGGCTGCTCGGGTGGCTGCTGACCAAGGACACCGCCAGCACCCGCCGACCGGTGACGCCGCCGCAGATGCTCGCCCTGCCGCCGCCACCCCCACCGCCGCCACCGCCGCCGGAACCTCCACCGGAGCCGGAGACGCCGCCGGAAGAGACCGTCCCTGAGCCCGATACGGTCGAGCCAGTCCCTGCGGAGGAGCCGCAACCGACGCCGGATACGGCCGACCCGGTCAGCATGGATACCGACGCGCAGGCCGGCACCGACAACTTCGGCATCCGCACCGGCAGCGGCGGTGGCATGAGCGGCACCGGTGCCGGTGGTGCAGGCAACGCGACCTACGGCCGCTACCTGGGTTACGTGATGCAGCAGGCCATCGCGCGCGATGACCGGTTGAAGAAGCTGGCCTTCCGGCTGCAGGTCGACGTGTGGATGTCGCCGGATGGCCGCATCACCCGGGTCGAACTCAACCGTGGCAGCGGCAACGACCAGGCCGATGAGGCCGTCGTGGAAGCGCTGCGCCGGCTGGGCCAGGTGGACCAACGACCACCGGCATCGCTGACCTTCCCGGCGCGCGTGCTGGTCCAGGGGCGCCGCCCCGGTGCCTGACTTCCGTCGACTTCCCTGTTTTCCCTTTGCAGCGAGATCCGTGATGAACATCCGCAACCGCACTCCGAACGCGATCCCCACGCGCCCCCTGCGCCCCCTGCGCCCGCTGCGACGGGCGCTGCTGTGCTGTGCCGTACTGCTGGCGATGGGTGCACCGGCGGGGGCCATGGCCGCCGAGGAAACCACCATGGTCAAGCTGATCCGTGGCCTGATCGCCAGCGGCGCGCTGCGTCCCGAAGATGGCCAGGCCCTGCTGCTGCAGGCGCAGGCTGAAGCGGCGGAAGCGAGCTCGGCACGCGCCGCTGCCAGTGCCGCGCCCGCCGCTGCCAGCACCGGCGGTGTAGCGCTGGAGCCGGGCGACGTGCGCGTTCCCTACATCCCGCAGCACGTGCGCGATGGCATCCGCGACGAAGTCCGCACCGAAGTGTTGACCCAGGCGCAGCAGGAGGGGTGGGCCGCACCCCACGAGGTGGCCGACTGGACCAAGCGGATCAAGGTGAGCGGCGACATGCGCGTCCGCAGCGAATCGCGTTTCTATTCGGACAGCAACAGCGACATCGAGATCGACTGGGCAGCAATCAACGACGGCAGCGGCTACGACACCAACCCGAACACCAACCTGGGGTTGCCGCCGCTGCGCAACACCCGCCAGGACCGCCGCAACCTGTGGCGCATCCGCGCCCGGTTGGGAGTGGAGGCCGACATCAGTGAAAGCACCCGCGCCGGCGTACGCCTGGCCAGTGGCAGCAACAGCGGCCCGGTGTCCACCACCGAACAGCTCGGCGGCGGCCTGGAGAAGAAGGACCTCTGGCTGGACCAGGCGTGGCTCTCGTATGCCCCCACGTACTGGGCCACGATCAGGGGCGGCCGCTTCGGCAATCCGTTCTGGTCCAGCGACACGCTGTTCTCCGCGGACCTCAATGTCGACGGACTGGCAGCGAATTTCGTCACGCCCTGGTTGAATTCGGGTGCGCTGTCGGTGTTCGGCACCCTGGCGGTGGTGCCGCTGGAGTACACCTCCGACAACTCGCCGAGCCAGAGCCAGGTGAAGACCCCCAACGAGAACAAGTGGCTGAGCGGCGCACAGGTCGGCGCGGACTGGCGCTTCAACGAGCAGAACACGCTGCGCGCGGCCGTGGCCTACTACGACTACAAGAACGTCAGCGGCAAGGTCTCCTCGCCGTGCCTGCTGTACGCGGGCGCCGCCGGCTGCGACACCGACTGGTCGCGCCCGGCGTTCATGCAGAAGGGCAACACCCTGATGCTCATCCGTGACATCGCCCTGAATCCGCTGGACCCGGCCAACACGCCCACGCCGCAGTATGTGGGCTTGGCGTCGCCGTTCCGGCTGGCCGACGTGAACCTGCGCTGGGACACGGCGTTGAGCTACACGCTCAACATGCGCCTGGAGGCCGACTACATCCGCAACCTGGCCTACGACCGCAACGCCATGTTCGCCCGCGCCAACGGCGGCATCGTCAACAACTTCGGCAATGGCGGCGCGACCACGGCGGACACGTTCCGCAGTGGCGACACCGCCTGGATGCTGCAGGCGACCTTCGGCGCCGTCGAGCTGAAGCAGAAGGGCCAATGGCAGGCACTGCTGGGCTACAAGCGGATCGACCCGGATGCGCTGCCCGATGCGTACAACGACCCCAATTTCCATCTGGGCGGCACCAACGCGCGCGGCTACTACGTCGGCGGCGCGTACGCGTTCGACCAGCGCAGCTGGATCAGCGGCAAGTGGATGGCGGCCAAGGAAGTGTTCGGGCCGCCGCTGGCCATCGACGTGTTCCAGCTGGAGTTCAACACCGGCTTCTGAGCCGGCAGTGGCCACCATCGCACCACGGGAGGGAAGGATGAATCGCCGAAAACTGTTCGAGAGCGTGGTGGCACAGGACCCGTCGCCAGGCGAGGGGCCGGCGTATGTGTCGGTACAGAACCTGCGCCAGCACCTGGCCGAGTTCCTGCTGTACGCCGGTCGCCCGGTGGTGATCATGCGCGGGCGCAGCGAGGTCGGCTATTTCCTGCCGGCCCGCTGCTGGCGCCAGCGCGAGGAAGACCCGGCGGCTGCGGCGGCCACGCGGGAGATGCTGGCCGCTGCGGGTTACCAGCCCGAAGACGTCGACCGTTCCGAGCGCGAGTACGCGCGGATGCGCGAGCGCACCATCATCCATCCGAGGCATCCGCGTTGACGTGGTCACTGCGTCGTGTCGTCGGCCTTGGTCACGCGGCAGCGCTGAGGCACGGGGCAGGCGGCACCGCACAGCAACAGCGTCACCGTCAGCAGCACATGCGCGCTTGCGTAGCCCGCCGTGGAGCCGGGGGAACCGCTGCTGGAAGATCCGCATAGCATGGCGACCAGCGCCGCGCCTATCGCGGCACCCAGCAAGGTAACCACGCGCGTCAGTGAGCTTGCCTGCGCGACTTGAGGGCCTGCCAGGCCTCCGTAAGCACTGGACATGGCCAGGATGGTCAGGACGCCAATACCCGCGCCCCGTAACACCATGCCCACCGCCATGATCGGCAGATCGTCGACCCAGGGTGGGAGCAGCAGGAGGGAGCCCACCACTGCCAGCAGCACGCAGCTCTGTGCAACGCGCAGGTCGCCGCAGTGGCGCGCGGCCATGGGAAGCAGCTGGCGTGCGACGAGCATGCCGACGCCGTGCAGCGCCAACAGCAGGCCGGTCATGCCCAACCCGTGGTGACCGAGCTGGGTCAGATACAGGGGGAACAGGAACAACCCGCCGTAGTACCCGACGCTGGAGAGAAACAGCAGACCACAGGAACGCCGGAACGGAGCGTGCGCGTATAACCGAATGTCCAGAATCGCATTGCCAGGCGTTCGCCAGGCATGCACTGGAAAGGCTAGCAGTGCGGCGGATCCCAGCAGTCCGGAGACCCAGGGCGATCCTGTAGTGGAAGCCACTGTCGACAGGCTGTAGATACAGCCAACCAAGCCCAGCCCGAGTAGCACGAACCCTGTCATATCAAGATCGGTGCGATGGCCGTCGCGGATGTCCGGGATCGCTCGGCAGGTCAGGTGCAAGGCCAGAAGCCCAATGGGAACATGCGCCCAGAAGATCACTCTCCAGTCGACCAGCAGCAGCGAGGCGCCGCCCACCAATGGGCCCAGGATAGGTACAAGCACGGAAGGAATGGACATGGCGGACAAGGCACCACGGGTCTTGCGCTGGCCCAGGGCTGTGACCACGATAGTCTGCATCGTCGGAAGCATGATGCCGGTTGCGATGCCCTGCAGTGCTCTGGAGAGGATGAGCATCTCGGCTGTCCAGGCGACCGCACAGAGGCAGGCGCCGGCAAGAAACAACCAGAGTCCGGCCAGCCACACCGACCTGGCGCCCATGCGACCGCAGAGCCACGCGGAAAGCGGCACGGCGGTAGCGGCAGCGAGGGTATACGCGGTGATCACCCATTGCATCTGCGACAGCGGAGCGCCCAGTGCGTGCCCAATGTCCTGCAGCGCAATGTTGAGCAGGGTGGCGTCCAGCAACGGAAGCACCGCGCCAAACATCAGCGCATAGACAAGGGGGCGATCCACCGGTGCGAGCAGTTCGTCTGGCGTGCCTTCGGTGGTTTTTACGGGTGCGACGGATTGCATTGATGGTCTTCCTGATGGCGAAAAGACATCTGCATTTCCATCGCGTAGTGCTGAAAACGTGGTGCAGAGCGCGGGAGGAGAATAGGGGGGCGTGGTACCGTCCGCTATCCAGAACGTCGCGTTTGTTGTCGAAATCATGTCAAGCAGAGGATCGACAAGACGCAGAATCGAGCCGCAATCAGGAGATCCATTTTCTCCCAGTAGGGAATTCCCGATTCGGTGCGTGGTACGAGCGCATTCGGCGCAGACGGAAGTCCAGGTTCACAGCCACCCCTGGGCTCAGATGGTCTTCTCGGAGCACGGGACCGTTCGGGTGCAGGCCGACCGCAAGATGTTCACCGTTCCCCCTTGGAGCGCGGTCTGGATTCCTGCCGGAACGTTGCACCTGGCGGTTGTGGCGCAGGAGGCAACGCTGATCGCAGTGCATCTGCTCTGCGATCCCGGTGGCAGGCGTGATCAGGACGGCTGGAGGGTCTGCCAGGTGCTCCAGGTACGACCGCTTCTACGTGAGCTGGTGAAGGCGATCTGCGAGGACGAACGTGGCGCGCTGCCGTCGGAGCGGTATGCAAGCGTAGTCGAGCTGGTGATGATCGAGTTGCGCACGGCGCCGCGTGTCGCACTTGGCGTTTCAATGCCTGAGGACAAACGGCTGCGTTCTGTGTGCGACGCCTTCCTGGCCGACGCCAGGCAGGATCGCGCTCTCGCTGAGGTTGCGAGCGGCGCGGGTGCCAGTGTCAGCACGATCCATCGTCTGTTCCAGTCAGAGCTGGGGTGCAGCTTTGCAGGATGGCGCAAGCAGGTCTTGCTGGCGCGCGCGTTTGCCTTGGCGGCGGAGGGATCCTCCGTCAGCCAGATTGCCATGGATCTGGGCTACAGCAGTGTCAGTTCATTCTCTTACATGGTCACGCAGATGCTTGGGCTGCCACCCAGCAAGGTGCTGGGGCGCCAACGCTAACCGCCGCTCTTGGGCTTGTACTGGCAGCGCGGATACCCCGAGCACGACGAAAACTCACCGTAAGGCCCGCTGCGCTGCACGATCACCCCGCCATCGCAGGCGGGGCAGGCCTGCTCGCGGATCGGCTCGCCGTTGATCGCCGTCACGCTGAGCGCGCCGTCGTGGACCAGCTCGCTGAGGAACGACGAGCGCTTGCCCTGCACGGTGAACATCGCCACCGAGCGTCGCGCGCGGGTCAACGCCACATAGAACAGCCGGCGCTCCTCGCCCAGCGGGTAGGTGTCGGCGTGTGGCATGGCCAGACCCAGTACCGGATCATCGGCGCGGGCGCTGGGGAAGCTGCGCTCCAGCATCGCCGGCAGGATGACGATGTCCGCCTCGGCGCCCTTGGAACGGTGCGCGGTGTGGAAGCTCAGCTCCAGGTGCGCGCCGAAGCGTGACGCCCAATGCGCGGGCAGGTACGCGCGGTCGGCGTTGTAGCGACCCAGCACGAACACCGACAACTTTCCGTTCCTGCCCGCCGGGATCGCGCCGCTCTGCAGTTGCTGCTGCAGCCGCTGCAGATACTGGTAGATCGCGTCCTGCAGGCGGTCGCGGGTGGCCACCTGGAACGCCTGCAGCACCGGCCCGTGCGCAGGGGCGAGTGAACGCACCTGCTTGGCGATCTGCGCCGGGTTCTTCGACACGAAGCGGCTGGAGGCATCGCACAAGGCCTGCGGGCAACGGAACGTCTGCTCCAGGTGCATCACCTGGGCCGGGCCAAAGGTCTCGTTGAACGCGGTCATCACGCTTACATCGGCGCCGGCGAAGCGGTTGATCGACTGCCAGTCGTCGCCCACCGCGAACAGGTGGCGGCCGGGTGCCTGCACCAGTGCCCGGCACAGCCGCGCGCGGGCGCGTGAGGCGTCCTGGAACTCGTCGGCCATCACCAGCAGGTAGGGCGAGGCATAGCGACCGCTTTCGAGGTACTCCGCCGCCTGGTTGAGCATGTCCTCGAAATCGATCGCGTTTTCGGCGGCCAGCGCGTCGTCCCAGGCGTGCAGGATCGGCGTGGCCAGTTCCAGGAACAGGCGGTAGCGGTGCTTGAAGCGGTCTTCGGGAAACAGCCGCAGGCGCTCGGCCATGTCGGCCACGCCCAGGCCGTTGCTCTTGGCGTGGCTGATGAAGGTGCGCACCAGGCCGATCAGCTCGGTGTCCGGCATCGGCTTTGCGCCGTCGTCGGGCAACTCGCGGTCGGGGTGCGGGTCCAGCGTCAGCCCGTGACGCGACAGCGCTTCGCCCAGCACCTCAAACAGCGCGCCGCTGCGCAGCTGCTGCGAATAGGTGTCGAGGTGGGTGGCGGAGTGGTCCCGAACGGAGGCGGTGCCATCGGCCTCCGCGTCCAACCGGTGCCTGTGGTACAGCGCGGTGCCGGGATAGAAGAAGTCGGCGCCGCCCGGGTTGAATGTGTCGGTCGCTGTATCCAGCGTGGGGTGGGCTTCATAGGTGTAGTCCACGCCGTTGTAGAACAGCCAGTCGGCAATCACGCACTCTTCGATGTTGCGCACGCGCTCGCCGCGCAGCGTGCGCACGTAGCGGTTGCCCTCGGTGTCCCAGCCATCGGCGACCGGCGCTTCGCCCTGCATCGGCAGGTCGCGGCCGAACACCAGCCGGAACAGGTCCCACTGCGTGCGGAAGTGCAGGGAGCGGTCCTTGAGCCGGTCGATGATGTCGGCCAGCTGATGGAAGCCCTGCGCCGCATCCACGGCCCAGCCGGGTACCTCGGGCATGCGGCCGGTCACCTTGCCGATGATCTGCCGCCCCAGCGCATGGAAGGTGCGCGCCTGCACGCCCTCGGCGGCCATGCCCAGGCGCTGGAACGCGGCGTCGGTGCGCTGCTGCAGCTCGGTGGCCGCTTCCTTGTTGAAGGCGAGCATGACGATCTGGTCGGCAGCCGCCAGGCCGCGATCGATGGCGTAGGCGGCCTTGGCCACCATCGTGGAGGTCTTGCCCGAGCCCGCGGCAGCCACCACCAGCATGCGGCTGTCGAAGCAGATCACCGCGCGGGCCTGCTCCGCCGTCAGCGGCTGGCGCTCGACGTGGTCGAGCAGGTCGGCGGCGTCGCGTTGTTCGCGCTGCAGGTGCGCGTCGTTGCGCGCCGTCCACAGCGCGGGCCAGTCGCCCGACCAGCGCAGCAGGTCGTTCTCGATCTCCGAGGCCGCTCCGTCGAGCTGCGGGCGCAGTGCCGGGTCGTCGAACACCGCCCACAGGGCTTCGTCGTCCAGCGGCAGGGCGGGGCGCTGCTGCAGCAGGGTCTGCTGCTGCTCAAGGGTGAGCCAGCGCCGCTGTGCGTCGGCGCGCTCCAGCACGGTGTCGGCCTGGCCCAGCCAGTCGCGGAGCTGTGCCAGTGCTTCATTGGCATCGGCCAGCCGGCGGTCCTGTTGACGCGCCTGGGCGCTGACAGACCATAGCGCGTGCAGCGCGTCTGCCTGCGCATTCGGCAGGCCGCCCAGCTGAAGATCGCCGTCTTCAGTGGCAATGCGAAGCGTGCTCCACACCGGGCCGCGCTGCAGGCGCCACGCGTCTGACGCGGCAATGGCCAGCGTGTAGACCTGGTCGTCGACGGTCAGCTCGAAGCGATCATCCAGGCGACGCAGGCGCCAGTCCGGCGAACGCGAGAGGCGGCGGCCCCAGGGGGAAGGGGACCAGTCGTGCGTCATCACTACATCCAGAATGCGGGCAGGGCGGCGGCGCGGGTCGCGCGCCGGTGAAACGATCAGGGCGTCATGATAGGAAAAACCAAACGAAAAAACCCCGCCGCGGCGGGGTCTCTTCAGGTTGTGGCTATCGGCGTCGCTCAGCGATCGCAGGCCACCGCGGCATTCGTGCGCGACTGCCGTTCCACCAGTACGGCCACGCCCCACAGCAGCAGGCCGCCCAGTGCGGTGGCCGCGCCGACATAGCCGGTCACGGCCGGGCTGAAGCCGGCGCCGATGGCCATGCCGCCGAACCACGGGCCCAGCGCATTGGCCGTATTGAAGGCGGCATGGTTGGAGGCGGCGGCCAGCGTCTGCGCCTCGCCGGCCACGTCCATCAGGCGGGTCTGCAGCACGGCGGCCAGTGCGCCCATGGTGCCGACCGCGACGATCATCGGAAAGATGCTCCACGCCGAGGTGGCCGCCAGCGGGTAGGCCAGCAGCACCGCGATCGACCACACCAGCACCAGGCCGGCGGCGCGGAACTGGAAGCGGTCCACCAGCCAACCGCCGGCAACGTTGCCGATGATCGCGCCGACACCGAAGATGCCCACGGCCACCGGCATCCACGATTCGGCCAGGCCGGTCACCTGCACCAGCGTCGGCGCGAGGTAGGTGAACACACAGAACATGCCGGCAAAACCGATCGAGCCGATCGCCAGCGCCAGCCACACCTGCGGGCGGTTGAAGGCACGCAGTTCGCGCATCGGCGAGGTGCGCACCTCGTCCGGATCGGGCAGCAGGAAGCGCGCGATCATCAGCACCGTGGCAATGGCCAGCACGCTGACCAGCGCGAAGGCGGTCCGCCAGCTCAGCTGCTGGCCCAGCCAGGTGGTGAGCGGGTTGCCCACCAGAATGGCCACCGACAGGCCCAGCAGCACCTTGGACATCGCCGCGCCGCGCTGGGCGGGCGGGCTGATGGCCGCGGCCACCAGCATCGCCACGCCGAAGTAGGCGCCATGCGGCAGGCCGGCCACGAAGCGGGCAATCAGCATGGTGGTGTAGTCCGGCGCCAGCGCGCTGGCCAGGTTGCCCACCGCGTAGAAGCCCATCAGGCCCAGCAGCAGGGTGCGGCGGGCATAGCCGGCGCCGGCGAAGGCCAGCACCGGGGCGCCGACCACCACGCCGACGGCGTAGGCGCTGATCAGGTGACCCACCTGGGTTTCGCTGATCGACAGCCCGCGGCTGATCTCCAGCATCAGCCCCATGCTGGCGAATTCGCTGGTGCCAATGGCGAAGCCGCCCAGCGACAAGGCCAGGATGATCAGCGTGCGCTCGCGCGCGGTCAGGCGGGCGGCCAGGGGAAGGGTGGTGGGGCTCATCGGGGCAATGGATCGGATAACGGGCGGCAATTGTACTGCTGCGGTGCACCATTCAGCTTAATCAGGCCCAATTCCGTCTGGAATGCTGTGGTCCGCAGGGGGAACTGCCGGGCCGCCGGCATTTCACGCGGCGCAGCGGACCGGGAGGCACGCTGGAGCTCCCCCTCGCACGCGTGCCCGAAGATGCAGCTCACGGCCAACTTCACCCTCGACGAATTGACCCGCACGACCACCGGGCTGCCGAACGTGCCCAACCGCAGTGAGCGTGCCGCGCTGCTGGCATTGGCCGAACATGTGCTGCAGCCATTGCGTGATGCGCTCGGTCAACCGGTGCTTGTGACATCGGGCTTTCGCTCGACGGCGGTCAACCGCGCGGTGGGCGGCGTGCCCAGCAGCCAGCATCGATCGGGGCAGGCCGCCGACATCCACGTCAGCGGCATGACGGCGATGGCGTTGGCGCGACGCATTGTCGCGCTCGGCCTGCCGTTCGATCAGCTCATCGAGGAATTTGGCCAGTGGGTCCATGTGTCCTACGGACCGCTGCAGCGTCGTCAACAACTCATCGCCGTGCGTCGTGAGGGGCGTACGCGCTATCTGCAGGGCGTGACGTGACGCATTGATCGCGATCCCGTTCCATTGTCCCACCACGCGCACCATTCACACGATACATGCGTCTACACACTTGTATTGTCAGGAATTTCTTATTGGCAGATTACGCATGGTGCATTAGCATGCGGGCCACTGACGTCATCCGGGGAGCGTGCGTGATGGTCGAGTACCCTCATGCATTGCGGGTGGAAGGCAGGTTTCAACTGGTTGCTCTTACCACTTCGCCGGTCTACAACCCGGCCGATGTGGTTGGCTACGCCGTTTTTGACTCTGACGGAACGCGGCTGACCGATGTACTGTCGCTTGAACAGGCGCACGCGTACTGGTTGGAGCTGCTCGAAGAGGAAAAAGCGGTTCGCTTGAGCGATGAAACGACAGAAACGCGTCCGCTGCCACGAAGGCGCAGACGCTAGACGTAGCGCCTTGGGGCGCGTCATGGAGGATTGGGTTTGTCCACGCAGAAGATTGTTGTCACCGCTGTCGTCGTCCTGTTGACCGCGCTTGTCGGCTACTGCCTCGCCGGGTATCTCACCCTGCTGTTCCTGCGTCTGGACACCGGGTTGTTCAGCTGGAACACCTATTACCAGTACATCCAGGCCATGGATCAGCCGGCGGTCGCACCGTACCTGACCAAGATCAAGGCCGCAGGTGCCGTAGGCTTCGGGCTGCCGGCATTGCTCTGCCTGGTGGTGCTGTTTCTCATGTTCAAGCCCAAGAAGAAGTCGCTGCACGGTGATGCGCGCTTCGCGGCCGCCTCGGACCTGGCCAAGCATGGGCTGTTCAAGAAGTCCGACAACGGCATCGTGGTCGGCAGCTTCGGTGGCAAGCTGGTGCGGCTCAGTGGCCAGCAGTTCGTGATCCTGGCTGCGCCGACCCGTTCGGGCAAGGGCGTGGGCGTGGTGATTCCCAACCTGCTCGAGTACGGCGAATCCGTCGTGGTGCTGGACATCAAGCAGGAAAACTTCGACCTCACCAGTGGCTGGCGCGCCGGTCAGGGCCATGAGGTGTTCCTGTTCAATCCGTTCGCCGAAGACCGCCGCACCCATCGCTGGAATCCGCTCAGCTACGTCTCCGACGACCAGGCGTTCCGCGTCTCGGAGCTGATGAGCATCGCCGCGATGCTGTATCCGGACGGCTCGGACGACCAGAAATTCTGGATCAGCCAAGCCCGCAATGCGTTCATGGCCTTCGCGCTGTACCTGTTCGAGAACTGGGACGACGAGCGCCGCATGGGCTTCCCTGGCGGGCAGGGCACGCCGACGCTGGGCGCCATCTACCGGCTGTCCACCGGCGACGGCAGCGACCTCAAGAAGTACCTCAAGGCGTTGTCGGAGCAGAAGTTCCTCAGCGGCAACGCGCGTTCGGCGTTCGCCAACATGTTGTCGCAGGCCGATGAAACGTTCGCCTCGATCATGGGCACGTTCAAGGAGCCGCTGAACGCCTGGATCAACCCGGTGCTGGACAAGGCCACCAGCGCCAACGACTTCCTGCTCACCGACCTGCGCAAGAAGAAGATGACGATCTACATCGGCATCCAGCCCAACAAGCTGGCCGAGAGCCGCCTGATCATCAACCTGTTCTTCAGCCAGATCATCAACCTCAACACCAAGGAACTGCCCAAGTCCAACCCGGACCTGAAGTACCAGTGCCTGCTGTTGATGGACGAATTCACCGCCATCGGCAAGGTCGACATCATCGCCTCGGCCGTGTCCTACATGGCCGGTTACAACGTGCGCCTGCTGCCGATCATCCAGAGCATGGCCCAGCTCGATGCCACCTACGGCAAGGATGTGTCGCGCACCATCATCACCAACCACGCCCTGCAGATCCTGTACGCGCCGCGCGAACAGCAGGACGCCAACGACTATTCGGAAATGCTCGGCTACACCACCGTGCGCAAGAAGAACGTGACCCATGCGCGTGAGAAGACCCACAGCTTCACCGAGGAACGGCGTGCGCTGATGCTGCCGCAGGAGCTCAAGGCCATGGGCAACGACCATGAGGTGTTCCTGTACGAAGGCATTCCGCACCCGGTGAAATGCGACAAGATCAAGTATTACCAGGACCGTTATTTCACGTCTCGGCTGCTGCCGAAGACCGCAGTGCCGATGCTGGACCTGTAAGCGTCTCGCGTGAAAACGTGTGACGTGCGTCAAAAAAAATGCAGATGAGTGTGTGTGAACGTTAAAAATTTGTCAGGTTTGACGTTGATTTGACGCGAAGATGTGTCATCGTATTTGTGATGGACGTTCCATACGTCATGAATTTGTTGTTGAGTACAGTGCTGGAAGACATGCACTGAAGTACACCAAGAGGAACATGGATGGCTTTTCTCGGGTTGAGGGGTGGAGGCGCAGGGGCCGAACACGCGTTCGGGGCGTCTACACACCAGACGGGGCGGGGGCCCGGTTGCACCAGTGAAAGGTGTTGCAGCTTGCATCCAACGTTGGTTCGTCGTGCCTGACAACAGGCTGCGACGGGTCGATGCGTTGCCGTCATTTCCGGGGTAAAAGCCGCTATTCCGTACGTCATAGGGAAGTCCGTATGAAGCAAGCGTTTCTGTCAAAGGGTTGCACCGTTGCCATCATCGCCGCCGTGGTGCTGCTGGCCGGTTGCGCAACCAAGCCCGCACCGGATTTCGGTGGCCGCTGGAAGCCGGTGAATCGTTTCGCCAGCACCACCATGGAAATTCCGCTGTACTCCAGCTACGTGTACCAGGCCTCGCCCATGGACGGCACCTTGAAGTCCATGCTCGAACGCTGGGCCAAGGATTCCGGGATGACGCTGGATTACCGCATCACCTCGGATTACACGCTGTACGGCGCGGTGGCCAAGATCGTCACGACCAATCCGCAGCAGGCGGTGATCGACCTCAGCTCCGCGTATGCAGGGCAGGGCGTGTCGATCTCCATCGTCGGCAACCAGATCGTGGTGCAAGTGGCCGCTCCGTCCACCGCCTCGTCCGGTAGCGCCGACGCCTCCAGCGGAAGCTGAGCGGGTAGGCATCAGGCAACCGCGGTGTTCCCGGCGCGCGGCGCCGGGGTATCGCGCCCATTGATATTCCAGCAGTACGGATGAATTCCATGTTCCGAAAGAAGGACGCAGGCAACAGCCCGAAAGTGGACCAGGCCGTCGCGAAAGCGGTGAGCTACGAGGTCACGGTGGCCGACCTCGCACGCCGCAGCGAGCGCCGTGCCTGGTGGGTGGCGGGTTCATCGCTGGTGATGTCGCTGGCCCTGGCCGGTGGCTACTACTACATGCTGCCGCTGAAGGAGAAGGTTCCGTTCCTGGTGATGGCCGATGCCTACAGCGGTACGGCCACGGTGGCCAGGCTGACCGGCAACTTCGAAGGGCAGACCATCACCGCCAGCGATGCGATCAACCGCAGCAACGTGGCGCAGTACGTCATGGCGCGCGAGTCGTACGACTTCGCCGTGATGGGCCTGCGCGACTGGCAGCTGGTGCACGTGATGTCCAGCAAGCCGGTCAGTGACGCGGTGCGCGCACGCTACGCGGGCAACAACCCGCAGAGCCCGATCGTGCTGTACGGCAAGGAGCGCGCCATCCGGGTGAAGATTCTCAGCATCACCCCGCTCGAAGCCCAGCCCAACGGTGGCTTCCGCGGCGCGTCGGTGCGCATCCAGCGCAGCATCTACGACAAGATCAAGAGCACCACCAATTACCTGGACAACCAGCTGGTGACGCTGCGTTTCCGCTACGACGGCAAGCTGGCCTTGTCCGAGCAGGAGCGCATCCTCAACCCGCTGGGCATGGAAGTGTTCGAGTACCGCGTGGACAATGATTACTCCCGTGGCATCCCGGGCCCGGACGACGCTGCCCTGCAGCAGCAGTCCGACCAGGCCCAGGACGCCGCATACGCCGCCGCCCAGGCTGCTGCCGCCGCACCTGCGATCGACCCGGTCACCGGCCAGCCGGTCGCGGCGCCGCAGGGCTACCCGCAGGGGCAGCCGATGCAGGGACAACCCTACCCAGGGCAGCAGGTGCCACAGGGCGCCTATCCGGCACAGCCGGGCCAGGGACAACAGATGCAAGGGCAGCCGATGCCCGGGCAACCGGCCATGAGGCCGGCTCAAGGAAATTCCACCGGAACTGCTGATGGAGCAAGCACCCGATGAGTAGTCGAAAGGTACAAGGAGGAGCATTGGCCGTCGTGTCGATGCTGTCGTTGATGTTCTCCGCAGGTGCGTCTGCACAGGCAGTGGACCACTACGAATACGAGCAGGACCGCATCTATCCGGTGCGCACCGGCCTGGGTCTGACCACCCAGATCGAATTGAGCCCGAACGAGAAGATCCTCGACTACAGCACCGGCTTCAGCACCGGCTGGGAGCTGACCCGTCGCGAGAACGTGTTCTATCTCAAGCCGAAGAACGTCGACGTCGACACCAACATGATGGTGCGCACCGAGACCCATTCGTACATCTTCGAACTGAAGGTGGTCGCCACGGATTGGCGTCAGCTGGAACAGGCCCGCCGCGCCGGCGTGCAGTACAAGATCGCCTTCACCTACCCCAGCGATACCGAATTCGGCGTCGCCCAGACGGCGGTGCAGGAAGAGGCCAAGCCGCTGCTCAGCACGGAGCTGGCAAAGGACCGCCAGTACAACTTCGATTACTCCTACTCCACCCGTCGCGCCAAGAAGATGGGCTGGTTGATCCCGGTCAACGTGTATGACGACAGCCGCTTTACCTACGTGAAGCTGCCGAACTCCCCCGAGTACAAGACCGGTATCTTCCCGGCCGTATTCGGTCGCGATGAGGAGTACGGTGAGGAATACGTGGTCAACACCACCGTGGAAGGCAACACCCTCATCGTCCATGGGACCTACCCGTATCTGGTGGTGCGCCACGGCGACAACGTTGTCGGCCTGCGAAGGAACGTGAAGAAATGAGCCAGCACAACACTCCGGGCAATGACCCGAACGACATTCGAGACGACGGCCAGCGCGAGTATGGCGTCGGCCAGGGCGGGGTAGACCCCTCCAACCCGTACTTCGGCAATGCCCATGCCGCGCAGGCACCGGATCTGGATGCCGGCGCCCCGCAGCTGCGCTCTGCCGAAGAACAGCGCCTGAACCGCAAGGCGCTCGCCTTCATGGGCGGCATCCTGGTGTTGCTGGTGGCCATGGGCTTCCTGCTGTTCCGCAAGAACAGCGGCGACGAGCCGGCCAAGAAGCAGGCCGAAACCACCCGCGCGTCGGCGCCTGAAATGCCGCGCCTGGGGCCGGACACGAGTACGCCGCCGCTCCCGAGTGACGTGCAGCCGATCCCGATGCTGCCGCCGCTGCCGGAAGAAGACACCCGCGCCAGCCGCATGGCGGCGATGACGCCGCCGATGCAGGAACGCGAGATCGACCGCGGTCCGACCCTGATGGACCGCCGTATCGGCGGTGGTGCAGGCGTAGGCAACGGCGATGGCGACGGCGCAGGCGGGCCGGGTGCGAACGACGAATACAGCAAGATGATGATGGCCGCCCTCCAGGCCAGCAACGGCGGTCAGCCGGCGGCGCCGGAGCGCGTGCGTCGTGGTCCGGACGTGGACGATGTGTCCAACGCGTCGTTCATTCGTTCGCCGGATGCGCTGCTGGTGCGTGGCACCTACCTGCGCTGCATCCTGGAAACCCGCATCATCAGCGACTTCGCCGGCTACACCTCGTGCCTGCTGACCGAGCCGGTGTACTCCATCAACGGCCGCACGCTGCTGCTGCCCAAGGGTTCCAAGATCTACGGTTCCTACGGTGGCGGCCCGATCGGCGACCGCGTCGAAGTGATCTGGGACCGTGTCACCACGCCCAACGGCATCGACGTGGCCATGTCCAGCCCGGGTATCGATGGTCTGGGTGGCGCCGGCATGCCGGGCCAGTACTCCGCGCACTGGGGCAGCCGCATCGCCTCGGCGCTGATGATCAGCCTGCTGGCCGACGCCTTCAAGTACGCCGCGGCCGAACACGGCCCGGAGAGCACGACCATCACCAACAGCGGCATGGCGGTGCAGTCGCCGTATGAAAGCGCGACCGCGCGCCAGATGGAACGCCTGGCCGGTGAGGCGCTGAGCCAGCGTCGTCCGCCGACCGTAACGATCAACCAGGGTACGCGCATCAACGTGTATGTCGCCAAGGATGTCGACTTCAGCCAAGTGCTGCGTAGCCGGTAACGAAGTGACCTGACCATGGACGCAGAAGTGGCCCCCATCGCCCAAGTCTCCAGTGATTTCCTGCGCTATCAGTACGAAGTGCTGGGAATTGCCGAGTACATGAGCTCGCCGGAAGTGACGGAAATCTGCATCAACCGTCCCGGCGAGCTGTACCTGGAAACCCGGGCGGGGTGGGAGCGCGTGGACGTGCCGGGCCTGACCTTCGAACGGGCCCGGCAGTTCTGCACGGCGGTGGTGAACGAGAGCAACACCGGCCAGCGTATTACCGACGCTGACCCGGTGGTGTCGCTCACCTTCCCGACCGGGCAGCGCGCCCAGTTCGTGATCCCGCCGGCCTGCGACGCCGGCAAGGTGTCGATCACGATCCGTCTGCCGTCCAAGCACACCAAGACGCTCAGCCAGTACCACGAAGATGGGTTCTTCAACCAGATCCTCGAGCAGGACGGCAGCCTCAGCGAGCAGGACCGCGAGCTGGTGGAACTGCGTGCCTCGCGCGAGTACGCCGAATTCTTCCGGCGTGCGGTGAAGTACCGCAAGAACATCGTGGTGTCCGGCGCCACCGGTAGCGGCAAGACCACCTTCATGAAGGCGCTGGTCAACCACATTCCGGACAGCGAGCGCCTGGTCACCATCGAGGACGCCCGCGAGCTGTTCCTCACCCAGCCCAATGTGGTGCACCTGCTGTACTCCAAGGGCGGGCAGAGCACCAGCAACGTGACCGCCAAGAGCTGCATGGAGGCGTGCCTGCGCATGAAGCCCGAGCGCATCATCCTCGCCGAGCTGCGTGGCGATGAGGCGTTCTACTTCATCCGCAACTGCGCCTCTGGCCACCCCGGTTCGATCACCAGCTGCCACGCCGGCAGCCCCGAGCAGACCTGGGACCAGCTGGCCCTGATGGTGAAGGCATCCACCGAAGGCTCCGGCCTGGAGTTCGAGGTGATCAAGCGCCTGCTGATGATGACCATCGACATCGTGGTCCACATCAAGGCGCATGCCGGCTCGCGCTACATCACCGGTATCGACTTCAATCCCGGCCGTGCACAGGGAGGGCAGCACTGATGCTTCCAGGATTCGAAATGCTGGCCTGCCAGGACATGGCGGTGCCCATGGACGTCATGCAGCATGTGATCAACGTGGAATCCTCGCGCAACCCCTACGCCATCGGCGTGGTGGGCGGTGCGCTGGCGCGCCAGCCCAAGCAGCTGGACGAGGCGCTGGCCACGGTGCGCATGCTGGAAGAGAAGGGCTACAACTTCTCGGTCGGCCTGGCCCAGGTCAACCGCTACAACCTGCCCAAGTACGGCCTGGATTCGTACGAAAAGGCCTTCCGCCAGTGCGACAACCTGGTGGCCGGCTCGCGCATTCTCGCCGAGTGCTACAAGCGCTCGGGCGGCGACTGGGGCAAGTCGTTCAGCTGCTACTACTCGGGCAACTTCACCACCGGCTTCCGCCACGGCTACGTGCAGAAGATCTACGACTCCATCCAGCGCAGCCAGCGCGTGGCCGCGGCCGACGGCGTTGCGCCGATCAACGTCCTGCCGCGCAGCACCCGCCGCGAAGTGAAGATCGAGCACCACCCGCAGTTCGAGTCGGCCGCGCAGGGCCGTGTGGTCGCCCAGAGCGTGGCCGCCGCGCAGGCGCAGATCCAGGCGCTGCCGGATGACCCGGCACGTGCCTACGTCGTCTATCCGTCCACCTCCGCCATGGCGCGCGGCAGCCTGGTCAACCTCGCCGACGCCGCGCTGTCGCGGGTCGTGCTGGGCGCCGTGGATCGCGCCATGCCGCAGGCCGCGCCCGCGCCGCCGCAGCAGCAGGTGCGGATGCAGGCCCCGATCGCCGCGCCGCCACAGGGTGGCAGCGCCGAAGGCCCCGTCATGCTCAGGCCGTGGAGCGAGCGCAATGCGCCCGTACCCACGGCATCGTCAACCGCGCAATACACCCCGCCGGCCCCCGTGCCGGTGGCACCACCGGTTCCCGCAGGGGATGCAGCCTTCGTCTTCTGACGCAGGCGCGGCACGGTCAAGCCCCCGATTGGCCACTCAGTAATGCAAGCCCATCAACAAGGATATCCACCCATGAAGCGATTCAACCTCGATCTCGTCAACGCCCAGCGCACGCTGAAGACCGTGCTGATGGCCACCGCTTTCGTCGGCGCCATGTTCGTCCCGCAGGCCTTTGCCCAGGAGTTCGGTGGTACCGACACCAAGGTGTGCGGCTTCTTCAGCAGCATCAATGGCCTGCTGAGCATCGCCTCCATCGCCGTCGTCACCATCGCGGTCATCTTCGCCGGCTACCAGATCGCCTTCGCGCACAAGCGCATTGCCGACGTGGCGCCGATCCTGATCGGTGGCCTGCTGATCGGTGCGGCCGGCCAGATCGCCAGCATGCTGCTGGGCGACAGCTCGGACAACAGCGCCTGCAGCGCGATGCTGACCAACGCCCTGCAGCACTACAGTGCATAAGAACGTCGTTTTTCGTGGCTGTACGCGCCCGGCAATGTTCATGGGCGTTCCCTACGTGCCGTTCTTCTTCGTCGTGGGTGGCCTGTTCCTGCTGAGTGTCTACACGAACTTCTGGTACCTGGCCTCCATTCCGGTGGCCGTGTTCGTGATGCGACACATGGCCAAGCGCGACGAAATGATCTTCCGGTTGATGGGCCTCCGACTGCAGTTCAAGTTGAGGGTCCGCAACGTGAAGGATCATGACGGCATGTGGGTGTTCAGCCCGAATCACTACCGCACCAAACCGGCACCCAAGGATTGAGGTGCCGGAATGGCCCTGGCAGCTTCTGCCCGGGCCATTCCGACTTACCGAAGACCCCTCATCGGAATCCGCAGCATGTTCAGCCCAGACACCTCCATTGCCGAATTCATCCCGCTGTCGTCGCACGTTTCCACCAACGTGGTCAAGACGACCGGCGGCGACTATCTGCTGACCTGGCATCTGGAGGGGCTGCCGTTCGTGGGTCGCGAGGAGTGGGAGCTTGAGCACAAGCACAACACCTTCAACCGCCTGCTGCAGACGCTGCGCGCGCCCGACTTCGTCAACGTGGCCTTCTGGGCCCATGACATCCGTCGCCGCCGCACCCTGAAGGGCAAGAGCAGCTTCAAGCAGAAGTTCAACCAGGACGTGTCCGACCAGTACATGGGCATGCTGTCCTCGCAGCGCATCATGCAGAACGAGCTGTACCTCACCATGCTTTACCGCCCGGTCGTGACCGGCAAGCGGTTCGTGGAGAAGTCGGCCGACGTCGGCAAACTGCAGGCCGAGCAGTCCCAGGCCATCGAAAAGCTGATGGAACTGGCCGGCAACGTGGAAGCGGTGATCCGCGACTACGCCCCGTACCGCCTTGGCATGTATGAAGCCAAGAACGGTATCGTGTTCTCCGAGACGCTGGAGTTCTTCGGCTACCTGATCAACCGCATCGATGAGCCCGTGCCGGTGCTGTCCGCGCCGATCAAGGACTTCCTGCCGGTAAGCAAGCACATGTTTTCGGCCAAGACCGGCGATTTCGTGATCGCCACGCCCAATGGCGTCAACCATTTCGGCGCGATCCTCAATATCAAGGAGTTTGCCGAGGGCACGTACCCGGGCATCCTCAACGGCCTGAAGTACCTCGACTTCGAGTACGTGGTCACCCATTCCTTCAGCCCCATGGGCCGCCAGGACGCGCTGAAGGTGCTCGACCGCACCAAGGGCATGATGATCTCCTCCGGCGACAAGGCCGTGAGCCAGATCATCGAGCTGGACCAGGCCATGGACCAGCTCTCGTCGGGCAACTTTGTGCTGGGCGAATACCACTACACCCTGGCGGTGTATGGCGACAGCCAGGCCAAGCTCTCGCAGAACGTGGCCAGCACCCGCGCCGAACTGTCCAACGCCGGCTTCGTCTCGGTGAAGGAAGACCTGGCCGTCACCTCCGCGTTCTACGCACAGCTGCCGGGCAACTGGCGCTACCGTACCCGCCTGGCCAACCTGAGCTCGCTGAACTTCCTGGGCCTGTCGCCGCTGCACAACTTCGCCACCGGCAAGCAGCACAACAACCCGTGGGGCGACTGCGTCACCACCCTGCAGACCACCAACGGCCAGCCGTACTACTTCAACTTCCACGCCACCCACCCGTCGGAAAATTCGCTGGGTGAAAAGGCAATCGCCAACACCATGGTGATCGGCAAGTCCGGTACCGGCAAGACCGCGCTGATCAACTTCCTGCTCAGCCAGGTGCAGAAGTACGACCCGTCGCCGACGATCTTCTTCTTCGACAAGGACCGCGGCGCGGAGATCTTCGTGCGCGCCTGCGGCGGCAACTACCTGGCGCTGGAGAACGGCTCGGCGACCGGCTT
This sequence comes from Stenotrophomonas sp. PD6, assembly GCF_049199305.1. NCBI lineage: Bacteria > Pseudomonadati > Pseudomonadota > Gammaproteobacteria > Lysobacterales > Lysobacteraceae > Stenotrophomonas > Stenotrophomonas sp. PD6. The sequence goes on along the minus strand of NZ_JBLZQD010000001.1, from coordinate 624,056 downwards.
CAATCCGTTCCAGTGCGAGAACAACGAAGCCAACGTGCAGTTCCTGGCCGACCTGATCAAGGTGCTGGCCGGCAAGAAGGAATACAGCGCCCGCGAGGAAGAGGACATCTACCGCGGTGTGGAGAGCATGCTCGACACCCCGATGCACCTGCGCAGCATGACCAACTTCCAGAAGAGCCTGCCCAACATGGGCGACGACGGCCTGTACGCGCGCATGCGCCGCTGGACGTCGGGCAACTCGCTGGGCTGGGTGTTCGACAACCCGGTCGATACCATCGACCTGAGCAAGGCCAACATCATCGGGTTCGACTACACCGACATCATCGACAACCCCGAAGTGCGCGTGCCGGTGATCAACTACCTGCTGCACAAGCTGGAGTCGCTGATCGACGGACGCCCGCTGATCTACGTGATGGACGAATTCTGGAAGATCCTGGACGGCGAGGGTGGACTGAAGGAGTTCGCCAAGAACAAGCAGAAGACCATCCGTAAGCAGAACGGTCTGGGCATCTTCGCCACGCAGAGCCCGGAAGACGCGCTGAAGAGCGACATCTCCGCCGCCCTGATCGAGCAGACCGCCACGCTCATCCTGCTGCCGAACCCGAATGCCAGCAAGTCCGACTACATGGACGGCCTGAAGCTCACCGAAGCCGAGTTCCGCGTGGTCACCGCGCTGGACGAACGCTCGCGCTGCTTCCTGGTCAAGCAGGGCCACGCCTCCAGCGTATGCCAGCTCAACCTGCGCGGCATGGACGACATTCTGTCGGTGATCTCGGCCTCGACCGACAACATCGACATCATGCACCGGGTGCTGCAGACCGCATCGGCCCGTGCACGTACGCCGGTCAGTGAACTGACCCCGGAGCAGTGGCTGGAAGAGTTCTACAAGAATCGCAAGGGATCGGGCAAGCCGGCAGCGGCCAGCTCGGACGCGGCCTGACGTAAGGATACGGACCATGAGCAAGAAGACATTGGAGGGTGCAATGAACATCTCGACCAACAACACGACCACGACTCGTCCGGCCAAGCGCACGCGCATGCGTGCGGTCGTACTGAGCATCGCGATGCTGCTGGGCACGCAGAACGCCTACGCGGGCATGCCCGTCATCGACATCACCTCGATCATCGGCGAAATCCGGTCCTGGATCTCCGACACCACCGAGTACGCCAAGGAAGCGGTGCGTTGGAATCAGATGAAGCAGCAGATCGACGAGGTGCGTGCGATCTTCGATGCGTTCAACTACATCGTCGGCTTGCCGGATGGCGCAAAGCTCGAGAAGGTTCCACCCAAGTACCTGGTGGAGGAGGCTTGCGGCAAGAAGGCCTTGGGCTTCGACCTCAAGACCGCGGTCAGCGTGCTGGGCATCAGCGATGGCGATATCGCCGCGCAGCAGGCGCAGATCTGCGTGAACATCCGCATGATGCAGAACCGCAAGTACAACGACTCCGTCGACTTCCTCGAGAAGACCGTCAAGCAGGCCGAGGAGCAGATGTACAAGAACTTCATGAGCCGTATCGGCAGCAACAAGACCGGCGCGGTGCAGGCAGCGGACAGCGATACGCTACGTCTGGGCAATGAGTTGAACATGATGGCCCAGCAGTGGGGTACGCGCATGCAGGCGTATGACGCCTACATCGCGGCGCAGCAGGAGAACCAGAACGTGCTGGCCAGGGCCGCGCTGAAGGGCAACCCGAAGAACAAGCTGCTGGGCGACCTCGTCCAGACGGTGGCATTGAAGGGCGCCCTGAGCGTTGATTGAGCGGCATGAGCCCCGCGCGCATCAGGCGCGCCGGGCCCTGGAAAGTGGGAAGACCAAAGGACTATGGATATGAAGCTCGCATCGATCGCAAATTTTGACATCTCGGGAGGCCTGCAGGACCTGCTTGGGTACGCCACGCGTATCCAGTCGATCGGCGACTTCGTCTTCTTCCGGCTGATCCTCAGCTACCTGGAAGATCGCATCAACAAGTTCGGCATCGAGTTGCTGACCCACATGATGACCTGGGTAGGCGGCATCGCCCTGGTACTGATGACCTTGTGGGTGCTCATCCAGGGCTACCGCATCGTGACCGGCCAGAGCCGTGACTCGATGATGGCGCTGGTGACCAACATGGCACGCGCGGCCCTCATCGTCAGTGTCGCCACCAGCATGGCGATCTTCGGCACGAGCATCCAGGAGTTCCTGACCAAGGACGTCAAGGGTGTGATTTCGGCGGTTGTCACTGGCAAGGACGATCCGCCGGAGAAGCAGATCGACCAGGCCCTGGGCTGGATGCAGGTGGCGCTGTCCAGCGTGGATGCCATCAAGGTGGTCGGCGACCCCAGCATCAGCAGTGAAAAGACCCAGGCACAGCTGTTCATTGGCATGGGCACCGGTGGCCCGGCCGTAGTGGCGGGCTCCATGCTGCTGCTCTATCAGATTGCCATGGCACTGTTCGTTGGATTCGGTCCGTTGTTTATCTTGTGTCTCTTGTTCGAGCAGACCAAGCCGCTGTTCCAGAAGTGGTTGCTCTACGGCATAGGCACAATGTTCTCCATGGCGGTGCTGGCGGCGATGGTCTCCATCGCGCTGGACATGGTCATCCGCGTGTCGGTCGCGTTCTGGGCCCGCGCTGCGTTCGATCAATTCCTGACGCCCGGTGCCTCTTCGGACGGCCTCACCAGCCAGGCCATGCAGCAGGGCGGCATGGGCTTGATCCTCACCACCCTGATTCTGACTGCGCCCCCAATGGCGGCGTTCTTCTTCCAGGGTACGCTGGGCAACTTCATGGCATATTCCCAGATCGGTGGCAGTCCGATTCCGGCACAGCCGGGCGGGCAAGGTCAGCCGCCGGGTTCGTACACGCCGCCGCAGACGCACAATCCCGCACCCACCAACGCTGCTCCGCAGCATCTGAGCGAGGGTCGTTCTGTCATGGGCTCGCAAGGTACGTCTGTCGCGGCAAACACAACGTCAGGCAAGTATGGCAACGCCCCTACCGGCTAAAGAGTGAATCGTCGTTGTGCCCATATCCAGAGAAGTGTTGCGAGAGAGATTCCCATGAAATTGCTTGTCGCCATCCTCCTTGGTCTTTCATCATTCTCGGCGTTTGCCGAGGGCGCTTGCCCTCCTGGCCAGTATCCAATCGGAGGGCAGGGAGTGCAGGGTTGTGCGCCGATTCCTCAGGGTGGTGCAAGTGCGCCTGCTTCCCCCAAGCCAACGGGCAAATGGGAAACCCGCTGGGGTGCCGTGGCGGAGGATTACAGTGCATCCGAGCGTGGCGTAGTTACGGCGACTGGCGTAGCTGAGTCACGGAAGTCAAAGCGGGATGCGGTGGCGGTTGCGATTGATCAATGCACCAAGGCTGGTGGCCAGAAGTGCAAAGTAGTGATTGCCTACCACAATCAGTGCGTCGCAATGGCCGATCCGAAGCCACGCAGTCAAGGTGGTCTTGGCGGGAAATCCGTGACGTACGGGGCCGAAACTCTCGAGCTTGCCAAATCGGAGGCCATCAAGCGCTGTTCTCCGGACGGTTCTGGGCAGTGCTCTATCAGTTATTCCGCATGCAGCATGTCTGAGTTCAAGGCGTTCTAGCCTTAGCGGAGACCTTGGTGCCTAGGAGGTTCAGCAATGAGCCTCCTTTTTTATGGCCGCATGATTCGTCGGCAGGGACGAATCAGGTCAATTCAAGCAGCACCGTATTCGCGTGTGACGATTCGACTATGTTCAGTCTTGGTCGAGGCGCATGGTGCGAATTTGGTCGAAGGTTTGGAGATTCAAGGTGGCAAGATTGCTCGCAAACCTTATCTTGGTCGCAGCATCGTTTCCTGCATTGGCAGAAGGCGGCTGTCCTCCCGGTCAGTCCCCGTAGGTGGCCAAGGCGTGCAGGGCTGTGCGCCGATCCCTGGCGCATCTGGGGAGCGCAACCGCGCCAGCCCCCAAGCCGACGGGAAATTGGGAGACGAGATGGGGTGCGGTCGTAGAGGATTCGTCTACTTTGCTACGGGAATCTCGGTTTCACGGAAGTCGAAGCGCGAAGCGACTGCGGCCGCGATGAAGGACTGTCAGCAGGCGGGCGGACGCAGTTGCAAGCTGCGAGTGGCCTACTACAACCAATGCGTGGCAATCGCTGATCCGACCATTGCGAGTCGTCAGCGCACGACAGGAAATGCTGAATCGCGCCACGTGGCGGCGGAGACTCTGGAGTTGGCAACTGCTGGCGCGATGAAAGACTGCACGGCATTCGGAGCAGGTCAGGAATGCAGCATCGTGTATTCCGCATGTGGCATGTCTGAGTTCAAGTCTTTCCTTTGATCTCTCGCGAGTCCAGTGAAATTGACTGTGTCGGCTTCAGGCTGCAGCGGTCTAGGATGAAAATATAGAGAGGAGGTTCAGCAATGAGCGTTCTCTTTTCATCCGATGATCATTGAAAGAGCTTGCTCAGCAATCTGCAGCTACGCAGCTACGCAGCTTCGCAGCTTCGCAGTTTGCTTGGTCAGTAGCGACATCTCTCCTTTTCTGGAAAGGGCTGATGCGGCAGCATGGGCGCGATATTCTGCGTCGTTGGTGGCGTGTGGCGCGGTCAGACAGTTCGTCGCAGATCGCAGCTCGCACCTGCGCAGCATGTCGTCAAACTTACTCAGGCGCCGCGCTGAGCCTGATATTCTGCGTGGATAAGATGACAGGGTTGATGAGGTCTCTATGCGTATCGCGTTGATATTCGGATTGCTGGTCACGTCTTTCCACGCCTTTGCAGAGGGCGCGTGTCCGCCCGGACAGTACCCCGTCGGCGGGCAAGGGGTTCAAGGGTGTGCTCCCATTCCTGGGGGAGGCGGAGCTGGCGCAGCGCCGTCCGCGCCTAGAGCCACTGGCAAATGGGAAACGCGCTGGGGGGCTATTGCTGAGGATTCCAGCGCGAACGTGCGTGGTGTCCCGCTGGCAACCGGTGTGTCGGAGTCAAAGCGCAGCAAGCGCGAGGCGGAAAAGGTCGCCGTAGAGCAGTGTCGTGCCGGTGGTGGGTTGAAGTGCGAAGTCACTGCGACCTACAACAATCAGTGCATTGCCGTTGCCGATCCGATGCCTCGTAGCCAGGGTGGTCCAGGCGGTAGGTCGAGCACATACAGCGCCGGGACCGCAGAGCAGGCCAAAGACTTGGCGATGAAGGGGTGTTCGGTAGCAGAGAATAGCGGGTGCTCGATCACCTATTCAGCGTGCAGTATGTCCGAGTTCAAGGCTTTCTAGCGGCTCGCCCTTGGATGTTCCCCGGTAGTGGAGTTGACTGATGCGAATTTGTTTCATTCTGTTGGCGTTGATTGTGGTGCCTCTGACCGCTTTTGCGGAGGGCGCATGTCCGCCTGGGCAGTACCCGATTGGTGGACAAGGCGTTGTCGGTTGCGCGCCAATACCCGGCGCAGGGGCGTCCGGGTCAGCTCCTGCTTCCAGGCCAACGGGAAAATGGGAAACCCGTTGGGGCGCCGTGGCAGACGATACAACGACTGTAGCACCGGGCGCAGACATCGCTACTGGAGTAGCGGCCTCACAGAAGACTAAGCGTGCAGCTGAGTCGCTCGCCATGTCGCGTTGCACGCAGGGAGGCGGTACAGCCTGCAAGGTTCGTTTGTCCTATCACAATCAATGTGTTGCGTTGGCCGATCCAGTTGGCGAGCGAGTTCCGGGCGCAATCACTACTGCCAATACGGCCGTGACCGTTGATGAAGCAAAATCTGACGCATTGAGGATTTGTCAAAGTGTGAAAGGGCAGAGATGTGAGGTTTACTACTCAGCTTGCAGCATGTCCGAGTTCAAGGCTTTCTAGTTCTACCGAAGATCAACGTTCCGAAGGGCGACGTCCAGGCGCTTCACACATCGACCTGTGCTGTGGGTGGAGACGTCCCGGTCACATTCCGGATCGGGACGTGTGGTGCGAATAGGGTCCACGTTTTGGAGATTGAAGATGGCCAGATGGCTGGTAATCCTGATGTTGTCTTCTGCATCGTTCCCCGCATTGGCAGAGGGAGGGTGTCCTCCCGGTCAGTACCCGATAGGCGGGCAGGGCGTCCAGGGATGTGCGCCCATTCCAAGGGCCGGATCCACCGGCGCGGCGCCCGCTGCCAGGCCTACTGGCGAGTGGGAAAACCGTTGGGGTGCGGTCGTAGAGGACATGAAGCCTGACCCCAATCGCCCGCTGGCCACAGGCTACGCGGTTTCGCAGCGGTCAAAACGAGCGGCGATATCCGCGGCGACGAGTCAGTGCAAGACGCAAGGCGGGAACAAGTGTGAAGTCAGGATCGCTTACTACAATCAGTGCGTCGCACTGGCGGATCCAGACCCGGTCAATGGCAGAATTCCGGCCGGCCTGACATCTTCCGCAGTGGGGGCTGAGACCCTTGATAAGGCCAAGAGTTTGGCGTTGGATGGGTGTCGCTCCGGCAGCAAAGGGGCAAGCTGCAGCGTCACGTACTCAGCTTGCAGTATGTCGGAATTCAAAGCTTTCTAGCAGCCATAGCGCTTAAGACTCCAAGAGGAGGATCAGTGATGATCCTCCTCTTTTGCTTCTCTCGCCGCCCGTCGTGGATAGGTGCAGGCGCGCAGGCATCCGCTGCTTTTGGTCAGTTGCGACGTGCCATGCAGCGTCAATATTCGCAATATTCTTGCCTGATGTGGCTTGGATGCTCATCTTGAGCCCGGCCTATTTTCCCGGGTGCGGTATGTCGTCCGAGCGACGTAGCCCAGAGAGCACGGAGCCTTAGGCGTACTCTGGATCGATTCCGGTACTCAGGCATGGCGAAACATCGCCGGTCGATTGCGACGCAGTATTAGTTGGTGTCTATTGATTTTCGAAAGTTCTACGAAACAGTTGAATTGCCAGTCGCTTTCGTTCGATGCATGGTTCCTTTCCGACAACAAGGAGGAGTGCCATGCGCAATTGGATGCGGACGACTAAGAAGGCTGGGCAGCGGAAGCGGCGTGGTGCACTCGCATGCGTGCTCGCGATTGCATCGATGACAGCAACGCAGAGCGTCAGTGCGGGCGCGCCTGTGATCGATATCACTTCCATCGTGGGTGATATTCAAAAATTCTTCTCAGACTCTATGGTGTTCGCCAAGGAGGCGAAACGCTGGGAGGAAGTGAAGGCCCAGATTGATGACGCACGCGCCATCCTCGATCCGCTCCGGTTCTCCATGGGCTTGCCCGCCGGAGTGAAGTTGCAGCCCGTGGAGCCGGATTACCTCGTCAAGGAGGCCTGCGGCAACAAGGCAGCTGGGCTCGGCATGCAGAGCGTCTTCCCCGCGCTGAAGCTTGGCGACCGTTACGCGTTCGAAGGGCAGATGCGGCAGATCTGCGTGAACATTCAGATGATGGAGAATCAACGGTTCAACGAGACCGTGGTGTTTCTGGACAGAACGATGGAGCAGGCCGAGGACGCGTTGCGCCAGGTGTACGACGCCAGGACGTCCAGCGGCAACACGACCGGCGGCGTACAGTCGACGCAGAGCGACACAGCCCGGCTCACCAACCAGCTCAATGTGATGTCCCAGCAGTGGTCGACGCGGATGCAGGGTTACGACGCTTACATTTCCTCGATGCATGCCAGGCAAAGGGTGCTTGCCAGGGCAGCGCTCCGAGGGGATCCGGGTGCGACGGCGGTGTCCGATGTCGTTCAGACCCTCGCGTTGAAGAGAGCGCTGCAGGACGAATGACTCATACCGACGCGGGAAATGGGCATCTTTTGTGACAGAACGTTGTCACGCGCTGCAGTGCGGCATGAGGTGGGCTCAGTAGGCTGTACTGCGCTCCATACGCTGGTAGGGCTCCCAACGATGTAGGGGATTGCCCGCCAAAGTTGTGATCTAATTCAAATATTCCCAGCTTGGTCGCGACGCGGATTTCACGACTGGTGTAGGGTGTCGCGGTTGGGAATCCGGCGACATAGGGGGGGCGCACCCGAAGGGGTTTTGGGTGCAGCCAGAGATCAGCACGGTTGCGAGCATACGGTTGTCGGTCTGGACGAACGTTAGTTCGTTGCCAATAGCGTCGCTGTGATCCACGTAATTCCACTCTAGATTCAAGGACGAAATATGCGAAATGGTTCGCTTTACTCCAGGCACGTGAGTGCTCGTCATTCCGCCTCCCTGTTGCTGCTGCTGCCATTTGCGCTGGGTAGCGCGTACGCGCAGTCCGCGGCCGAAGCCGAAGCCGAAGCGGCTGAGCCAGCCGCTGCGGTCATTGAGCAGGTGGCCGTGTCCACGCCCGAGACAGCCGCTGCACCTGTAGTCGCCTCCTCGTCGGACGCGGCTGCATCGGAACCCGCGCCTGCCGAGATCGCGCCCGATATGCCTGCGGACGCAGTGACGGAGGCGGTTGCTGAATCTCCCGAGACACCGCAGCCGGCAGTTGCGCCAGCGCCCGTTGAAGCATCGGAGCCGGAAGCCGCGCCCGCCGCACCGGCCGCTGCCACCGCCGCACCCGTGGTCGCAGAAGCTGCCGCCCCCTCTGGGGCGGTCAGCACGCCTGCGCCGGCGCCCAGCACCCCGACGCCCGTTGCCGTCGCGGCACCTGCCGCACCGGTTGAGCCCGTCGCCGCGCCCGCTCCGGATGCGCCGCCAGTGCCGCGTTCGCTGCCGGTGCCGACGCTGGCCAACGAGAACAACGCCATTGAGCGCCAGCTGGGCGCCCGCTGCCCGAACGATCTGGCCGCGCGCCTTGCGACGCAGGATGACCTGCTGATCGGCGCCTGCCAGGGCACCATGCCCGCGCACCTGGCCAACGTACTGAAGGCCATTCCGGAACAGCAGTTGCTGCTGCCGCGCGCCGCACGCGAGCGTCAGCTCAGCCAGAAGGCATGGTTCAAGGCGGTGCCGGGCTACGGCCAGCGTCCCGATTTCCTGGCGGTACAGGACGGATTGTGGGTGCGCTCGTTCGAGGGTGCCGATCCGGCCACCACGGTGTATCTGGTTTCTGGCCCGTTTACCTGTGTTGACGGTCGCCATCCGGAGAACATCGGCGGCGAGACGATGCGCCTGTCCACTGGCAGTTGCCGCGAGGCATTGGTGCAGCAGCGCGTGTTCCAGGTCACCGCGGGCGCCATGCCGCAGGACATCACCGAACAGGTGATGCCGGCCCAGCCGCTGGTGTCGGATGCCGACCGCAAGCGCTACGGCGTGGAAGCGGCAAGCGCGCAGCTGGATGCGGGCAAGCTGCAGTTCGGCCCAGCCCTGCGCTGGTATGCCGACGTGAAGGCCGAGAGCAAGGCTGAGCCGCGTACGTACGGCGAGTGGGGGCGCCTGCACCTCGGTTTCCTGGTGTGGAACGGCGAGCGCTTTGAAACGCGCGACACGCTGCCGCGCAGCCTGTGGACCTGTGACCCGGTGGCGCCGGGTGATGTGGCCTGCAGAGGCTATGCCGATGCCGGGCGCGACCCGTACATCGTCAACAGCACGGCAGTGGCAGGACAAAGCGCCACGCCGTAACGCGGGCCAAGCTCCAAATCAGAAAAGCGCCCTTCGGGGCGCTTTTTCTTTGGGGCATTCTTTGGCCTGTGCGAAGCGCTGTCAGTCGGCGCTTACCAGTGCAAAGCGCGGACGCAGGACGCCGTCCACCTCGACCTGCGCGCTGAACATGTCGTAGGGCCGCACCCAGACGCCCAGATCCGCGTCCAACGGGCGGTACAGCACAAGCGGCTCCAGGGTTTCGCTGTGGCGTACCACGCCCAGCACCTGATAGTTGCCGCCCTTGAAGTGGCGGTAACGGCCGGGCGTCAGCGGGGGCAGGGGAGCCAGATTGGACATGGGGTCAATTCCTGAGTGTGCGGCATTGTCTCATGGCGCCCCGGACAGCCGGAGGCGTCAGGCGCTCATGCTGCGCGCGGCGGTCTGCGTCTCAGTCAGCTGCCGGTTCTGCTGGTCCAGCTGCTGGCTGCTGGCGGCGGCATCGAGCTGACGGCTGCTCTGCTCCAACGGGGTGTTCATGGCCGCGACGGTGGCTACCGAGACCCGCAGGTGTGCGGGGTCGTCTACCTTGCCCTGGACCGCGAAGGTGTTGGCCGCGTCATTGCTCATCAGCACGGCGTCGATGCGCTTGCCGCCCGCCGCGTGCATCTGCGTGGCCAGGCTGCCCGCGAGCTGGTCACTGGCGTGGTCCGGCGTGCGGCCGACGCGGGCATCCTGTTCGTGTACGCCGCGCTGGGCGTCCTTGAACAGCGAATAGCCCGGGTGGCCGGGTTCGTCCATGCGTGCGCTGTCGCGCTCGTTGCGACGCTGCTCAACGTCACGGCGTGCCGGTTCGCCCGGTTCGAGCGGGCCGCGCAGTTTGTCGTACGCGTCGATCACGCCGCCCGGAACGCCGCGCGAGATGACGGTGGCGCCGGTGCGCAGGCCGTCGATGTCGCTGCGGTACTCGTCGATCATGCGGGCGTTGGTCTTGGCCTGCACGCGGGCGGTGTTGGTGGCCAGTACGGATTCGTCGCCCAGGAAATTGGCCATCTTGTGGGAGCCCAGCGATGCGGCGGCAGCGGAGATGGGGTAGTCGGGGATCAGGAAGTTCAGGTTGCTGTTGCTGTAGTGCGCCTGGGAGAGCGTGTCGATCTCTTTCTGCCTGGCATATATCCGCACCTCACCGAAGTGCGGCGACGCCGCGCTGACGGCATCTGCAGCCATGACGTGGTTGATCATGCTGTGGCCGCCTTCCGGAATCCGGTAACTGGTGAGGCTCACCGCGCCATAGGCATTGAAGGTCTCGCCTTTCAGGCCGTAGTGGTGGCCTGTGATCTGCGCGAGTGACCCGCCAAGGGAGTGGCCGGTGACGGTGACTTCGGGAGGCGCGATGCCTGACTCATTCCCGAAGCGTTGTGCCTCGGTCAGAGTGCGGCGCGTGAGTTCCAACGCTTGTCCCGCCTGCATGTTGCTGCGAGAAAGAACCATTGCGGCGTCCGTCAACACGCCATCTTTGATGAGTTCTTCAGTGCCCCGGTGGGCTACGACAATTTCGTTGGTGCTGACGCGCTGGTAGACCGTTCCCTGATAGCCCGTCCTTCGGTCATCGACATGATCCAGTACCTTGTACTGATTCCCGTTGAGATAGACCTTTTCTTCCTGGCCAGGCTCCCTGCGCCCCACTCTGCGATCAATGTAGGCATCGTCCGCCAGGGCCGCATAGTCTTGACTTGTGATCGTCATGACTTGATTTCAGCAGCAGACACTGTGATCGAGAAAAGTTGATTCTGAAGGTTGGGTGCGTACTCGGTAGGCTGTTCACGGCCTCGCGCGGCGTAGTCATCGATGGCGGGAAGGTTCGGGTCATTGTTGAGTGCACCCGCCCGCGGATAGTCCCGCAGCGGGTAATACCGCGTATACGTCTTCCCAGCCACCAGCTCCGGCGCATCCACAAACGTCAGGAACCGCGTCTCCTCCTGCGCCCCGGTCGCCTTGAGCAGCGCACCAGCGCCGGTGAACTCCCACCGGCAGATGCCGCGCCCGTAGTAGTCCTGGTCCTGCATCCGGTCCAGGTACAGCGTGCCCTGGTACTCCTCATCGGAAATGCGGGTCAGCTCCAGCGGTTCCTGGCTGGTGATGCGCGACGCGGTGCCGGTGGCGGGCTCGATGTAGCCGCACTGGTCTTCGTTGACCACGTCGTACTGCGCCGTGCCGCGCACATGCTTGAACGTGCCCGGGGCACCCTGGATGCGCAGCGTGACCTGATAGGCCTTCACCGGGGCCGGGTTGAGCGTGGCCAGGCCACGACCGCCGGCGGCGACATCGGCTTCGGCATTGGACAGGTCACGGCTCATGGCAGGCTCCGAAGGGTTGCAGGCGGTCATCAATAGGGCGGTGAGGCAGAAGAAGGTCAGTCGGTTCAAGAGGGCACTCCAGCCGGCAGAACACAATGGGTGGCACAGCCGACATCCTAGCAGCGCCGTTCGCGCGGTCTGCGCGCCGGCGGTCACGGAACGTGCGGAAACCTACTCGCGTGCGGCGTCGGCCAGCGGTCCGGCGCGGCAGGCCAGCACCAGCTGGGTGACGGCATCGGCACTCATCGGGCGGGCCAGGTAGTAGCCCTGTGCCTCGTCGCAGCCCCACAGGCGCAGCAGCGACAGTTCGCTGTCGTGCTCCACGCCTTCGGCCACGGTGCGGTAACCGAGTTGCTGCGCGAGCCGGATGATGGCCTCCACCTTCAGCCGTGCGGTACGCGAACGGGCCAGGCCGGTAACCAGGCTCTGGTCGACCTTGATGTGGCTGATCGGCACTTCGCTGAGGTAACCGAAGTTGCTGTAGCCGCTGCCGAAGTCGTCGATGGCGATGCGCACGCCGGCGGCAGCCATCGCGCGCAGCTGTGGCAACGCCGCCGGGTGGCTGTGCAGCCATTGGCCCTCGGTGATTTCCACTTCAATCTGGGACGGCGCCAGCCCGTGGACGTGCAGGCGGTTGGCCATGCCGGTCCACAGCTGTTCGTTGTCGAAGTCGCGCGGGGACAGATTCAACGATAGCGCGAACCCGGGCAGCAGCCGTTGCCAGCGCGCCGCCTGCTCGAAGGCATGCTCGATCACCCACTGGCTGAGTGTGTGCATCAGTGCGGTGCACTCCAGCACCGGGATGAACTCGCCGGGGCTGATCGGGCCGAGCATGGGGTGGGTCCAGCGCAGCAGCGCCTCGGCCGACACGGGCTGACCGTCGCTCAGGTCGTAGCGGGGCTGGAACACCAGGCTGAACTGGTCCTGGGCCAGGCCGCGCGCGGCGTCGGAGGCGAGCCGGTAGCGGCGGCGCAGATGCGCGTCGCGGTCGGCGGAATACCAGCACCGGCAGGCGTCGATCTGCAAGGCATGGTGCATGGCGACCAGGCACTTGCGGACCAGATCGGCGGTGTCTTCCGGGGTGGGCAGGAAGTCGCACAGGCCGGCATGGAACTGCGGCGACATGGGAATGCTGCCGACCATCAACGGGCGCCGCATGCGTTCGCGCATTCTGCCCATCAGTGCTTCGACGTCCTCGCGCGACTGGTCCTGCAGGATGAAGGCGAAGCGGGTAGCGGCGACGTGGTAGACCTGCACGTCCTTGAGAATGTCCTGCACGCGCAGCGAGGCTTGGCGCAGCAGCGATTCCACCGGCTTCATGCCCAGCGCCTGGCCGGCGTCGTTGGCGCTCTGCAGGTCGAACACGTCCACCAGCACGCCGGTGTAGTGGCCGGCGCCGTCCTTGCGGCTGAGCAGGCTGAGGTCGGCCTGGAACTGCTGGCGGTTGGGCAGCCCGCTGACCGGATCGCGGCGGCCCAGCGACATCTTCAGTTCCATCTGGTTGACCACCACCCGCGCCAAGGTCTGCAACTGGCGCTGCTCGTTCTCCGACAGGACGCGCGGCGCGCGATCCATCAGGCACAGCGTGCCCAGCGCGATGCCACTGCGGGTCACCAGCGGCGCGCCGGCATAGAAGCGCATGGCCTCGGGCCCGGTGACCAGCGGGTTGTCGCTGAAGCGTGGGTCTTCCCGCAGATCCTCGATCTGCAGGATGCCGGGCGACTGGATCGCGCAGGAACAGATGGAGTGGTGGCGATCGGTGCGCTGCAGCGACAGTCCCACGCGCGAAATCAACCACTGCGAATCCGCATCGACAATGGAGATGAGCGCGATCGGCGTGCCAAAGGTAAATGCGGCGAGCTCGGTCACCGGGTCCAGCGAACGTCCCAGTGCCGGATCCATCACGTTGAGCGCTTCGATCAGCGCGATGCGTTCCAGCTCCTGACTTCGGTCGAGCATTCCGTGCGTCCTGTCATACGGAGTACGCGACCACTATCTGCCCGGTACCGGGGAGTCGATGTGAAGTCGTTCGTTCAGGTGTGAAGCGTTCACACCCGTAGTGGGAGTCAGTGCGCCGGGGCCGGCGCCTGCAGCAGGGCCACCAACTGGCGTAGCCGATACGGCTTGGGCAGGAATTCCACGTGTTCAGGCAACGGCGGCAGCTGCGAGCGCGCATAGCCGGAAGCCAGGATCATGCGTGCATTGGGCAGTGCGGCGGCCACGTGTTCGCTGAGTTCCACGCCACTCATGCCGTTGGGCATGCTGATGTCACTGAATACGACGTCGAAACCGCCGGCTTCCTGGATCAGGCGCAGCGCGGTGGGGCCGTCGTCGGCGGTATGGATCTCGATGCCGAAGTCCTGCAACGCCTGGCCGATCAACTCGCGCAGGTCCTGCTGGTCTTCGACCATCAACACGCGAAGGGGCTCAGACATGCTCGACTTCCTCAATGGCAGGTAACAACAAACGAACGGTGGTGCCGCGCCCGGGCGCGGTCTGTACATCGACGAAACCGTCGCACTGGGACACGAAGCCGAACACCTGGCTCAGGCCGAGACCGCTGCCCTTGCCGACTTCCTTGGTGGTGAAGAACGGTTCGCTGGCGCGCTCGGCGATTTCCGGTGGCATGCCCTCGCCATCGTCGGTCACCGCGATGGCGACGTAGCGGCGCTGCGTGGGATGGGCCAGGTCCGGTGCGAGACGCTGCTCGACGCGGGCGGTGATCGTGATCGTGCCGCCCCGTGGCATCGCTTCGCAGCTGTTGAGCAGCAGGTTCAATACGGCGGTATGCAACTGTACGCCATCGGTGGTGATCTGCGGTAGGTCGAAAGGCACTTCCAGACGCAGCAGAATGTTGGCGGGGCAGGCCCGCTGCAGGACCGGCAGCTCCTCCTGGAACAGCCGTGCGATCTGCAGCGGTTCGCGCACCAGGGTCTGGTCGGCGGAGAAGGCCAGCAGCTGCCGGGTCAGCAGCGAGCCCCGGTCGGCGGCGGCCTGGGCCAGCTCGGCCAGCTCACGGGTCCGCGCATCCGCGCCGGGGCGCAGCGCGATCAGGTCCAGGGCGTTGCCGATGGTGGTCAGCAGGTTGTTGAATTCGTGCGCCAGGCCGCGGGTGAGCCGGCCCACGCCTTCGAACTGCTGCAGCTGCTCGCGGGCGCGCTGGGCGTCCTGTAGCAGGCGCTGGGCGTGATACCGCTCGGTGATGTCCTGGGTGACCTTGACGAAGCCGAGCAGGGCGCCGTTCTCACGCACCGCCTCGATGACCTCGCTGGCGCGGAAGCGCTCGCCGCTGCGCCGCACCCGCCAGCCTTCGCCGACGTAACGGCCGTCCTCGGTGGCTTGGGCCAGGGTGCGCTCGGGCACGCCGTGGGCGCGCTCCTCGGGGGCATAGAACAGCCCGACGTGCTGGCCAAGGACTTCCAGGGCGGTGTAGCCCTTTACCCGCTCACAGCCGCGATTCCAACTGCGGATACAGCCTTCGGCGTCGAGCAGGTAAATCGCGTGGTCGGAAACGTGATCGATCAACAGCTGCAACTGCAGACGATCATCAGCGAGCGGCGCGATGTCGGTGACGGCCTGGACCACGGCGGCGGTTGTACTCCCCTGTAAGGGGCTGAACCGTAGGAGTCAGGATGTGAAGATAGTGTCAAGAATTGGTCTGAACGGGCCGCCATCTGTCGTATAACGCCCCAATTCACGCTTCGGTTACCATCGAACCCCTTTTCAGGCTGGAACTGTGTGCATGAATGCTGCGCCGACTGCTCGCGACCGCTGGATATGGCTTGCCTCGGCCGCGCTCATGGGCTTTACCCTGGCCCTTGAGCTGGTGGTGCCGCTGGGCTACGCGGTCTGGCTGACCTACTTCATGGCGGTGGGCATCACCCTGTTCCAGCGCCGGCTGGAGGTGCCGCTGCTGGTTGCGGTCGTGTCATGCGTCCTGCTGGCGGTGGGCTACAACGTGGCCCCGGCCAGCACCAATTCTGCCTTCTCCTTCGTCAACCGCAGCATCGGCGGGGTGTGCTTCCTGCTGATGGCGCTGACCGTGATCAAGGCGATTCAGGCACGCCGCACCGCCGCCGACGCGCTGTGGCTGCAGGAAGGCGAGAACGCAGTGACGGTGAGCCTGCGCGGGGACCCGGAGCCGCGCACGCTGGCCAATGAAGCCCTGCGCAGCCTGTGCGCGCGCCTGAACGCCGACGTGGGCGCGCTGTACCGCCTGCAGGGCGAGCGCCTGGTGCTGGTGGGCGGCGCGGCGCTGCCACCGAACCTGCCCGAGTCGCTGCCGACGGCCGCCGGGCAGTGGGGCGAGGTGGTCCGGCTGGGCGAGCCGCGTCGGTTGGAGGAAAGCGACAGCGTGCTGCAGATCGAGACCGCGCTGGGCCGCACCCCGGTGCACCAGCGCCTGCTCGGGCCGGTGACGGCCGATGGCGTGGTGGTGGGCCTGGTGGAGCTGGGCCGTGCCGGCGCATCGCCCGCGCGTGCGCTGGAACTGGGGCTGTTGACGCAGTGCGCCGAACCACTCGGCGTGGCGATGCGCACCGCGCTGCTGCGCGCCCAGCTGGTGGAGCTGCTGGAGGAGACCCAGCGCCAGAGCGAGGAGCTGCAGACCCAGCAGGAAGAGCTGCGCGTGGCCAACGAGGAACTGGAAGAGCAGAGCCGCAGCCTGCTGCATTCGCAGGCGAACCTGGAGCAGCAGCAGGCCGAGCTGGAACAGACCAACGTGCAGCTTGAAGAGCGCACCCATGAGCTGGAATCGCGCCAGCAGGCGCTGCTGCTGGCACAAGGGCAGCTGGTGCAGAACAGCAAGGAGCTGGAGGCCAGCTCGCGGTACAAGTCCGAGTTCCTGGCCAACATGTCGCACGAGTTGCGCACCCCGCTGAACAGCTCGCTGATCCTGGCCAAGCTGCTGTCGGACAACAAGGACGGCACGCTGACCGCCGAACAGGTCAAGTACGCGCAGGCCATCCATTCGTCCAACAACGATCTGCTGGCGCTGATCAACGACATCCTGGACCTGTCGCGGATCGAGGCGGGGCATGTCGAACTGTCCGAGGAAAACCTGGCGGTCTCCAGTGTGCTGCAGCGCCTCAAGGATACCTTCGAGCCGCTCGCCGCACAGAAGGGCCTGGCCCTGCGCATCCACGCCGAGGCCGACGCGCCGACCCAGCTGGTGGCCGACAGCCAGCGCCTGCAGCAGATCCTGAAGAACCTGCTGGCCAACGCGGTCAAGTTCACCGAACACGGCAGCGTGGCGCTGGTGGTCAGTGGCGCGGGGGCAGGGCGGATCCGCTTCGCCGTGACCGATACCGGTATCGGGATCGCGCACGCGCAGACCGAGGTGATCTTCGAGGCCTTCCGCCAGGCCGATGGAAGCACGCGCCGGCGCTACGGCGGCACGGGCCTGGGGCTGTCGATCTCGCGCGACCTGGCCGCGCGCATGGGCGGCAGCATTTCGGTGAGCAGCGAGCCGGGCCGCGGCAGCTGCTTCACCCTGGAGCTCCCATTGGTGGCGGCATCGGCACCGCCGGCGGCTTCGCCGGATGTGCGTGCGGCACCGGCGGCGAACACCGCCGTGGCGCAGGCCCAGGCGCAGGCACCGGCGGCGGTGTTCGGTTCGGCGCATGCCGCCGCCGCGCCGTTGCAGGCAACGCGCGTGGCCGATGATCGTGGGCGTCGCAGCCGCGCCGGCCGGATGATCCTGGTCGTGGAAGACGACGTGACCTTCGCCGAGGCACTGGTCACCATGGCGCACGAGCTGGACTTCGACTGCGTGGTGGCCCAGACCGCCGAGGAAGCGCTGTCGCTGGCCACCGAGCTGCGCCCGAACGGCATTCTGCTCGACATCGGGCTGCCCGATGTGTCGGGCCTGAGCGTGCTGGAGCGGCTGAAGCGCGATCCTGCTACCCGGCATATTCCGGTGCACGTGGTGTCCGGCCTGGAACGCTCGCAGGTGGCGATGGAGCTGGGCGCGATCGGGTATGTGATCAAGCCGGCCACGCGCGAGCGGCTGGTCGAGGCGATCCAGCAGCTGGAAGCCACCAGCGAGCGCGACGTGCGCCGCCTGCTGATCGTCGAGGACGACAGCGCGCTGCGCTCCAACCTGCAACTGCTGCTCGGCCGCGACCAGCTGGAGATCACCGGCGTGGGCACCATCGCCGAGGCGATGGCCGAACTGGGCAGTTCCACCTTCGACTGCATGGTCACCGACCTGGCGCTGCCGGACGGCACCGGCTATGACCTGCTCGAACACATGGCCGGCAACGATGCCGTGGCGTTCCCGCCGGTCATCGTCTACACCGGTCGCGCCTTGACCCGCGACGAAGAGCAGCGCCTGCGCCGCTATTCCAAGAGCATCATCATCAAGGGCGCGCGCTCGCCCGAGCGCCTGCTGGACGAAGTGACGCTGTTCCTGCACAGCGTAGAGGCCTCGCTGCCCAGCGACCAGCAGCGCCTGCTGCGCGAAGCACGGCGTCGCGACGCGGTGCTGGACGGGCGCACGGTGCTGCTGGCCGAGGACGACGTGCGCAACATCTTCGCGCTGTCGAGCGTGCTGGAGCCGCTGGGCGTGAAGCTGGAGATCGCGCGCAACGGCCGCGAGGCGCTGGACAAGCTGCGCCCGGACATCGACCTGGTGCTGATGGACATCATGATGCCGGAGATGGACGGGCTGACCGCGATGCGCGAGATCCGCCGCGACAACCGTTGGCGCGACCTGCCGATCATTGCGTTGACCGCCAAGGCCATGCCCGATGACCGCGAGCATTGCCTGCAGGCCGGTGCCAACGACTACATCGCCAAGCCGATCGACGTGGACAAGCTGGTCTCGCTGTGCCGCGTGTGGTGCTCGCGCCGATGAACGAGGCCGAGCTCTTCGACCTGGAGCTGCGCCTGCTGCTGGAGGCGGTGTACCAGCGTTACCACTACGACTTCCGCGACTACGCGCTGGCGTCGCTGCGGCGGCGCATGCGCCATGCCATGGCCCGCTTCGACTGCGACACCATGGGCGCGCTGCAGCACCGGCTGCTGCATGAACCGGAGACGTTCGCGCTGGCGATGCAGTACTTCACCGTGCAGGTCTCGGAAATGTTCCGTGACCCGGCGTACTTCCGCATGCTGCGCGAGCACGTGATTCCGGTCCTGCGCACCTATCCGTCGATCAAACTGTGGATCGCCGGCTGCAGCACGGGCGAGGAAGTGTGGTCGCTGGCCATCCTGCTGCAGGAAGAGGGGCTGCTCGACCGCGCCATCATCTACGCCACCGACATCAATCCGGAGGCGCTGGAAGCGGCCGAGACCGGCGCGTTCGCTCTGGAGCGGATGGCCCAGTTCAGCCGCAACTACCTGGAGGCCGGCGGCAGCGGCTCATTGTCGGATTACTACAGCGCCGGCTACGGCAGCGTGGTGTTCGACCGGCGGCTCAAGCGCAACATCGTGTTCGCCGACCACAGCCTGGCCACCGACACGGTGTTCTCCGAGGTGCATCTGGTGTCGTGCCGCAATGTGCTGATCTACTTCCAGCGCGCCCTGCAGGACCGCGCCATCGGCCTGTTCCATGAGGCGCTGGTGCACCGGGGCTTCCTGGGCCTGGGCAGCAAGGAATCGCTGCAGTTCGGCGAGCATGCCGACGCGTTCGAAGCCTGCGCGCGCGAGCAGCGCGTGTACCGGAAGCTGGCATGAGCGAGGCCAGCGTGCAGCCCGCATTCGAGCTGATCGTGGTCGGTGCCTCGGCCGGCGGCGTGAGCGCGCTGCAGGAACTGCTGGCCGCGCTGCCGGCCGACCTGCCGATGCCGGTGCTGGTGGTGCTGCACCTGCCGCGCGACCGCCCCAGCCGGATCGTCGACCTGCTGGACGTGCGCTGCCCGTTGCCGGTGCGCGAAGCCGAGGATAAGCAACCGCTGGTGCCTGGCACGGTCACCTTCGCGCCGCCGGATTACCACCTGCTGGTGGAGGACCGCCACAGCCTGGCGCTGTCGGTAGACCCGCCGGTCCTGTATTCGCGCCCCGCGATCGATCCCTTGTTCGAGAGCGCGGCGGAGTCGTTCGGCAGTGGCGTGCTGGCAATCCTGCTGACCGGGGCCAGCAACGATGGCAGCGCCGGCGTGGCCGCCGTGCGCACTGCAGGCGGCCAGGCCTGGATCCAATGCCCCGATGATGCGTTTTCCCCGATCATGCCAGCGGCTGCGCTGGCCCATGCCGGCGCCGATGCGGTGCTGACGCTTACCTCCCTATGCTCGCGCATGAAAGGCCTTACCCGATGAACCTTATCGAGCCCACCACTACGCCAGTCACCGAGCGCGTGAACCTGCTCATCGTCGATGACGTGCCGCAGAACCTGGTGGCGATGGAAGCGCTGCTGCGCCGCGACGGACTGGACATCCTGTGCGCCGCCTCCGGCGCCGAGGCGCTGGAGCTGCTGCTTGAACATGAAGTGGCGCTGGCGCTGCTCGACGTGCACATGCCGGAGATTGACGGCTTCTCGCTGGCCGAGCTGATGCGCGGCTCGCAGCGCAGCCGCGATGTGCCGATCATCTTCCTGACCGCCTCGCCGAACGATCCCGTGCGCGCCTTCAAGGGCTACGAGAGCGGGGCGGTGGATTTCCTGCACAAGCCGATCGAACCGCACGTGATCCTGAGCAAGGTCAACGTGTTCATCGAGCTCTACCAGCAGAAGCAGTTGCTCAAGGCGCGCAACCAGGCGCTGGAGCGGGCACTGACGCTCAATGAAACGATGATGGCAGTGCTGACCCACGACCTGCGCACGCCGCTGTCGGCGATCCTGCTGTGTGCGGACAAGCTGTCGCTGGACCTGCCGGAAGAGCCGTCTGTCCAGCAGACCCTGGTGCACCTGGAGAACAGCGCGCAGCGCATGGCGCGGATGGTGGAGCAGCTGCTCGACTTCTCGCGCATCCGCAGCGGCGGCCTGCGCATCCAGCCCGGCGAATGCGACCTGGCCGAGGTGGCCGGCGCGGTGGTGGCCGAGATCGGCCGCGCGCATCCGCAGGCACGGATCGAGCTGCACGTGGAAGGCGACACGCGGCTGCAGGGCGATCCGGACCGGCTCGCGCAGCTGCTCTCCAACCTGGTCGGCAATGCCGTGCTGCATGGTGGCAATGCGCCGGTAAAGGTGTGGGTGCACGGCGTGTCCGCCGAATCGCTGTCGCTGCAGGTGCGCAACGACGGGCAGATTCCCGACGCGCTGATGCCGCGCCTGTTCGAGCCGTTCAAGGCCAGCTTCCACGACAGCCGTGGGCTGGGCCTGGGCCTGTTCATTGCCCACGAGTTCGCGCGGGCGCATGGTGGAACCCTGTCGGCACGCAATCTGGACGCGGAAGTCGTGTTCGAGACCCGGCTGCAGCGGCGGGTGCGCTGAGCGGGGCTGGCCCCGCCGACAGCAGACGGGCATGGCCCAACCGAGAGACGGGCATGGCCCGTCACTACGGTAAACTGGGTGCCCTGCTGCCGGTGCGCGCCATCGGCAGCTGTACGCCGGAGCCCTCATGACCCCCGCCAGCCGCAAGACGCCGACCCCGCTGATCGATGCCCAGGTGCACGTCGAGGGGTTCGTGCAGGTGCGCGAGGCGCGCCGTTCGGAGCTGGTGGAAGATTATGTCGAGCTGATCGCCGATCTTATCGCCGACGGCCGTGAGGCCCGGCAGGTGGACATCGCGACCCGGCTTGGGGTCGCGCAGCCGACCGTGGCCAAGGCGCTCAAACGTCTCGTGAAGGAAGGCTGGGCGGTGCAGCGGCCCTACCGGGGCGTGTTCCTGACCCCGGCCGGCGAACAGCTGGCGGTGGAGATGCGGGCGCGCCACCAGACCGTGGAGCGCTTCCTGCTGGCGCTGGGCGTGGACGCCGATTCGGCCCGCCGCGACGCCGAGGGCATCGAGCATCACGTCAGCGAGGCGACCCTGGCCGCATTCGAGGCGTTCGTGCGCAAGGCCAATGGCCATGGTTGAACGCCTGCCGCCGCCGCTGCCGCCGTCGCTGGGCGTGCCGGTCCACGACCAGGACGAGCACTGGATGCATCACGCGCTGCAGCTGGCCGAACGCGCCGAGCGCGAGTTCAACGAGATTCCGGTCGGCGCGGTGCTGGTCGCCGCCGATGGCAGCGTGCTGGGCGAGGGCTGGAACCTCAACATCGCCGACCATGACCCCAGTGCGCACGCCGAGATCGTGGCGATGCGCCAGGCGGGCAGGGCACTGGCCAACCATCGGCTGCTGGGCAGCACGCTTTACGTGACCCTGGAACCGTGCGCGATGTGCGCGATGGCGGTGGTGCATGCGCGGGTCGCGCGGCTGGTGTATGCGGCCAGCGATCCCAAGACCGGCGCCTGTGGGAGCGTGTTCGACCTGCTGGGCGATGCGCGCCACAACCACCGCGTGGAAGTTCACGGCGGTGTTCTGGCCAAACAGGCCAGCACGCGGCTGACCAACTACTTCCGGGCCAAGCGCGGCAAGCCGCTGCTGCTGCCGGAATAGCCACGCCACGCGACAGCCTTTTTTACGACGGTCGCGCACCGCCAAGGCGGTATCATGGCGGCCTACACACCAGGCCGGCGTTGCGACGCCGGCCCCTGCACAAGGGCAAGACATGGCGGACAACGGCGCAGAAGGCGAACGACTGATCTGGATCGACCTGGAAATGACCGGTCTGGATACCGACAATGACGCGATCATCGAGATCGCCACCGTCGTCACCGACGCGCAGTTGAACGTGCTGGCCGAAGGCCCGGAGTTCGCCATCCACCACCCGGTGGAGCGCCTGGAAGCCATGGACGAGTGGAACCGCAACCAGCATCGCCGTTCGGGCCTGTGGCAGCGCGTGGTCGACAGCCAGGTCACCCTCGGCCAGGCCGAGGCCGCCACCGTGAATTTCCTGGCGCAGTGGATCAAGGCGGGCGCCTCGCCGATGTGCGGCAACTCGATCTGCCAGGACCGGCGCTTCCTGCACCGTGAAATGCCGCGGCTGGAGAAGTACTTCCACTACCGCAACCTGGACGTCTCCACCGTGAAGGAACTGGCCAAGCGCTGGGCGCCGTCGGTCGCGGCCGGCGTCGGCAAGACCGCCAGCCACACCGCGCTGAGCGATGTGCACGATTCGATTGCCGAACTGCGCCATTACCGGCAGTTCATGGGCCAGCTGGCCGGTCTGCCCGTCGCCTGACGGTAGCGCCGGCCGTTGGCCGGGCCTCATGAACCTTTCAGATCCGCGTGGTCCCGAGTCGGCAACGACACAACGACCTGTTCAACACGAGGCGGTTATGATCCGGGCATGAGCCATATCGTCCGTATCGTGCCGCCGCCACTGGAATCGCAGATCCTGCCCACCTCGCAGGACTGGGCCGACCTTCAGCGGGCGGTGAGC
Organism: Stenotrophomonas sp. PD6; assembly: GCF_049199305.1. Classification (NCBI taxonomy): domain Bacteria; kingdom Pseudomonadati; phylum Pseudomonadota; class Gammaproteobacteria; order Lysobacterales; family Lysobacteraceae; genus Stenotrophomonas; species Stenotrophomonas sp. PD6. The sequence goes on along the minus strand of NZ_JBLZQD010000001.1, from coordinate 600,925 downwards.
CTGCTGGAATCGCCCACGATGACCGCGCGGATGGCCAACCTCATCGGTTCGCCGCTGGAGTTTGCCGTGAAGAAGCTTCCGCAGTCGGTCTCGCGTCGGATCCACGGCGCGGTCGAGGGCGCGCTGTTCAAGTCGGCGCAGGCCGCGCTGTGGAGCATGGACAACACCCCCGGCAAGGCCGCGTCCACCCGCTGGCACAAGCTGGCGGCGGCCACCACCGGTGCGGTCGGCGGCGCCTTCGGCTTCACCGCCTTGTTCCTGGAACTGCCGGTATCGACCACCATCATGATGCGCTCCGTGGCCGACGTGGCGCGCAGCGAGGGCTTCGACCTGCGCGAGATGGCCACCCGCCACGCCTGCCTGGAAGTGTTCGCCCTGGGCGGAAACTCGGGTGAGGACGATGCCAGCGAGACGGGCTACTACATCACCCGAGGCTTCACCGCCGAAGTGATGCGGCACCTGTCGGCCGAACTGGCGGGAGCCGCGGTCGGCGGCGGCGGGGTGATGATCGGCCTGACCCCGAAGGAGGCCGGCAAATGGCTGGCCAAGATCGTGGAGAAGGTAGCCGCGCGCTTCGGCGTGGTCGTGACCGAGAAATTCGCCGCGCAGGCCGTGCCGATCATCGGCGCGGTCGCGGGCGCCACGCTCAACACCATGTTCACCAACTACTACCAGGACATGGCGCGTGGCCACTTCATCGTGCGCCGGCTGGAGCGCCAGTACGGCTACGAAACCGTCCGAGCCGCCTACAACATGCTGGCCGGCCAGGAATCGTAACGACACGCCACGCGTGTCCCTGGCGGTCCAACCGCGGGTTGCCGCCCATCGTTGCAGCCGCGGAACAACTGTTTTGCTCTCACAGGCCTGTTTGAACACCCGCCCGATCCCCATCCTTGCCCCAGACTTCCAGCAAGGATTTCCCCATGCTCTTCACCCCCTACCGCCTCGGCGCGCTGACCCTGCCCAACCGCATCGTCATGCCGCCGATGACCCGCTCGCGCGCCGCCGCCGGCAACGTCGCCACCCCGCTCATGGCCGACTACTACGCCCAGCGCGCAAGCGCCGGCCTCATCGTCAGTGAAGGCACCCAGATCAGCCCGCAGGGCCAGGGCTACGCCTGGACCCCGGGCATCCACGACGACGCCCAGGTCGCCGGCTGGCGCCGCGTGACCGACGCCGTGCACGCCGCCGGCGGCCGCATCTTCGCCCAGCTCTGGCACGTGGGCCGGGTCTCCCACGTAGACCTGCAGCCGAACGGCGCAGCACCGGTCTCGTCCTCGGCCCTGCAGGCCGACGGCGTAAAGGTATTCGTCGACGTGGCCGGCACCGGCCCGCAGGGCGGGGTAGGGGAGATGGTCCAGCACTCAATGCCACGCGCCCTGGACATCGCCGAAATCCCGCAGATCGTGCGCGACTACGCCAAGGCCGCCCGCCGCGCCATCGACGCCGGTTTTGACGGCGTCGAACTGCACGGCGCCAACGGCTACCTCATCAACCAGTTCATCGACTCGCAGGCCAACCAGCGCACCGACGCCTACGGCGGCGCCCTGCAGAACCGGCTGCGCTTCCTGCGCGAAGTGGCCGAAGCCGTCGCCGCCGAAGTCGGCGCCGACCGCGTCGGCGTACGCCTGGCGCCGCTGACCACCCTGCAGGGCGCCGTCGACGACACCCCGCAGGCCACCTATCTCGCGGCGGCGCATCTCCTCGACAGCATCGGCGTGGCCTACCTGCACATCGCCGAAGCCGACTGGGACGATGCCCCCGTCATGCCGGTGGCGTTCAAGGAAGCGTTGCGCATCATCTATCGCGGCACCCTGATCTATGCCGGCAAGTACACCGTCGAGCGCGCCGAGGAAGCGCTGTCCAAGGGCTGGGCGGACCTCATCGGTTTCGGCCGCCCCTTCATCGCCAACCCCGACCTGCCGGCCCGCCTGCAGCAGGGTCTTGAGTTGAACGCGCCGGACAAAACGACGTTCTTTGGCGGAGCAGAAGCCGGATTCACCGATTACCCGACAGCAGAAGCAGTCGAGGCGTAATCACGTACTTCTGGTGCCGGAACGGAAGGCGGACACGCATGGCGTGTCTCTACGATGTTGATTCTTGGTGACTCACCGATAACGCGTCGAAGGGTCGGCGGGGGTGGGGTTGCGGGGGTGTGAGCGGCATGGATGCCGCGACCAAGCCCCCAAGGACGGGTTCACGGCGTCCCCCGCAACCCCACCGCCGCCGGCCCAAACCCGATACGTTCGCAGTCGAAAAAAAACCCCGCCGAAGCGGGGTTTTATCGTTATCAGCCCTTGGCCTTCAACTTGGCCAACCGCAGCCAGGTATCCACCACCGTGTCCGGGTTCAGCGACACCGACTCGATCCCTTCCTGCATCAGCCATTCGGCCAGATCCGGATGGTCGGACGGGCCCTGGCCGCAGATGCCGACGTACTTGCCCTTCGCGCGTGCCGACTTGATCGCCATCGAGAGCAGCTTCTTCACCGCCGGGTTCCGCTCGTCGAACAGGTGCGCCACGATCGACGAATCGCGGTCCAGGCCCAGCGTCAGCTGGGTCAGATCGTTCGAACCGATCGAGAAGCCGTCGAAGATCTCCAGGAACTCATCGGCGAGCAGCGCATTGGACGGCACCTCGCACATCATGATGATCTTCAGGCCGTTCTCGCCCTGCTTCAGACCATTCTGTTCCAGCACCTCGATGACCTTGCGGCCTTCTTCCAGCGTGCGCACGAACGGAATCATCACCCACAGATTGTCCAGGCCCATCTCATTGCGCACGCGGAGCACCGCCTTGCACTCCAGCGCGAACGCGGCCGAGAAGCTCGGGTCCACATAACGGCTGGCGCCGCGGAAGCCGATCATCGGGTTCTCTTCGTGCGGCTCGTAGTTGCTGCCGCCGATCAGGTTCGCGTACTCGTTGGACTTGAAGTCCGACAGGCGCACGATCACCGGGTTCGGCGCCACCGACGCCGTCAGCGTCGCGATGCCTTCGGCCAGGCGGTTCACGTAGAAACTGACCGGATCGGCGTAACCGGCGATCTTCTCGTCGATCTTCTTCTTCGTCGCCGCATCCTGGCGGTCGTATTCCAGCAGCGCGTTCGGATGGATGCCGATGTGGCTGGCAATAATCATCTCCAGGCGCGCCAGGCCGATGCCGGCGTTCGGCAGCTGGCCGAAATCGAAGGCACGTTCCGGGTTGGCCACGTTCATCATGATCTTCAGCGGCGCCGGCGGCATATTGCCCAGATCCGTCGTAGTGCGCTCGAAGTCCAGAATGCCTTCGTAGATGAAGCCGGTATCGCCTTCGGCGCAGCTGACGGTCACTTCCTGGCCGTCCTTCAGCACCTGCGTGGCGTTGCCCGAGCCGACCACCGCCGGCACGCCCAGCTCACGCGCGATGATCGCCGCGTGGCAGGTACGGCCGCCGCGGTTGGTCACGATGGCCGAGGCGCGCTTCATCACCGGCTCCCAATCGGGATCGGTCATGTCCGCAATCAGCACATCGCCGGGCTGCACGCGGGCCATGTCGTCCAGCGACTTGACCACGCGGGCCACGCCGGCGCCGATCTTGGCACCCACCGCGCGGCCTTCGGCCAACACCTTGCCGTCCTTCTGGTTCAGCGCGAAGCGTTCGATCTGGGTGGCGTGGCCACGCGACTTCACCGTTTCCGGACGCGCCTGCACGATGAACAGCTTGCCGCTCACCCCGTCCTTGGCCCACTCGATATCCATCGGGCGGCCGTAATGCTTTTCGATGATCAGCGCCTGCTTCGAGAGTTCCTGCACGTCCTCGTCGCTGATCGAGAACGTGTTGCGGATCTCGACCGGGGTGTCTTCGATGCGCACGCGCTCACCGGGCACGTCCGAATACACCATGCGGATCGCCTTGCTGCCCAGCGAGCGGCGCAGGATCGCGGGCTTGCCGGCGTTCAGCGTGGGCTTGTAGACGTAGAACTCGTCGGGGTTGACCGCGCCCTGCACGACCATTTCGCCCAGGCCGAAGCTGGAGGTCACGAACACCACGTCGCGGAAACCGGATTCGGTGTCCAGCGTGAACAGCACGCCCGACGAACCCACGCCCGAACGCACCATCAGCTGCACGCCCGAGGACAGGAACACGTCTTCGTGCTTGAAGCCGTGGTGCACGCGGTAGGCGATGGCACGGTCGTTGTACAGCGAGGCAAACACTTCCTTGACCTTGTGCACGACATCGTCGGCACCGGTCACATTGAGGAAGGTCTCCTGCTGGCCGGCGAAGGACGCGTCGGGCAGGTCTTCGGCGGTGGCCGAGGAGCGCACCGCCACGGCCACGTCGCCGCCGCCGTTCTCGTCGCACAGCTGCTTGTAGGCGCTGCGGATGTCCTGGTCCAGCTGCGGCTGCAGCGGGGCGTCGATCACCCAGCCGCGGATTTCCTTGCCGGCAACGGTCAGTGCGGCAACGTCTTCCACGTCCAGCGTGGCCAGCTTGTCGAAGATGCGCTTGGACAGGCCGTTGTGCGCGATGAAGTCCTTGAAGGCTTCAGCGGTGGTTGCGTAACCGCCGGGGACGGACACCCCCAGCCCGGCAAGATTGCCGATCATTTCGCCCAGCGACGAATTCTTGCCGCCTACGCGGGCCAGGTCGGCCAAGCGCAGTTCGTGCAACCACAGGATATTCTCGTTCAAGCGCGATGCTCCGTTTGGCCATCGCCCGAGGCGGGCTTGGATGGCCACGTCCGTAGGAAGAAGCCGATATGATGCCGGGCAGACCGCCGTTGGCACAAGCTTGTATCGACGGCCTTTTTAAGCTTCAGAGGGGTTAAAAGACGCATGTCGACGATCCGTCCGGTGTTCTACGTGTCCGATGGAACCGGTATCACCGCTGAAACCATTGGGCATAGCCTCCTGACCCAGTTCTCCGGGTTCAGCTTCATTACCGATCGAATGTCGTTCATCGACGACCCGGAAAAGGCCCGGGAAGCCTGTGAAAGGATCCGTGCGGCGGGGGAGCGCTACCAGGTCCGGCCGATTGTGGTCAGTTCCTGCGTGGACAGCGGCCTGAGCATGATCCTGGCCGAGAGCGGCGGGCTGATGCTGGACGTGTTCGCCCCCTTCATCGAGCCGCTGGAGCGCGAACTGGAGGTCAACCGCCATTCCCGGGTGGGCCAGGCGCACGGCATGGTCGACTTCGAGACCTACCACCGGCGCATCAACGCGATGAACTTTGCGCTGACCCACGATGACGGAATCGCCATCAATTACGACGATGCCGACGTGATCCTGGTGGCGGTGTCGCGCGCGGGCAAGACCCCCACCTGCATCTACCTGGCCCTGCATTACGGGGTGCGGGCGGCCAATTACCCGTTGACCGACGAGGACCTGGAGCAGGACCGCCTGCCGGCCCGGCTGCGGCCCTACCGCAAGAAGCTGTTCGGGCTGACCATCGACCCGGACCGCCTGCAGCAGATCCGCCAGGAGCGCCGTCCCAACTCGCGCTATGCCAACCTGGAGACCTGCCGGCGCGAGGTCGCCGCCGCCGAGACCATGTTCCGGATGGAGCGCATTCCCACCCTGAGCACCACGCACACCTCGATCGAGGAGATCTCGAGCAAGGTGCTGACCACCTTGGGGCTGCAGCGCGAGTTGTATTGACCGATACGCGATCGGGTGGAGAGCCCCCTGAGTCAGGGGGCGGCCGCGAAGCGGCGGGGGTGTGGGTGCTGGTAAGCGGGGCCCGCGTTTTGCGCAGCAAAGCGTGGGGCGTCAGCGCGCATGCGATGACGCTGGTGTAGGATCGAGACATGGCCCAGGCATCGCCCCGCATCGAACGCATCCCCCGGCTCAGCCGCCTGAGCTGGCTGATGGGGCTGTACGCGGAGAACTACCAGCACCTGGTGCGGCTGTTCGCGCCGGCCGAGCTGGTGCCGGGCAGCTACGTGTCCTCCGTCGGCGACGGGCTGGATGTGCGCCTGGACGTCATCGAGTGCCACCGCTACACCGTGGAGCTGCGCCTGACCTACGATTTCGCCGACCCGGTCACCGGGCAGCCGGACCCGTCGGCCTACGTGCGGCTGTACCGCGATGCGCGCCAGGCCGAGACCACCCACTGCTACGTGGGCCGCCGCTGGCAGGACGTGGTGGGCATGTACCCGCCGCCGGCCGAGCTGATCAGCCACCGCATGCGCATGAACACCTTCCTGGGCAAGTGGCTGGAATACCTGGCCGAGCGCGGCCACGGCGTGGCCACCCTGCGCCGCGATGGCGACGCGCTGCCGGCCCCGGCCGACACCCGTCGCGCCCGCGTGACCGGCTGAGCGACCCGGCCTGCGCGGATCGCGCATAATCGGCGTTTGTGTTCCGCGAGCCCGTGCGTCATGCCCTATACCCCCATCGTGGCCACCCTGGGCTACGTGCTGTCGCCGGATGGCCGGCAGGCCCTGATGATCCACCGCAACGCACGGCCCGGTGACCTTCACCTGGGCAAGTACAACGGCCTCGGCGGCAAGGTCGAGCGCGATGAGGACGTGGCCGCCGGCATGCGCCGGGAGATCCTGGAGGAGGCCGGCATCGTCTGCGGCACCATGCGCATGCGCGGCACCATCAGCTGGCCGGGCTTCGGCAAGCACGGCGAGGACTGGTTCGGTTTCGTGTTCGTCATCGACGACTTCACCGGCACGCCGCTGACCGCCAACCCCGAAGGCACCCTGGAATGGGTGGACGTGGACAAGATCGAGAACCTGCCGCTGTGGGAAGGCGACCGCCAGTTCCTGCCGCTGGTCTTCGATGGCGACCCGCGCCCGTTCCACGGCGTCATGCCGTATCGCGACGGGGCGATGCAGTCCTGGTCCTACACCCGACTTTGAGGTCAGAGAGGCCGGGCCGGTTTGCCATAGGCCCCGCTTATCCACAGGGGGTGTGGATGACCGGTGCGTAAGTTTGTGGATAAGCGATGGCAGCGACCACCCCCCTAGGCTGTCAAGATGGGTGGCGAAAAATTCACCGCATGTCGTCGATGCGTGAGTGCGGCGCGACGGCCCGGCTTTCGTGAAGGCTGTCCCGGTTTGGGCCGTCGCGGTACTCTCTTGCCATTGCCGTCCAAAGAGCCTCCATGAAACGTCACTTCACGATGCTGCGCGAGTTCCAGCTGGCCGACTGGTTCACCCTGGCCAACGCGTTCTGCGGTACCGGTGCGGTGTTCGCGGCGATGCGCTTCCTGCAGGACGGGGAGCGCAGCTACCTGCTGTTCGGCATGGCGCTGATCCCGCTGGCCTTCATCTTCGATGCCCTCGACGGCCGCATCGCGCGCTGGCGCAAGTCCAGCTCCACCCTGGGCCGTGAGCTGGATTCGCTGTCCGACGTGATCTCCTTCGGCGTGGCCCCGGCCGCGCTGGCCTATGCCTGTGGCATGCAGGGCGGTTGGGACTGGCTGGTGCTGAGCTATTTCGTGTGCTGCGGCGTCAGCCGCCTGGCCCGCTACAACGTCACGGCCGAATCGCTGGCCGGCGATGGCGACAAGGTGCCGTATTTCGAGGGCACCCCGATTCCCACCAGCCTGGCGCTGGTGGTGGTGCTGGCCGTGGCAGCGAGCATGGGCGCCATCGGCCACGACCTGTGGCTGGGCCGCTGGCAGCTGGGCCCGTGGCAGCTGCACCCGCTGGTGCTGCTGTTCGCGCTGTCCGGCTCGCTGATGATCAGCAAGACCCTGCGCATTCCCAAGCCGTGACCCGGAGCCCGTTGATGTTCCCGTCCTTGTCCTGCCACCGTGGAGCGCTGCGATGAGCACCGCCGGAAGCGGCCACGACGCCGGCGACTTCGAGGCGCTGGCGCGGCAGTATTTCAGTGCCTGGGGCGATGCCCTGCGGCACGCCGCGGTGCCGCCGCAGGGCGACGCCGCCGGCGCGGGCCCCGGCAGCTGGCAGCAGACCATCGAGGGCTGGGCGCAGCTGATGTCCAACCCGGGCAATCGTCAGTCCGAAGAGGCAGTAAACCGCTTCCGCGACCAGGCCGGTGGCTGGTACGGCACGATGCAGAAGGTGGCGGCACGCTTTGCCGGCCAGGACAGCACCAGCGCCGACATCGCCCAGGCCTGGCGCGAGGCGGTGGAGGGGCAGGGCGATGGGCTGCTGCAGTGGATGCTGCAGGGCGCCCGCGGCCACACCCAGGCCGGCGGCCCGGACCTGCTGGCGCTGCTGGAGCGGCTGCAGCACGATCTCGGCCCCTGGCTGCAGAGTCCCGCGTTCGGACCGGCGCGCGAGCACCAGGCGCGCTGGCAGGCGCTGCTGCGTGCCCAGCAGGAGTACCAGGGCCATGCGCGCGACTACGTCGACCAGATCAAGCAGGCGCTGGATGACGCTTTCAACCTGTTTGAGCAGCGCTTGGCCGAGCACGAACAACCGGGCAACCAGCTGACCAGTGCGCGCGCGATGTTCGACCTGTGGATCGAGGCGGCCGAGGAGGCCTACGCCAAGGTCGCCCTGTCCGAGCCGTTCCAGCAGGTGTATGCCGCGCTGGGCAACGCACAGATGCGCCTGCGCGCGGCAGCCCAGCAGGAAGTCGAGCGCTTCTGCGAAGCGGCCGGCATGCCCACCCGTACCGAGATGGATGCCGCGCACCGGCGCATCACCGACCTGGAGCGGCTGGTCCGGCGCATGGCCGCCGGGGCCGCCAGCGCCACCAAGCCGGCAAAGAACACCAAGCCGGCCAAGGCCGCTTCGCCTGCAAAGAACGCCAAGCCTGCAAAGGCCGCCAAGCCCGCGAAGACGACCAAGGCGAAGGCCGCTTCGCCGGCGCCGCCGCTCAAGCCGAGCCGTCCGCGCACCCGCAAGGCGGCGCCATGAAGGGGCCGCTGGGGTTCAACGCCGAGGACCTGCTGCAGGAAACGCTGTCCATGCAGCGCAAGTTGATGGACGGCTTGAAGCTGCTGCCGTCGGTGGAAGACGTGGATTACGGTGCCACCGCCCGCGAAGAAGTGTGGCGCGACGGCAAGGTGGCGCTGTATCGATTCGTCGGTGAAGAGGCGCCGGTACATCGCACCCCGCTGCTGATCGTGTATGCGCTGGTCAACCGTCCCTACATGGTGGATCTGCAGGCCGACCGTTCGCTGGTGCAGCGCCTGCTGGCGCTGGGTCACGACGTGTACGTGCTCGACTGGGGCTACCCGGACCGCTCCGAGCGCTACCAGACGCTGGAAGACTACCTGCTGCGCTTCGTCGATGGCGCGGTCGACCATCTGGTCGCCGCCAACGACGGAACGCCGATCAACATGCTGGGTATCTGCCAGGGCGGCGTGTTCGCGCTCTGCTATGCCGCCCTGCGCCAGCCCAAGCTGGCCAACCTGGTGACGATGGTGACCCCGGTCGATTTCCAGACCCCGGACAACATGCTGTCGCATTGGGCAAGGCAGGTCGATGTCGACCTGCTGGTCGACACGCTGGGCAACATCCCGGCCGACCTGATGAATGCCAGCTACCTGATGCTCAAGCCGTTCCGGCTCAATGTGCAGAAGTACGTGGGCCTGCTCGACATCCTCGACGACAAGGCCGCGCTGCAGGATTTCCTGCGCATGGAGAAGTGGATCTTCGATTCGCCCGACCTGGCCGGCGAAGCGTTCCGCGACTTCATCAAGCAGTTCTACCAGGGCAACGGGCTGATGCATGACGGGGTGCGCATCGGCGCCGAGACCGTGCAGCTGTCGCAGGTCACGCTGCCGGTGCTGAACATCTACGCCGAACAGGACCACCTGGTGCCGCCGGACGCCTCGCGCGCGCTGCGCGGGCGGATCGGCAGCAAGGACTACACCGAGAGCAGTTTCCGTGGCGGCCATATTGGCATCTACGTGTCCGGCCGCGCGCAGCGCGAGGTGCCGGCCACCATCACCGATTGGCTGAAGGAACGCACCTGATGAAACGCACCGCCGTCACCGTCGCTACCCTGGCGCTGGCACTGGCCGGCAGCGCCCACGCCGCGCCCAGCGAGGTCGCCCGCCGCGAGATCGCGGGGCTGATCGGCGCGCTGGACGGCTCCAACTGCCGCTTCCAGCGCAATGGCAGCTGGCATGACGCCGCCGAGGCGCGCGCCCACCTGCAGCGCAAGTACGACTACCTGCTGAAGAAGGACCAGGTGGACACCGCCGAGCAGTTCATCGAGCGGGCCGCCAGCCAGAGCAGCATGAGTGGCAAGGCCTACCGCATCGCCTGCCCGGGCCAGCCCGAGCAGACCGCCGCGGTGTGGTTCGGGGCGCGGCTGAAGACGCTGCGTATCAACGCGCCCGCTACACATCCACCGCGCTAACGTAAGTCTTCCACCGTAGGAGGAAGCCGCCATGAACACCACCGCCCCCCGCACCCTGTCGCGTTCCATCAACGACCGCATGATTGCCGGGGTGATGGGCGGCATTGCCCATCGGTTCGGCTGGAACGTGACCCTGCTGCGCATCCTGTTCGTGGTGGTGTCGCTGGCATCGGCGGCGTTCCCGGGCATCCTGGTGTACCTGGTGCTGTGGCTGCTGATCCCCAACGAGGCCGATTGAGCCTGCCGCCACTGGCGCTGCGCGCGCTGCAGGGGCTGGGAGCGGTGTGGACCGCGCCCAACACCCTGGTCGGCGTGCTGGGTGGCGTGGCCGGCATGCTGGCCGGCGCGCGCCCGTACTGGAGCGGCCGCGACTGCGCGCTGGTGTTTCGCGAGTTCCCGTGGGGTCCGGGCGGGGCGATCACGCTGGGCAATGTCATCCTGCACACCGGGCCCACCCTGGAGGTGGGCTGTCGCACCTACGCCCACCAGGCCGGGCACTGCACCGAGCCGGTGATTGGCCTGCACGATCATGAACGCGCGCATGTGTACCAGTACCTGGTACTCGGGCCGCTGTACCTGCCGGTGTACCTGCTGTGCGGCGGGGTGAGCGCGCGCAATCCGTTCGAACGCGCGGCCGATGTCTATGCCATGACGGGACATGGCTGGTGGCCGTAACGCCAGGTCATCTGCATGCAAACAATGGTTATTAGGCTGGATGACAATTCAGTCAGGTTCAGCGCGGTAAGCTGCACCCTGTTGTACATGCATGACGTTTACTGGAGGAACACATCACATGGCAATCGTTCTTTATGTCGGTGGTAGCAAGGATGGCGACAAGGGCCTGGTGCCCCACGGATTCAGCAAGTCCCGCGCCGATACCGCATCGGGCCCGGAGATCTATACCGAACGGTTCATGGAGCTGCAGGGCATCGGCAAGGTGCGGGTGATGGCGCTCGAATCGATGCGCGATGACCTGGTGCAGCAGCGCGCTGCGCGGCATTATCGTTGAGGCGTATCGAGCGTTGTTGACGACGCTCCAACCCGGGTAGATGCCCACCGTGGGTCGGCATGCGGGGAATTCCGGAATGTCAACGGGTTCCCCCCGCCGCGATGCGTTGCCACAATCGGGGTTTCCGCATAGTGGCTTCGGCCGGACGCAATGCCAGACCTCAAGCTCGCCCAGCAGATCGCCCAGACCATCGCCGACGAAATCGGTGCCCAAGCTGCCCAGGCGCGTGCCGCCATCGCGCTGCTCGACGAAGGCGCCAGCGTCCCGTTCATCGCGCGCTACCGCAAGGAAATCACCGGGGGCCTGGACGACACCCAGCTGCGCAACCTGGAAACGCGCCTGACCTACCTGCGCGAGCTGGAGGAGCGCCGCGCGGCGGTGCTGGCCAGCATCGACGAGCAGGGCAAGCTCAGCGACGAATTGCGCGGTGAGATTCTCGGCGCCGACACCAAGTCGCGCCTGGAAGATCTGTACCTGCCGTACAAGCCCAAGCGCCGCACCCGCGCGCAGATCGCCCGCGAAGCCGGGTTGGAGCCGCTGGCCGATGGCCTGCTGGCCGATCCGAGCCAGGACCCGCAGCAGTTCGCGGCCGGCTTCGTTGACGCAGAAAAGGGCATTGCCGACACCAAGGCCGCCCTCGAGGGCGCCCGCGCGATCCTGATGGAGCGCTGGGGCGAAGACGCCACGCTGGTCGGCGAGCTGCGTTCCTGGCTGGGCGAACAGGGCGTGATCCGCGCCCGCGTCGCCGAAGGCAAGGAAGAGCAGGGCGCCAAGTACCGCGATTATTTCGAACACGCCGAATCGCTGGCGAAGATTCCGTCGCACCGCCTGCTGGCGCTGTTCCGTGCGCGCCGCGAGGAGATCCTGTTCCTGGAGCTCGACCCGGGCAGCGACGCCGAGGCCGGGCACGTCTACGCCGAGGGCCGCGTGGCCTTCAATGCGGGCATCCGCGACGCCGGCCGCCCGGGCGACCGTTGGCTGCTCGACGCCTGCCGCCTGACCTGGCGCGCCAAGCTGCACATGCACCTGCTGCTGGACCTGTTCAACCAGGCCCGCGAAAAGGCCGAGGCCGAGGCCATCGCCGTGTTCGGCGACAACCTCAAGGACCTGCTGCTGGCCGCGCCGGCCGGCCCCAAGACCGTGCTCGGGCTCGACCCGGGCATCCGCACCGGCTGCAAGATCGCCGTGGTCGATGCCACCGGCAAGCTGGTCGCCACCGACACCATCTATCCGCACGAGCCGCGCCGGCAGTGGGAGCAGTCGCTGCAGACGATCAAGCAGCTGTGCATGAAGCACAACGTGGAGCTGATCGCGATCGGCAACGGTACCGCCAGCCGCGAGACCGACAAGCTGGCCGGTGACGTGATCAAGGCACTGGGCGAAACCAAGCTGCAGAAGATCGTGGTCAGCGAGGCCGGCGCGTCGGTGTATTCGGCCTCGGAATTCGCGGCGAAGGAATTCCCGGACCTGGACGTGTCGATCCGCGGTGCCGTGTCGATCGCACGCCGCCTGCAGGATCCGCTGGCCGAGCTGGTCAAGATCGAGCCCAAGGCCATCGGCGTGGGCCAGTACCAGCACGATGTGGACCAGTACCGGCTGGCGCGCGCGCTGGACGCGCGTGTGGAAGACTGCGTCAACGCGGTGGGCGTGCACGTCAACACCGCCTCGGCCGCGCTGCTGTCGCGGGTGTCGGGCCTGTCGTCCACCGTGGCCGAGAACATCGTGCGGCACCGCGATGACAACGGTCCGTTCAAGCGCCGCAAGGACCTGCTCAAGGTGCCGCGCCTGGGCGACAAGACCTTCGAGCAGTGCGCCGGGTTCCTGCGCATCGCCGACGGCGACCAGCCGCTGGATGCGTCCTCGGTGCACCCCGAAGCCTACCCGGTGGTCGAGCGGATCGTGGCCGCCACCGCGCGCCCGATCAAGGCGCTGATCGGCGACGGCAGCTTCCTGCGCGGGCTGAAGGCCGAGGAGTTCACCGATGCCACTTTCGGCGTGCCGACCGTGCGCGACATCCTCAAGGAGCTGGAGAAGCCCGGCCGCGACCCGCGACCGGAGTTCAAGGCCGCGCGCTTCGCCGATGGCGTGGAAGAGATCAAGGACCTCAAGCCGGGCATGATCCTGGAAGGGGTGGTCAGCAACGTGGCCGCGTTCGGTGCCTTCGTGGACATCGGCGTGCACCAGGACGGCCTGATCCACATCTCGGCCCTGTCCGACACCTACGTCAAGGACCCGCGCGACGTGGTCAAGGCGGGCGACATCGTCAAGGTGAAGGTGCTGGAGGTCGACGTGGCGCGCAAGCGCATTGCGCTGACCCGTCGCCTGGACGACAGCCCGGCCCCGGCCAAGGCCCCCGGCGAGCGCGATGCGCGTCCGGCTGGCGGCCAGCGCCGTGACGGTGGTGGCGGTGGCGCACGCCAGGGCGGGCGCGGTGCGCCGGCCGGTGCGCGGCCGGGGACCAGTGCGGCGCCGGCCAACAATGCGTTGGCCGATGCCTTCGCCCGGGCCAAGCGCGGCGGCTGATCCACCCAGCGCCGTGTCTCAGGGGGCCGCCTTCGGGCGGCCCTTGGCGTTCTTGCCTTCCGCTGCCTGAATGAGCTTGACAGGGGCTTGATCCCGCTTGCCGTTGAATGCCGGTACGCTGTACCTACGGCGGGGAGGCCAGATGACAGATCAGCAGGCGGGTCAGCGCGGTCAGGTACTGCACGACGAGGCCGGTAGCGGCCACGCCGGGGCGAGCCTGTGACCCGCGCAACCCCGCCTGGCACGCTCCCCCCCGACCAGGCTGCCCTGCAGGAGATGGCCGATCAGCGCCGTCGCCTGGAAATGATCATCGAGGGCACGGCCGCCGGCACGTGGGAATGGAACTGCCAGAGTGGCCAGATGCGAGTGAACGAGCGCTGGGCGCAGATCGTTGGCTACACCCGCGAAGAGCTGGCACCGATCACACCGAAGACCTTCCAGCATCTGGTCCATCCCGATGACCTGGAGCGCTCCAATGCCCTGCTCCAGGAGCATCTGGACGGGCGATCCGCGCACTACGACAGCCTGTGCCGCATGCGCCACAAGCAGGGACACTGGATCTGGGTGCAGGACCGCGGCCGCGTCTACGAATGGGACGAACAGGGGCGCCCCTTGTGGATGGCCGGCGCGCACGCCGACGTCAGCGACCTGCAGAATGCATTGCAGGATGCGGCGAACATGCGCCAGCGCCTGCAGTCGGTGGTGGACGCCTCCGACGAAGTGGCGGTGATCGCGACCGATGTCGACGGCGTGGTCAACCTGTTCAACAGCGGAGCGCAGAAGCTGCTCGGCTACGCCCCCGAAGAGGTGATCGGGCGGGTCAACCCGGGCCTGTTCCATGACATCCACGAGATGGAGGACTATCTGCGCCCGGAGGCCGACGCCGACGGCCGCGTGCCGACCATCTTCGAAGCATTGACCGCACGCGCCGCGCAGGGCACCTGGTCGCACCAGTGGACCTTCGTGCGCAAGGATGGCGGGCACCGCCAGGTGCAGCTGTCGATCAGCCCGTTGAACAACGGCAACGGCGGCCGCATCGGCTATGTCGGCATGGCGGTGGACATCACCCCGCTGCTGGAGATGCGCGAGCAGGCCTACGTGGCCGCCGAGAAGTTCACCGGTGCGTTCTCGTCGGCCGCGCTCGGCATGGCGCTGGTGTCGCTCGAAGGGCGCTGGCTGGACGTCAACGACGCGCTGTGCGGCATCCTCGGCTACACCCGCGCCGAGTTGCTGATGATCGATTTCCAGACCCTCACCCACCCGGACGACCTCAACACCGACCTGGCGATGGTGGGCGACCTGCTGGCCGGTCGCCGCGATCATTACCACATGGACAAGCGCTACCTCGGCAAGGGCGGCAATATCGTCTGGGGGCGGTTGTCGGTCTCGCTGGTGCGCGCGCCGCATGGCGAGCCGCTGCATTTCGTGTCGCAGATCCAGGACGTCACCGCCCAGCGCCAGAGCAGCCTGCAGTTGCGCGAGTCCGAACTGCGCACCCGCGTCACCCTGGACGCGGTGGCCGACATGGTGCTCAACCTGGACCTGCATGGCCTGATCCAGTATGCCAACGCGGCCGCCACCCGCGCGCTGGCCGGCGAGGGCGCCGCACCCGTGGCCGGCAGCCAGGTGCAGGACGTGATGGAGCTGACCACCGAGTACGCGCCGCGCTCCCCGCTGGATGTGTCGGTGCTGCTCGATCCGGACAGCAACGCGGTCGACCTGCATTCGGACCTGCTGCTGTCGGTCGGCGCGCAGCTGCTGCCGGTGGATGTGACACGGGCCTGGCTGCACGGCGAGGACGGACAGGTGAGCGGCGCGGTCTGGGTGATCCGTGACGTCACCCAACAGCGCGCGCGCCAGCGTGAGGCACGCCACCTGGCCGAGGTGGATCCGCTGACCGAGCTGAGCAACCGGCGCGGCTTCGAGGCCCATCTGCAGGCGGCCATCACCCGGGTGGCGCGCACCGGCCAGTCGGCGTCGTTGATGTTCATCGACCTGGACAACTTCAAGCCGATCAACGACAGCCACGGCCATCTGGCTGGTGACGCGATGCTGTGGGCGGTGGCCAACCTGCTCCGGCACGGCGTCCGCGACTCGGACATCGTGGCCCGGCTCGGTGGCGACGAATTCGCGGTCATCCTGGCCGGCTGTTCGCTCAAGCGTGCCCGCCGCATCGCCAGCGACCTGCTGGAATCGGTGCGTGGCCTCACCATTCCCTGGGACCTGCAGCGCCTGGGGGTAGGGGCGAGCATTGGTATCGCGGCCATCGGCGGCAGCATGAGCGTGGACGAGGCGGTCGCCGCGGCCGACGCCCAGTGCTACCGGGCCAAGGCGATGGGCCGCAACAACGTCCAGGTCGAGGCGCCCCTGCATGGGGGGCCGGACCCGCTGGACAGCGCCGATGGCGACGGCGGCGAGGGCGGGCTGGACTGAGCCGCCGCGATATGTGACGTAGAACGTAAAGCGTTCAGCCGTCGGCGTTCGATTTCTCAAGCTCACCTGTGAAGGGTCGATAACCCTTTACAGCGGTTCCTTTCCCGGATCCGCACCGTCATTCCGGCGGCTGCTCCAGGCCACCGGAACGCGCCTTCACGCAGTGCAGTGCCGTCAGGCAGGACCCGTTCGTGCAAGCCGCTGGAATGACGTCATCCCCACTGGCGTCTTCGTAACCGAAGCCAACGTGATTGCGCCGCCGGGCATCTTGGCCCGCGGCGTCCCAACCAGCTGTTCGGACATCGAGGATTACAACGATGCTTACGTCAGGCATGCAGATGCCCTTGTCAGAGCCGGCCGGAGTGCCGGTGTCGGACTCCCCGTGGCGCGCGCTGCGCGCGCTGTTCCTTTCCCGTCGAGACCTGCGCGGCGACGCCGAGGCGGCCTCGCGCCGCCAGGCCGAACTCGAGGCGCAGGTCGCCGCACTGCATCGGGTGCAGGCCGTCATCGAGTTCGCGCTGGACGGCACCATCCTGACCGCCAACGACAACTTCCTGCAGGCGCTGGGCTATTCGCTCGACGAAGTGCGCGGTCACCATCACCGCATGTTCGTCGACCCGGCCTATGCAGGCAGCGCGGATTACCGTGACTTCTGGGCACGGCTGGGCCGTGGCGAGTACGACGCCGGACAGTACCGGCGCATCGGCAAGGGCGGTCGCGAGATCTGGATCCAGGCCTCGTACAACCCGGTGTTCGACAGCAACGGACGGCCGTACAAGGTGGTCAAGTTCGCCACCGACATCACCGCGCAGATGATGCAGGCCGCCGATTTCGCCGGCCAGTTGGCCGCCATCAACAAGTCGCAGGCGGTCATTGAGTTCAGCCTGGACGGTCGTATTCTCGGTGCCAACGAAAACTTCTTCGCCACCACCGGCTACACGCTTGATGAGGTGCGCGGGCAGCACCACGCGATGTTCGTCGAGCCCGAGTATCGGCAGAGCGAGGAATACCGCGCGTTCTGGCAGAAGCTTGGGCGTGGTGAGTACGATGCGGGGCAGTACCGGCGCATCGGCAAGGACGGTCGCGAAATCTGGATCCAGGCCTCGTACAACCCGATTCTGGACATGAACGGCCGTGCGATCAAAGTGGTGAAGTACGCCACCGACATCACCGAGCAGGTGCGCGACACCCAGGCGCTGCAGCGCGCCGTAGCTCAGACCCGTGAAGTGGTGGCCGCCGCGCAGGGGGGCGACCTTACCATGCACATTGCCACCGATGACAAGACCGGCGCGATTGCCGAGCTGTGCTGCGGCATCAACGCGCTGGTAGAGGCGATGGCCGCCATCATCGGCCAGATCAAGACCGCCGCCGATACCATCGCGCTGGGGGCCAGCGAAATTGCCACGGGCAACACGGACCTGTCGGTGCGCACCGAGCAGCAGGCCGCGTCGCTGGAAGAAACGGCGGTGTCCATGAAGGACCTGGCCGATACGGTCCGGCGCACCGCCGACAACGCGAGGCAGGCCAGCCAGCTGGCCAGTGGTGCGGTCGACGTGGCGGCGAAGGGCGGGCACGTGGTGCACGAAGTGGTGTCGACCATGGCGCTGATCAACGAATCCTCGCGCCGTATCGTGGACATCATCGGCGTCATCGACGGCATCGCGTTCCAGACCAACATCCTGGCCTTGAACGCGGCCGTGGAAGCGGCGCGTGCGGGCGAGCATGGTCGCGGCTTCGCAGTGGTGGCCAGCGAAATCCGTTCGCTGTCGCAGCGTTCGGCCAGTGCCGCCAAGGAGATCAAGCAGCTGATCGGCGATTCGGTGGACAAGGTCGACAACGGCACCTGCCAGGTCGAGAGCGCGGGCCGCACCATGGACGACATCGTGCTGAACGTGAAGCGGGTCAGTGACCTGATCAGCGAGATCAGCGGCGCTGCCCAGCAGCAGGCCGACAGCCTGGGCCAGATGAACGTGGTGGTCGACCAGATCGACCAGGGCACCCAGCAGAACGCCGCGCTGGTGGAAGAGGCCTCGGCCGCCGCGCGCAGCATGGAAGAGCAGGCCACCCAGCTGCTGCAGACCGTTGCGGGTTTCCGTGTAGATGCAGCGGTAGCGCAAGCACTGCGCCAAGGCGGGCAGCCAACGCTGCGACTGGTGTAACTGGCGGAATAACGCCGCCTGGGCAAACCCGCCCGGATAGACTCAACTGGGCACACCGACGGGGTAGAGCCGACTGTTAGTCGGCTGCTCTCCGGCGGCTCCAAGAAGGGAGACGGCCACGTATCTTTACTGGCCGTCTCCCAGTAAAAGCCCCGAGGTAGTGGGCCGGGCAATCACCCAGCATGGAGCGGTCTGTATGCCCCTCAAGGAGCCGCCCGTGAACCGCATCGCCTGCACCTGCCTGGCTGTTCTCGCCGCGCTCGCCTTACCCGGCTGCAACCGCAGCACGCCGGAGGCCACCCCTGCCGCAGCCGCACCTCCGGCGGCAACGACGCCCCCGCCTGCCGCCACCCGTGCTTACACCGACCAGGACATCAGCGATGCCTGGATCTATCTGATGGGGCGCCTGCTAGTGCTGCGCCAGCAGAAGGCCGACCTGGACGGCGGCATGAAGTGGAACGAGCTCGTGCATCGCAAGCCCGGCGCCGTGGAGTGGCCCAACCCGAATCTGGACGTGGCGTACTCCGAAGCGTGGGTAGCGCTGGATGAGAACAGCTGCACGCTGGTGACGGTGCCTGAAATCAAGGGGCGCTACTACACCGTGCAGTTCCTCAATGGCTGGGGCGAAACGCTTGCCAATATCGATGCGCGCACCCAGCCGCAACGACCGTCGGGTGAATTTGCCGTCTGCCTGGAAGGCGCGACCGTCGCGCTTCCGGCCGACACCGTGCGCGTCGACGTTCCGGCCAGGTTCCTGCGCGTGCTGGCGCGGGTGGAACTGGGCGACAACTGGAAGGACGCGGTGGCATTGCAGAAGAAGTTCGCCCTGCGCTCGACCGGTACGCCGACGCCGCCCACGTTGCCGGCGATCCCGGCGTTCGATCAACAGCACCTGCCTGGCGTGGAGGCATTCGAAAATGCCGTCGCGGTGCTGGACAGCGAGCGCGACCTCAATCCGGGCATGGAAGGCGTCGCGGCCAAGGTGCGCGCCATCGCAACGGGCATCCAGGACCCGGCCGAGCGCGCGCGGGTAGACCAGGTAGTGCGCACCAAAGCGCACGCCGACCTGGCCAAGGCCTCGGCGACCATCGGCCACGGCACCGTGCGCAACGGCTGGGTACGCCCGTCGGTGGCCGGGTCGTATGGCGATGACTGGCTCGGTCGGACCCTGATCAACCTGGGCGGGATCTGGGCGAACCAGCTGGACAGCGTGGTGTACTTCAAGGGCAACCTCGACAGCACCAACACCCAGCTCAACGGCGCGCACAGCTACACCATGACCTTCCCGAAGGAGGCGCTGCCGGCGAGCTTCGCCGATTATTTCTGGTCGGTGATCGCGGTGGACCCGGTGTTCGCGCGCGTGTTGCCCAATCCAAAGAACCGCTTCCTGCTCAACCGCGAGTCCTGGTTGACGTACAACCCCGACGGCTCGCTCACCCTGTACTTCGCACCCGACAAGCCCACCGATGCGCCGGACCCGAACTGGCTGCCGACACCGAAGGGTCAGGACTACCGGCTAACGTTCCGCTTCTACGGACCGAAGGGCGGCGTGAGCGATGGCAGCTACTACCCACCGCCGCTGATCAAGACAAACTGACGGCGCGGTGCGGGTTAAAGGCGATCCGAGGCGCCTTCGGCCATGAGGTGATCCACGACCTCGCCCAAGGTGCGCGCACTGGCGATCTCCCAATAGCTGCGGGGCAGGGCGACGCCGAGCATCTGCTGAATCTCGCCCAATGCATTGGCTATGTCCTGCTGGGTATCCATGCTGGCGAAGCGTGGTCCGCCGACGATCACCTCCAGGCGGTCTCCCGGCAGGAACCACGGGGAGGGCCACCGCAACTGGCGTGCGAACGCTTCACCGACGACCGTCGCAATCCGCTGCCGGGCGCCGCCGCCCCATTGGTCCATCTGCTGGGCAGCGCGACTACCCTGCAGCGACTTCAGCGCGGTGAAGAACGACAGGTCTGGTCCGAGCCATCGCACCCCGATGAAGAAGCGCGCCCAACGTTGCCGGGGCGGGTAGTGCGGGGGATAGGTGAGTACGTCGCTCATCGGGGAAGCTCCAGGTCGTTTACTCTTTCCTGCCCACTGTTCTGAGTCAGCCGGCCAGCGTCGGCTACAGCCAAATCATGAGAAAGCTCTGTGTCGTCGTCTACATGCTCTTGGGGGCCATCTTTGGACTATGGCTTACGTTCGTGCAAGGCGGATATGTCCTTTGGGTATTGGTTGGTGAGCGATTGTTTTGGTGGGTCGGAGGGGTAAGTGTCGTATTGATTTCGTGCCTTGCCGGGTGTGTGGCTAGTGCTCTTTGGGAGCGCGCGTCTCATAGGCAGCAAGCTTTCCTGATGAGCGTTGCGGTCGTCCTACTGGTCGCGGTGTTGGGTGTCAGCGTTGTCGTTTGGAACTCTGCCACTGTCCAGCGCGGTTGAGGTCGCCACCGATTCGGCCACATTCGATACGATGCGTTTTATTCAAGGAGAAGGGGGCGAGGTCGTGAAATACGCAACCTCCATTGTTGTAGTCGGCCTGTCTTTGTTGCCATTAGCATCGGCTGCCGCACAAGATCGGGCTTCCCTTGTCACAGAGAAGCAGCTATGGGCATTCTCTGAGAGAATTGCTCTTGCTCTTCCAGGCGACGGAAGTGACGTCTCCAAGCTCGTTTCCGCGTCCGCCGCATCGACCACAAGCGCTTCAGGAAGTACTGAGTATCGCGCTGCTTCCAGCGAAATTGGGCCTTCTCTGTCCGCTTCGAATTCGGTTGTCGTGATGGGGAAGGCTGGGCGCGCATATGCGGTTTCCTTCGATTTGAAGGGCAGCTGCGTCCCGTTCAAGTCGCTTCGGACCAAGTACCCCAGCCTAATCGTTCTAGATCAGCCTCGTGATGACAATGAACATGCCAGGTACTCCTTCGGGGCGCACGTGGGTGATTCAATCATCGCCTATTCCTTCCCTGCCAAGAAAATTGGCTGTATGAACCATGTGGATATCACGCCGGCGGCGCCACTCAAGGCGAGGAAGTGAGACCGGTGATACTGCAGTTGGCCACGGTCGAGAGAAAAGCCGCCAGCGCTTGGACGGGCCAAATCCCAAAAAAAAGCCCCGCGATGGCGGGGCCTTTTTCTTCTTTGCGGAAGACCCCAGGAAATCCAGAGGCGTCCGCATCCATTGGTGCCGAAGGTGGGAGACGCACACGCTGTATCAAGGATCTGAAAAATACTTTTACTTTCAATCATCTAAGGGTCGTTTAAGCAGGGTCGTTCTGGAAGTAAACCCCTCTCTCGTTCTGGAAGCCATGGGGTGCGAAACACGGCCCGGGCGGCTATCCTGCGCGGGTACGCCCCGGTCCTAATTGTCTCTAGAGGCCACATATGAATGAGCAGTCTGCACTAGCCGCCGTCCGAAGCGCGTTCGCCCCCTTGCACGCAGGTGCAAGCATGTCTCCCTTACAGACGCTCGTGTTTAGGATAGTTGATGAAGCGGGTCAGCCCGTCCTGCTTCCCAGCGCGATCGATGAGTATGTTTGGCGGGATCGCGAAGCACTACAAGGTCTTCTGCTTGGCATCCGGGATATGCTTGAGGTTCACGGCGGAAGGCTTCTGGACCCATGGCAGATGCCCTAGCTTACCCTTAGTCTACCCCCACAGTTCACTCCGTTCGCGAACTGAGAAGCTTGCCTCGCCTTGCACAAGGAAGTGTCGTGACAGAAGCAGAACTCCGTGATTACATCGCAGAAAACATCGCGGTGATTGCCCCTGGCTTGACCTTGCTCAAGACTGAGCAGTACATCCCCGCAGGTTTAGGGACTCGGGGCTTCATTGATCTCTACGCGAAGGATGCCGACGGCCATCATGTCCTGATAGAGCTGAAGAGGAGCGATGCGAGCGCCCGCGAGGCCATCCATGAAATTCATAAGTATGCTGAGGGCGTCAAAGCACACTTCGGCGCTCGGGATGATGAGATCCGCATATTCATTGTCTCGACCGAGTGGAGGGAGCTATTGGTCCCTTACTCAAGGTTTGTTGCGGATACGAGTTTGGATGTAACAGGCCTGCTGCTGGAGGTCGGAGATGGCGCTCGCACGCTTACGACGTCACCTGTTGAGGCACTTCCCATCTCTCATGGCCGCTTCATTGCCCCATGGCATGAAGTGGGCTTCTATGCAACGCGAGAATCATTTGAGCGCGGCCTAGACTCCATCCATGAGTGGTGCGCCCGAAAAGGCATAAGCGACTACGTTGTAGTTGAGATGCTCACGCCGGAAGGGTATTCGTCCACGCATCAAGCGCAAGTACATGCAGCGATACAGCAGGCAATGGGTAGTCACACACTCGGTCCAGATCGAGCAGTTGCCATGCCCACTTATGAGTATATTGCTTACTTTGCTATGCAAGCACTGTCCGAGGCTCACTATGTTCGGCTTATTGAGTCGGAAGGTGAAGATCCAGTTGAGGCTGAAGAGCTGCTTGAGGAGATTCGCGATGCCGATGCAGAAGAGAAGCTGCGCGTTCTACACGAGCACGCTATAGCTGCCGGAAGTCCGCCGGAGAGAGATTACTTCGAGATTGGTTACGCCGCGAAGTTTGCACGGCTGATTGAGCAGGACGGGTGCACCGTGCGCTCGCTTCATAGGGGCGGCCGTTTCCTGCGAAATGCGGCCCTGGCGGACGCTTCGATTCTCTCGGAGATCAGAGGGGAAAGTGGCGCTACAGGCCAAGCTCTCAAGAGGAAAATTGACCTTGCTAACAAGGCACACGTCGCTGCCCTGCGTTCTGATCTTGCTTCCTGCCTAGAAGGCAATCCGTCGTGGAGGAGTCATGTTCTCCATGCCTTAGATGAGGTTTTGCATGACTACCCACGGGCGTCCCTCGACGTCTCGGTTTCCAATCCCTCCACAGGCTTGCTAACCATGTATTACCCACTTATCAACGAAAGTGGGTACCTGTATGTCCCTACATACACCTTGGGGGTGCGCAACCCAGAGTCAGTGCGCGCGTACTACGGCGCACTTCAAGCCGACGGCACGGCGCTCACCTACAGGCAGCTAATTGACAAGTACTACGACGGCGATCTTTGCAATCTCCTGTTCACCCTGACATGGGGTGGAAGGGAAGAACGCGACGCCGATATCGTAGAGGATATGGGTGCCGCGTATCAGTCATTCAAGTGCGAGATCAATGAGCTTGGGGAGCGCACCTTCTTTGCACTTCGTAATGGGCGGTGGAGGGCGACCGATAAGGTGGTGCCGACTATGCTCTTCCAAGAGTTTATTGAGAAGAACGAAAGGTTAGTTAAGGCCGTGCTTCGGAAGGTCCATCACAGGATGGGCCAGGGAGTATTTGATGGCGCGTCACCCGATCTAATGCTTGACGATCTTGTGAGCTCCACAGTCGCTCCGGCTTGCAAAAAGTACTTTAGCGGTGCATCTGAGTACTGCGATATCTGCGGTTGCAGTCTCGCAGAGGAGAAGTACATGGTCGATGGATCGATCTCCGGAGAGGGCGCGTGGGGTTTCATGTGTGCAGATTGCTTTCACACTCATGGTACAAGGATAGGCTGGGGATTCGGGCAGCTTTATCTGAATACCAACGAGGGATGGCTGCTCGTGGCCGGAGCGCCTCCTGATGTCTGACTGGACGAAACCTGGGCTTCGCGTAGCGTCTATGCCGCTTGTAATGGACAGCATGTCGGCGGCAGCAGTTCTAGTTCAATCCGGAGCGCAGATGGGGCGTCGTTGGCTGTTGGCGTTCCGCAACTATGAAAGGCGGGTAGACGTTTCAGCACGATAGAGCCTGCTGGAGGGCGGACAATCGCCTCGCCAGCTCTTCGCGCATCTGCGCTTGGTCTTCACCGTACATCTCCATCTGGACGTCCGCAGAAAACGCTATGCGCCCACCTTCGTCCTTGAGGCAATTCTTCATCAGCCGCAGCTCGAAGGGGCCTGTGCCATCAGGGAATGAATGATCGTGAACAACGTTCAGGAGTAGGCCGCGAGCCAGAACGAAATAGTTCGTGAGATCTGAAGCCCAATCTCTATTTCGAAAGATGATGCCGACATACATCCGTCGAAGGACTCCGCCGGTTGGCGGATGGACAGTATCTTCAAAGGCACAGCGGAATGACTCGAACGGCAGTCCAGGTGCATTGATGGTGCCAAGGAAGCTCGCCAGTTCCGGCTCTCCCTCAAGCTCGGGTATCTCGGTGATCCGATCAGGTTCTCGGCTTAGCCAAATTAATGGAAAAACCTTACCCTCCACGGGCGCGTAAGGGAGATTGTGCAGTCCCGTTGTATAGCTTATTGTTAAATTAAGCTCGCGTTCCATCGGCTTCGACCCTTTCTGGTCCATCCAAGTTAATTTGAGTATTGCATAGGGCTAGCTTGTTCCGGGCGCTGACGGCGAGGCATTAGGGCAGAGCGTGGCTGCGGTCTGCAACCCGAGTGCAGAGAAGTCCGGCTCGGTCGAAGCTGGAACAAAATGGCGAAAAGTGGTTCATTGAGATCGCTATCGTCACTTGAGCGCTCTCAAGGCGCTTCAGGCGCGCAACAAAGCCACGAACAAGAGAGCAACAACAAATACCGCAACCATAACGAGAAGATCGGACACTGTCACGAGCGGCCGAGACGCGAGTCTGGTTGTCTCTCGGACATTGGCTTGGATAGCTTCATCGATTAGCCGTCTGATCTGATGGCGGACCTCGCGATTCCTGGAGTCCCGCTCTACTACGCTCATCATTCCTCCTCCTTGGTAGATATTGGTCCCAAAAGGTGCCGTAACGGCGGCCGGTGAGAGGGCGCTCATCGCAGCTTGGCTTGATGTGCCTCAGGGAGTTGCACGGCTGCGTGCCCGAGGCAAGCGCGTGCCCGTTTGAGCTTGAAGTACATGAAATGCCTCCAAGACCTCCACGCTTCCCATCAGGGGCTGGGCGGCCCAGGCGATTGTAGCCCCGACGTGCCTAAGTACGGCTCCTCGGCTCGGCGGGTACCTATGCAGCTCCGTTACCTCGATCCCGTCGCCGACGGATGACTCCCATCGCTTGTGGGTGCCGCCGGATAGTCGGTGAATCACCTTACCGGCCTGGACAGTCCTGTAGGTTACCTTTCGTTCCGGTTGGGTGTCGGACCGATGACAAAGCGCTACGCCCAGCCATACGGCGAGCAAGTGAAGCGGATCTACCTTCCTTTCACTTAGCCGGGCCCACAGTGCCTTGGCTCGCTCCGCTGGGGGCTTGCCGGCCAGCCTAAACGCGTCCACAGGTCGGCCGGCTCGCCAGTAGGCGGTACCCACACGATCCATTGCCTCGATCACGTGAGGCTCTCCACTGCGGTCCTGAAGCCATCTGAGGGCGCTCCTGCGATAGGGGTTGAGCTGCGCAGCCGAGTAGCTGGGTTTCGCATAGCTCCCATGCCGCTTGTAGTGGTCTACATGCCGTCGGCAATAGTTGCGGTTCAATCCTGACCGCTGGTAGGCCGTGGTCGGCTGTTCGCAATCCCCAACGATGCACTCGGGGTAGCCCTTTGCTCCGCTGACGCGTTGCTGGATTTCGACTCGTCGCTTGTTGTAGACAGTTGGGTTCATCATCGCTCGTCTTACGCCCCCTTCTTATGGGGAACCGGAAGATTACTTAGGTATCTTAGGTAGGTATCTTAGATAGAGGGAGTGTCAAGCAACCTTCGATTGTTTGACCAAGACTTGGGCCAATGGGGACAAGTCAACGTCTGCCTGTCCCTTACCCCCGCTCACATCTTCAAATGCTCGCTCCATGACCTCTTTTGCTACTTCTGCCTTGTCGTACCTCACCAGCAAGCAGTCGTGGATGGGGAGGGCCACGATCCCAAGTGCTTTCAACTGCAAAACAGACCTTAGGATCACTCTGCTCTCGACGCTCTGATGATGCATCCATTGGCTGGATGCGAAGAGTGGCACGAGGGCAGGGTGCCGCATCCGAATGCCTTCGATGACCTCTTCGATCTTCACCCTCACCGGGAAATGGTGGCGGGTTCCCTGAGGCATTCGGCTCGGAAGCTTATCGCCCGCCAATAGAGCATTCATCACTTGCTTAACGCCCTCCCGCGATCCACCCACGCCGGGGACGAAGTACAGGTCGCCCTGTGGAGGACAGGTCCCCACTTGGGCATACGCCAAGCGCACCGACATTTGGGCGAAGTCGACCGCAGCGATGGGCTGACCCTGGAGTCGCAGGTATTGAAGCCTACGGCTCTTGGGCATCTCCTGCCAGAAGCCATGGTGAAGACGGCCGCCCTTCTCCAAACTACCGTCATTGAAGATTCGCCGTAGGAATCGCTGGCTGAGGTCGATACGGTCTTCCACCGTACAACCCGCGTAATCAATGTCCGCCGTGGCGAGCCACCCGTTCACTTCAGCCATTTCGGCCCTGAGTGAAAAAGCTTCATCTGTATCCGGAATCGGCAGTTCGGCAGCCTGACCCGCAACTTTCCGTCCGCGCAGGACAAGGGGATCTCCCTGCAGGCTTGGATTGCGCGCGAAGTCTCCCAAAGAAAGAAGGCGCTCATCTGCCTGTTCGATCAGCCAAGGAGCTGCCCTGACCGTTGATCGCACGCTTTCGAACGCTGATCTGTGGCCTAGCCGCAGTTCCAAGGCTCCGACAGATGCTTGACCTAGCGACTGCACCAACACTCGAAACTGCTCAGTCAAGAAGGGTGCTCGCCGATTGGCTCGTGAGAGATCTGCCTTGGACATCTCAACCGTCAGCCATCCTCCAGGCTCCCGTAGGGACCTACAGATGAGGTCGCTTACGAGTGCGGCTGTCGCCTCCCGGTGAGTTTTCTGAGCCTCGCCCCGTCTGCGCCGGGCGCGCCGCTCTGTAAGAGCCACCCGATTCAGAACCTCACTGATGAGATCCAGAGCGGCGGCAGAGCTGGGGATTCTAGAGGGGTCGAACGGTCGATCTCGGGGTGTTGAGACGCGTGAGCTGATGTCCATCTATTGCAAAAGTCAGCGCCCCGTTGGGTGGCGCGGGGGCGCGAGCATATCAGCACGCACTTCCCCAAAGGAATAGGCGCGTTAAGTCTCCCTCGCCCTAATGACCCTCACCGTAGATCAGCTCCAGCGCCATCTGCGCGTAGACCCGAAGCTCGGTTTCGCTGCGCTCCACCCTGGGCACGCCGTCTTCATGGTGGTAGTCCTTGGCCACGTCGTTGACCTGACTGAGATTTCTAACGCAGCCCTTGGCCCTGTAGAGGGATTCACCAGGTGAAGCCGCGTCCAGTCGCGAGATGATCTCACCTAAGTTCGCGCGTGGTGGCAGGATAGGGGGTGGAAAACGCTGCTTGAAGAAGCCCTCCAGCATCACACGGATTGAAGACTGAACCTCCTGCACTGAAGCAGTGGACCGCCCGTTCACGAACTCGCTGACTATTCTGTGTCGTCGGTAGTAGTCACTCTCGCAGAACTGGTCAATGTCCCAGTCCGGCCCTAGCTCGGAGTACCCGTCCGAGACATGGCCAATCTGATGCGTTCTGGCCTGACTTGCCGTCTCCCCCTTTGAAGCTGCCTCTCTGAGCTCGAATAGGAACTGCGCGTCGTGTGAGAGGACGACAACTTGAGCCCCCATCTTTGAAATGTCGAGGATGGCACTGAGCGTCATTCTTCTTCGATTCGCGTCCAAGCTGGATACGGGGTCGTCAAAGACCACCACCTGACCAGTGAGCGCGTCTCCCACTTCCAGAAGCTTGGCTAGGAAAAGCGCTAGCGCAAGAGTTCTCTTATCCGCCTCACTGAGCATAGTGCGGAAGGTGGGACCTTTGTCGCCGCGCTTTCCCAGCTTGATACGCTTGCCTCTAACCTCAACGCCATAAATCGATCTCAGTGGACCGCCAGTGTAGTCGCCCTTAAGGTCTGCAATGCGGAAGCCAGCGCCAAACGCGCCCAAAAGAGAGTTGATACGCTTCTCATATCGGGCGAGCGTAGCGGGCATCAAACCGTCGACTTCCTCTCTCTTCTGCCGCTTGCTCGCCTCAAGCTCCTTCTTGCTTGCTTCTGCCTCTTTGAACTCATGGATGGCTACTGCGGCCTCAGGCGTCTGCCTGCGGACCGTCCCTTCGAGCTCCGCGAGTTTGGCAGCAAGAGCCTGCTCGGATTCATTGCCGATCTGCTGTTTAAATGCAGCGATCTGAGCATTGACTCGGGAGATCTCGCCATTTTCTGAGGATACGATTGATGCCAGCTTGTCCAGTAAGCCTTGGAGTTTTGATCTCAGCTCATCATCTCCCACCGGCGTCAGCGGATTGGACACCTTGTGAGCAGCAGCTTCCTCGGCGAGAGCACGCGTAGCTTGAAATGTTTCAACGAAGTCATTTAGGTCCAAGCCCGGCAGGCTGACATCGAGTTGATTCGCCCAAGACTCAACCCTTGCTTGATTGGACTTGAGTGCAGACTCCAGCGCATGAATCTTACTCTCGGAGAACTTCTGTTCTACACCCCGCCCCAAAGCGCTGACTCGGAGCATGTACCGCTCATATGCATCGCTGAAGTACGCCTCGTAAGCAGTGATCAGTGGAGCTGTGGAGGTGTCTTGGCCGCAGAGAGGGCAGCCGTGGTCAAAGCCATATTTGAGACCCTTGGACACCCAATCCTCGATGCCGGGAGGATTTTGGTGCAGCGCAATATGGGCCTGGACTGCTGATCGCGCTTCGGCGGCAACCTCAGAAAAGCTTGATGCCAAGATCGCGCAAAATGCATCGACATCCAGCTCCACTAGCTGCACCGGCTCCGGAAGCGGCCTCTGGGAGATTGCAGCAGCATTTTTCGCAGCCCCAAGCTTTGCTCTGACCGCCTCCACCTGAGGGCTGACATCCTGCGCGACTGGCAGGGCAATGAACTTGGCGACGGTCAAGGCCCCGGCATGCGCCTTGAGTACCTTTTCGGCAGCCGTCAGTGCCTTACCCGCTTCTGAGATTTTCTTTGTAAGCTCCGCTATGCCCTTTTCCAGTCCGACAGAGCTACTTCCCAGGGCGAAGTGAATGAGCGCCTCGCGCTGATCAGGTAGGACTTCCTGGCCTGCATACACGTTCTCGTCGATGAAGCCGGGGTCGAAAACGTGAAACTCTGGAGGCTGTCCGGACAACGTTCCGGCATTAAGCTTAAGATTAATGGGTCGGCCCGTCCCGTCAGCGCACACAATCTGGAGGGCGGGCGCATCGTCGGAATCGATGGTCCTAGCATCGAGAATCGCATCTACGTCTGATTTTCCCAATGCCTTCAGGATGGAAGCGAACGTAGATTTTCCGCGACCGTTTTCGCCGTAGATGAGCGTGATCTCCCCGAACTCCGCTGGCTTCGGGACGCCGTTCCGCAAGAGCCCCAAGTTCGTGAGCTGCACCACTTTCTTCAGCATCTTCGCCCCCCTGGCAATACTGGCCTACGCCCGATGGGGCGTGCGCCCAAGCATATATCCAAGAACTCCTACCGGGCCAGCCTCCTAAGCAAGTTGGAGACCGTGGATCGGTGCCACTTCTTGTTTCTCTGCGTCAGGATGGCTCTTCTGTTTAGCTCATCGGCGAGCTGACCCAGACTGGTTTTGCCACTTCGCTGTATCGCATCCACAAGTTCCCGCAGACTCTCCGAGTGAGCATCGGCCGCGTCTTTCACCGCAAGGACGGCGGCATTGTTACCGGCTCCGGCACGCCGCAACGCGGCGGCACCGTTCGGATTTCCCAGCTTGGTTCCCCTTGCCTTTGCTGCCTGTAGAGCGTCCTTGGTTCGCTGCGAGATGGCTTGGCGCTCCTGCTGAGCTACAAGCGCCATGATTCCCACCGTGAGCTCGTTGGCGTCAGGCATATCTGTGGCAACGAACTTAACTCCGCTGTCTTGGAGAGCCAGCAGAAACGATGCATTGCGAGAAAGGCGGTCCAGCTTCGCAATGACAAGAATGGAGCCTGTCAACTTGGCCAGAGCCAATCCCTCTGCGAGTCGGGGGCGTAGGTTGACACTGCCACTTTCCACCTCCGTGAATACATCGCGCAGGACACCGTTTCGTGCCCGGACGTGGCGATCAATGGCGGCCCCCTGAGCTTCCATGCCCAACCCAGACTGCCCTTGGCGAGCGGTTGAGACGCGGACGTAGCCAACGAAGTTCATTTGTACAAATCTACCTAACGGTCGTTAGGCTATTTTGTACAGCAGGCGGAGTAGGGTCAAGAGCCCAACTGCGCGATGGGTAGGAGTGGGGGTCCGTTGCTCAGGCGGCGAAGCGCGCAGGGATCCCCGGCACCTCCGGCATCCGGGCGGAGCCAGGGGGGGGCAGGGGGGATTTCGCGAACGTCCGACTATCCACGCCCCCGAACATTTTTTAATGGAAATCGGCACCCTCTTGATTACCGCACCGGGCGGCCTCACGCTTCACCCAAAATCTCCGGAGGTGTCACTTGGCAGCCCGCCCACGGAAAGTCGAACTGTTCGACCATATCACCGCAGTCGTCCTCGCCAAGCTCTACGAAGGCTTCCCGACTCCTATCGACCTTAGCCCCATCGAGATCGGCGCTGAGGTGGCCGAACAAGTTGAATCTGAAGAACAGGAGGCCTTCGACATGGGAGAGCTTGTGCATGACACGGTGACCTTTCTTGAAGAGCAGAACCTTTTGAGCGTCGGCGTTCGCGCCGAGAATACCGGCCCCATTCAACCCTTCATGGACGTGCGCCTCACTGCCGCCGGTCTCGCCATCCTTGGCCAAGAGGCAACGCCCTTGGCGTTCGCAGGCACGCAGACGCCGCAGTCCTGGGGCGCTCGGCTGCGCGCCGCGCTGGCAACCCCCGAAACCCTTGGAGCCGTCGTGCGTACGGTGCTGGAGCTGGCCGGCAAATGATCCCGATTCAGACCAATACTCTCGCGAGGGTCTTCTTCATCAAGGCGGCCCAATACGGCACGGCGTTCACAATAGATGTGGAGGGGGCGGAGTTCCTGGTTACAGCCAGACACCTCTTCGACTTGGCGGCCGCGACTCATCCCATCTCTGTCTTTCGGTACAACAGGTGGATCACATTAGACCCCGCCGCCATCGAGTTCAGCAAAAGCGAAGCGGACATAGCGGTCATCCGGTTGCATGAAAGACTCACTCCTGAGCATCTGAAGATATCGCCCAGCATCGCCCGGTACGTGCTTGGACAGGACGTCTACATCCTTGGGTTTCCTTACAAGATGCACGAGGATGTCGGGTCAATGCTAAACGGATACCCATGTGCGCTGCTCAAGCGGGGAACTGCAGCAAGCCTTGGCGCAGGCGATTCAGGAGTGCTCTTCGTGGACACCCTGTGCAATGAGGGCTTCTCAGGTGGCCCGGTGGTGTTCTCGCCAATAGGTGAGCCGAACAGCCTTCAGATCGCCGGAGTGATCTCTGGCTATCGCACCGAGCGAGAGCCCGTACTTTCGAAGAATGATGGAGAGCCGACCGGCGATTACATAGAGGTGAATACTGGGTTGCTGAAAGCCTACAACATCAAGCTGGCCGTAGAGCTCGCTAATCGAATGGCGCGGCAATCCTGATGGCATTCTGCAAGGTTTGCCAGCGTGAAGTCCCAAAGCTGATCCGTTGCCACATATACCCGAACTCGATGACACGTGAGGTGGCTGGGAATGGACTAGTTGCGATGTCGACCTTCCGAGGTGCTCGGGCCAGTTACGCAGATGGAGGCATCTTTGACGACAACTTGGCGTGCTCTGCATGCGAGAAGCGGTTCGGACCAGCGGATGAGTACGGCGTCAAGTTCAGGCGCGCCGCACTGTCGTGGGGAATGCCGTTCGACATCCGGCACGAAACGCTTGCTTTTCCCACATTCGACGCGAACGCTGGTTTGCTTCATTCCTTTGCAATGAATGTGTTGTTTCGGGCAAGTCTTAGCGACCGGCCAGAGCATCGGCGGACAGACTGCAAGGTTATCGAAGCGGAGGCTCGCTACGCGCTCGAGCGCGGGATATCCACAATCCACGCCGGACGACAGGTTGCAGTCATCGTTACGAGAGGTGATTTGGGGGGCATGGTCAGCGCTCCGCATCTCAAGGGGGGCGAACATCCGCTACACCTGATTCAGCTGCCCCACCTCACCTTCCTGGTTGCCGCGTCGGACCGGGGCCTCGATCCAAACTGGAGCGGTCTTACGTTACAGCTGGGAGAACAGGTGACGTTTTGGCGCAGACGCAGGCCCGAGTCATTCGAGTTGGGGCATGCGAAGGAGATGTTCAATCTCCTAGGCGACCGCGTTGATCGTATGTTTCGCGCCGTACGAAACGGGAGGAAAAAGGTGTAGCGACAGGTCAAGTGATCTGTCGCCCCTTCAGCGATGAAGGCCGGACGATCAATCGCCCATTGATTCGAACCTAGAACTCCGCGACCTCATTTACTCCAGCCACTCCCCAAGAGGCTTCCTGGTATTCGAGTTTACCTCCACCGATGAGGTCATCGGCATCACGGAGCAGGATCTGCGCGCAGTGGTGAACATCGCTAGGGTCGAACTGAACGTCTCCAAAGCCGGCCAGCTTTCGCTCTTCTCCAGTGGCCGAGTCGAACCGTTGCTGCGCCTCCACCCTCAAAGCCGGGAGTTGG
The DNA here is from genome assembly GCF_049199305.1 of Stenotrophomonas sp. PD6. Classification (NCBI taxonomy): domain Bacteria; kingdom Pseudomonadati; phylum Pseudomonadota; class Gammaproteobacteria; order Lysobacterales; family Lysobacteraceae; genus Stenotrophomonas; species Stenotrophomonas sp. PD6. Next base: position 567,950 of record NZ_JBLZQD010000001.1, on the reverse strand, counting down.
TCCTCGTTGAATGTGAACGACACTACGTAATCGATTTGTACTGCCATTGTTTACCCCTGTGTTGGTTGCGAAACAAGTGTATGTAACGAAGTCTCAGACTTAGCCTTGGCGGCGAGAGCTAGACCTTCGTGAGATTGATGCCGAGGCACCTTCGGCGCGCACGTATGCGTCGACGTCGGGACCGAATGTGACGGCGGATAGCGTTTTGCTCATCAAGTCCATGTTCTCTTTGGCGAGATAGTGGACTTCCAGAATCGACTTGCCCTTCTGGCCAATGACCGCTCGAACTACCCAGAGCGGGTTTCCGGCCTCGCTCATCAGTGTGATTGCGGTATGTCTCAGCTGATAGAAGGTGGGCTTTCCGTCAGGCCATACACGATCCATTGCTGTGCCCAGGCGCTTGCCAAGGAGCTTGAAACGGTTCTTATCCGGACCGGCAGGCATTAGTCCGCTGATCAGGTAGCCATCGTAACTGTTGGTTTTCAGTGCGTCGACCAACGGCAACAAGATTTGCGGAATGGGGATGGTCCGCTCGCCATCGGTGGTCTTGCTTTTCGGAATGGTGAGCGTTGCGGCAGTGACGTCCTGAAGCCGGACATTGCACAGTTCCTGAGGACGAGCACCCGTGTAGGCGGCCAGGGCCACGATTGACCACATTGGATCGCTGACAGGCAGCGCCCTGAGGAGGGTCTCGAGCTGGTCAGGTGTCCATACGCTGGGCTTAGGGGCGTCCCTGTGCTCTGCGTGTACCAGCATTCCCAGGTCGGCGAAGGGGCTAGCCTTGAGTAGACCTTTGACCTTGAGCCAGCGACTGAAGTTGTTGCAGGTGGCCAGGATGAAGCGCTTCCGGTCGAGCACTAGATCAGCCGGATTCAATACCTGCTCGACGAAGCGGATCGCGCACTCATCAGTCAGCGCATCCGGCCGTGCGTCGTTGCCTACGAATGAAATGAGACGCCGAAGGTGTGACCGCCGCTCTTCTACGGTCTGGCTCTTGATTCGCTTGCTCTTCAGAAGCAACAGCCAGCCTTCGGCCAAGCTTTCGAGAAGCAGTGCCGAGGAGCCGCTCGCAATGGAGTAAGCCTTCCGCACGTTTACGAGATCCACTTGAGCCAAGATCGGATCACCCTCGCTGTCTAGCGGGTGTCCCGACAAATACCTGTTCGCGGAGGCGTCAAACCCTTCCTCAGACTCGCGACCAGCCTGCACTTCGCGAGCGAGCGCCAAGAGGGCTGAAGATCCGGAGACGGGGAGGGGAGCCTTCTCAGCGCACGCGATCTGGCGCTGGAAGTCTGCAATGACGGCATGCTTGAGCCTGTTGGCCGCAGCTTCGTCGCGCGTTCTGAGGGAGCGCTCAAGCAGCCGCTGACCCACTACCGCTCGAAGGCGGAGAGGTACTGGGACTTGGACGTAATAGACGCCATTCCTGCGTCGGGTGAGGTACTGCGGTGCGGACACGTTCTGGTAGTTGTTCTGGAAGCAGTTCTGGAAGTCTGCCTCTGAGACCCTTCTCTGACAAGGGTTTCAACTACTTAGGTGCCAGTGGTGCCGAAGGTGGGACTCGAACCCACACGCTTTTAAGGGCGGCGGATTTTGAGTCCGCTGCGTCTACCGATTCCGCCACTTCGGCTGGCTGGCCGCGTAGTGTATACAAAAATTTACGAGAATGCTCGGGTCTGAACCGTTCACCCGGTGCGCGGCCTTCATTTCGACGCGACGCTATACTCATGGCCCTGAACCATACAGGGAGCCGTGATGAGCGGGCTGCAGGACCTTCGGATACTCGTGGTCGAAAACGACGAGATGAGCGCGGCGCTGCTGCAGATGCAGCTGGCGCAGTCCGGGGCGGTAGTCGTCGGCCAGGCCGCGTCCGTCAGCGAGGCACTGCGCCTGCTGGAGGAAACCCATCCGCAGATCGCCCTGCTGGATTACCGCCTGGCCAACCACGAAACCAGTGACCCGGTCGCACAGGCGCTGGCCGCCCGGCGCATCCCCTTCGTGCTGGCCACGGGCATGGCGCTGGACCACCTGCCGGAGGCTTTCCGCTCCGGGGTGCTGCTGACCAAGCCGTATCTGACCTCGGAATTGAATGCCGCCCTGACGCGCGCGCTGCAGGGCACCTCGGTCGCCAGTTGAAGGCGCTTCAAGCCACTTCCGCGTAGCCCAGTTCCACGGGCTCGCGATCATCCAGGATCCGGTACTGCGTGGCCAGGTCCTGCGGGTCGGGATTCAACCACGCATCCAGATTCTCGCGGCGGATCGGCACGATGCAGCGGTCGTGCCCGGCCGCGGCCACATCAGGCGGCGGCTCATCGGTAATGGCGGCGAACGACAGCAGCCGACCCTCGGGCCCTTCCCATTCCGACCACAGGCAGGCGATCAGCAGATCGCGCGGCGGCTGGGCACGGAATTCCAGCACCACATTCTGCGCCGCTTCGCCGGGCACCAGCACCCGCTGTTCCAGTGCATGGCGCGGCACGTGCTCATAGAACGATTGCACCACGACCACGCCATGGTGGTGGCCGAAGGCGTTCTTCCAATAGGCTTCCAGGCTGTCGCGCCGCGCGTTGTACGTGCCGGGGTAAAGCGTGTCATTGCGCGCCGGTTTGTCCGGCAACCGGCACTGGTAGCGCATCGGCTTGATCACGCGCTGGCCGTGCTCGGACACGATAACCGGTGCATAGACGCCGGGAAAGATGCGGCTGTCGCGCGGCAACAGGCCGCTGCGATGCAGATCACTCAAGCGCGCCTGCGCACGTTCGACCCGGTTGCCGGCCACGCGGATCTCATTGCGTGCCTTCTGGGTAGGGCGGTGGGCGAGGGCTTCTTCCGCCTGTTTCAGGCGCGCACCCTGCACGCGGATCTCCTCATCCAGCGCCTGCATTTCTTCTGCATGCCACTGCTGGATCTTTGCCACGATGTCCTGGCCCTGCGCGGTGCGCGCGCCGGCGAAGCCATCGTCCATCGCCTTGGGCGTCTTGGGCCGCTGCTTGCCGGCATCGTGCGCATACAGCTGGGCAAACTCATCCAGCGACATCATGGCGCCGAACTCACGCACCAGCTTGGTGTAGTCGGCGCGGATCTGGGCGGAGTAGCACATGCGCATTCCCCGGGAGGTGTCGATCGTTGATCGATACGCTATCAAACAAAAAGCCCCGGCCGAGGCCAGGGCTGTTTGCGTTGTATTGGCGTCCCCACGGGGATTCGAACCCCGGTCGCCACCGTGAAAGGGTGATGTCCTAGGCCTCTAGACGATGGGGACGCACGAAACTGAATTTTTTATGCCGCATCCATCCGATCGGCCTAATGACCGGATGTTGGTGGAGCCAGGCGGGATCGAACCGCCGACCTCCTGCATGCCATGCAGGCGCTCTCCCAGCTGAGCTATGGCCCCACGTTGATGCTGCGAGCCGCCTAATATATCAAGATTTCTGAAAAATGAAAGTCTTTCAGGAAAATTCTCACCGGGCAGCTACAAAAAACCCCGGCATTGCCGGGGTCTTCTGCGTTTATTGGCGTCCCCACGGGGATTCGAACCCCGGTCGCCACCGTGAAAGGGTGATGTCCTAGGCCTCTAGACGATGGGGACGCACGAAACTTTGAATTTCTGCTTCTGTCGGACGGCCTAATGTCCGGAGAAGTGGTGGAGCCAGGCGGGATCGAACCGCCGACCTCCTGCATGCCATGCAGGCGCTCTCCCAGCTGAGCTATGGCCCCACGTTGTTACTGCAAGCCGACCATCTTAGCGTTGATTTGCCTGAATGGGAAGCTTTTGATGAGTGGCGTCCCCACGGGGATTCGAACCCCGGTCGCCACCGTGAAAGGGTGATGTCCTAGGCCTCTAGACGATGGGGACGCATGAAACTCATCAAATTTTTCAGCACTCCAAACGGCCTAAGGTCCGGAGTGGTGGAGCCAGGCGGGATCGAACCGCCGACCTCCTGCATGCCATGCAGGCGCTCTCCCAGCTGAGCTATGGCCCCACGATGCTGGAGGCGGAATTCTACGCGTGTGAAGAGATTTCGCCAAGTGTTTTCGAGCAATAAACACAAAGAAAAAGCCCCGACCGAAGTCAGGGCTTTTTGTCTGCAACTGGCGTCCCCACGGGGATTCGAACCCCGGTCGCCACCGTGAAAGGGTGATGTCCTAGGCCTCTAGACGATGGGGACGCACTTAAAGCTTGAATTGTGTTCACTACCTTCCAATCGGCCTAATGATTGGAGTGGTGGAGCCAGGCGGGATCGAACCGCCGACCTCCTGCATGCCATGCAGGCGCTCTCCCAGCTGAGCTATGGCCCCACGTCGTGAGGAGCGAAATCATAGCGACGGTGTTTTCGATTGGCAAGAGAAAATTAGCGTTGGTGACGCAGACGCAGTGCGTTGCTGATCACCGACACCGAGCTCAGGCTCATCGCCACCGCCGCCAGCATCGGCGACAACGTGATGCCGAACGGATACAGCACGCCCGCGGCCACTGGAATGCCCAGCCCGTTGTAGAGGAAGGCAAACCCCAGGTTCTGGCGCATGTTGCGCACGCTGGCGGCGGACAGCTGGCGCGCACGCAGAATGCCGCGCAGGTCGCCCTTGACCAGCGTCACCTGGGCACTGGACATGGCCACATCGGTGCCGTTGCCCATGGCGATGCCCACGTCGGCGCTGGCCAGGGCAGGGGCGTCGTTGATGCCATCACCGGCCATCGCCACCTTGCGCCCCTGCGACTGCAGCGTGCGGATCAGCGCGGCCTTGTCGGCCGGGCGCATCTCGCCGTGCACCTCATCCAGATGGAGCGCGCGCGCCATCGACGCTGCGGTGGCCTCGCCGTCGCCCGTCGCCATGACGATGCGCAGCCCATCGTTCTGCAATTGCGCGATCGCCTCGGCGGTGGACGCCTTGATCGGATCGGCAACCGCGAGCAGGCCGGCCAACGTACCGTCCACGGCCAGGTACATGACGCTGGCTGCGGCACGCCGCAGTGTTTCCGCATCTGCCTGCAGTGCGTCGAGCGCGATGCCGTGATCGTGCATCAGCGCCGCGTTGCCGAGCAGCAAGGCCTTGCCCGCCACGGTGCCACGCACGCCCACGCCGGTGAGCGAATCGAATTCGGTCACCGCTTCCAGCGGCAGGCCGCGCCGCCGTGCTTCGGCCACGATGGCCGCCGCCAGCGGATGCTCGCTGCCCTGGTCGAGACTGGCGGCCCACTGCAGCACATCGTCGGCGGTGAAGGGCGCCAGCGCCTGCACGTCGCGGAATGCCGGCCGGCCTTCGGTGAGCGTGCCGGTCTTGTCCACCACCAGCGTGTCGATGCCCCGCAGTGCCTCGATGGCCTCGGCATCGCGGAACAGCACGCCATGCTGCGCCGCGCGGCCGGTGGCGACCATGATCGTCATCGGCGTGGCCAGTCCCAGCGCGCAGGGACAGGCGATGATCAACACCGCCACCGCACTGAGCACGCCATGCGTCCACGACGGCGCCGGACCGAACAGGCCCCAGGCGAAGAGCGTCAGCACGGCGATGCCGAGCACGGCCAGCACAAACCAGTAGGCGACTTTGTCGGCCATGCGCTGCATCGGTGCGCGCGAGCGCTGCGCCTGCGCCACCAGCTGCACGATCTGCGACAGCATGCTGTCGTCACCCAGCCGCTCGGCGCGGATCACCAGGCTGCCGGTCCCGTTGAGCGTGGCGCCGATCACCGCATCGCCCACGGTCTTGATCACAGGCACCGGTTCCCCGGTCAGCATCGATTCGTCCACGCTGGAGCGGCCTTCCAGCACGCTGCCGTCCACCGGCACCTTTTCGCCGGGACGCACGCGCAGGCGATCGCCGGGTTGCAGCGCAGTGATCGCCACGTCTTCCTCCTGGCCATCGTCGCGCAGCACGCGCGCCGTTTTCGGGGCCAGCCCCAGCAGCGCCTTGATCGCCGCCGAGGTCTGCGCGCGGGCACGCAGCTCCATCAGCTGGCCGAGCAGGGTCAGCGAGATGATCACCGCCGCCGCTTCGAAGTACACCCCGACATGGCCGTGCTGCTGGAACGAGGGCGGGAACAGCGACGGCGCGAAGGTGGCCACGACGCTGTAGCCGTAGGCGGCCACCACGCCGGTGCCGATCAGCGTCCACATGTTGGGGCTGCGGTTGCGGATCGACTGGCCCCAGCGCTGCAGGAACGGCCAGCCCGCCCACAGCACCACCGGGCTGGCCAGCGCCAGCTCGATCCAGACCCGCACGTCCGGCGCCAATCCGTGCAGCAGCGGGGTCATGGCCAGCATCGCCAGCGCCATCGTCGCCACGCTCAACGGCAGGCTCCACCAGAAGCGACGGCGGAAGTCGGTGAGCTCCGGGTTTTCGCCGTCGTCCAGGCTGGGCATCATCGGCTCCAGCGCCATGCCGCAGATCGGGCAGGTGCCCGGACCGTCCTGCACGATTTCCGGGTCCATCGGACAGGTGTAGCGGGTGCCGGCCGGCACGGGCTCGGCCACGTGCGCGGCCGGGTGCAGATAGCGCTGCGGATCGGCGACGAATTTCCGCCGGCAACCGTCGCTGCAGAAGGGGTAGTCCTTATCGTCATGACGGGCGTGATGCGGCGTGGTGGCTGGGTTGACGTCCATGCCGCACACCAGGTCCTTCACCGTTGCCGCATCGTTCGCGCCGTGACTGCCGCAGCAGCTGCCGCCACGCGGTGCGTGGCCGTGCGCGGGGGAGGTGTTCATTGGCGCGGCTCCGTCAGTGCGGCCAGGATCGGGCACTGCTCCAGCCCGCCATGGCCGGGGCAGGCGTCGACCAGCTGTTTCAGCGCGGCATGCATGCGCTGCAGCTCGTCGATGCGCTGCTCGATGTCGTGCAGCTTGTGCACCGCGCTGTCGCGGACCTGTGCCATGTCCTGGCCGCGCTGGTCGCTAAGGCCCAGCAGTTCGCCGATCTCGTCCAGGCTGAAGCCCAGAGCCTTGGCGCGGCGGATGAACTGCAGGCGGGTCAGGTCACTGTCGCTGAAGACCCGGTAGCCGCCGGCACTGCGCTGGGCGGTGGGCAGCAGGTGCTGGCGCTCGTAGTAGCGCACGGTGTCGATGGGCACGCCGGCCTGGCGTGCGAGTTGTCCGATGTTCATGGCGGTCTCGCGGGGAGCAGGCGGCCAGTGTGAACCCTTGAGTCTGGTCAAGAGTCAAGGGTTTTGACGCATTCCGGCGAAATGTCGTTACCGGGCCAAAATTACAACTTGTTTCATAGCTGCTGCGGGAGGCGCTCCGTACGCTCCATTGGAATCGCCGCCAAGCCTTGACCTCGCAGGGTTTGCCGGTCTCAGCAGCCGTTCCAGGAGCGTAGCCATGGATGCCTCTTCCCCCCCTTCGTCGCCCATCCCCAAGTCCTCCTCCCCGACCCTGATGGAAGTTGCCGTGCTGGAATACCCCGGCAGCCTCCGCGCCGCCGCGCCGGTGCTTTCCGAGCTGGCCCAGCGCTGCAACCGTACCGCCGCCGCCGGCAAACGGACCGGCGCGCGCATGCTGGTGACCCGTTGGACGTTGTCCACGCGTGGCCACGGCATGCAGCGCGTGGCGGGGGCCGAACTGTTCGGCGACACCCCGCCCGCGGTGATCGTGGTCCCCGGCAATGAACCCAGCTGGCCGCTCATGCAGCCCGACGAGCGCATGCTGAACTGGATCCGCGACAGCCACGATGCCGGCAGCCTGCTGGCCGGCTGCGAAGAGGGTGGTCTGCTGCTGGCCTCGGCCGGCGTGTTGAGCGGGCGTGCGGTGAGCGTGCCGGACCTGTCGCGGTCCCCCTCGCTGGCATCGGTCGTTCCCAGCTGGCAGCCGAGCGAGCGTGCGCTGGTGGACGACGGCGACCTGATGACCGCCTCCGGTCCGGACGCCTGGAAGTACCTGAGCCTGCGCCTGCTGGCGCGGATCTACGGGCAGAACGTGATGAGCGCGGCGATCCAGCAATTGCAGCTGGTCATTCCGCGCGGCGTGCAGGAAGACCTGGAGCGCTTCAGCCCCAACTTCGCCCACGGCGACCGCGGCGTGCTGAAGGCGCAGCGCTGGCTGCACCGCATCGCGGCCCGGGGCGTCACCCTGCAGGACATCTGTGAGGCCTCCGGCCTGGAGCCGCGCACGCTGCAGCGACGCTTCCTGAAGGCCACCGGGTTGCGCCCGATCGCGTACTGCCAGCGGCTGCGTATCGCCAAGGCCCAGTTGCTGCTGCAGGCCGGTGGTGCTGTCGACGAAGTGTCGTGGACGGTGGGCTATTCGGACCAGAGTGCGTTCCGCCGCCTGTTCCTGCGCATCGTCGGGGTGACGCCGGCGCGCTATCGCCGCCAGATCTTCGCCCAGCGTCGCGAGCGTTCGCGTATGCCGCCCACGCGGCAGGCGTCCGAACCGTTGCGCTCGGCCGCCTGAGCGCTGCACCGGGCGCCGTATCGACTACCCTGTGGTTCGATTGTTGTTCTCGAACCCCAGGAGTTGCCATGTTGTTGAAGACTTCGCCCGTGTTGGGCTCCGTGTTGGCCGCATCGCTGTTGCTGGCTGTGGCCGCGTGCAGCCAGGCGCAGACGCCGGCCGCGCCGAAGAGCGCGCCGTCGGCGGGTGCAGCCACGCGGCCGGCCGTGTTGCAGGGCATTGAGAAGCAGGGGTTCGAGGTGATCGGCGAGTTCGATGCGCCCGGCGGCCTGCGGGGCTTTGCCGGCGTGGTCGGCGGGCAGCAGCCGGCGGCGGCGTACGTCACCTCCGATGGCAAGAATGTGATGGTAGGCACGCTCTTCAATGAGAAGGGCGAGGATGTCGGCGCCGCGCCGCTGGACAAGCTGGTGGCCAAGCCGATGTCCGACCGGGTCTGGTCGCGCCTGGACGGCAGCGCATGGGTGCGTGATGGGCGCTCGGACGCGCCGCGCGTGGTGTACACCTTCAGCGACGCCAACTGCCCGTACTGCCACCGGTTCTGGGAGGCCGCACGCCCGTGGGTGGACAGCGGCAAGGTCCAGTTGCGCCATGTGATGGTGGGCGTGATCCGCGAAGACAGCCCCGCCAAGGCGGCGGCGATCCTCGGTGCGCCGAACCCGAGCGCGGTATTCCTGCAGAACGAACACGACTTCAGCAAGGGCGGGATCAAGCCGGCCGCCACGATCACGCCGGCGCTGGCCAACAAGCTCGACGCCAACCAGGTGCTGATGGTGGAGCTGGGTTTCCAGGGCACGCCCGGCATCCTGTTCCGTGACGCCCACGGTGTCGTGCAGCGCGTGTCCGGCATGCCGCAGGGCGAGGACATGGAAAAGGTGATGGGTCCGCGTTGATCGAGTCCGCGCAAAGCGCGGCGCGCCGGTCCAGGCGCCGCGTGAACTCGTCCGCGCGTTGCGTGATCTAAATCAACTTCACGAAACACTCACCTCGTGCTTGCTACTCAGGGCGCTGGCACGCGGTTGTCCAGCGCGCCACCCGGGATGAGGAGGGAATCCCACGCGGGTGAGCGGCCGACGGTAGTACGGCGATAGGAAAGGATCGCCGGGTTCGCTGCGGTCATTGTTCTCCTGCGATGCAGTACCGGGTTGCCGGCGAGGGCGGCACGCGCAAGCGTGTCAACCCTGGACGGCAGAATCGTCTGCGGTTCAGGGAGGACGTGATGCGTTGCTCTTCTGTAGTGCTGCTGATCGGTGCCATGGCGGTGTTCGCCGCACCCGTACACGCGCAGGATTCCGCCGACGCCTTGCGGCAGGACATCCGCACCCTGCGGCAGACCCTGGAAGCGATGGAGCAGCGCCTCGATGCGCTGGAAACGGCCGAGGGCAAGACGCCTGCGTCGCGCCCGGCGCTCGCCGCCGTCGCGCCTACCGCCATTGCACCCGCCGCGACACTGACCCAGGCCGTCGGTACCCAGGTGCCCGGCACCGGTCACGCGATCCTGCCACCGCGCGATTCGGTGGCCGACCCCTCGTCGGCGGCTTCGCGCCCCGACAGTGCGGCCGGGCCTACCGACCCGGAGCTGAAGGGCTTTCTCGCGATCCCCAATACCGACACGCTGATCCGCATCGGCGGCTACGCCAAGCTCGATGCGATCGCCGATGCGCGCGCCGCCGGCGACGAAGACCAGTTCGTGACTTCCTCCATCCCGGTCGGCAGCAGCCACCGCGATGTGTCCAACTTCAACCTGCACGCCAAGCAGACGCGCTTCAGCTTCGAAGCGCGGCGCCCGACCACGCGCGGCAATCTGCGCTTCTATCTGGAGAATGACTTCTTTGGCAGCAGCGACGGCTACCAGTTCCGGTTGCGGCATGCCTACGGCCAGCTCGGCAACACGTATGCCGGCTACGGCTACGCGACCTTCATGGATGCCGACAGCCTGCCCGACACGCTCGACTTCGCCGGGCCTGGTGGGGCCGGCTACCTGCTGGTCGCCGGTATCCACCACAGCTTCGCGATGGGCAAGGGCAACACGCTGACCGTGGCGGCGGAGGATCCCGACGCACAACTGGCCGGCACCACCGACGACACGGTGTCGGCCAACCGCTTGCCCGACGTGACCGTCACCGCCCGCATGGAGCGCGACTGGGGCCACCTGCAATTGGGTGGCGTGGCACGCAGCCTCGGCTACGACGGCGACCAGCGCGACGACCGGCGCCTCGGTGGCGGCGCGCAGCTCAGCGGCTCGGCCACGGTGGGCGAGCAGGACCTGGTGCTGTTCGGCCTGCTGGGCGGCAAGGGCCTCAGCCGCTATACCGCCGACCTGACCGGTTCCGGGCTGGACGCGGTGATCGGGCTGGACGGTCGGCTGCACGCACTCTCGCTTCAGGGCGGTTTCGTCGGCTACACCCACTACTGGTCGCCGCTGTGGCGATCGAACCTGATCTACGGCCAGCTGACGATGGCACGCAACGCCGCGCTGGCGGCGGACGCGTTCCGGCAGAGCCGCTACGGCGTCTTCAACCTGATCTGGAGCCCGGCACCGTCGTGGACGATGGGCATGGAACTGCTGTACGGGCAGCTCGAACAACAGGATGGGCAACGCGGCGACACGATGCGACTGCAGGGCAGCCTGCAATACAACTTCATCAAGTAGCGGAGAGACCGTCATGGCGCAAGCGAAGAAAATCGGGGTGGTTGGTGCCACCTTCCTGGTGGCCGGCAACATGATGGGCTCGGGCGTGTTCCTGCTGCCTTCCAGCCTGGCCAAGATCGGCACCGCCTCCATCTGGGGCTGGCTGGTGACCACCGCCGGCGCGCTGCTGCTGGCGTTCGTGTTCGCCAAGCTGGGCAAGCTGGCGCCCATGGCGGGCGGCCCCTACGCCTATGCGCGCGACTGGTTCGGTCCCTACATGGGCTTCCAGACCAACACCATCTACTGGTTCGCCAACTGGATCGGCAACGTGGCCATCCCGATCGCGGCGGTGGGCTACTTCAGCTACTTCTTCCCCATCCTGTCCCAGCCGTTGCCGCGCTGCATCGCGGTGCTGGTGCTGGTGTGGGCACTCAGCTTCGCCAACGTGATCGGCCCGGCATTCGTCAGCCGTGTGCAGACGGTGACCACCAGCTTCGCGCTGGTGCCGATCCTGGGCATCGCCATCTTCGGCTGGTTCTTCTTCGACCCGACCATCTTCAAGGGCGCCTACAACGTGTCGGGCGAATCCAACTTCGGTGCGATCTCCAGTGCGGCCGCGCTGACGCTGTGGGCCTTCATCGGCGTGGAATCGGCATCGGTCACCGCCGGTGTGGTCGAGAACCCGGAGAAGAACGTGGCGCGCGCCACCCTGGCCGGCGTGTTCCTGGCGGCCGTGGCCTACATCGCCAGCTCGTCGGTGATCATGGGCATGGTGCCCAATGGCGACCTGCAGGTGTCCGACGCACCGTTCGCGCTGGCGGCCGCCAATGCGGTGGGCGGCTGGGGCGGGGCGCTGGTCAGCCTGTGCGCGTTCGTCGGCGCGGCCGGTTCGCTGGGCGGCTGGATCCTGCTGACCGCGCAGAGCGCCAAGGCCGCCTCCGACGACGGCCTGTTCCCGGGCATCTTCAGCAAGACCAACAAGGATGACGTGCCGGTGAAGGGCGTGCTGATCGTGGCGGTGCTGATGACGATCGCGGTGCTGGTGACCTCCACCTCGGAGACGGCCTCGGCGCAGTTCGATGTGATCACCTCCGCGGCGGTGGTGCTGACCCTGCTGCCGTACATCTATTCCTGCGTGGCCTGCTACTTCGTGGTCGAACGTTCGCACACCCTGGTGCATACCGGCGCCTTCTGGTTCCTGACCAGCATCACCGTCGTGTATTGCCTGTGGGCCATCTTCGGCTCGTCCGGCAGCATCGTGCAGTACGCCTTCCTGTTCGTGCTGTTCATCACCGTGTTCTACCCGTTCTTCAGCGAGGAGCGCCGCCGCCAGCGTGGCCAGCTGCCGCCGCTGGGCACGCCCGGCAGCACGACGCTTTCGTGACTTTCCCCCAGGAGAAATGCTGTGTACTTCAAGTCTCTGGATTACCCGGTCATCGTCATCGATGCCGACTACGAATCGCCGCGCATCGGCGGCATCCTGATCCGTGCGCTGGTCGAGGAGCTGCGCGGCAGCGAGCAGCGCGTGCTGTGCGGGCTCACCCTGGCCGACGCGCAGGCGGGCGCCCGCACCTATGTGGCGGCATCGGCGGTGCTGATCTCCATCGACGGCACCGAGGATGAGCCCGGTGAGTTCCAGCGCCTGCTGGGCTTCCTGCGCGAACAGAGCGCGCGCCGCGCTGGCCTGCCGGTGTTCCTGTACGGCGAGCGCCGCACCATCGAAAAAGTGCCCAGCAAGCTGCTCAAGTACATCCACGGCTACATCTTCCTGTTCGAAGACACCAAGAGCTTCATCTCCCGCCAGGTGATGCGCGCGGCCGAGGACTACATGCGGCAGCTGCTGCCGCCGTTCTTCAAGGCGCTTATCCACCACACCGCCGAATCCAACTATTCGTGGCACACGCCGGGCCACGCCGGCGGGGTGGCCTTCACCAAGTCGCCGGTGGGGCGCGCCTTCCATCAGTTCTATGGCGAGAACACGCTGCGCAGCGACCTGTCGATCTCGGTGCCGGAGCTGGGCTCGCTGCTCGACCACAGCGGGCCGATCAAGGAAGCCGAGGATGAAGCGGCGCGCAACTTCGGCGCCGACCATACCTTCTTCGTCACCAATGGTACCTCCACCGCCAACAAGATCGTCTGGCATGGCACGGTCGGCCGTGGCGACGTGGTATTCGTCGACCGCAACTGCCACAAGTCGCTGCTGCATTCGCTGATCATGACCGGCGGCGTGCCGGTGTACTTCACCCCCAGCCGCAACGCGCACGGCATCATCGGGCCGATCAGCCTGGACCAGTTCACGCCCGAGGCACTGCAGCAGGCCATCGCCGCCAATCCGCTGGCGAGCAAAGCGTTCCGTGCCGGTTCGAAGCCGCGCATCGCGGTGGTGACCAATTCCACCTATGACGGGCTGTGCTACAACGCCGAGAAGATCGCCGATGAAATCGGCAGCGCGGTGGACTTCCTGCACTTCGATGAAGCGTGGTACGCGTATGCCGCGTTCCATCCGTTCTATGAAAACCACTACGGCATGGCTAAGGGCAAGCCGCGTGGCCAGGACGCAATCATCTTCACCACCCATTCCACCCACAAGCTGCTGGCCGCGTTCTCGCAGGCCTCGATGATCCACGTGCGCAACGCGGCCACGCGCACGCTGGATGCCGAGCGCTTCAACGAGGCGTTCATGATGCACACCACCACCAGCCCGCACTACGGCGTGATCGCGGCCTGCGATGTGGCCTCGAAGATGATGGAAGGCGCGGCCGGCGAGTCGCTGGTGCAGGAGATGCACGATGAGGCGATCGCGTTCCGCCGCGCCATGCTGCACGTGCGCGAGGACCTGGGCCGCGACGACTGGTGGTTCAGCGTATGGCAGCCGGACAAACTGGAGCGCTCGCTGGCCAAGGGCGATGCGCCCGCGCCGATGGTGGCCAAGCGGGCGGAATGGTATCTGCAGCCGGATGCGCACTGGCATGGCTTCGACGGACTGGTCGAAGACTATGTGCTGATCGATCCGATCAAGGTGACCCTGCTCACGCCGGGGCTGTCCATTGACGGCGACCTCGGCGAGTTGGGGATTCCCGCCGCCGTGCTCAGCAAGTTCCTGTGGACGCGCGGGATCACGGTGGAGAAGACCAACCTGTACTCGGTGCTGTTCCTGTTCTCGATGGGCATCACCAAGGGCAAGTGGAGCACGCTGGTCACCGAGCTGATGGCCTTCAAGGAGCTGTTCGACACCAACGCACCGCTGACCCGCGCGCTGCCGCAGCTGGCCGCCGACTATCCGGTCGCCTACGCCGGTTGGGGCTTGCGGGATCTGTGCAGCGCGTTGCACGGGTTCAATCGCGAGTTCGCGGTGGCCCAGGTGATGCGCGCGATGTACGTGGACCTGCCCGAACCGGTGATGACCCCGGCCGAGGCGTACGACCATCTCGTTCGAGGGCAGATCGAACGGATCGACATCGAGGCGGTCAGCGGGCGCATTGCCGGCACCATGCTGGTACCGTACCCGCCGGGCATTCCAACCATCATGCCGGGCGAGCGTTTCGGTGCTGCCGACGAGCCGATCATCCAGTCGCTGCGCATCGCCCGCGAGCAGAACGCGCGCTTCCCGGGCTTCGAGTCGGACGTGCACGGGCTTATCATCGACCGTGACGGCGACGTGCCGAGCTACAAGGTGGAGGTGCTGAAGACCTGAGTCATGATCGGGGTCTTCGGCAGGTGATGGAGACAACACGCGAACAGCGGGTCCTGAAATTCTCGATCGGGGTGACGGTGGCGGTCAGCGCCACCGGTTTCACCGGCGGCCTGCTGGTGGGATCGCAGGCGATCCTGTTCGACGGGGTGTACAGCCTGGTCGACGTCGCCTTGACGCTGGTGGCGCTGGCCGTGCTGCGGCTGCTGGGACGCGAGGGCAGTACGCGGTTCCAGTACGGTTACTGGCACCTGGAACCCATGGTGGAGGCCCTCGGCGGCGCGATCCTGGCCCTGGCCTGCATCTACGCGGTGGCCAATTCCATTATCGGGCTCACCACCGGCGGCCACGCCGTGCAGGCCGGGCCGGCGTTGATGTGGGCCAGCCTGCTGTGCGTGAGCAACCTGGGCATGGCGGCATTCGTGCGCACCCGCGCGATTCGGCTGCAGTCGGCGCTGCTGTGGCTGGACGTTCGTGCCTGGCTGCTGAGCGGGATGATGAGCCTGGCGGTGGTGCTGGCCTTCGTGATCGCGCTGATGCTGCGCGGTGGCGGGCACGAACACTGGATTCCCTATCTGGATCCGCTGGTGCTGGCAGTGATCAGCATCGCGGTGCTGCCGGTGCCGCTGCGCGGCGCATGGAAGGCGATGCGCGAAGTGCTGCAGGTGGCGCCCGACAGCCTGGACGCGCGCGTGCAGACGGTGATGAAGCAATTCGTGGCCGAACATGGCTACCTGGATTTCACCAGCCACGTGGCCAAGATGGGGCGCATGCGCTTTGTCGAGATCCATATCCTGACCCACCCGGATACCGTGATCGGCACCATCGGCAATGTGGATGCGCTGCGCGACGAGATTGCCGAGCGACTCGACGCGCGCGGCAGCGAGTTCTGGCTGACCATCGACTTCACGGCGGACCCGGCCTGGACCTGAGCGGGGCTGGTCCATAATATACGAAACGTATATGATGTGTATATTCCATATTCGGGACTTGCCATGGGCATCGTCAATATCGACGACGAACTGCACGACAACCTGCGCCGCGCCAGCGGTGTTTCCGGGCGCTCGATCAATGCGCAGGCCGGTTTCTGGATCAAGGTCGGCATGCTGTGCGAGATGAACCCAGGCATGAGCTACCAGGAGATCGTGAACCGCGAACTGCGGGCGGCCGGGGTGGATCCGGGCGCGCTGCGGGTGGCGGTGGCGTGATCAAGACCGTTGAAGAGCAGGCGCTGATGCGGGCGTCCGGGCGGCTGCTGGCGTCGGTGTTCGAGGCGCTGGACCGGCTGCCGCTGGAAGGCATGAGCACGCTGCAGGTGAACGACTGGGTGGAGCGCTTCATCGTCGATACGCTGCACGCGCGACCGGCGAGCAAGGGACAGTACGGCTTTGCCTACGTGCTCAACAGCTCCGTCGACAATGTGGTCTGTCACGGGGTTCCGTCTGCCGAAGAGATTTTGCGCGCCGGCAGCATCGTGAATCTGGACATCACCCTGGAGAAGAACGGCTACATCGCCGATTCCAGCAAGATGTACCTGATCGGCGAGGTCGACTTCCAGGCCAAACGACTGGTGCGGGTGACCCGCGAGGCGATGTGGAAAGGCATCGCAGTGGTGCGGCCGGGGGCAACGCTGGGCGATATCGGCTTTGCGATCCAGCAGCATGCCAAGGCGCATGGCTACAGCGTGGTCCGCGAATTCTGCGGGCATGGCATCGGCCGCGAGATGCACGAAGAACCGCAGGTGTTGCACTACGGCAAGCGCGGCGCCGGGGAAGTGCTGGAAGAGGGCATGACCTTCACCATCGAACCGATGATCAACCAGGGACGCGCGGCGATCGACATGAGCGAAGACGGCTGGACCGTCACCACCCGCGACGGCAAGCTCTCGGCGCAGAGCGAGCACACCGTGCTGGTCACCGCCGATGGGGTGGAGGTGCTGACGTTGCGGGCCGACGAGAGAATGCAAAAGGCGTAGAGCCACGCCATGCGTGGCTCCAGACCCACCGAAGAAATGCAGCCGGGCAGAGCCCGGCGCTACGGGGTGGTGCGGGTGGACACCAGCTTGAGGAACGCCTCGTTCTGGTAGCGGCTCATGCGCAGCTGTTGGCCGGTGTCCAGCGTGACCACATGGTGGCCGTTGAACCACGGGTGGATCGCCTTGACCCGGCGGATATTGACGATGGCCGAACGGTGCACCCGGGCGAAGTGGCGCGGATCGAGCCGGGCGGCGAGGGCGGCCATGGTGCCGCGGTGCTCATGCATGCCACCGGCGAGGTGGATCTCCACTGTGTTGCGGGCGGCCTTGATCCACACGATGTCGTCCACGTCGATGAGGACCACGTGCTCGTCCACGCGCACCGGAATGCGCTGCAGAACCTCATCGCGTTGGCGCAGCGCGTCCAGTGCCTGCAGGATCTGCGCCGAGGCCAGCGCGCTGCTGCCCCCGGTGCTCGACAGCCGCTGTTTGGCACGCTGCAGGGTGGCGGCGAAGCGCTCGCGGCTGAAGGGCTTGACCAGGTAGTCCACGGCATTGGCCTCGAAGGCCTTCACTGCGTACTGCTCGTAGGCGGTCACGAACACGGTGGCCGGCATGCGCTCGGCACCGATGGTGGCTACCACGTCCAAGCCGGTGATCGCCGGCATCTGGATGTCGAGGAAGACCAGGTCCGGCGACTGCGCGCGGATCGCGGCAACCGCGGACACCCCATCGCCGCATTCGCCCAGCAGTTCAAGCTCGGGGTCCTCGGCCAGCAGTCGCACAATCGCGCGCCGCGCGATCGGCTCGTCGTCCACCACCAGCACGCCGATGCTCATGCCGGTGTCACCCTGCCGCCGAATTCGGGCGATTCATCGTCGGATTCGAGTGCGCGGAACGGCAGGCGGACGCGGCAGGCCACGCCCTCGGGCCAGATCATGTCGAGCCGCACGTCGGCGTTGTCGCCATACAGCTCCTTCAGGCGCAGGCGGGTATTTGACATGCCGATGCCGTGGCCGTCCGGCGCAGCGGACTCCGGTGCCAGCGTGCTGTTGCGGTTGCGTACTTCGATGCACAGCACGTCGCCCTCGCGCCGGGTCTCGATCTCGATCACGTCGCCGCCCACGCGCTGGCCGATGCCGTGGCGCACCGCGTTTTCCACCAGCGGCTGCAGCAACAGGCTCGGCACCGCGCAGTCCAGGGTATCGGGGGCGATGTAGGTCCGGGTGGTGAGGCGGTCCTTGAAGCGCACGCGCTGGATGCCGAGGTACAGCTCGATCAGGTCCAGTTCCTGGCGCAGCGGAATCTCCTGGCCGTCGTAATCCTCCAGGAACGCGCGCAGCAGTTCGCTCAGGCGCAGCAGCATCTGCTCGGCCGACAGCGTGTCCTCGTCGAGCAGGGTAATGATGGCGTGCAGCGTGTTGAACAGGAAATGCGGCTGCAGCTGCGACTTCAGTGCAAGCAGGCGTGATTGCGCCAGCTCGGTGGCCAAGCGGCTTGCCTCCACTTCCCGGCGCGCCTTCTCGGCATGGAAGTGCAGCGCCTGCTGGATCGAGAACAGGGCCCAGTAGGTGAGCATCCCGGTGGCGAAGTGCTGCGCGATGAAGTACCACAGCTGCTCGAAGAACCCGCTAGGCTCGAACAGGGTGGAGGCCAGCGCGCCGATGACCATCGCCGCGGAGGTGACGGTGAGGCTGGCCAGCACCTGCGCGCCGAGTCCGCGAAAGCGCCGGGACGGGTTCATCGGGTGCCGTTCGGCGAGCCGGAATACCAGCGGCGCGAGCGCGGCCCAGGTGTACCACTGGATCATCGCCCAGCGCAGGTGGTCGATGAAGGGCCAGCTCGGCCCATGCAGCCCATCGCTGAGTGAACGCTGGATGGCGAAGACGAACACGACCGCCGTCCACAGGACGAGGTAGCGGGAGAGGCTGATCGAGGTGCTGCCAAGGCGAACGTTCATGGCCGGTATCCGGAGCGCCCGGCACGGCGGGGCAGGGCCATCTTAGGCGCGTGGTGTTGTGTGGAGAAGCGCCATGAGGGCCCATTACGATTGGTCCCGCCATGGCGACGATTCGTCCCGGATGGGTGGCGGCCACACGCGGCAGGGCGCGTGATGCAGGCAACCTCAACCGCCGGAGCCGTTGCCATGACCCTGATCCGTACCGCCCTGATCGCCGCGCTGCTGTCTGCCGCCACCGCCCAAGCGGGAGAGGCGCGCTACCTCTCCCTGATCAACCGTGCGCATGACAGCGTGGTGGCCGTCGCGGTGGCCCCCGCCGGCGGAACGACGTTCGAACCGCGCCCGATTGACACGCTGGCCGGCGGCGGCGACGCCACCACCGTGCGTCTGGCCGATACCGGCTGCCGTTTCGACCTGCGCCTGCAGTTCCGCAACGGCCGCACCGCGCTCTATCGCGACGTGGATGCATGCACCGGCGACGCGCTGGTGATCGCGCCGCTGCCGCGCCGCACCGCGACGCACGCCGCAGACCGCGGTGTCGCCGACCGGTAGAGCCACGCCCTGCGTGGCTGTCGCGGTGCCGAAACGAAGAGCAGCCACCCACGGGGTGGCTCTACGCTAGCGGGCGGTTCCATCGTTCTCGAATGCCGCGCGGCGAGCGCGGTAGGCGACGACCTGGAGCTGGCCTGCGCCGATCAGTGGACGCGAGCGGGTAGTCTCCTTGCCAAACCGGTAGGCGCCGCCCCCGGGCAGCATGAACGCCGACGATTGCGAGGTAATGGACCGATCATCCTGGCCCACGACTGCGGCATCTGGACGCAGCAGCAGGTAGCGGGGCGCCTGCGGCCGTGCTGGATCCACGAATACCGACAGCGAGTATTCGTTGGTACGACGGACAAAGTCGGTGAAGCCGTGGTGCTTCACCGGCTGGAAGCCGGCATCGAGCAGCTCGGCGCTGGCAGCGAAGGTGCCGCCTTCGGAAAGCAGTACCCGGATATCGATCTCCGTTGGCCCTTCGAGCGCATCCAGGCGGTAAAGGGCTACGGGCAGCGCCGTGCCGTCGAGTGTGACGCAGGCTGCGACCTCGGCGAACTCCATGCGTCGGTCCAGCGCGTCTTCCTTGGGCGCCAGGTAGGTCAGCGGACGACTGGAGACCGCATCCAGTCCGCTCACGCAGTTCAGGGTGGTGTTGGGCACCGCCGCCCGGTACACCTGGCGGCCGCACCCGGACAGCCCGCTGGCGACGAGCGCCAGCAGGAGCAGGATGGAAAGGCGGCTCACAGTTGGCGCACCAGTGCATCACTGGTGCGGTCGATGGCGAGCTTCATGCCTTCCACCGTTTCGGCACCAGCGGCCTCAAGCGCGTCGAAATCCGCATAGGCGAAGCGGCGCACCTCCGGTTCCAGTGTGATCACCTTGGGCTGGTTGAGCACGTTGTTGTACACCACGAAGTCGGTGAAGTAATTCTGCTTGCCGTCGGGACTGATCAGCCGTGCGGCGACGCTGAACATGGGCCGGTACGGAGCGTTGTCACCGGCGCCAGCGGCGGCGTAGCCGACGAAGTTGAGGCTGATGTCCAACTGTGCATCGCCCTGTGGGCTGCTCGCGTAGCCCTTGCGCAGTCCGAACGCGCCGCGGTCGGTACCGGCGCCCTTGGCCTCGATCAAGTGGGTGGGCCACACCAGGGTGTAGCCCCGTTCGGCCATCCGCTGGGTGAGACTTTCCTTGAAGTACAGCCCGGGATCGAAGCTGGCTGCAGTGAAAGCGGCTTGCAGGCGGCCGCGCTTGCTCGACATGTCGCCGGCCGCGATCAATCCACCAATCAAACCGAAATTGGCGCCGGGGTGATTCATCATCAGCACGTCCGTTTCGAACGGGCGGGTGGGCAGCACGACAATGGTCTTGATCGGCGGCGTGGCGTCGCGGTTGTACGCCTGTTGCGGTGGCAAGCTGACGCAGCCGGTCAACCCGGCCATCAGGGCCACACCCACACACCAACGCCGAAAAGCGAAACGCTTCATCAAAGATTTCCCCCCTGGGTAATAGTTGCCCAGGAGAGTCCGCCATGCATGGCCGTACCAAACCAGCCGCTCCGCGACTGGCAGATCCCCCCCCAGGATCCGTCCCGGAAATGTCCGGAACCCGGCGAGATTAACCGAGCAGAATTCGCCCCGCCAGTGGGGGATGGGAACGCAAAATGCACTTGCGGGAAAAGATAATACCTGTCATGCGCATGAACATAATCCCGCGCTGGCCCGATCGGCGATCAGGGACGCCCGATCACCGGTACATGCCCGGCCATCAGCGCTGCCACCCAATCGACGAACACGCGCAGCTTGGCGCTGACGTGGCGGTTGGGGCGGAACGCGATGTGCAATGGCATGGGCGCCACCTGCCAGTCGGTAAGTACGCGCACCAGTTCACCGCGCTGCGCATGCGCGGCGGCCACGTAGTCGGGCAGCCACAACACGCCCAGGCCGGCGACGCCGGCGGCGAGGTAGGCGTTGCCGTCGTCGACGGCCAGCACATGGTGGCCGTTGACGGTGAGCGTTTCCACGCCGCGATGCAGCGTGTACGGCATCGCGCCCGCGCGGCGCGAGCCGCGGTAGCCGACGATGCGATGCGGCGGTGCCTCCAGTGCCTTGGGATGGTCAGGCAGGCCCACGGTGTCCAGGTACAGCGGCGCGGCATAGAGGCCGGCCTGCAGGTCGCCGATGTGACGCGCGACCAGCGAGGTGTCGGCAATCACGCCGCCGCGGATCACGCAGTCCACGTTCTCGTCGATCAGATCCACGTTGCGGTCGCTGACCCCCAGGTCGAGCTGGATGTCCGGGTACTGCGCGTGGAAATCGGGCAGGGCAGGTACCAGCAGGAAGCGCGCCAGCGGCGCCGGCACATCCACCCGCAGCCGGCCGCGTGGGCTGGCGGCGAAGCTGGACAGACTGGTCTCGGCGTCATCCAGCGCGGCCAGCAGGCGGGCCACGTGTTCGTAGTAGGCCGCGCCGTCGGCCGTGACATTGACCTGGCGCGTGGTGCGGTTGAGCAGGCGCACGCGCAGCCGTGCCTCCAACTGCTGCACCAGCTGGGTCACGGTGGTACGGCTCATGTGCAGGGTCTGCGCGGCCCTGGTGAAGCTGCCGGTCTCCACGACCCGGGCGAAGGCCTGCATGGCATCGAACCGGTCCATCTGCGCTCCTGCGGGGAATTGTTTGGATTCTACAAACAGTGATGGTCAGTCGTGGTCGTTTATCAAGGGCCGGTGCGGCGCTTACCGTGACGACATCACATCACTGGGCCACCGGCCCCTGGAGACTGCAATGACCACCCGCGACGTCGTTTTTCCCGCCGGCCGGCAGGACCTGTACCAGCGCTACCGCTATTCCCCGGCCGTGCGCGCCAACGGCCTGCTGTTCGTGTCCGGCCAGGTCGGCAGCCGCGAGGACGGCTCGCCGGAACCCGGGCTCGAGGCGCAGGTGCACCGCCTGTTCGAGAACCTCAACGCGGTGCTCGCCGCGGCCGGGTGCACCTTCGCCGACGTGGTCGATGTGACGGTCTTCATGATCGACCCCGACCGCATCCTGGAGCGGGTCTGGGCGATCGTGCCGGAGTACTGGGGCGATGCGCCGCACCCGACGCTGACCGCGGTGGGCGTAACCTGGCTGAGCGGCTTCGACGTGGAGTTCAAGGTCGTGGCCAAGCTGCCCCCGCAGTAAGACCGCGTCATGGCATCGCGTGGACCCGCAGCCGGGTGATCCGTCGGCGGTCCATGGCCTGCACCTCCAGCCGGTAACCGGCGTGCTCGACCGCATCGCCTTCGACCGGCAGGCGATCCAAGTGCTGCAGCACCAGCCCGGCCAGCGTCTGGTAGCCGCGCTGGCGCGGCAGCGCGATGCCTGCCAGCCGCTGCAGATCGTCCAGGGTGAGCGCGCCGTCGGCGTCCCACCTGCCGTCGCTGATCGCCTCGATGCCGTAGCGCGCATCCTGGGTGTCGGCCAGGTCGCCGGCGATCGCCGCCAGCAGGTCGTTGGCGGTGACCAGACCTTCGACCGAGCCGTATTCGTCGACGGCGACCGCCACGGGCACCGGGTGCTCGCGGATGATCTCCAGCGCCTGCAGCACGCTCGCACTGGACATCACGTAGGCGGGCGCGCGCAGGCTTTCGCGCAGCTGCAAGGGCTTGCCCTGCAGCACGCCGGCCAACAGGTCGCGGCTCTGCACAATGCCCAGCACCTGGTCCAGATCGCGTTCGGCGACCAGCAGGCGCGTGTGCGGCGACGCCACCAGGCGTTCCATCGCATGTTCCGGGCCGCGGCTGAGGTCGATCCATTCCACATCGGCACGCACGGTCATGACGCTGGACACCGGGCGGTCGGCCAGACCGAGCACGCTGCGGATCATGTCCTGCTCGGCCGGTTCCAGGCGCTCTTCGTCGGTGCCCGCGCCGTGCGCTTCATCGCCATCGCGCTGCTGCGCCCGGGAGGCGCCGAGCAGGCGCAGCACGGCGTCGGCGGTGCGCTGGCGGAACGGCAGGCGCTGTTCATTGCGCTCGCGATTGAAGCGCACCCACTGGTTGAATGCTTCCACCAGGATCGAGAAGGCGATCGCCGCGTACAGGTAGCCCTTGGGAATCTTGAAGCCCAGGCCTTCGGCCACCAGGCTGAAGCCGATCATCAGCAGGAAGCCCAGGCACAGCACCACCACCGTGGGGTGGCGGTTGACGAAGCGGGTGAGCGGCTTGCTGGCCAGCATCATCACCGCCATCGCAATCGTCACCGCGGCGTACATCACGCCGAGGTTGTCGACCATGCCGACGGCGGTGATCACCGAATCGAGCGAGAACACCGCATCGAGCACCACGATCTGCGCCACCACGGTGGCGAAACCGGCGTAGACCTTGGCCCCGCCGTCGTTGTGCTCGCGGCCTTCCAGGCGCTCGTGCAGCTCCATGGTGCCCTTGAACAGCAGGAACAGGCCGCCGCCGAGCAGGATGAGGTCGCGTCCCGAGAAGCTGTGGCCGAGCAGAGCCAGCAGTGGCTCGGTGAGCTTCATGATCCAGGCCAGCGCGGCCAGCAGCACCAGCCGCATCAGCAGGGCCAGCCCCAGGCCGATCAACCGGGCGCGGTCGCGCTGATGCGGGGGCAGCTTGTCGGCCAGGATCGCAATGAACACCAGGTTGTCGATGCCCAGGACGATTTCGAGCACCACCAGGGTTGCAAGCCCCATCCAGATGTTGGGGTCAGCCAGCCAGTCCATTACAGGTCATCCTCACCAGGGTCGTGCGCCAGCAGGTCGCCGGGTTGGCACTTCAGTTCGCGGCAGATGGCATCCAGCGTGGAGAAGCGGATGGCCTTGGCCTTGCCGGTCTTGAGGATCGACAGATTGGCCAGGGTGATGTCCACCCGCGTGGCCAGCTCGGACAGGGTCATGCCGCGCTTGAGCAGCATCTGGTCCAGGGTGATGACCACCGCCATCAGACCAGGCCGTCGAGGTCGTCGCGCATCGCGGCACCCGCATCGAACACGCGCGCCATCACGAACAGCATCAGCACGGCGATGAGGCCGGTGATGGACATGCCGCCGCCCACCTCCATCCATGCAAAGCCTGGCCCCATCCAGCTGGCATGCAGGCCGATCGCGATGGACAGCAGTTCCATGCCCAGCATCAGCCAGGCCATGCGGCGCAGGCGTACGGCATGACCGTGGGCGAAGGGGTGGCCCCCCAGGACGGCGCGGACGAAGCGCGCCAGATGGCGCAGGAACACCAGGCCGATGGTCAGCAGCACGATGATCGCCAGCAGGCCCAGCGCGAAGTGGGTGAACAAGTGTGTGGCCTGTGCGTGCGGGGGATCGACCGCGGCGGCCTGCAGCAGCCAGCTGCGGTCGAAATACACCACGGGCAGGGCGCAGAGCGCGGCCAGGATGCCGATCCAGCACACCGCCATGACGGCGCGGATGGCGATGTGGGTGAACTGGGTGATGTCGCCCGACGGGGAGGGTCGGTCGGTACTGCGTGCCACGGTGCCTCCGGAATGGACGGCCGCCAATGGCCGTCTATTTATTGATAAACGATAAGTCAGCCCCATGTCCAGTGGCGTCGCAGGCATCCTTCGAGGCGTGAAGGTCGGATTAACATAAAATTGACATCTACATGAATGCGCGGCAAAGTGGCGCCGCCCAGACGGGCAGACCACTTTTGGAAGGATCTGAATGAAGAAGTACGTGACTCTGGCCGCCGCCATCGCGCTGGCCACCCTGTCGACCGATGCCATGGCCGGCCACGCCTTTGTCCGCGGCGAGCTGGGCAGCAGCGACACCGAAGTCCGCGTGGGTGGCTACCGTGCCAGCGAGTCGGATACCGCTGCCGTGCTCGGCGGTGGCTACTGGTTCACGCCGAACATCGGCGTTGAAGGCCATGTCGGCTCGCTGTACAACAAGGACCTGGGCTACGACGAGCAGCTGGACCTGGTCTCGATCGGCGTGGGTCTGGTGGCGAAGAAGAACTTCGGCGCCGACAACACCGGTTTCTTCGTCGGCGCCCGCGCCGGCATCGCGCGCATGACCGCGCAGGTGCGCGAAGACGACTTTGACGTGATCGACGACGAAAGCTCGACCAAGCCGTACTACGGCGTGAACGTCGGCTACGACTTCAACCGCCGTTGGGGCCTGAGCCTGAACTACGACCGCCGCCAGGCCGATTTCAATGGCGTGGACGTGGACGTGGACACCTTCAGCCTCGGCGGTGAGTTCCGCTTCTGATCGCGCTGCTGCATTGAGCCGTCAACGGCAGGCCGGGCAACCGGCCTGCCGTTTTCATTTGTGCGTCCAAGGGCATACGATCGGCCAGGTCCAGCCTGCGGCGGCCCGCCGGGGCATCACGCACGTAGGGAGATCGCGATGGCAAAGGTGACCGGAATCGGTGGGGTCTTCTTCAAGAGTCGCGGCGACCGGGCCGCGTTGGCCGCGTGGTACCAGCAGCATCTGGGCATGTCGCTGGAGGACTTCGGGGGTGCGGTGCTGCGCTGGCCCGACGACACCGCCAACGACGGTGGGCTGACGGTATGGTCCCTGGCCGAGCCCGACAGCCAGTGGTTCAGTCCCAGCGATGCGCCTTTCATGATCAATTACCGGGTGGATGATCTGGAGGCGTTGCTGGCGAACCTGCGCCAGGCCGAGGTGACCATCGTCAGCGGACCGGAGACGCACGAGAACGGGTCCTTCGCCTGGATACTCGACCCGGATGGCAACAAGCTGGAGCTGTGGCAGCCGACCGCGTGGGACCCGGAGCGCCGCGCAGGGTAGAGCCACGCCATGCGTGGCTGAAGCACCGGGATAGCATGCCGCAACCCCGTTCACGCGGCCAAGGCGAGCAATTGTCGATAGTGGCGGCGTCATTCCGCTTCGTTGCAGACCTCCATGCCCCTGATTCCCGAGCGCGTCCGGCGCTGGCCCCGGCCATGGCGCGTGGCGTTGCTTGCACTGCTGGCGCTGTACGCGCTGTACCTGGTGGCCGGCAACGTGTTTCTCAACACGCCGTTGTTCGATGCGGTCACCAACCGCAAACCTGAAAAGTTCACGATGCAGACCGGCGCGGCCCTCACCCTGTTGCCGGGCCATGCGGTGGTCTGGAACATCCGCATGCGCGGGCAGGCCAACCGCACCGTCTACATCTTCCGTGCGGACCGGGCCAGCGCCTGGATCTCGCTGACGGCGCTGTTCCGGCGCGAAGTACGCATTCCGCGGATCGACGCCAGCGGCGTGGAATCGGAAGTGGAGCGTGTCGAGCAGGCAATTCCGCCGCCGCCACGCAGCGATCGCGGCTGGACCCTGCGCTTCGATGCGATCCACAGCGACAGCATCCGTAGCGGGCGCTTCGGCAAGCTGCTGGTGGTCGGGCAGGGCAGCGGTACCGTCGGTTTCCTCAAGCAGTTGCGCGGCGGGCCGTCGGAGCTGTTCGATTCCACCGCCGGTTTCGAGCAGGCCACGGTCAGCTACGACGGGGTCAAGCTGCTCGACGACGCGCATCTGTCCGCGCGCTTCCATTATCCGCGCCATTATCGCGACGACGCGCCGGGCCTGCGCAAGTTCGGCATTCTCTGGGCGCAGCTGCAGGTGGATGCGCGCAGCCAGGCGATCAACATCGATACTGCCGGCCCGCACGTCAAGGTGGGCAGCATGCCGGCCGAAGCGCGGCTGAAGGCCGACGTGGTGATGGACCGCGGCGTGCTGCAGCCCGGCAGCCGGGTGGTCTGGCGGGTGCCGGTGCATGCCGGCGTGCACGCCCCGGACCGTGGCCTGCTGTCGCTGCAGCTGGACGTGGCGCAGGACATGCGCGTGCAGGCGCGGCTGCCACGCGACCCGGAGACGGGCAGCGAACTGCACGCCGACCTGCGCGTGACCGGGCGCAGGATTCCGTTCGACGCACCGGCCGAGCTGCTGCCGCGCCTGTCAGGCCAGGTGCGTGGCGCGTGGAAGTTCGAGTCGTTGAACTGGATTTCGGACCTGTTCGTGCGCAAGCCGTGGTTCCACCTGGATGGCGGTGGCCTGCTGGAGGGCGACCTGCGCATCGCCGACGGGCAACTGGCGCCGGGCAGCACGTTGAATGTGCCGAAGGTTGCCGCGGTGGCCGAGGTGGCCGGCGTGCGCATGCTGGGCGAGGCGCGGGCGGTCGGACGAATCGTCGACGGGGCGCCGCCACAGGCCGAGCTGCAGGTCGATATTCCCCAGTTCCGTGCCGCGCCGACGGATGCACCCAAGGCGCTGCTGTTCGATGGCAAGGCGATGGCGCTGACCCTGCGCGGAGACGCGCGGTTGCAGCAGCTGCGCGATGGCATGCGCGCGCGCCTGCATTTCGACAATGCACGGGTGCCCGACCTCACCGCGTACAACCGCTACGTGGGCAATGACAACATGCGGCTGCTGGGCGGCACCGGGCTGCTCAGTGGCGACGTCACGCTGGATAGCGCCGGGCAGGTCGGGCAGGGGCGGGCAGACCTGCGCGGCACCGGCGCTCGCATGCAGGTAGCCGGCATGGCCCTGCGTGGCGACGCACAGGTAAAAGCACGCGTGCAGCGCGCCGACTTCGACAGCCGCCAGTTCGATCTGGGGGGCACCACCTTCAGCCTGCGCAACGTGCAGGTGGGCGATGACACGGCCAAGGCGGGCTGGTGGGGCGAGGCGACCGTGCGCAGCGGGCATATCGATGCACAGGCGCCGTTCCAGGTGGACGCGCGTGCCGACCTGCGGCTGCGCGATGCCGGGCCGCTGCTGGGCGTGTTCGCACAGCGCAGCGAATACCCGCGCTGGGTGCTGGGCCTGCTGGATTCGGGCGAGGTGCAGGCCAGCGGGCAACTGCGCTGGCGCCGTGAACACCTGGTGGTGGACGACCTGACGGCCGAGAACGCGCGGTTGTCGCTGCGCGCGCGGCTCGATATGGAGCAGGCGCAGCGCCGCGGCGACCTGTACCTGCGCTGGGGGCTGCTCGGCGCCGGCATCGAGATGGACGGCGGCAAGTGCAGCTGGCACCTGGCCGGCGCCCGCGAATGGTACGAGGGGCGACCACGGCTGCTGCCCGAATCCAGCCCGGCTCCCTGACGTCAGGAAACGGCCGCGCCGTGTCTGCACCTGTCTCCGTCTGCACACTGAACCGGTAGAGCCACCCCGCGCCCCATGAGCGGCGTGCGCCCATCCGATGAACGCGTCGCCACGCGCCTAGGACTCACCGCATGGGCACGGGGCATGATTCTGTTGGGTGGCTGCTTCACCACCTACCGGCACACCCCTCTCCAACACCTCCTCCACCGGCTCCACCAGCCGCCGCGCCAACCCTGCATCGGCGATATGACCCTGCAGGAACAACAAGTCAGCGTAGATGTTCATGACCGTCCTCCACTTGAGTGGAATTGACGATAGGGGCAGGATGGGCGACGAAAAAGCGATAGTTTCACAACCCTCACTTGAATTGGATTCAAGTCGCCATGTCCCGCATCCCCCTTCAGCCGCTGCAGAATTTCGTGGTCGCCGCCCGCATGGGCAACCTCACCCGTGCGGCCGAATCACTGAACCTGACGGTCAGCGCGCTCAGCCACCAGATGCGCCAGCTGGAGCAACGCCTGGGCTATGCGTTGTTGCAGCGGCAGCCACGCGGGGTGCGGGTGACGCCGGAGGGGCAGCGCCTGCTGGAGCAGGTGGGGCCGCATCTGGATGCCATCGCACAGGCGCTGCAGCCGTTCGGTGCGCGGCATGACCGGGTGCTCACAGTGAGTGCGCTGCCGTCGATGGCGTCCAACTGGTTGGTGCCGCGCCTGGGTTCGTTCGTCGCCGCGCAGCCACAGATCGAGTTCAACCTGGAGTCCAGCGAGCGCCTGACCGATTTCGAGCGGCAACTGCAGGTGGATGCCGCGTTGCGGGTCGGGGCCGGGCAGTGGACTGGGCTGCATGCCGAGCCGCTGTTCGACGAGTGGCTGATGCCGATGGCGAGTCCTTCGCTGGTGGAACGGATGGGCGGGGTGGGCGCGCGGCCGTTGTCGCAGTGGCCGCTGCTGGGCGATCCCGACGGGGAATGGCACCGCTGGTTCGCGTTGATCGGCGATACGGCGCCGCCGCGGTATGTGGCAATGCTCAATGATTCCGAAGCGCACCACCGTGCGGCGCTGGATGGATTCGGCGTGGCGCTGGGGCGGGTGACGCGGGCGCGGCTGCTGCTGGATTCGGGGCAGTTGATCGCGTTGTCGCCGCAGCGCCTGAAGACGCGCTGGTCGCATTGGTTGGTGTATCCGCCGCGCTCGTCAACGCATCAGGGGTTCCTGGCGTTTCGTGAGTGGTTGCATGCGCAGGCGGTGGAGCATGCGCGGCATATGAAGACGCTGGTAGCGCCGTGGGGGTGAGGGCGCGATGCGGTATTGCGCAGCCACCCATGGAGTGGCTCTACGGCAATTCCGCGGTAGAGCCACCCCATGGGTGGCTTCGCGGATCCGGATCAACCAACCGGCGTCGGCCAATACTGGCTGTCAGGCGTCGTGCGCGCACCGAAGATCGCCTGGCCCACCCGGACCACGGTGGCGCCTTCCTCGATGGCGATTTCGAAATCGCCGGACATACCCATCGACAACTCGTCCAGCTGGATGCCTGCCGGCAGGGTCGGGCGCAGGCGATCACGCAGCTCGCGCAGCCGCACAAAACACGGCCGTACCTGCTCGGGATCAGCAGAGAACAGCGCCAGCGTCATCAGCCCGCGCACACGCAGGTGGGTGAATGCCGGCAGCTGCTGGATGAAATCGGCCACCTCGATCGGGTCAAGACCGTACTTGCTTGCTTCGCCAGAGGTGTTGACCTGCACGAATACATCCAGCGTGCGGTTTTCCTGTGCCAGCCGCTGGTCCAGTGCCTGCGCCACGCGCAGGCTGTCCAGCGCCTGGAACTCGCTGGCGAAGCGGGCCACGTCGCGGGCCTTGTTGGTCTGCAGGTGGCCAATCACCGACCACTGGATGCCCAGATCGGCCATCGCCTCGGCCTTGCCCTTGGCTTCCTGCACCTTGTTCTCGCCCAGCGTGGTGCACCCGGCGGCCACCGCAAGACGCAGGCGGGCCTCGTCCACGGTCTTGCTGACCGGCAGCAGCCGCACCCCGGCCGGGTCGCGCCCGGCGCGTGCGCACGCCGCGGCAATGCGCGCCTGCACCGCGTCCAGGTTGCGACGGAAATCCTCAACGGTGGTGGCCTGCGGCCAGGAGGAGGAGACGATGGACATGGCATGTTCCAGAACAATCGCGGCACGCATTTTCGCACGCCGACGCGTAACGGTCGCTGCCGCATGGTGGATTGATCCAATCCCAATGGGCCCGTAACAATTCGTAGTGACACGCCATGCGTGTCAACCGCGCGCAGCGCGGCACAAGCATCCAAGGCCAATGCAATGCGGCTCCCATCGCCCAACCGGCGTCTAAACCAGAACGAAGCCGCCCACCGTCAGGGCGCCGCAGCCGTCCCTGGCCGTATGTAATGCGACTGCCCGTTGTCGTTGAGGAAGATCAGCTCGGGCTTGCCCTGCCAGGAGGTGAGCATGGCGCCGGTGTTGTTCTGGTGCTTGATCACCAGGGTGGCGCCGCGGTCGGGGTTGGCGGTGATCTTGAATACTTCGGTGGTGCCGTTGGCGTCGTCGAGGGTCAGCGTGGCTTCGTCGCCCACATCGGCGGTGCCATAGCTGCCACGCTCGGAGCCGTCTGCACCGAGCAGTGCGACGCCCGACAAGGGCGAGGCACGCGGGCCCTGCGAGACCCCCTTGCTGAGCGGATCGGGCAGCGGCGCACCG
This sequence comes from Stenotrophomonas sp. PD6, assembly GCF_049199305.1. Classification (NCBI taxonomy): domain Bacteria; kingdom Pseudomonadati; phylum Pseudomonadota; class Gammaproteobacteria; order Lysobacterales; family Lysobacteraceae; genus Stenotrophomonas; species Stenotrophomonas sp. PD6. Next base: position 537,005 of record NZ_JBLZQD010000001.1, on the reverse strand, counting down.
AGGATGACCCGGGCCTGGCCGCTGCCGTCCTGGATGATCAGGCCGCGGGCGGTGATGACGCGCTGGTCGGACTGGCTCTGATGCAGCCGCACGGCGGTATAGCCCGACACGAGCAGTGCGAGGCTGGACACGGCCAGGGTGGTGAGGGTGAGTGCGCGCGACATGACCGGCTCCGGATCCTTGGATGGCAGCGACGATAGCCGAAGCGGTGTTCGCGGCACCAGTCGGAAAAGTCTGTATCTGTCGCCAGCGTGAAATCGGTCACAGCGTGGCAGCGGGGCAGATGGCGGGTTGCGGCCACAGCAGCGGGGCAGAGCCCCGCTCTACGTGGCCGGTGGATCAATGGAAGTCTCTGCTGTGGGTGCGCACGCCGTCGATGAGCGCATCGAGGTTGTGCATGCGCTGCACGATCAGGTGCTGCACGCCATCCACCCGTTCCAGCCGGCCATCGATCTGCATCAGCTGCGCCTCCACCAGCACGCGGTGCTGGCGGTCGGCGGTCTTGCGCCAGACCACCGCGTTGACCATGCCGCTTTCGTCTTCCAGGGTCAGGAAGGTCACCCCGCTCGCGGTCTGCGGGCGCTGGCGCATGCGCACCAGCCCGGCAAAGCGCACGCTGCGCCCGTGCGGCAGCTGCGCCAGTTCGTCGGAACGCTGGCAGCGGCGCGCCTGCAGCTCGGCGCGGATGAACGACACCATGTGCTGGCCCAGGGTGGTGCCGGTGCTGTTGTAGTCGGCCTGCATGTCCTCGAACGCGCTCGGCGCCGGCAGTGCCACGACCGGGTCGGCGGTGGCGCGGACGGTGTCGAACAGCGGCAGCGGCTTTTCCACGCCCGACACATCCCAGCGCGCGCGGTGGCGGTGCCCGCTCAACCCCTTGAGCGCGCCGGCGTCGGCCAGCAGTCCCTGGTGGCGGCGGTCCAGCCGCGCGCGTTGGCTGAGATCGGCCACGCTGTCGAAGGCCTGCCGTGCGCGGGCCTGCATCACCTCGTTGGCCACCGCTTCGCTGAAGCCGTCGATCATGCGCAGGCCGAGCCGGATGCCCGGCAGGGCATCGGCCTGCGTGGCCGTCACCAGCGTGCAGTCCCAGTCGCTGTGGCGCACATCCACCGGCAGCACCGGGACGCCATGGCGGCGCGCGTCCTGCAGGATCTGGTCGGGGGTGTAGAAGCCCAGCGGCTGGCTGTTGATCAGGCTGGCCGCGAACGCGGACGGGTGGTGGCACTTCAGCCAGCAGCTCACGTAGGTGATCAGCGCGAAGCTGGCCGCGTGGCTTTCGGGGAAGCCATAACTGCCGAAGCCCTTGATCTGCTCGAACAGGCGCTCGCCGTATTCGCGGCTGTAGCCGCGCTCCGCCATGCCGGCCAGCAGCTTGTCGCGGTGCGGCTCCAGCCCGCCGTGGCGCTTCCACGCCGCCATCGAACGGCGCAACGCATCGGCTTCGCCCGGGCTGAAGCCGGCCGCGGCCACCGCCAGCTGCATCACCTGTTCCTGGAACAGCGGCACGCCCAGGGTGCGCTTGAACACCTTTTCCAGTTCGGGCGGGTAGTCGATTTCTTCGATCCCTTCTTCCTTGAGCCGCTTTCGCCGGTTGAGGTAGGGGTGGACCATGTCGCCCTGGATCGGCCCGGGCCGCACGATCGCCACTTCGATCACCAGGTCGTAGAAGCAGCGCGGCTGCATGCGCGGCAGCATGGCCATCTGCGCGCGCGATTCGATCTGGAACACGCCCAGCGTATCGGCGCGGCAGATCATGTCGTAGGTGGGCGTGTCATCGGCCGGCAGGGACGCCATGGCCAGCACGCGTCCGTCCTGGCCGCGCACCCCGCGTGCCTCCAGCATCGCCAGGCATTTGCGTACGGCGGTGAGCATGCCCAGCGCCAGGCAGTCGACCTTCATCAAGCCGGTGGCATCCAGGTCGTCCTTGTCCCACTGGATCACGGTGCGGTCGGCCATGGCCGCGTTCTCGACCGGCACCAGCGTGGACAGCGGGTGCTCGGAGATCACGAACCCGCCGGGATGCTGGGACAGGTGGCGCGGGAAATCGACCAGTTCGGCGGTCAGCGCCACCACCCGCCGCATCAGCGGCGTGTCCGGGTCGAAGCCGCGTTCGCGCAGGGCCTCGGGCAGCGGCTCATGGCTGCTCCAGCGGTCCAGGCAGGCGGCCAGTTCGTTGACCTGGTCCGGCGGCAGGCCGAGTACGCGGGCCACATCGCGCACCGCGCTGCGGCCGCGATAGCTGATCGCCACGGCGGTGAGCGCGGCGCGTTCGCGGCCATAGCGGTTGAACACGTACTGCAGCACTTCCTCGCGGCGTTCGTGTTCGAAATCGATGTCGATGTCCGGCGGTTCGTCGCGCTCGGCGGAAATGAAGCGCTCGAACAGCAGTTCCATGTGGCTGGGGTCGATCTCGGTCACGCCCAGCACGAAACAGACCGAGGAGTTGGCCGCCGAACCGCGGCCCTGGCACAGGATCTGCTGGCTGCGGGCGAAGCGCACGATGTCGTGCACGGTAAGGAAGTAGGACTCGTACTGCTTGGTGTGGATCAGCCCGAGCTCGTGTTCGATCTGCCTGCGCTGGGTGGCGCTGGCCCCGTCCGGCCAGCGCCAGCGCATGCCGTCTTCCACCAGCACCCGCAGCCAGCTGGCCGGGTCATGGCCCTCGGGCACCAGCTCGCGCGGGTAGGTGTACTGCAGCTGGGAAAGATCGAACCGGCAGCGCTCGGCCACGCGCAGGGTTTCCTCCAGCAGCTCGGCCGGGTACAGCGCGGCCAGCGCCTGGCGGGTGCGCAGGTGGCGTTCGCCATTGGGAAACAGGTGCCAGCCGGCATCGGCGATGGTGCAGTGCTGGCGGATCGCGGTGAGCGTGTCCTGCAGCGCGCGGCGGCGGCGCACGTGCATGTGCACATCGCCGCTGGCCACCAGCGGCAGGTCGTGGGTGTAGCCGAATTCCAGCAGCGATTCCAGCCGCTCCACGTCGTCGGCGTCGCGGTGCAGCTCCACCGCCAGCCACAGCCGGTGCGGGAAGCGCGCGTGCAGCCAGGCCGCATCGGCCGCGCTGGGCGAACGCGCCGGCCACAAACACAGCAGGCTGTCGGGCAGGGCATCGAAGTCCTCGCGCAGGCAGCGGTATTCGCCCTTGGGCGCTCGCCGGCGGCAGGTGGTGATCAGCTGGCACAAGCCGGCATAGGCGGCCTGGTCGGTACACAGCAGCACCAGCTTGGGGCCGTCTTCGACCTGGAACTCGGCACCGGTGATCAAGGCGAGTTCGTGTTTCTTAGCGGCCTGCCAGGCGCGCACGATGCCGGCCAGCGAACATTCGTCGGTGATCGCCAGGGCCTGGTAGCCCTGTTCCTTCGCACGCGCGAACAGCTCCTCGGCGATGGAGGCACCGCGCTGGAAACTGAAGGCCGACAGGCAATGCAGTTCGGCATAGTCGGGCAGGGCGCTATTCATGCGAACCAGCCGTGCAGCATGAACGGCCCATGCCGCGCCCCGGCGGCGGTGTAGGCCCAGCCGCGCTGGCCGAGGCCGGTTTCCACCACGTAGTAATCGCGGCGCACATCGTCCTCGTCCCACCAGCCCGATTCGATCCGCTCCGGGCCCGACAGAATGCGCAGGTCCGGGTCGTACAGCGGCTGGGGATGGGCCAGCAGCCAGCCGGGGCGCAGCGGCAGCAAGGGCGGTGGGGCTTTGCTCGCCGGGGCGGCGGGGCCGGTGGCGCGTTCGGGGCGATGTTCGGCGCGCAGCCCCACGCCCTGCACGGCATCGTCGCCAAGCCGGGCGCGCAGGCGTTCGCGCAGCTGTTCCCACGGCATCGCCTGCTGCGGACGCGGGTCGAACAGGTCACGCGCGGCCGGCACGAACGGCGGCAGGTGCTCGGCCTGCAGGCGCAGGCCCCGGCTGCCGGCGGGCAGGCGCAGGTGGTCGACGCGGTTGCGCGCCAGTTCGAACAGCATCGCCGCATCGCGTTCGGGGGCGAGCAGGCCAACGGTCAGTCGGGTATCCGGATGCTGGTCGTGCTCGAACCACAGGTCGAACTGCTGCGCGCCGCCATCGCGCGAGCACAGGAACGCGGCCAGGTCGGCGGTCAGCCGGCGCAACGGGAACAGCAGCGCCTGGGTCGATTCGATCTCGTACTCGAACTCGATGCGCGCATCGAACCGGTCCGGGGGGCGGAAATACTGCAGCGGCGTGAGGGTGCCGATGCCGCGCAGCGCATCCAGGTGGCTCAGTACCTGCGCGGGAAAGCGCCGGGCCAGGCTGTCGCGCGGCAATGCAAAGGCGCTGCCCAGCGTACGCAGCCCGGAACGGACCAATACCGTGACGGCCTCGGCCGGCAACCCGCTGCGGTCGATCGGGATCTGCGCCAGCGCCGCCTCCAGCCCATCCGCATCCACACCCAGCTGCGCATGCACGCGGGTCAACACCCAGGCCGCATGCGGGTTCGGCGCGGCGACCAGGCGGTGGCGGAAACCGAGCTCCTTCAATCCTTCGCGCAGGCGCCGTTCGATCGCCGGCCAGTCACCGAACAACGCGCGGCTGGCGCCGATTTCCAGGGCCAGCGCATGCGGAAATGCCAGGCTCACCTGCGAGCTGATGCCGTACAGCCAGCTGGCCAGCAGCTGGCGGGTGTCCTGTTCGGCGCGCGGGTCGTAATCCACCGTGAGCATGTCGCGGGTCAGCACCTGCGCGGCCGACAGCAGCATGCCGCGGCGCAGGCCGAGCTGGCGGGCGGCCGGGCTGACCGCGTGCAGCACACGGCGCTGCGCGGGGCCGGTGACCAGCACCAGCGGCGCGCGCGGATCCGGCTGCTGGCGCAGGGCGGCGTCCAGCGCCAGTTGAGGCAGCAACAGGCAGGCCCACTGCATGGCGGCGCCTCAATGTGCCAGAGCCAGCGGCAGCGGCTGCGCCGGTGCCTGCCCGCCACGACACTTGAGCACCCGCACCTGGCCGGCGTCCAGCTGCAGGCGCAGCGGCGCGGGGGAGGGATTGCGTGCCTGGCGGGCGTCGCGGAAGGCCAGGCCCAGGCACTGCCCGGTTTCGGCCGCCACCTGCAGCCGGCGCAGGGCGCGGTCGTCGGCATGCCCGGGCCAGCACAGCACGGCGGCACAGGCGGCCGAGCGCATGCATTGTTCGGCCGCCCACAGTGCCTCGCGCGGCGTGGCATGCACCACCTGCAGCTGGCCCAGCGACACGCCGGCCCCGGCCCAGGCGGGGGCGTGCGGCAGGTGCGGGGGAGCGATCAGTACCACGGTCTGCCGCAGCTGGCTCAGCCGGGCCAGGGTCGGCCAGACCAGCGCCAGCTCGCCCTGGCCGGGCGCGGCCAGCAGCACCTCCGACAGCGCCGCCGGCGGCCAGCCACCGCCGGGCAGGCGCGCATCCAGCGCGGGGTGCCCGGTGGGGTGGGTCGCCAGTTCCGCCGGGGCTCCGCGCGGTTGCCCGCGCCAGACCTGGCGGCTTTCCAGCAGCTGCTCCAGGGCCATGACGGCGGCCATCAGCGCACCGCCTGGGCGGGCTGGAACAGCGGGAAGCGGGCAGGGAACCGGTGCATGGCAGGCAGTATCGGCAGCGGAAATATCAAGGGCTGAGAACGACATGCTACCCGCTATTAGCAAAATTGCTAATAGCAATCCCCACCCCCAACGCCAGCGCCGACACCATCGCCCCCGCCCAACACACCGCAGGCCACCCGTGGGCGGCATACAGGGCGCTTCCCGCCAGCGCGCCCAACCCGCTGCCGGCGGCATAGAACAGCATGTAGGCCGCGATCGCCTGTGCCTGCGCCTGTGCGGGCGCGGCGGCCAGGATCAGGCTCTGGTTGGTGACATGCAGGGCCTGCACGGCCAGGTCGAGCAGCAGCACCCCCAGCACCAGCCAGCCCACCCCGGCGTGCAGCGCCGACAGTGGCCACCAGCTCAACAGCAACAGCAGCAAGGCGCCCAGCGACACCCGGTCGGCGTGCCCGCGGTCGCTCCAGTGCCCGCTGCGTGCGGCGGCCAGCGCGCCGAGCAGGCCGACCAGCGCGAACGCACCGATCGCGGCATGCCCGAACTGGAAGGGCGGCGCACTCAAGGGCAAGGCCATGCTGCTCCAGAACAGGCCGAAGGCGGTGAACATCAACAGCCCCAGCATGCCGCGCCGGCGCAGCACCGGGCTGTGGCGCAGCAGGGCAGGCAGCGATACCCGGGACGATGCCGTCGGCATCGGCAGCCTTGGCAGGTGCCGCCACAGCAGTACGCCGGTCGCCACCATGAGGGCGGCGGAAAGCAGGTAGACCGCACGCCACCCACCCAGGTCGGCGACGCCACCGGCGACCACCCGCGCCAGCAGCAGGCCGGCCACCACACCGGCCTGCGCAACACCGACCACGCGGCCGCGCTCATGCGGCGCGGCGACGGCGGCGGCGTAGGCGATCAGCCCCTGCGTCATCGCGGTCCCGAGCAGGCCGACCGCGAGCATGGCCAGCAGCAAGCCCAGCGCCGAGCCCGCAGCTGCCACGCACAGCAGCGCCAGCACCAGGGCAAGGGTCTGCAGCAGCATCAACCGCCGCCGCTCCCTCCGGTCGCCCAGCGGAACCAGCCACAGCAGCGCCGCTACCGAGCCGAGCTGGGTGGCCGCGATGACCGCGCCGATCCAGGCCACGCCGATGTGCAGGTCGGCGGCCAGGGCATCGAGCAGCGGCTGGGCGTAATAGACGTTGGCCACGCTGAGTCCGGCGGCACAGGCGAACAGGATCAGCAGCGAGGAGGCGAGGCGGGGAAGGGGGAGCGAGGTGGACATTGATGGTCTCAAAATAGAACCAATTGAGTCTGCGCCGTTTGGTTCTAAAATGAAACTACAAAAGGAGACCCCCCATGAGTGAAGACCTCAACCAGACCTGCCCGGTGGCGCGCGCGCTGGACCTGATTGGTGATCGCTGGTCGCTGCTGATCGTGCGCGACGCGTTCGATGGCGTGCGCCGCTTCAGTGATTTCCAGCGCGGCCTGGGAATGTCGCGCAGCATGCTCAGCCAGCGCCTGCAGGCGCTGCAGGATGCCAATGTGCTGACCCAGCAGGCGGCCGCCGATGGCAGCCGGTATCACGACTATGTGCTCACCGCGCAGGGCCAGGCGCTGTTCCCGCTGGTGGTGGCGCTGCGTCAGTGGGGCGAGGGCTACCTGTTCGACCCGGCTGAACCGCGTTCGCACCTGCAGGTGATCGCTGACGGGCGGCCATTGGCGCCGCTGCTCCCGCGCGACGCCGACGGACGGCCGGTGGCGGCGGCCGAGACCGAGGTGATCAAGCCGGATCAGGTGCCTTTGAGCGCCGGCTTGACCTTGAGTTGAAAGCGGGCGGTTGCCTCCCGGATCTCTCCGAGCAGGTCCGGATGGCGATCAAGGAGGTGGAAAAGGTTGAATACCGCCGCCACCGGCTGCGCCTTGCCCGTTTCATATCGGGAAAATGCATTGGGGCCGCCCCCTGCGATGGCCGCGGCCTCATGCTGACTCAGGCGCAGCTTTCGACGCACCCGCCGCAGTTCCGCGCCGGCGTCCAATCGGACCTGGTACACCAGATCATCTGCGGCAGCCAGATAGCGGGCCTGGCTGGCGTCATCCAGAAATCTTTCTTCGCAGCGCTCACAGCGCTCACCGACCAGGTGGGTGACCTCGATCAACCGACCGCCGCTGGCAAGGGGCAGCGTGCCGATGAAGGCAACCAATGAACCGGTCGCGCCGCATGCCGGGCATTGACCGGGGGCGAGAGTGGGGCAGTCATGTTCAGTCGTCATGGTCATAACTTCTTGAATGAAATAACGAGCTTGGGAGAGGGGCTGATTGCAGTGCTGGATGCAGCAGGGGGAAACCAGAGCATGAACTTGATGTAGGCCAGCCCGTTTTCAGTAGGTCCGTGATAGACGTCTTGCCAAAGGGTGTGTGTTGGGTCGTTCTTGGCCGTCATGGATTTGAAGAACTGATCAGGCTGCAGGGCCAGAATCGCCTTTACTGCTTGATGCGGAGCCAGTTCCATTGCAGCCATGCCAGCCACTGCCTTGAATCCGAAAACACGGGCTCCCAGTTGCCGCACAACCTGTTTGACCTGTGACAGCGGATACTCAGGCGTCTGCTTTTCCCAAACTCCATCGGGGCGTCGGGTGGTGCCACCTGGCGATGCACCGGTCCGGGCGTGAGGGGGCGACGTGAGCATCGCGTCCGTCCGTGGTCAGAATGAATATACACCTTAAAGGTTAAAACGTTGTCCGCAAGGCAAACGTTTCTATGCATCTGGGCTGTTCGATAGGCAGCACTCCCCGAGTTCTGAACCTGAACGCGCTGTTGACACGGATGAACGCGGTGGACGACTCTTCACAGGATGGGTGCCGGTGACGGCGCCCTGCAGGTGGGGTGGCTGTAGCGACGGGCGGAGGGGCCTGGTCGTAGCTGCCGCACTTGTGTAGTTCCCGATGCCGAGTGCGGAAACGCGCCGGCATCCGCCATGACGGCGCTGCACCCTTCTGCGGCAAGACTCCCTGGATTTTCTGCGTCAGCAAAGGTGTTTCGCCCGCTTATGAAAACGATTACAAAGCCCCTGGCCCTGACGGCCGCCATCGCTCTGTCGCTGTCGGCCTCCGCGCTGGCCGCCGCCCCCGTCGCCGGTGGCGCCGCCTTCACCGTGCTGAGCCTGGAGAAGGCGCCCGATTACCTGGACGCCAAGGACGTCGCCGCGCAGCTGCAGGCGCTGGACGTGGATGCGCTGACCATCGGCAACGTGACCCGACCGGCCGACACCTCGGACACCGCGCATGCGCCGGACCCGCTGGCGGCACTGGCCGACCAGCTGGGCTACACCTATCGCTTCGTCAGCGCCGATCCGGCGGCAGCCGAGCAGCGTGGCAGCATCGTGCTGTCGCGGCTGCCGGTGGAAGCCGAGTCGGGCGTGGAAGCACCGGGCCTGAACTACCTGCGCCTCAATGACGGGCGCAACGTGGTGGCGCTGTATACGCGCGCCAGCGGTGCCGACAGCGTACCGGTCAAGGCGCTGGTGGACAGCTCGCGGCTGGGTGCACCCGCCGTGCTGTTGGGCACGGACGCGGCCACCGCCACGGCCGCCGGGTTCGCGCCGGTGGCCAAGGGTGCCGGTTACAGCCAAGGCTTCGAGGCGGCCAGCAGCAAGGCGGTCAAGCTGCGCCTGACCGACGATGCGAGCATTGCCGGCCAGTTGCTGACCCTGGGCTACACCGCACCGACGGGCGGCGAGACGCCGTGGATGGACACCGGCCTGAACGCCGACGCGCGCGCCAAGCTGCTGGTAGCGCGCATGACGGTGGACGAGAAATTCCAGATGCTGCACAGCTACTTCGGGCTGGGCAAGGACGGCGGGCCGTTGCCGGAAGGCGCGGTCGGTTCGGCCGGTTTCGTGCCTGGCGTGGCGCGACTGGGCATTCCGTCGCAGCAGTCGGCCGATGCCGGCGTGGGCGTGACCAACCCGGGTGGGATTCGCAAGGGCGACCATGCCACGGCGATGCCGTCGGGCCCGGCGACCGCGTCGAGCTGGAATCCGGATATCGCCTTTGCGGGCGGCGCGACGATGGGCCGCGAGGCTTGGCAGCAGCGCTTCAACATCCTGCTGGCCGGCAGCGTGAACCTGCAGCGCGACCCGCGCAACGGCCGCAACTTCGAATATGCCGGCGAAGACCCGGTGCTGGCCGGTCGCCTGGTGGGCGAATCGATCCGCGGCGTGCAGAGCCAGCACGTGATTTCGACGATGAAGCACTTCGCGCTCAACGACATGGAAACCTCGCGCAATTTCCACAGCGCGGAGATCGGCGAGCAGGCAATGCGCGAGTCGGATCTGCTGGCGTTCGAGATCGCGCTGGACGCGGGCAAGCCCGGTTCGGTGATGTGTTCGTACAACCGCATCAACGGCATCTACGGCTGCGAGCACGATTACCTGATGAACCAGGTGCTCAAGCAGGAATGGAAGTTCCCCGGCTTCGTGATGTCCGACTGGGGCGGCGTGCACAGCGGTTCGAAGGCGGCCCTGGCCGGCCTGGACCAGCAGTCGGCAGGCGAGGTGTTCGACAAGGCGGTGTTCTTCGATGAACCGCTGCGCCTGGCCGTGGCCGGTGGCACGGTGCCGCAGGCACGGCTGAACGACATGGTGGCGCGCATCCTGCGCACGATGTTCGCGCACGGCAACTTCGACCTGCCGCCGCAGCACGTGCCGATCGACGATGAAGCCGGCTTCCTGGCCGCGCAGCGCACAGTGGAAGAGGGCAGCGTGCTGCTGCGCAACGCCGGTGATCTGCTGCCGCTGGGCAAGGACGTGCAGCGCATCGTGATCATCGGTGGGCATGCGGACAAGGGTGTGATCGGTGGCGGTGGTTCGTCGATGGTGGGCTGGACGGCAAAGGGCACCAATGCGGTGCCGGGCGTGCTGCCGACGACCTGGCCGGGCCCGGTGATCTTCCACCCGTCGTCGCCGCTGGAGGCACTGCGTGCCGAGCGCCCCGACGCGACGATCGAGTACCTGGACGGCCGTGACGTGGCCGCCGCCGCGCGCGCTGCAGCGGCTGCGGACGTGGCGATCGTGTTCGCGACGCAGTGGTCGGCCGAATCGGTCGATCTGCCGCACATGCAGTTGCCCGACAAGCAGGACGCGCTGATCGCCGGGGTGGCCAAGGCCAACCCGAAGACGGTGGTGGTGCTGGAAACCAACGGCCCGGTGGAACTGCCGTGGCTGCAGCAGGTGCCGGCGGTACTGCAGGCGTGGTACCCGGGCATCCGCGGCGGTGAAGGCATCGCGGCACTGCTGACCGGCAAGGTCAATCCCTCCGGCCGCCTGCCGGTCACCTGGCCGGTGGACGCCAGCCAGCTGCCGCGCCCGCACGTGAACGGCCTGGGCTTCAATCCGAAGCAGAAGCCGGACGACACGATCGATTACAACATCGAAGGTGCCAACGTCGGCTACAAGTGGTTCGCGGCGAAGGGCCTGGTGCCGCAGTTCGCGTTCGGCCACGGGCTGTCCTACACGCAGTTCCAGTACGAGAACCTGAGCTACACGGCGATGGGCCAGCGCCTGGTGGCCACGGTCGACATCCGCAACACCGGCAAGGTGGCCGGTGCGGACGTGGCGCAGCTGTACCTGAAGCTGCCCGAAGGCAGCACGACGCCGATTCGCCTGATCGGTTTCCAGAAGGTCACGCTGCAGCCGGGCGAATCGCGCCGGATCCGCATCGAAGCCGAACCCAAGGCGCTGGCCAGTTTCGACACGGCCGACAAGCAGTGGAAGATCGCCGAAGGCCGCTACGAACTGCAGCTCTCGCGCTCGGCCAACGAACCGCTGCAGACCACGCCGATGGTGTTGAGTGGTGGTGTGGTTCGTTGATGTGATGTGATGCGTGGGCGCTTCTTGCGCTCACGCATTGCTACCAAAAGCCCTGGTCTGCGAGTGAGTCTGGTTTGGGGGGGGGGGGGGGGGGGGGGGGGGGGGGCCCGCCCCCCCCCCCCCCCCCCC
>NZ_JBLZQD010000001.1:0-525499 GCF_049199305.1 Stenotrophomonas sp. PD6 | reverse complement strand
CCCCTGCAGGCGCACGACTGCCGCAGGGTGGGGCTGCGACGCCAGTACAGGCGTTGTCCACCGCCAGCGTGGCAAGCACTGCAGAGCGCAGCGAAACCAGCGCGGTCCTTGCCGGCCTGGGCGCCCCCGCGGGGGGGCCGGGGGGGGGGGGGGGGGGGCCCCCCCCCCCCCCCCCCCCCCCCCCCCCCCCCCCCCCCCAAGCCAGAGAGATTCGCAGACCAAGGCTCTTGGCTTTGGGCTCTTGGCTTTGGGCTTTGGGCTTCAGGACTTTGCAATAGAAGGCCGTTCGCGGCCAACCATCGGCACATAGGCGATGGGGAAGAAGAGCGCTAGGCTGCGAGGGTTGGTCGCCATCACCTGCCCGGAGAGAGCCATGCGTGTTCGTGTCGTGCCTGTTGCGCTGTTGAGCCTGATGATCGCCGCCAGCGTGTCGGCGCAGACCTCGCCCATGACGCCGGACATTCCGGCCAAGGGCTTCGTGACGCCCACGGCGAACTACGACTACGACAAGCGCGAGGTGATGATTCCCATGCGCGATGGCACCAAACTTTATACCGTGATCGTCGTGCCGAAGGGCGCGCGCAACGCGCCGATGCTGTTGACCCGTACGCCTTACGACGCGGCCAACCGTGCCAAGCGGATCGATTCGCCGCATATGCGCGACATCCTGCCGCAGGGCGACGAAGTGTTTGTCGATGGTGGTTATATCCGCGTGTTCCAGGATATCCGCGGCAAATATGGGTCTGAAGGTGATTATGTAATGACCCGGCCACTGCGCGGGCCGCTCAATACCACCAAAGTGGACCATGCCACCGATGCGTGGGACACCATCGACTGGCTGGTCAAGCACGTGCCCGAAAGCAACGGCAAAGTGGGCATGCTCGGCTCCTCGTATGAGGGCTTCACCGTCGTCATGGCGCTGACCAACCCGCACCCGGCGCTGAAGGTTGCTGCGCCGCAAAGCCCCATGATCGACGGCTGGATGGGCGATGACTGGCTCAACTACGGCGCCTTCCGCCAGGTCAACTTCGGCTACTTCACCGGCCAGCTGGCCAAACGCGGCAAGGGCCCGGCCATTCCCAGCGCCGGCTACGACGACTACACCACCTTCCTGCGCGCCGGGTCGGCGGGCGACTATGCCAAGGCCAACGGGCTGGACCAGCTGCCGTGGTGGCACAAACTGATCGAACACCCGGCCTATGACGCCTTCTGGCAGCAGCAGGCGCTGGATGCGCAGATGGCCAAAACGCCGCTGAAAGTGCCGACCATGTGGCTGCAGGGCCTGTGGGACCAGGAAGACATGTGGGGCGCCGTGCACAGCTATGCCGCCATGGAGCCGCGTGACAGCAGCAACACCCTCAACTACCTGGTCATGGGGCCGTGGCGGCATAGCCAGGTGAACTACGACGGCAGCAGTCTGGGGGCCTTGAAGTTCGATGGCGATACCGCCCTGCAGTTCCGCCGCGACGTGCTCAAGCCGTTCTTCGACCAGTACCTCGTCGATGGCGCCGCCAAGGCCGATACGCCGCCGGTGCTGATTTACAACACCGGCGAAAACCACTGGGACAAACTGCAGCAGTGGCCGCGTCCCGCCGCACAGACCCGGCCGCTGTACCTGCGCGCCGGTGGCAAACTGTCATTCGAGGCGCCGCAGGCGGGCGAGGCGACCTATGAAGCCTACGTCGCCGATCCGGCCAAGCCCGTGCCGTTCGTGCCGCGCCCGGTGCGGTTCGCCGACCGCGACATGTGGACCAGCTGGCTGGTGAAGGACCAGCGTTTCGTGGACGGCCGCCCCGATGTGCTGACCTTCGTCAGCGAGCCGCTGACCGAACCGCTGCGGATCGGGGGCGCGCCGCAGGTCAACCTGCAGGCGGCCACCACCGGCAGCGACAGCGACTGGGTCGTGAAGCTGATCGACGTCTACCCCGACCAGACCCCGTCGACCCCGGAAATGGGCGGCTACGAACTGGCGGTGTCGATGGCGATCTTCCGTGGACGCTACCGTGAGAGCTTCAGCGACCCGAAGGCGATCACGCCGAACCAGGTGCTCGACTACAAATTCGGCCTGCCCACCGCCAACCACGTCTTCCAACCCGGGCACCGGGTCATGGTGCAGGTGCAGTCCAGCCTGTTCCCGCTGTACGACCGCAACCCGCAGACCTTCGTGCCCAACATCTACCTCGCCAAGCCGGGTGACTACCAGAAGGCCACCCAGCAGGTGTGGCATGCGCCGGCGAACGCCTCGTTCATTTCGTTGCCGGTGTATTAACCGGACACGCTCGGGTAATCGATGTACCCCTTCGCGCCGCCGCCATACAGCGTGTTGGGGTCCAGCTCGGAGAGTGCCACGCCCAGCCGCAGGCGCTCCACCAGGTCCGGGTTGGCGATGAAGGCGCGGCCGAAGGCGATCATGTCGGCGTATCCCGAGGCGACGGCTTTCTCGGCGCTGTGCTCGTCGTAGCCGTTGTTGGCAATCCACGGGCCGCGGAACTTCGCACGCAGCGCGGCGTAGTCGAATGGGATGTTGTCGCGCGGGCCGCCGGTGGCCCCTTCAATCACATGGATGAAGGCCAGGTCCCCGATCGCATCGAGGCGTTCGACCGCGCGCTCGAACAGCGGCTGCGGCTGTGAATCGTGCGCATCGTTGGCCGGCGTGACCGGCGAAAGACGCACGCCGGTGCGCTCGGCGCCGATCTCCGCCGCAATGGCGCGCACCACCTCATCCAGCAGGCGTGTGCGGTTCTCGATGCTGCCACCGTATTCGTCGGTGCGCAGGTTGCTGCCGTCGCGCAGGAACTGGTCGATCAGGTAGCCATTGGCGGCGTGCACTTCCACCCCGTCGAAGCCGGCCGTGATCGCGTTGCGGGCGGCCTGGCGGTAGTCCTGGATCAGCGCCGGGATTTCGTCCAGGCGCAGTGCGCGCGGCTCCGAAACATCCTCAAAGCCGTTGGCCGTGAAGGTCTTGCCGTTGGCGCGCAGCGCGCTCGGGGCGACCGGGACCTCGCCCTCGGGCAGCAGGCTGGTGTGCGAGATGCGGCCCACGTGCCAGAGCTGCAGCACGATGCGGCCACCGCGCGCATGCACCGCGTCGGTGACCTTGCGCCACGCATCGATCTGCGCCTGGCTGTAGATGCCGGGCGTGTCGAGATAGCCCTGGCCGAGCGGACTGATCTGCGTGGCCTCGGCAATGATCAGGCCGGCGCTGGCGCGCTGCTCGTAGTACTGGATGGCGAGCGGGTTGGGCACGCGCCCTTCGATGGCGCGGTTGCGGGTGAGCGGGGCCATCGCGATGCGATTGCCGACCTCGATCGCGCCGAGCCGGGTGGGGGTGAACAACGTGCCGTCAGTGGACTGGGTCATGTGCAGTGCCTTGGGGAAGGGAGTCGTGCAGGGCTACGACAGCCAGCATACGGCCGGGTGCGTTGCAGCGATGGGAAGCATTGTTGCGGTGCGCTATGTGCACGTTGTGTAACGCATTCCAGGCGTAGGCTCGGAAGGACTCAAACAGAGGCAAACGCAATGATTGATTACCAACTGAAGGGCAAGGTTGCCATCGTCACCGGTGGCGTCTCCGGCATCGGCCTGGCCGTGGCCGAGCTGCTGGCCGATTCCGGTGCGGCGGTGGCGGTGTGGGACCTGAAGGACGATGCGGTGCAGAAGACCGCCGAAGCGCTGCGTGGCCGAGGCGTAAAGTCGATCGGCATCGCCCTGGATGTCACCGACGAACAGGCCGTCGAGGCGGCCGTGCAGCGGACCGTGCAGGAACTGGGTGGGCTGGATATCGCGGTCAACAACGCCGGCATCGGCGGGCCCTCCGCGAGCAGCGGCGAGTATCCGGTGGATGGCTGGAAGCGCGTCATCGACGTCAACCTCAACAGCGTGTTCCTGTGCCAGCGGGCGCAGATCCAGGCGCTGCGCAAGGCAGGCAAGGGCGGCAGCATCATCAACATGGCCTCCATCCTGGGGCAGGTCGGCTTCGCCAACTCCGCCGCCTACGTGGCGGCCAAGCATGGTGTGGTCGGGCTGACCCAGACCGCGGCGTGGGAACATGCCGGTGACAACATCCGGGTCAACGCGGTCGGGCCGGGCTTCATCGCCACGCCGCTGCTGGACAAGATGGACCCGGCGGTACGCAAGGCGCTGGAGGCCAAGCATGCGCTGAACCGGCTCGGCAAGGCCGAGGAAGTGGCGGCACTGGTGGCCTGGCTGGCCAGCGCGGACGCCTCGTTCGCCACCGGCACCTATTACGCCATCGACGGCGGCTACCTGGCGCAGTGATCCGCACGGAGCGGGGCACGCCCCCGCTCCTGCACGCGGCGCTCACGCCCGACTTCACGGCGCTGCCACGACCGCCACGCAAGTCTTCGCGCATAGGCGAGGAGAAGTGGATGGGACTGGAACAAGATCTTTCGATCCTGCTGCGCATTGCCGCGGCGATGCTGTTTGGCGGCGTGCTCGGGTTGGAGCGCGAGCTGGGCAAGCATGCGGCGGGGTTGCGCACGCATATGTTGATTGCCGGTGCGGCGGCATTGATCGTCGGCCTCGGCGACAGCATTGCCGAACACTTCCAGCAGGAGCGCTACCGCGACCTGCTGCAGGTGGACCCGGTGCGCCTGATCGAGGCCGTGGTGGCCTGCGTGGGTTTCGTGGCGGCCGGCACCATCCTGCGCGGCAACCGCGAGGATGAGGTCAGTGGCCTGACCACCGCCAGCTCGCTGATCATGGCCGCGGCGATCGGCATCGCGGTCGGCATCGGCGAGTACGTGATCGCCATCGGCGTGAGCGTGATGTGCGTCGTCGTCCTCACCGTCTTCCGTCGCCTGGCCAAGAAACTGGAGTCGCCATGAGCAGTCAACGTCCCTTCGAAATCCAACGCATCGACCACGTGGTGCTGCGTGTGCAGGACCTGGCGCGCGCGGTGGCGTTCTATCGTGACGTGCTGGGCTGCACGGTCGCGCGCGAGCGGCCCTCGCTGGGCATGGTGCACCTGCACGCGGGTGCGTCGATGATCGACCTGATCAGCGTCGACGGCACGCTGGGCAGCCGTGGCGGGGCCGCCGCGGGCGCACAGGGGCGCAACCTGGACCACGTGTGCCTGCGCGTGGAGCCCTTCGATGAGGCGCACCTGCGCGAACACCTGGCGATGCACGGGGTGGCGGTGGATGGCCCGGCCGCCAGCAATCTGGGCGCCGAAGGCGATGGGCTGTCGCTCTACCTGCGCGATCCGGACGGCAACGGCGTGGAGCTGAAGGGCCCTGCCAGCGCCTGCGGCTGCGGCTGAGAGTGCGGGGTAGATCTTTGGTCTAATGGGCGGGCCGCATTCGCATCCGCCATGGTTGGGCCATGATCATTTCCGCTTCCACCGATTACCGTGCGGCCGCGCAGCGCAGGCTGCCGCCGTTCCTGTTCCACTACATCGACGGCGGTGCCTACGCCGAGCACACGCTGCGGCGCAACGTCGCCGACCTGGCCGAGATCGCGCTGCGCCAGCGCATCCTGCGCAACGTGGCCGACCTGAGCCTGGAGGCGGAGCTGCTGGGTGAGCGCATGGCCATGCCGGTGGCGCTGGGGCCGGTCGGCCTGACCGGCATGTACGCCCGGCGCGGCGAGGTGCAGGCGGCACGCGCCGCCGCCAGCCGGGGTATTCCGTTCACGCTGTCCACGGTATCGGTGTGTCCCATCGAGGAAGTAGCACCGGCTATCGGTCGGCCAATGTGGTTCCAGCTGTATGTGCTCAAGGACCGCGGTTTCATGCGCAACGCGCTGGAACGGGCCAAGGCCGCCGGCGTCACCACGCTGGTGTTCACCGTGGACATGCCCACCCCGGGCGCGCGCTACCGCGATGCGCATTCGGGCATGAGCGGACCCAATGCGCCGCTGCGGCGCATGCTGCAGGCGGTCACGCACCCCGGTTGGGCGTGGGACGTGGGCCTGCGCGGGCGTCCGCACGACCTGGGCAACATATCGGCGTACCGCGGCAGTCCGACCGGGCTGGCCGACTACATCGGCTGGCTGGGCAGCAACTTCGACGCGTCCATTTCCTGGAAGGACCTCGAGTGGATCCGCGAGTTCTGGACCGGCCCGATGGTGATCAAGGGCGTGCTGGATGCGGAGGACGCGCGCGACGCCGTGCGCTTTGGCGCCGATGGCATCGTGGTATCGAACCATGGCGGCCGCCAGCTCGACGGCGTGCTGTCCACCGCGCGCGCGCTTCCGGCCATTGCCGATGCGGTCAAGGGCGAACTGGAGATCCTGGCGGACTCCGGCATCCGCAGCGGGTTGGACGTGGTGCGCATGCTCGCACTGGGCGCCGACGGGGTGCTGCTGGGCCGCGCCTTTGTCTACGCGCTGGCCGCGCAGGGGGAGGCCGGTGTGGCCAACCTGCTGGACCTGATGGCGAAGGAGATGCGCGTGGCGATGACGCTGACCGGGGCGCGTACGCTTGCCGATATCAGCGCCGATTCGTTGGTGACCGAACTCCGGCACGCGAACGCGCGGTAGGTACCCACCGTTGGTGGGTACGCAGCCGGGCAGAGCCCGGCGCTACTCGCAGCGGGCGGCGGTGATGATGTTGTCCTTGTCGATGAACACGCGCAGGCGGTCGGTGCGCCGGTCACGGCTGGTGATGGTCTCCGGGCCGATCGGATTGATCAGGCCGGTGCCGCTCTCGAGCAGCAGTCGGCGCATCGTCGGCTGATCGGCCACCTTGCCGACCGCCCAGCCCAGTCCTTCGTCATGGCATTGGCCCGTGCCGGGGATTTCCGGGCCCGGCGCGGTGGCACAGGCCGAGAGCGTCAGGGCAGTGGCGGCAGCCACCAGCGGTAACAGCGTGCGCGTACGGGACGTCATGGGTCGCTCCTGCGGTGGCCAGACTCGACCATACCACCCCGGTCGTTCGGGTCGTGAGGGGGCGCCGCTACACTGGTGCCCCGAACAGGCGAAGGAGCCGGAAGTGTTGCACGTGTTCATGCTCGGCGGGCGCCATGCCCGCGCGCGGATCGAGGTCCACGACGTGGCCTTCGCCAATGTCGAGCGGATCGAAGACGCCTACCCGCAGCTGCGGCGCGACTGGTTCGGGGCGGCCAAGGGCCTGCATATCGACGGTTGGCTGGCCGTGGACGGCGTTGACGGGTACCGCGTCCGGTTCGGCGATGCCGCGCCCGCCGCCGCGGCGCCGCGGTTGTTCTTCGTCAACCTGGGCGGCTACGTACGCGGTGCGTTGGGGGAGGTGCACGACTACCTGCTGCTGGTCGCGCCGGACTTGGCTACCGCCAAGAGCAGGGCCAAGGCCCTGTACGACGCACACTGGATCAAGCCGCATACCGATGCGCTGCTGGACGTGGATGACTGCATCGCCATCGACCAGGTCGGCGGCCGCCACGTGCAGCTGGTGCGCGGGGCGCATGCCGACGTCGAACAGGTCAGCGACTACATCGTGATCGGCTGAGCGCCGCCGTCACCCTGTCGCGATGGGATTGCCGCGTATGCAGAGCGGGGGCATAGTGGCGCAACGCCGGGTGCGCACCGACTGCGCCAGCGGCACCACCGACAGCGGAATGGACAGCATGCGGCACTCGACATGGACAAGGGCAGGGCGCCTGGGCCTGCTTGCGGCAGGGATGCTGTGCGGTATGGCGTCGGCCGCGGGTGCGCCGACCTTCGGTGCCTGGCGCAACCTGCACTCGGCCAGTGGCAGCGAGCCGGTGCTGCAGGATCTCGCCTTCGCACTGCTGCCCACCGCCGCCGAAAAGGGTGAGCGATTCGCGATCCTGGACCGGGAGAGCAAGCGCACGGTGTGCTGCCTGGTGGTCGACAGCGAACGCCTGGACGCGATCGCCCTGGAAACCCGCTATCACCTGCCCGGGGTCTGGATCGCGGACCTGCTGGGCAGCGAAGAGCGCAACCGTCGCCAGGGCGACCCGCGCGTCTATGCCATGACCCGCGACGCCGAGCTGGTGGACTACGCCTACTCCGAGCTGCCGGAGGCCTACAGCGACCTCGGTGGCCTGCTGTTGCCGGCCGGTGCCGCACTGGAGCCCGGCGGTATCGTGAAGTTCGGCGCCGCGCACTGGACGCTGCAGTTCCGCCGCCTGCCGCTGGCCGACGAAAACGGGGCGCTCGATCGATACACGCTGCTGCCCTCGACGGGCGGTCCTGCGCAGGTGGTCGAGGTGCCGTTCAGTACGTATTGAGCACCGCCGCTAGAATAGGCCGCAAAGCCCCCCACACCGGGCCGGGCAACTGCAAGTGCCGTGTCTGTGTCCTTCCTGCGTAGTTCCTCGTTTGCCCTCTTGCTGGGCTTGGCCGCGTGCAACAGCGCGCCGCCGCCGCGACCCCCGGTCAATCCCGACGCCTTGTGGGGCCTGATCCAGCGCGACTGCATCGGTCCCGACGCACCGCGCGGCGCCTGCCTGAGCGTGGACGCGGCGCCGGGCCGGCGCGACGTGCTGGTCAAGGATTCGCACGGGGACTACCAGTACCTGCTGATGCCGCTGGACCGCGTGACCGGCATTGAAAGCCCGGCGCTGCTGACCGCGCAGGCACCCAACTATTTCGCGGCGGCCTGGCAGGCGCGCAGTCTCACCGAAAAGGCGCTGGGCCAGCCTCTGCCACGGACCGTAGCCAGCCTGGCGCTGAATTCGGCGCATGGGCGCTCGCAGCACCAACTGCATATCCACGTGGATTGCCTGCGCGCCGACGTGCTGGCCCAACTACAGGCCATGGATGACGCAATTACCACGCAGTGGCAGCCGCTGCCGCAGCCGTTGCGGGGGCATACCTACCAGGCCCTGCGCCTGGAAGGCCTGGCGCTGACCGCCAATCCGCTGCACCTGCTGGCCGCCGGACCGGCGGCGGCGGGCGACCTCGGCCGCTGGTCGCTGGTGGTGGCGGGGCACGGCCGCGACGATCGCGACCCGGGCTTCGTGCTGCTGGCGACCCAGGCCGATCTGGAGGCGGGCCACCAGGCCAGCGGCGAGGAGCTGCAGGACCACGCCTGCGCGGTGCTGACCGGCGCGGCGGACGCGCTGGACGGGGTGCGCTGAGCCCACGCCAGCACCGGGCTATCATGGACGTTTGCGAGGGAAGGATGGCGATGACAAGGATGCTGAACCGGCGCGGCGTATACGCGACCGCGCTGCTGCTGATGTCCCTGCAGGCGACGGCCGCGGTTGCCGTGCCGGAGCCGGTACAGCGCGACCGTGCCGGCAACCGGCTGGAGCCGCTCGCAGAACAGACCGGGCCGAAGGACGAGGGTGGGGACAGCAGCGAGGCGACGTCGGCGTGGCTGTGCACCGCAGACCACCTCTGGTGCGTGCGCACTGCGCGGCAGGGCGACGAGGGCGCCGCGCAGCTGGAAGTGGCGCAGCAGGTGGCGGGTGAGGCCACCCCGCGCTTCCGCTATGTGCCGCTGCTGACGGCGGGCGACGAGGTGCGCAACTACCGGCCCTGGCCGTACCTGGTGCGCATGACGCCCGGGATCGGCGCGCCCCAGCCGCCCCGCGATCCGCAGCAGGCGGCGCTGGAGAACGTGCTGGTGGGGGTGGTAGGCGAAACGAACACGATGTACTCCGGCGGCGGCGCCAGTGCCTCGCAGCTGTCGTTGAGCCGTATCTACCACGAAGACGACGGCATCCAGATCGACAGCGTGCTGACGGTGCCCTCCGACGGGAACGCGATGATCCGGGCATGCTTCAGCGAGAAGGACATGCAACAGCGTGCCGGCGCCTGCCACGACGAATACAGCTTCAGCGCCGACCTGACCCTGGCGCCGGACGGGGAGGGCATGCCGGTGCTGCGCTACACGACCCGGGCAACCCGCTACCCGGCGGGGGTGTCGCGGGAGCGCGACTCGCTGGCCATGGGCCGGCTGACCCGCAAGGACCTGCGCACCGAGACCGACCGCACCTGTTCATTCCAGCGCACCCTGCGCTTCAGCGGGCAGGGCTACCAGCCCGACGCGCCGTTGCCGCAGTGCAGCGAATTCACCGAGCTCTAGCCCCGCGACGGCGGCTGACGGGCAATCGTCAAAAAGCCACGCTATAGTGGCCGATCTATGCGGTGCCCGCTTTCGCGCCCGGGCTGTCTGGCGCGTCGTACCTGACCTATTCCATGACTGCTGAAACGACTACTCCGCCCGCCGCTCCGACCCAGGCTTCCGGCCCGCTGTTCTACCGCCAGCCGCTGCCGCTGCAATCGGACAAGCACGCCAACTGGCGCCTGCGCGGCGGCTCGCTGGCCTTTGCGGCCGAAACCAATGCCATCCCCGCAGTGATCGGCGAGTTCGGCATGGCGGCCCAGCATTTCCCCATCCTGTTCACCGGCCAGGACGCTGCGCCGATCGTGGCCGTGGGCCTGGCCCGCAGCAACCTGTTCGTCAACGACGGCAAGTGGGCCGACGACACCTACGCGCCGGCCTACCTGCGCCGGTATCCGTTCGTGTTCATGCAGTCCGACGAGGACGGCAACTTCCTGCTGGCGCTGGATGCCGATTCGGAACAGGTCAACCAGGGCACGAGCGAAGAAGGCGAGCCGCTGTTCGTCGACGGCAAGGCCACCGAGCTGGTGGACAACGCCATGAAGTTCTGCGCCGATTTCACCCGCGAACACGAAATGACCCGTCAGTTCAGCGCCGCGCTGCTGGCCCAGGACCTGCTGGTCGAGCGCAGCATCGATGTGACCCTGAACACCGGCGAGAAGATGTCGGTGAACGGCTTCCACGTGGTCGATGTCGAGAAGTTCTCCGCGCTGCCGGACGACGTGATCGTGGCCTGGCACCGCAACGGCTGGCTGGCCTCGATCCACCACCACCTGAGCTCGCTGGCGCGCTTCAACGCGCTGGTGAAGCGCCAGAGCGAGCAGGTGGCCGCGGCGGCCTGACCGTCGCCTCTACCAGCGAAAAAAACGGCGGCCCTTGGGCCGCCGTTTTTTTGTGTCACGCGCGCGTCAACCCCAACTCTGCAGCAACTCCAGTACCTGCGGCTCGCGGGGCTTCTGCAGCAGCTCCGGCAGCAGTGCATCGTAGGCGGCGCGGTAGTCGGTGGATTGATGGTCCAGAAAACCCTGCACCGAGGCCTCATTCCAGCGCTCGTAAAGCGTGAACAGGGTGGGATCGTTCGCGTCGCGGTGCAGGTCGCAGGAAATGAACGCCGGCTCTTCGGCCATCCGGTCGATCAGGGTATGAACGGCCTCGAGCCATGCGTCGACCCGTTCGGGTTTGACCTGCAGTTTCACGTAGAAGATCAACGGCGTGTCGCTCGGGGTCATGGGGTATTCCGCGTCATCAGATAGTTGGCCACCGCCTCGAAGGCGGGCAGGGTGGTCGGGTCATTTTTGGGGGAATGGGGACGGAAGAGCCGACGGGGTAGAGCCGACTGTTAGTCGGCAACCAGGCATCCGGGCGATCGTGAGGAACAGCCGACTAACAGTCGGCTCTACCCAGTCGGCTCTACCCAGTCGGTTTTTGCCAGTCGGTTTTACCAGTCGGTTTTAAACCAATCGGATTTAACCAGTCGGTTTAAACCAATCGGTTTTACCCGCCGGCGCAACCGTTACGGCGTGCCCGCGTGGCCTGCCGGCGACGGCGGCGTGGGCGAGGGTTGCGGGGTGCTGGACTCGGGCACCGGCAGCGACAGCTCCGGGTTGCCCTGCTGCGCCTGCAGCGCCTGGATGCGCTGGTTGAGCTGGTCCAGCTGGGTGTGCGAGCTGCGCAGGTCTGTGCTCAGCGAGACCGCCTGCTGCTTGGCCTGCTGGATCGAGCTGCTCACCTGCTGGGCCTGCTGGCGCTGCAGGTCGGCTTCCTGCTGCAGGCTGCGCAGGCGCTGTTCGTTGTAGGCCACCAGGTTCTCGGTGTAGCGCTTGCCGGCCTCCAGGCGGGTGGTGTCGATATATACCTGCGCCAGTTCCTCGGTCTGGCCCACGAAGGTGCGGTACACCTTCTCGGCGTTCTCGACCGAATCGGTCTTGATGACGCGCCAGAATTCCTTCTCATGGAACAGCGACACGTAGTACTGCAGCGTGCCGGTGTTGAACAGCAGGCTGGCCCCGTAGCTGCCGTTGTAGGTGGTGCGCAGCTCGGTGAGCTGTTGCGAATCCATCAGCTGGCGCAGTTCTTCCACGGTGTTGCGCACGGCTGGCGCAGTCCGCGCGGCGTCCTCGTTGTCATCCTTGGGCGCGCGCTTGGCGAACGCGGGCGGCACGACGACCAACGACACCAGCATGCCGCCCAGCAACAGGCAACGGCGGATGGACACACTCCCTTTCTTCTCTCGCATCATCAGATCATCCAAGAACGGATCAGCGGTGAAAAATCGTCTGGAAAAACCAGTCCCCACGGCAGTCTAGCGTGTCCCGGGAGCGGCCGCATCCGCCCGCGTGACCTGAGTTTCAAACTCAATAAACCAACTGGGCAGGATTGCACGCCGTGGCCTGCAGGTGCACGTCCGTACGTCCCAGTTCCAGCCCAAGGACCGTCGCCAGGGTGTTGGTCAGCAGGGTGCCCACGCCGTTGAGCAGGGGCTTGAGCAGGCCTTCCAGCACCGGCCGCAGCAGGGTGCACAGCAGTCCGCTGCAGGCCACCGCGTTGGTGCCCGGGTCGGTCACGCTGCCGCTGCCCTGGTAGGCGTCCAGCACCCCGGCCGGCGCGGTCTGCAGGTAGGAGGTGAGGTTGCCTTTGACGCAGGTGTTGTACGCCAGCAGGGTGCTGACCAGTCCACTGCAGCGGTTGATCACCAGACCCCCCAGCAGGGTGCCGAGCAGGCCGTCCAGTACGCCCAGGCCCTGGCCGGTGACCGTCGCGCGGTAACCGTCCCAGGCCGAGCCATCCTTGTAGCAGGTGACCAGGCCGAGCAGCCCGCAGGCATATGGCACACCGTTGTGCACCGTCCAGTCGCCGAAGGCGGGAATGCCCTGTGCCGACGAGCCGTTGCGCAGCAGCGCGATGGTCTTGTCTACGTCGTACAGCCCGTTGCCCGGGTTGGACGCCTTGAGGAACTGGTCGGCCAGCTGCCCGGAGGTACTGCTGGTGTCCATGCCCTTGGCCGCCGGGTTGAGCATGCCGCCGAGCACGCGCAGCAGCTGCTGCACCAGGTCGCTGACGGCGGTACCGATCTGCGCGCCGTTGATCCAGGTCGATTTGGTCTCGCCGGCAGCAAGGGTCAGGCTTTCGCTATGGGTCAGCGCGTTGAGCTGGATGCGGTCGTTGATCAGGGGCGCGCCAAACAGGGTAAGGAGCTGTTCGTTCTGCAGGCTGGCGTCGCATACGTTCTTCGTGGAGAACTTGTCGCTGTCGGCGACCTTGCCGACGCAGGCGCGCAGCACCGAGGAATCCACCTGGATGGTGGCCGTGGCCGGCTGGGCCGCGCACTGCAGGCTGGTCACGGTGCCCATGGCATTGGTGACGTCGGCATAGATGGGCAGCCGCAGGCGGATGCCGAGCACGCCCAGCACCTTGCCCAGCCCGAAGGCGAGGTTGTTGCTGTCGATGTCCAGGTTCACCCGCACCTGTGCGTTGTACGCCCGCGCGCCGACCCCGCCGATGGCGATGGAGGGCGGCTCGATCACGGCCGCCTTGGCCTGCACGCCCAGCACGTCCAGGTGGTTCACCGCCACCGCGCGCCCGCTGTTGGCGATGCTGATGCTGGTGGTGAGCAGGTCCAACGCGTTCACCTGTGCCTCGAGCGCGGCGCTGGCCGGGCCATCGGGTGCGACGATGCGGCCGAACAGGCCGCTGCCGGCGGCATCGCTGCCGAGCTGCACGTTGAGCGTGTCGATGTCCAGCTGCGTGGCCAGCGCGTTGCGCAGGGCGCGCAGGTCCACAGTGGCGGCACCGCTCTGCGCGAGCACGCTGGCGGTGGCGTCGAGCAGTTGGCCGAGCGAGACCTTGTGCGCGGCCAGCAGCGCGTTGAAATCGCCCACGCTGATGTTCGCATCCACCGGGATGCCCAATGCCTTGAGCAGGCCATTGGGCGTGATCTTCGCCTGCGCCAGTCCGTCGTAGCCGAGCAGCGTGGTCTGATCCAGGTCTACGCCGACCAGTTTGAGCACGCTGCCCAGCGGTGTATTGCCGTTGACCCGCAGCAGCTGCGAGCCGACGCTGAACACCGCCAGCGGCGGTGCGCGGGTGGCCACGGCCTGCGCGCGCACGGTGGGCAGGCTCTGGTTCTGGCCGAAGAAGGGCAGCACGGAGCGCTCGGCCACTACTTTCACCGCGTTCACCGGTGCGGCGGCCGCAGTGGCGAGGAAGTGATCTTCGCTGGCATGGGTGGGATTCCAGTCGCCGCATTGCACGTGCAGCGTCCCGGGGAAGCGGTTCGCGCTGAGCGCGTTGCTGCGCGCGGCGGTGTTGTCGGCGCGGTCGGCCGTACACAGGTCCAGGCGCTGGGCACCCGCCAGCGCGGACAGGTCGGCGATCTTCTGCACATCGCGCTTGGCCCAGTATAGGTAGCCGATCTCGACCAGGCCCAGCATGCCGACCAGCCCGACCATGAGCAGCATCATCGTCACCGACATACCACCGCGCTGCCGGCGTGGTCGCGGGCAGGGGCGTTGCACGGGGTGGAGCGGGCGGGCGCTCATCGGCCTATTCCCCGCTGCCGCTGCTGCCGCCGGAGACGTCCTTGCGCACGCTCTTTTCGAGGTACTCGGGAATGGGGTGACTGAAACTCTGCAGGTAGCGCGCGTAGCTGGCGGAGGCCTGGTCGCCGAGGATCGGCAGCCGGGCGCCGGCATGTTCGCCGCTGGCCTGCAACTGCAGTAGTGCGCGGGTGGTGTCGCCGATCTGGGGACGCGCGGGCAGGGCCAGTTGCACCGGCGCCGGGGCAACGACCGGCGGCGCCACCGACGGGGCGGCGGGCGCCACGACCGGCGCGGTCGGTGGGGCAACCGGCTCACCCAGCATCTGTCCGGTCAGCGGGCGTTGCTGGGCACTTGCCGCCGACGCGGCGAGCAGGGCGAGCCAGAGCAGTGCGGGGGAGGCAGAGAAGCAGCGGGCCGAAGCAGTCATGGCGTGTTCTCGTGTGCGGAATCGGAGCCACCGAAGCGTTCCAGCATCGGCGGGGCGAGCCTGTCGTCACTGCGTGTGGCAGGCGCGGGGGCACGCGCCCCGGCGGTGCTGGCGGTGGTACCGCGCAGCGGCGCGGCGGGCGCCCGCACCTGCGGCGGCTGCCGCAGCTGCTGGGCCAGGCGCATCACCTCCTGCCGCGTGGTGTCTGGCAACCCGGCGCTGCCGAGAATGCGCTCGGCCATCGCGGTGTCGTTGCGCAGCAGCGCCCAGACCGCCAGGTTGGCATTGGCCTTGGTGTTGCCCGGGCCCAGCTCGGCGGCCTTGGCCAGCGGTTCGCGGGCCTGTTCCAGCTGGCCTGCGCGCAGGCGGGCGAAGCCGAGGTCGCCGAGATAATCGGTGTTCAACGGCTGCAGCTGCACGGCACGCGCCAATGCCTGCTCGGCCTGGGTGTCGTCGCCATCGCGTATCGCGATCAGACCCAGCCCGTGCCAGGCCGCGGCGGCCTGTGGGCCATTGGCGAGGCTGGTATACAACGACCGCGCCGCCGGCAGCTGACCGGTCTCGCGCAGTGCATCGGCCTGCAGCAGACGCAAGGCCGGGCTGTCGCCGTAGCGCTGGCGGTAAGCATCCACATGGGCCAGCGAGGCGTAGTACGCGCCTTGTCGCTGCATCTGTCCGATCAGCTCCAGATACAGGCGCTTGTCGTCCTGCGGCGGCGTTTCCGGTCCGGCCAGGCTGACCGGATCCGGGCGGTAGGCATTGCGGGTGGAATGGCAGGCGCTGCACAGGGCAACGGCAGCCAACAGCACGGTGAGCGTAGCGGCGCGATTTCGCATGGTCAGGTGCCCAGTTTGGTCATGGCATCGGCCAGGGCGATGATCGCCGGGCCGGACAACACCAGCATCAGCGCCGGCAGCAGGGTCAGCATCATCACCACGGTCATCTTCACCGAGAGCTTGCCGACCCGTTCCTTGAGCGTGGCGCGGCGCTGTTCGCGCAGCCGCAGGCTGAACTGGCGCAGCGGTTCCTGCACCGCGCCGCCGTGTTCGTGGACCTGCAGCATGAGCTGCACCAGGCTGCGCAGGTCCTCGTCGTCGAACGATTCGCCGAGACGGCGCAGCGATTGCTGGCGAGTGCGCCCATGCATGTAGGCGACATTGGCCTGCTGGATCTCGCGGCCCAGTACCGGTATCGCGCCGCGCAGTTTCTCGCCCAGCGTCTGCAGGCTCTGGTCCATGCTGAAGCCCACGCCCTGCAGCAGGCGCAGCAGGTCGATCAGCAGCGGCAGTTCGGCGGTGGCGCGCTGGCGCAGCCGGGAGGCCCAGCTGCGCAGCGCGAACTTCGGCAGCAGCACGCCGAAGGCCAGCGCGCCGAGCATGACGAACACGCGCTGCACGCCGCTGGTGTCGAACAGCAGCAGTGCCAGCACCAGGCACAGCACTGCCAGCAGCACGCGCAGGCCGAGGAAGGCGGTGGTGCCGGCGCGGGTATTCCAGCCGGCCTGGTCGAGCAGCAGGCGGTCCTCCGGCGCGAGCAGCGCCGCTTCGATGCGACCGCCGTTGAAGCGCTCGCCCAGCGCGGCCAGCCAGGCCAGCCCGCGCGGCCCGGTCTCGGCGGCGGCGGTCGCAGCAGGCGCGGGCGGAGTGCCGTCGCGGCCACGCAACGCGCTCTGCAGCGTGGCGGCGGTACGCTGCTGGCGCCCGCTGAGCAGCAGGCCGGCGATGCCGAGCAGGGCCAGGCCGGCGGCAAGCACCAGCAGGGCGGCCGTCCACAACGTGGTGGCGTTCATAGCGAGCGCGCCAGGCGATACAGCAGGAAGGCGCCGACCAGCTCCAGCGCCAGGGCGCCACCGAGAATCTTGTGCCCCAGCGGCGCATGCAGCACAGGCTGGAAGAAGTCGGGGCTGGCGATCGCCATCAGCAGGCCGCACAGCGGTGGCAGCAGGCCCAGCACCCACGCCGACATGCGGGTCTCCGAGGTGGTGGCCATCAGTTCCTGCTGGGCCTGTTCAAGATCGCGCATGAAGTCGCTCATGCGCTGCAGAATCTGGTCCGAGCGCCCGCCGATGCGGATGCTGACGCCGAGCACCACGGCCAACACCTCCAGCGCATCGAGCCGGTAGGGGCGGGCGGCCTGGCTCAGGGCGCGGTCCAGGTCGAGCCCGCTGCGGGTGCCCGACAAGGTGTCGTCGAGCAGTGCGCGCAAGGGCGTGGACACCTGCTGGCTGGCCACCTGGAAGGCCATCTGCAGGCTGTTGCCGAGCGCGCTCAGGCGCACCAGGTTGTCGAGGAAGTCCGGCAGCTGGCGCAGCAGCTTGCGCTTGAGGCCAAGGATGCGCCGCGAGATCCATAGGCCCAGCACCAGTGCATACAGCCCCAGCGTGATCGGCCACATCCAGCCGGTGCCAATGCGGGCTGCCGCGATCCAGGCCAGCAGCAGGCCGGCGGCCAACCACAGCAGCGGCAACCCCCAGCCCGGTCGCAGGGCGGCGCGCTGCAGCACATCGTCCCAGGGCAGACCGCTTGGCGTGGCGGCAACGGTGGCCGCAGCCGGAGGGCGTGGCGTGGTGCCGGCCAGGGTCGGTACGGCGGGGGCGGCAGCGAGGCGCTGTTCGGCATGCTGCAGCGACACGCGCTGGCGCTCGCGGCGGCCCGCGCCCCACCACAGCTCGATGGCCACGGCCACCAGCACCAGCATCGCGCTGCACAGCAACAGCACCGTGGTCATGCTCAGTAGCCTCCGTCGAGCGCGTCGCGCAGCTGCTGGCGGAACGGTTCGAGCTTGTGCGAATGCGGGTGGAAGCCCAGCCCGATCCAGCGGTTGCGTTCCCTGCCGTCGGCGTCGATCTGCACTTCGTGACGGAACATCTCCTGGGTGCTGATCATGTTGTCGCCGACGCCGGTGATTTCCGTGATCGATACCAGCACGCGTCGCCCGCTGCCCAGGCGCGAGATCTGCACGATGAAATCGATCGCGCTGGCGATCTGCCGGCGCAGGCTGTCCTCGCTGCCCTGGAAGCCGGCGAAGCCGGCCAGCATCTCGATGCGGTACAGGCAATCACGCGGGGAGTTGGCGTGGATGGTGGCCATCGAACCGTCGTGGCCGGTGTTCATCGCCTGCAGCATTTCCAGCACCTCGGCGCCGCGCACCTCGCCGACCACGATGCGGTCCGGGCGCATGCGCAGGCTGTTGCGCACCAGGTCGCGGATGCTCACCGCACCCTGGCCGTCGGACCCGCCGATGCGGCTCTCCAGGCGCACCACGTGCGGATGGTTGAGTGAGAGCTCGGCGGTGTCTTCCACCGTGATGACCCGCTCGTCGGCCGGGATGTAGCTGGCCAGCGCGTTGAGCAGCGAGGTCTTGCCCGAGCTGGTGCCGCCCGACACCAGGATGTTGCAGCGGCCCAGCACCATCGCGTGCAGCAGCGCCTGCATGGCCGCATCGAAGGTGCCCATGCGCAGCAGTTCATCGGGCGTGAACGGGTCCTTGCGGAACTTGCGGATCGACACCATCGGGCCATCGACGGCCAGCGGCGAGATGATGGCGTTGAGGCGACCGCCATTGGGCAGGCGCGCATCCACCATCGGGTTGGATTCGTCCAGGCGCCGGCCGAGCGGCGCCAGGATGCGGCGCAGGATGCGCAGCAGATGGCTGTCGTCGCTGAAGCGCTGCGGCGCGCGCACCAGCCGCCCGCCCTGGGACACGTGGATGTCCTTGTAGCCGTTGATGAGGATGTCTTCGATGCTGGGGTCGTGCAGCAGGTCGTCGAGCGGACCGAAGCCGGTCAGCTCCTTGACCAGCGCACCGGCGACGATCTCCATCTCCGATTCATTGACCGGAATGCGCCATTCCTGCACGAAGATCGCGGTCTGGGTGTGCACGTAACGCGCCACCGTGTCCGGCGCCCACGCGTCGATGTCGATGCGTTCGTCCTCGATGCTGTTGAGCAGGTGCTCGTGGGCGGCTACCAGCACCTTCTGGTACTCGTCCGACTGGGCAAAGGGAAGATGCGGGTCCGGCGCAGGGCGTTGACCAGAACCGGGGCTGTCGGCGCCGGCAGACGGCGCGGCGAACGGCATCACTTTGACTTCCATTGGAGTCCCCCGAGGGCAAGAGCGATTTTTTCCCGCCAGCTGCGGGGCAGGGCGCGCGCGGCGGCCTCGTCCAGGTGCAGCAGCAGCGGCGTAAGGGCGCGCAGGTACGGATCGCGCGGGGCGTCCTGCAGCAGCAGATGGCCATGGTTGGCGCTGGCGCGCAGCCGGTGGCAGTCGGGCAGGGTGGCCAGCAGCGGCAGCGAGAAGCGGGCGGCGATCTGCGCGGGGCTGAGTCCGCCGTCCTCCTCGTGGCGGTTGACCACCAACTGCACGCGCGCATCGCGCACGCCCAGCGCATCGAGCTGCTTGAGTACCTGGTCCAGCGACACCAGCGTGCTGATCGCCTGGTCGGCAACCAGCCAGATTTCGTCGGCGCTGTTGAGCAGGGAGCGCGGCACCTGGCGTACGGGCACGCCGCCCAGATCGCACAGGACGGTCTCGAACACCCCGCGCAGGCGCTGCACCAGTACCGCCGGGTCGGCGATCAAGCCGCCTTCGCTGCCGGCCGGTTGACCGAGCAGGGTCAAGCCGCCCGGATGCCGGGTCATGGCGGTGCGCACCAGCGTGGCATCGATGCGGTTGGCATTGCGCAGCGCGTCGTCGTAGTGGAACTGACTGTCCAGATTGAGGTACAGCGCGGCGTCGCCGGCGGGCTGGCCCAGATCGAGCAGCAGCGTGGCATTGGAAGGCGGCGGTGGTTCCGCGCTGCTGCCATCGGCGGCGCCCGGGTGGCCAAGCTGCTGTGCCAGCACGCCCAGGTGGGCCGCCAGGGTGCTGCTGCCGACGCCGGCACGCACGCCCAGCAGCAACACCAGCCGCGCCTTGTGCACGGCGTCGGCCGGCACGCTGCGCACCGGGTGGGGCGCTGCACCTGCCCGGCGCAGCACGGCGTCGATGTCGCTGGTGGTCGACTCCAGGTCCAGGATGTCGCGCAATCCCATGCGCACCGCCGCCACGATGCCGTCGACCTGGTCCGGCGCGGTGGAGCCGACCGCCACCAGGGGAAGGTCCGGATGGCTGCGTTGCAGGTGGCGGGCCAGTTCGCTGGAGAGGCCGGCCGCCTCGCGACGATAGTCCAGCAGGATCACGCAGGGGGTGCCGCGCCGCTGCGCGTCGAGCGCATCGATGGGCGCGGCGCTGTCCTGCCACTGCACGCGCATGCCCACGGGAAGGCGTGCCTCAAGCAGTGTGGCCAGGTCGCGCGCAGGGGCGTAGAGCACCAGGTTCATGGGCGGGGGCGTCGGGTGCAGCAATTGGAGGGAGGCTGACATGGGTAGGTGCGTCCTTGCATGCCGTTCAGCGTGAGAAGCCGGGCAGCTGGTCCGACGACGCCGGGCTCAGCAGCCAGGCGCCCCAGACCGGCAGGTTGGGACGTGCTTCGCGGTCGCCGGGCAATGGCACGGTGGTGCCCTTGGCCAGCGGCTGCACCAGTCGCGGCGTCACGATGATCACCAGCTCCTTCTCCTCTTTCTTGTAGTTCAGGTTGCGGAAGAACGAGCCGATGATCGGCAGGTCGCCGAGCAGCGGAATCTTGTCCACGTTCGAGCTGACCGTGTTGCTGACCAGGCCGCCGATCACGAACGTCTCGCCATCGCCGAGTTCCACCGTAGTGTCCGCACGGCGGGTGGTGATCGACGGAATCTGCACCCCGTTGTAGGCAATGCCGGCGGCGTAGTTGAGGTCGCTGGCTTCGGGGGCGACCTTCAGCGCGATGCGGCCCGAGCCGAGCACGGTCGGGGTGACGGTGAGGCCGATGCCGAACGGCTTGAAGGTGACGGTGGTGGTGCCCAGTCCCTGCGGTTCCAGGATGGGCAGTTCGCCGCCGGCCAGGAAGCTGGCACTTTGTCCGGACAGCGCCACCAGCGTGGGTTCGGCCAGCACGCGCGCCATGCCGTTGCTTTGCAGCAGGTCGATGTTGGCGTCCCAGCCGTGCGTGAGCGACTTGAACACCAGGCCAAACGCCGATGACAGCGGGTTGGTGACCACGCTGGGGTCGGCGCCGCCGTCGCCGGAGGTGCCCGCGCCGGGCAGGCTGCCGCCGGGGCGGGTGATGCCGTAGAAGAAGCCGTTGTTGCGGTTGGCGAAACTCATGCCGATCTGGCGCAGCACGGTCTTGTTGAATTCGACCACCTTGACTTCGACCTGGACCACACCCCCGCTGGCCACGGTGGAGATGTCGGCCAACTGCCCACCGGTGCCCAGCGTGGCTTGCGCCGCCTTGCGGCTGTCTTCATGCGCCAGCAGGCTCGGTGCGCTGCCCTGCAGCAGGCCCTGCTGGTCCTGCACGGTCAGCTGCAGGTCGTCGTGCGCTGGAAGCGCGCCCTGGACCGCGCTGCGCACTTCCACCTGCAGCCGTTGCGGCTCGCCCTGCTGGCGGTGCCACAGCAGCAGCGTGGTGGTGCCAGGCGTCTTGCCGACCAGCAGCGCCTGCCGGGGTCCACGCAGCATCACCAGGTCGGCCACGCCGGGGTCGGCGATGGCCACCCGTTCCAGGTCGGCTGGCAGCGTCCACGGGCGCTGCTCGCGGGTCTGCAGCACCAGGTCGGGCGCGGCCAGTGCCAGCGCCGGGCACGCCGCCCACGCAAGCAGCAGGGCCAGCAGCGGGCGCCGGTGGAGGGTGCGGTGCGATGGAGCGTGGCATGACGTCATGGAAGCACTCTGCGAAGGCTCAGCGCGAGCCGCTGTGGGAGGAAACATCGCCGCGGATGATTTCGATGCCGCGATCCGGCCGCGGTGCCGCGCGTCGTGCCGGAAGGGCAGGTGCTGGCGCCGCTGCCGACGAGCGGGGACCGCGGCGCCCGGCCAGCGCGTCGGCATCGATGCCGGCAAACGCATCGTTCTCGGGGGTCGCCAGCGCAAGGCGCTGTTCCGGGCTGAGCTCGCGGCGTGGGCTGAGCACCGCGGCGGCGCTGGCGAACAGTGCCTGGTCGGGCAGGCCGTCATCGGCCGGGTTGCGCAGCGCCAGGAACAGCTTGCCCTGCTGCGCGCCCAGCAGCAGGCGGTTGGCCTCGGCCACCGGAACGGCCAGCACCGCGCTGCGCGCAGGGGCCTGTGCGCTGTTGCCGGTGGAGGTGGAGCTGCCGCCCTGGATGTCGCTGGCGCGGCTGTCGTTGTCGCCGTTGCCCGCCGGTTGCGCCGCGACCGCGGCTTGGCCAGGGGCGCTGTCGGCGGTGCCGTAGCTGAGCACGCGCAGGCGCGACAGCAGCAGGCGGGCCTGGGCCTGACCGTCGGTATTCATGCCGCTGGGCGCGCGCAGGTTGAGGAAGACATCGACATAGTCGCCGGGAAGAATCCGGTTGCCCGCAGCGACCAGTTCGTCCACCGGCACCGCCAGTGCGCGTTCGCCCGGATTGAGCCGCAGCGAATACCCCTGCGCCATCAGCGCACTGTCCAGCGCAGTGCCGGCGGCGATGTCGCGGACCGGTACCGCGCCGGTCGCTTCGGCAACGGTGCTGTAGCCGCCGGCATGCGCCTGCGCCGCCGTACCGACACGCAGGTCGGCGGCGGCGATGGGGCGGCCGGCCGGCAGCAGGGTGGCCGCTTCCACCACCGGCCACTGCTGTGGCTGCCCGGCGACGCTGGGCGCTGGGGCGGCCACCGTCTGCGCGGTGTGCCGGCTGACCGCAAGCGCGATCAGGGCCAGCACCAGGGCCAGCGCGATCAAGGCGGCGGCGGCGACGCGGGTCAGTTTGAGCATGCGACGGTCTCCAGGAAAAGGACGCTGCACATCACGGTGTCCCCAGGTCGAGCTGGGCCACCGCGGTACTGCGGATCGGTTCGGTGATGACCCAGCCGTACACGCGGCCGGTCCCCGGCAGGAAGGGTTTGGCGCCGTAGTCGTAGCTGACCGAGATCTGCATGCACTGCGCACTCGCCATCCCGCTGCAGGGCGCGGGCGCGGACACGACGATCGGCGGCGCGGCGGCCGCGTTGCAGTCGGGTTGTTGCCCGGCATAGGTGAGCAGCCACTGCATGGAGCGCTTGGCGGCCTGGCAGGCGGCCACGCGCCGCTCCGGTGGGGTGGCGTAACGCAGCGAGGCGCGCGCGCCTTCGGCCGACGCCAGTGACAACGTCTGTTGCACCGCCATGATCATCACGCCGGTGTAGGTCAGCATCAGCAGCGGCAGCAGCCCGAAGATGAGCATGAGGGCAAATTCGATGGTGGCCGCACCACGTGCGCGCGATGCGAATGTCATGAGCGATCTCCCTGCAGTTGCCACAGCACCAGCGCGAGCGTGGCGAAGGCCAGGTACGCGGCGTACGGAATGCCAACCCGGCCCTGGCGCGCACCGCGCATGTCGCGCGCCATCGGGCGGCGCTGCCACTGCTGGACCGCACGGTCGCGCAGCAGTTGCAGCCGCAGGGGCAGCGCGCCGGCGAGTTGCCGCGTCAGCAGCAGGCCCAGCACATGCGCGCCGGCCAGCAGGCTGCTGATCAGCCACAACGGCAGCAGTGCCTGCCAGCCCAGCAGCAAGCCCAGCACCGCGAAATACTTGACGTCGCCTGCGCCCATCCATCCCACCAGATAGAACGGAAGCAGCGCGGCCAGGCCGATTGCCGCGCCGCCGACATGCGGCAGCAAGGGTGTGGCGGCCCCTGTGATCTGGCTGCCCAGCAGCCACGCGCCCGCCGCCGCAGCGGCAACCGCCAGCCATGCATTGGGCACGCGTCGCGCGTACAGATCGCTGATCGCGATCCGCAGGCTCAACAGCACGGCCAACAGCGGCAACAGGGACATCCGGTACCCCCTCCAGAGTTGCGTGATGCATCCAAATCCCTCGCCAGGCCAAGCGACACCGCTGCCGCGGGCGACAGGCCCGCAGACGGATCGGTGCAGGCTTGGCCTGGCGCCGAACGATCAGGTCGTGGTGGTGCCGGCGCCACCGATGGTGGTGCTGACCAGGTCCTTGAGCTTGGTGAAGAGCACGGTGAACATCTCCGTCAGCCCGTTCTTGCCAGCCACGACCAGCACGCCGGCGATCACGGCGGCCAACAGCCCGTACTCGAGCGCGGTAACGCCCTCTTCTTCTGCAATGAACTTGCGGATGGAGGTATTCATGACGGTCTTCTCCCTGTTCCAGTCAATACATCGAGATGCCAGCGTGGGGCGGCGCGGCCCGGTTCCACCGGCGGCCACCCGTTCACCCGTGCGGTCCCTGCACGGGCTTGCGGCCAATAACGGCCGCCGGCCCAACGGGCATCGACCCGTTGGACCCGATCCGGTCAACAGGGGACAGGTGGCATCGTGATGCGGAGCGGCCGCTCCCGCACGTGGCGGTGGGCAGGCTCGCGCGACGTATCCAGCATTTCCATTGCATTCCCCCGTTTAGCAGTCTGGTTTCCGCCAAGGAACTGCCAGCACTGCGTTGGATAATCCTCAACCCGCGCAGGCGCAGGTAATGCACAAAATCGGCAGGACCGTTCTCAACTTTAGTATTCCGTGTTGCCGTGGTGTATGGAAAACTAAATGAAGATTGCGTTGTTGTCGGGTGAAATCGGCGTGACGACGAATCATTGACGCTTATCTATGCGTTGTTTGCCAAAAATGTGAGGAAAAGCCGGCGTCGGATTATCTGTCGTAAATAACTTGTATTTGGCCAGTGAAGTTGTTGCATACTGCGCTCCAGCGCGGTGACGGTTTTCGGATAACGCGCCTTCGCCCGGCAAGCAAGCCACCCTTGGGAAATCACTGTCATGGCAGATAGTGCAGTGGAAGGCAGTGCAGAGGCAGCACTCAAATCACTTGACCTGGCAACCTTGGGCGGCGTGCTGCGTGTCTGTGAGCTGGAACTGGTGCTGCTGGATGGCAACGGGCCGCGTGCGGCGATCCACTCCCAGGTCCACGATGAATCCCTGTTCTGTACGGCGACCTGCGGCTTCCAGTTCCGCGGGCGCTTCATGCTGCCGCAGGACTGGTGCCTGCTGGGATTCGTGCATGCCACCGACGAGGCGCACAGCTGGTGCCATGGGGTGACGCTGAGTGCAGGCATGGCATTGACCGTGCTGCCGGAAGGCATCAGCGAGTTCGCCTTCAGTGCGGGCACCCGGCTCAGCCTGATGCTGACGCCCATGCGCCGCGTGCAGCGCAAGCTCACCGAGTTGAGCCTGCGCAGCAGCCTGCCGTCTGGGCAGGCGCTTTCGTTGTTCCAGGCCAACAACGAAGACGGCACCTCGCGGCTGGCGCAGCGGTATGCGCAGCTGCCGACCTGGCTGGATGCCGCCGGCAGCGGGATGCCGGCCGACGCGGTCGAATCGCTGTTGCACGACCATGTGCAGGCGCTGCTCAGCGGCGATGGCCAGGAACGCCCGGGCAGTACGCGGGCACGGCGCGCGCATTACCTGATCGCGCAGCGTGCGGAGAATTTCATGCGGCAGAATCTGCGCCGCTATATCTATATGCATGAAATATGTGACGCGGCCGGGGTCAGCGAGCGGGCATTGCGCTACGCCTTCGAAGATCTGTTTGGCACCTCGCCCAACCGGTATCTGTCCATGCTGCGGCTGTGCGCGGCCTGCCGTGGACTTTCCATGGCCGACGCCAACCGTAAATCGGTCAAGGCGGTAGCGCTCAGCTGCGGCCTGTGGGATCTGTCGCGCTTTGCCGACAATTATCGGCGCGTGTTCGGTGAGCTTCCGCGCGACACGCTGATGCGTGCGCCCGCGTCGATCAGCAGCCCGGCCTGAATCACCGCTGCGGCGGTATGTCCTGAATGCACCTTTCCGGCAATCTGCCGGAATTGCCCATGCCGCTGCCGGTTTTCCCCGTTGTCTTGCCGGAACGCACGTTCGTGCTGCCGGAATGAGGTGCCCGCGTGTCGACGCCGGGACTGTAATGAGTCCACCTGCCCAAGGGCACGGACGCGCAGTCCACAACGTACGTTCACGGGGGAATATCTGATGAACCGCATCTTTCGACTGGTCTGGAGCCACCGGCTGAATGCCCTGGTGGTTGTCTCGGAAATCGCCACGGCCCGTGGCAGCCTCGCGGCGGGCCCGGTCGTGGTGCACCTCAAAGTGCCGCTGTCAGTGCTGTCGATCGGGCTGGCCTTCGCGCTGGGCAGTGGTTCGGCGCTGGCGGCGCAGAACCAGACCCTGGCCGATCTTGAGGCACTGACCGACAAGTACGCACCGCTGCCGGTGCAGGTGGACGCCAACGTGGCGCTGGCGACGGTGCTGCACAGCGCCCAAGCTGTGCCGCAGCTGGCGACCGATGCCAGCGTGCAGGTGAATGTTGGGGCCGTGACGACATCCGTGCCGCCGATCCACGCGAACGTGGCGGCGAAGGCACAGACGGCGCTGCCGGTGCGCATCGCAGTGCCGTCCGCGCCGGTCGCCGCGCTGGCCGCGTCCACCCCCGTCGCGGCCCTGAAAACGACGGTGCGGACCGCGCTGCAGGCAACGCCTGTCACGGCAACGGCACCGGCCGCTGCCGTACACGTTGCGGCGGTTGCCGCAGGCGGCGCGCATGCCACTGTGGGTGCCGTCGTGGATTCGACCGTTGCGGTGGGCAAGGAAGAGCCGGCCAGCGACGGTGTCGACGACGCGACGCGGACCTCTCTGCAGTCCGGTGTGGCCGGCAATGCAAGCCTGCAGAACGTGGCCGTGCAGGTCGCGGCGGCGGACCGCAACCCGAAAGTGGTCGACGCCGATATCAGCGTGCAGGCCACGGCACTGGATACCTCGCGCCAGGGCCTGCTGGGCGGCGTGCTGGGCAGTGTCGGCGATGTGCTGGGCAACGTGGGCGGCACCCTGGGCTCGGTCGGCAGCACGCTGGGCGACGCTGGCCTGCTCGGCAACCTGGGCAGCGGGCTGGGCAGCACGGTGAGCAGCGTGGGCACGGTCGTGGGCAACCTCGGCACCACCCTGGGTGGCAGCACCGGCAGTGTCGGCGTGGTGCCGGCTTCATTGCAGCCGGGCAACCCGAAGGCGCCGGCACCGGCGGATCCGGGCGCCGGTCTGATCATCGGCACCGGTGGGCTGACCGGTTCGCTGGGCGAACTGGTGGGGCCGACCGCGCAGGGGCTGCTCGGTGGCGACGGCTATATGCGCAACGGCAACCTGGCGGTCAGCAGCGCCAACGTGATGCAGA
Organism: Stenotrophomonas sp. PD6; assembly: GCF_049199305.1. Taxonomy (NCBI): domain Bacteria; kingdom Pseudomonadati; phylum Pseudomonadota; class Gammaproteobacteria; order Lysobacterales; family Lysobacteraceae; genus Stenotrophomonas; species Stenotrophomonas sp. PD6. The sequence continues at coordinate 498,315 of NZ_JBLZQD010000001.1, read as the reverse complement.
CCTATTCGGTCACCAACGTGCTGGGCCTGCCGCTGGTCAACCTGACCCCGGTGGGGTCGCTGCTGAACGGCCTGGGTGGCGCCACCACGGGCGGCAGTTCGCACCTGACCCTGATCGGCGGGGTGACCTCCGACAGTTACATCTACAACATCAACAACGGTAACCCGAACGGCCTGCTGGGCCTGGTGCTGCCGGATGGGTCGCCGGCGTGGTCCAACTCCTGCCTGGACGTTCTGGGGGTGGTCAGTATCGACTGCTGGGCGGTCAACGCGGCGCAGGACTACCAGGTGCTGATGGGCGACGGCGCCTATGCCAACGGTTCGCGTGAGGTGGTGATCGGCGCGAACGCGCGGCATCAGCTGCCACTGGTGGATGCCAATGTGGCGTTCCCGGGCGCGGGAGCAAATGATGCAACCGACCCCACCGGGGTTCCCACGGCCGATTACGCCGCGCGCATGGGGCATTCGGTGGTGGTCGGCGACAGCGCCAGTGGCACCGCCAATGGCCAGGTGCTGCTGGGTGCGGAAGCCACGTCCAACCAGGCCAATAGCGTTGCACTGGGCTTCCGCAGTGCGGCTGACCGCGGTGCGCAGGCCAGCTACACCGCCTACGGCCTGACCGCCGCGCAGGTCTCGGCCGGCGAAGTGTCGGTGGGCGTGGCCGGCAGCGAGCGGCAGATCAGCAATGTGGCGGCCGGCAGCGCGGCAACCGACGCGGTCAACGTGGCCCAGTTGCAGGGGGCGATTTCGCTGGTCAACGCCGCCGACATCTTCGCTGTGTCGTACGACGACGACGGTACCGGCCAGCCGAACTATGCGCGGGTGACGCTGGGCAATGGGGGTGGCCCGACCACCATCGGCAACCTGGCCGCCGGCGCGGTCACGGCCACCAGCACTGAGGCGGTCAACGGCAGCCAGCTGTCGGCCACCAACAGCGCAGTGGTGGATTACTTCGGCGGCCTGACCGCCTTCGACCCGGCGACCGGCACCTGGACCGCGCCGAGCTTCCAGATCAGCACCATCTCCACCGGCGGCGCGGTCGCCCAGGGCGTGTACGACAACGCCAGCGATGCGTTCGCGGCGGTCGATGGCTCCCTGGTCAATCTCAACACCCAGATCAGTAACCTGACCAATGGTGCGGCGATGCACTACCTGAAGGTCAACTCCACCGGCAGTGATGCCGCTGCCACGGGCATCGACAGCATTGCCGTCGGCGAAGGTGCGACCGCCACGGCGGACGACGCCATCGCGGTGGGCGCTGGCGCGACCGCCACCCGCAGCCGCACGGTGTCCGTGGGCGCGGCGGGCAGCGAACGCCAGGTGGTGAACGTGGCCGCCGGCACCCAGGCCACCGACGCGGTGAACATGGCACAGCTGCTGGACACCAACGAAGCGCTGGTGACCTACCTGGGCGGCACGACCGCGTTCGACAGCGCTACCGGCCTGTGGACGGCACCGACCTTCAACATCTCGGCCTTCAGCCCGACCGGCGCCGCCACCACCACCGCGTACGGCGACGTCACCGGTGCGTTCGACGCGGTGAACAGCTCGCTCAACGTCCTCAATACCCGCATCAGCCAGACGCAGCCCGGTTCGCCCAGCCCGTTCGTGCAGGTCAACTCGACCAAGGCCGGCGCCAGTGCAGGCGGCGCGGACAGCATCGCCATCGGGCCGCTCGCCAATGCCAGCGGGGCAGGCAGCACGGCCATCGGCGACGGCGCCAGCGCCAGTGCCGACAACAGCGTGGCGCTGGGCGGCGGCGCGGTGGCCAGCGTGGGCGCGCAGAGCGGCTACACCGGTGCCTACGGTGCGGCCGGTGCCAGCAGTTCGGTGGGCGAGGTCGCGGTGGGCAGCACGGGTGCCGAACGCAAGGTCACCCATGTGGCCGACGGGTCGGATCAGTACGACGCGGTCAACGTTGGCCAGCTGCAGAACGGCGTCACCTATGCCATCGACCAGTCCAAGGCCTACACCGACACGCAGATCAACAACATCAACAACGGCACCTCGGGCATGTTCCAGGTGAACAACAGCAACGCGCTGGCAGCGCCTGCGGCCAGCGGTGCCAACTCGGTGGCCGGTGGCGCCGGTGCGAGTGCAGCCGGCGCCAACAGCACGGCATTGGGCAATGGCGCCAGCGCCACTGCGGGCAACGCCGTGGCGCTGGGCGCGGGTTCGGTGGCCACCCGCGACAACACGGTGTCGGTGGGCAGCGCCGGCGCGGAACGCCAGATCACCAACGTCGGCGATGGCAGCGCGGCCACCGATGCGGTCAACCTGCGCCAGCTGCAGGCATCGCAGCAGGGCACCATCCGCTACGACAGCACCGTCAACGGCGCGACCAACTTCAACAGCGTCACCCTGGGTGGCAGCGGTTCGGGCCCGACCACGGTGCACAACGTGGCGGCCGGTACGGCCGGCACCGACGCGGTGAACGTGGATCAGCTGCGCGCCGGCATGAACCAGACGCTGGACTGGTCCAAGACCTACACCGACCAGCGCATGGACGGCTTCGACCGCGACCTGCGGCGCACCGACAACCGCGCATCGGCGGGCGTGGCGGCGGCCATGGCCGTGGCGGGTCTGCCGCAGCCCTATGAGGCCGGACGCAGCATGGCCTCGATCGCGGCCGGCAGCTACAACGGCGAGTCGGGCGTGGCGGTCGGCATCTCCGGCGTCTCCGACGGTGGCCGCTTGATCTACAAGTTCAGCGGTTCGACCAACAGCCGCGGGGAAGGCGGCATATCGGTCGGTGCCGGCCTCCAGTGGTGAGCCGAACGGTGCCGGCCGCGCCGGCACCGTTCGATCCAGAGCCGCCTTGTTCACAGGGGAACATGATGACCGCTCCACACCCGCACGAACCCACTGCGTTGCTGCGCTCGCTGGCGCTGGGCCTGGCCGTACTGCTGTTCAGCGCCTGCTCCAGCAGCGCCACACCGCGCGCCGCGACCGCCGCCGATACTCCCGAGTTTCCCGATCCCGCGCGCGCCTCGCTGAAGGAGGGGATGTTCGTCGATCTCGACAACCTGCGCCTGTTCGCGCGCGGCATGAGCAAGCGCCAGTTGTATGCGCTGCTGGGCACGCCCCACTTCAATGAAGGCATGTGGGGGGTGCGCGAATGGAACTACCTGTTCAACTTCCGCAGCAACCCGAACGGCGACTACTTCACCTGCCAGTTCCAGGTGCAGTTCGACAGCAAGGGCATCGCCCAGGCGGGGTACTGGAAGCCCCAGGCGTGCGCGGCATTGCTGCAGCCGCCGGCACCCGCGCCGGCACCGGCGCCGATGCCCGCCGAGCCGGTGCGCCTGGCGGCGGATGCACTGTTCGGGTTCGACAGTGCGGCGTTGACCCCTGCCGGCCGCCAGAGCGTTGACGCGCTGCTGCAGCAGGTGCGCAGCGCCAGCCAGGTGCAGACCATCCAGGTGGCCGGCTACACCGACCGCATCGGCAGCGATGCCTACAACCGGCAGCTGTCGCAGCGCCGCGCCGATGCGGTGCGCGAGGTGCTGGTGCAGGGCGGTGTTCCGGCAACGGCGATTGTTGCCGAAGGACGGGGCAGCGCGCAGCCGCTCGTGCAGTGCGGCCCACTCGCCAGACAGGTCTTGATTGCCTGCCTGGCGCCCAACCGACGCGTGGAGGTCTCCGGCGTGGCCCGAGCCCGTTGAACTGCGCTGCCGCTTGCCGGCAGCGCCCCGATCCGCCCGATACCCAGGCCAGTGCGCCGCGGTGTCGGCACAGCTTGACCTGGCCCGTTGCCGACCGCGGGATGTCTCCCCCGTCATCGCTCCGGTGGTGGCGGGCCAGGTCATCAGGCTTCACCGGTTACATCCGCACCCGCTGTCCGCCACGACGCTCTCCGGTGGCGGACAGTGCACGGCCTTGACCTGGCTCGTCGCCCGCTACGCGATGTCTCCCCCGTCATCAGTGCATGGCGGCGGGCCGGGTCATTGTTACTGCGCCGACGCGGCGCGCTCGCTGGTGATGACCGCGCCTTCGCGCATCACCAGGGTCACCGGGGTCTTCTCGACCACCTCGAGCAATCGCTGCCACTGCGCGTCGCTGAGCACTCCGCTGGCATGCAGCACGCGGTGCACCAGCAGCTTGCCGGCCGCGTCGCGCGACGAGGACAGTTCGGCGCGGAACTCGCCCAGTGCCCAGCCCTTCTTTTCGGCGTACATGCGCAAGGTGATGGCCGTGCACGCGGCGAGCGCGGCGAGGTAGAGCTCGAACGGCGCCATGCCGGCGCCCTGGCCGCCCAGCGTGGCCGGCTCATCGGCCAGCACGGCATGCGCGCCACTGTGGATGCGGTGCAGGTAATTGGGGCCATCGGAAACGATCTGGACCTGTGCCATTGGGGGGAGCCTTGTGCGTACGGAATGCCGGCGCAGAGCATGCCACGCCCGCCGCCCCGGCACAGCCTATTCAACCCCGGGTATCTTCACCGCCAGCGCGTTTGCCTCGGCCTCGCAGTCCTGTGCCTGCACGCCATTGCCGCGCAGGGCATTGATCTCGGCGCGGGCCGCGGCCATGTCGGCGTTGAAATCGGCATTGGCGTGCAGGCTGGCCACGGCGCCGGCCGCCACGACGCGCCCCTGCAGGATGTCGCTCTGCCAGTGCGCGTTGCAGATCAACCGGTTCTCGCCGAAGGCGCGGCCGCGCGCGAGCAGCGCGTCTGCCTGCGCGGGGCTCAGTTCGGTGAGCAGCAGTGCCCAGGCCCAGCCGATGGCGGTATGCCCGGACGGATAGGAGCCATCGGTACGCAGCTGGGCCTCGTCGGTGGGGAAACAGGTCGCTTCTTTGTAGAACACGAACGGCCGCGTGCGCTTGTAATGGTCCTTGGCCGCGTATGTGGCGAGCCCGGCATCGACCAGGCTGCGCTGCAGCAGCAGGTAGAGCCGGGGCGTCTCCTGCTGGCCCACCGGCACGCCGAGCGCGCATGAGAACGTGCTGGCCACCTGCGGAAAGCGCAGGTCGGCATCGCGGCGGGCCAGTGCGTAGCGCGGGCTGCCCTTGAGCTTCTGCGAGGCGCGGCTCACGGCCTGGTCGCGGGCGAATCCGGGCGTTCCCTTGGCGGGCGGCGGCGGCAGCAGCGCGAGACTGTCGGGCAGGGCACGGCCGAGATAGCCTGCCGGTACACCCGGGCGCAGTTCCGGCACCGGCGCGGGGGGCGGCGCCGCGGCGGGAATCAATGCCGGCGACGGGCTGGTCAACGGCCCCGTTGCGCAGCCCGCAAGCAGGGCTGCCACGATCAGCAGCGAGGTGTTCGACACAGCAGCCATGGCGGACTCCAATCCGGACGCATGGCTGCAATCTGTCGTCGGCCGGCGTTGCGCACAACCGCCTTTCTACGTGGTGCGCGCCAGTAGTTCTACTGGGGCGGCGCGCGGCGCGCGGCATCCGGTAGCGGGAAGCGCACTTCGATCCGCGTGCCACCCAGCGGGCTGGCGCCGACGAGCAGGGTGCCGCCGAGCAGGCGTGCCCGTTCTTCCATGCTGATCAGTCCCAGCCCGGGCGCCGGCGCAATGCGACCGGCCGGAATGCCGATGCCATCGTCGTCCACCCGCAGCACCAGGTGCTGTCCGCGCACGCAGACCAGCACGTCGGCCACGCTGGCACGCGCGTGCTTGTCCACGTTGTTGAGCGCCTCCTGGACGATGCGGAACAGGCTCAGCTCCTGGTCGTCGGTGAGGCGCGGCGGCGCTTCGATACTGCAGCGCAGGCGCAGGCGTCCGCGCGCATTGCGCTTGATGCAGAACGCGTCGAGCGCGCTGGCCAGCCCGGTGAAGCGCAGGATGCTGGGATGCAGTTCGTGCGAGATCGAGCGGATGTCGTTGGATACTGCCAGCAGCTGGTCCTGCAGCTCCACCACGCTGGGGCGCTCGGCGGCGGGAATCTGGTTGCGCAGGGTACTCAGCCGGATCGAGATCGCGGCCAGGGACTGGTTCACGTCATCATGCAGGTCGCGCGCGATGCGGGTGCGCTCTTCCTCCTGCACCACCAGCATGCGGCCGGTCACTTCGCCGAGGCGCTGATAGGCACGATTGAGTTTGATCCGGTTGGAGAGTTTCTGGTCGGACAACGCGCCGAGGAACAGCAACGCAAAGCCGGTGCACAGCGTCCACACCTGGCCGGTGAGCAGGTTGCGCGGGACATCCCAGAAGCCGAACGGCCCGATGCCCACCACGCCCAGCTGCATGCCGAGCAGCGCCACCAGGAGCATGCAGATCGATGCACCGGCGATGCCGAACACGATGAGCGTCCAGACCAGCAGCGGGATGGGGGCGAGTGTCAGCAATGGGGTGACCACGCCGTCCTGCCATTTCACCGTCCACAACATCACCAGCAGGGAAAACAGCAGCACGGCCATGGCGACGGTCCGCCAGTGCCATCCATGCCTGCGCTCGGGTACCTCGACGATGCGCGCCACATTCACCAGCAGCGGAACCACCAGCAGATAGCTCACGCTGCTGCTGAGCGCGACCGCGCGCATGACCTGCGGCGACAACAGCGCCGGGCGCCCGCCGGATGCCAGTGCATACCACCAGGCACTGCACAGCGGCAGCAGCACACAGGCCAGAAGCATGAACAGCGTCAGGTCGCGGTAGTCTTCCAACCCGGCGCGCTCGCCCCGCCACCGCAACAGCAGCCAGGCCACCACCGCGACCATGGCGAACTCGCCGAGACTGGCCAGCAGGCGCGGCACTGCCGACATGGGCACCAGCAGCAGCGACAGCACGGTGCCGGCACACGCCGCCAGGATGCAGCCGCGCCACTGCGGGCGCGGAGTGAACAGCAACCAGCCCAACAGCAGCGGCCCGGGAAGCCACAACACCTGCGGATGCAGGGGGGTGATGTCCGAGAGCGTCGGGAGCCATTGGCCGAGCAGGCACCCGAACAGCAGGGGGAGTGCGTTCGTTAAAAACGTGCGTACGTCGAGTGGAGAAGATGTGAAGCGCCGGGGGCGCGACGAAGTCTCGGGTCTGCGGGCACTGTGGGCGACGATCACGTCTGCCCGGTTCACCTGGCTGCTGGCCTGCACTAATCACCTCGGCGGTAGGCCACCGGAGCGCATCGTGCGATCGCGGGGCTACAAGGTGGGACGGCGTATCTGGTGAGCAACGTGCTGCGGGCGGTCATCTGGCCAGCCCACGGACCCGGCTTGTCGCCGCGCCGCATGGGCCGCACAATCGCGCCGATGAGAACAGGTTGAGCAGGTACGCGCTATCCACATTCCGACTGACCGCGGGAGTTGGCAATGGACGAACCGATTTCCCCCTACAGCCGCTTCGTCGTCGATGGCTTCGACGCGGATGCATTGCTGGGGGTAGTGCGAGACACGCGTTTCGAGCAGCGGCTGCTGTCGGCCGGTCATTTTCGCGCCTGCGTCCAGCGCCTGGTGTTTCCGGAATTCAGTCTGGACAGCGGGGCGTACACGCTGCCCATCTTCGCCAGCGGCAGCTTCGGCCAAGGCATGATCGCGCTCGCGCTGGCGGTGACCTGCGCGCAGCCCATGTGGGCGAACGGGCGCTGGATAGCGGCCGGGCAGGTGATGGTGTTCGCCGAGGACAGCGAGTTGAACGTGCGCCCCAGTCCGGGTGGATGGCAGTGGGCCGTGCTGTTGATTCCACGCGAGGTGCTGCAGCGGGAAGCGGCCGCCCGGCTGGGCCGTGAGTTGCGCCTGCCACGGGCGGGGTGGTGCAGCCGGCCGGCTGCGCCTCGGGACGCACGCAACCTGCGCGAGGGCGTGTTCAAGGTGCTGCAGGAGGCCGCGGACTGGGAGGGGCTGGTGTCCCCCGAGCAGTTGACGGCGCAGGCCAGCCTGCTGCTCGGCGTGTTCATTGACGCGGTGGCGGCGGCCGATGGCGGGCCCGAACGGCGTGGCCTGAGCAGCTGTACCGAGCGCCGACGCGACGCGATCGTGCGGCAGGCGGAGGAATACCTGCGGACCCAGTTGGAGAGCGTGTATGACAGCCGGGCGCTGTCGGCCACGCTGGGCGTCGGCGAGCGGCAGTTGGAGCGGCTGTTCCGTGACGTCTACGGTCACGGGCCCTGCCACTGGCACCAGATGGCCCGGCTGAACCTGGCCCGCAGCGCGCTGCTGCACGCGCGGGGGAGCGTCGGCGTGACCGAAATCGCCACCCGGTTCGGCTTCGCCCACCTGGGGCGGTTCTCGGTCATGTACCGCGATGTGTTCGGCGAAAGCCCCCGCGAGACGCTGCGGGCCTGAACGGTTGCGGACGGCGATCACACGTAGCGCCGGCATCACGGTGCCATCACGATGGGGGACGCATGGTCGAGCCGTTGTGCAGGGCTGGCGCGCTGCCGGTCCGCAGAGCACTTCAATCAGGGGACGATTGATGCCACGGGAGACGACGAAATGCAGGTTTCGTATTCGACGGCGGAGAGCCGGTATCGCAGGGTAGTGCTCGCTGACGACCACCGCGTGGTGGCGCAGGGCATCGAGCATCTGTTGGAAGACCAGTTCGATTCGATCGAGTTGGTGTCGTCCGGAGACGCGCTGGTAGAGGCGGTCCGGCGCGACCCGCCCGACGTGGTGGTGGCCGATATCAGCATGCCGGGGCTGAGTGGCATCCAGGCATTGCGTCGCCTGCGCGAAGAAGGCTACGTCATGCCGGTGGTGTTTTTGACCATGCACGACGAATCGAGCATGGCGGCCGAGGCGATCCGCGCCGGGGCACGCGGCTATGTGCTCAAGAGCGCGGCGGGCGATGAACTGGTGCGCGCCCTCAACGGGGTGATGGGCGGCAACACCTACGTGACGCCGTCGCTGGCGGCCGACGCCATTACCAGCGCCAGCCGGCACCAGTACATGTTGACCGACAAGCAGCTGCGCATCCTGGAGTACGTGGCGCGCGGGCTGCGCTCCAAGCAGATCGCGTTCGAGCTGGGCGTGTCGGTGCGCACCATCGAGTCGCACAAGTACGCCATCATGCAGGAACTCGGCGTGCACGGCACGCTGGAACTGGTGCGCAAGGCCGAGCAGGAAGGGCTGATACGGCACTAACGGCGCCTGGCACACTTACCCCGGGCAAGTAGATTTACTTGCCCGGGGTCGGTTGTTTTTCCCTTGTTACGGGCTGCGCGGCGGCACACCATCAGGGCACGCGTCGACCTGGCGGGAACCATGAATGCTGTCCGTGTGCTGCTGGCCGAAGATGGCTCTGCCATGGGGCGCCAGCTGCGTGGCTTGCTTTCGGAGCAGTTCGAGGTGATCGGACTGGTGCAGGACGGCGCGTCGCTGGTCAAGGCGGCCCAGAGCATGTTGCCCGATGTGGTGGTGACCGATATCGCCATGCCCGAGATCAACGGGCTGGAGGCGGCGCGACGGTTGCGCCTGCAGCGCCCGGTGCTGGGCGTGGTGTTCATCACCGTGCATTCCGAGCCGCAGATGGTCGACCAGGCGATGGCGCTGGGGCCGTGCAGCTACGTGCTCAAATCCGACGCCGGCGATGACCTGGCGCTGGCCGTGATGGCCGCGCTGCGCGGTGAGCCGTTCGTGTCGCGCTCGCTGTAGGTCCTGTCCGGGTCTCGTTCAGACCAGCATCCCGAACAGCTTGGCGACCAGTTCGTCCACCGACATGGCCAGCAGCACCAGCGGCAGCAGCGGCAGCGCGGCGGGCAGTGCGATCCACAGCAGGTTCCAGCGCGTCACCGGGATCACCGACATGGCCACGACACCCTGGTAAACCCCGCTGAAGTCCGCATAGGCCGAGGCGTCGTTATGGTCGAGCAGCGACTCGGCACCGGCGGTGACCTCGCTGGCGGCCTGCCAGCGTTCCTCGAACACGTTCGCGGCGCGGTTGCCCAGTGCGTCGAAGCGGGACAGCGCATGGCGTCGCGCGCGGATCAGCGACGGCGCGAGCAGAAGAAGCGGCGCCACCAGCAGTAGGGTGACGCCCACCACGTAGCCGGCCAGCAGATGGCGCAGGCCGTACAGCGTTTCGCCCAGGTAGGTGATCTGGTTGAGGCATGCGCCGGCCAGCAGCAGCCCGCCTGCGGCGGCGAGGACGCTGAAACGCTCCTGCGCGAGGCCGAGGAACGCGAGGCCGCCGGTGCGGTCCGGGTGCTCGGCGTGCAGCACCAGGCCGACCGACGGCAGGCGCCACAGCAGCATCGCCCACAGCACGAAGCGCCACAGCCACAGCAGCGCCACCAACCGGAACAGCGGCATGCCCACCCAGGCGCTCCACTGGCCGGCCGGGGTGAGGGTGTCGCCCTGCAGGCGCCAGTCCGGGATGCCGGGCAGCAGGCTGACGACGCCCCCATGCACGTAAAGCGGCGCCAGCGCGACCACGATGCAGGCCAGCTCCGGCCACCAGCTGTCGCGACAACGGCGGACGCGTGACAGTAGCGCCTGCAGGCGCGGCTGCCGGTGTGGCGGCACCAGGCTGGCATGGCTGAGCTGGCGCAGCGCATTCCGCAGCAGCGCGTCGGCACGCGGCGCGGCCAGGATCAGCAGGGGCAGTGCCAGCAGCAACCTGGCCAGGGTGGCGTAGTCGCCGAGCAGGGCCATGGCGTGTGGACGGGGCCAGAGCATGCCCGCGGCATGTGTCAGCAGCAGCATCGGCAGCAGGCTGAGCGCGACCAGCGTGCTGGCCAGCCACCATGACAGCCGGCGGCCGCGCAATGCCCCGCTGGCATGCAGCAGCCGGTGCACCAGCCCACCGCGCATCAATGAATAGCTTTCCTGGGTCATGCCACGGCGCCGCGCAGGGAAAGGGGGGCGCAGCGAGCATACCCCCGGCTGCGGTGGTGCCTGGCGCAGTAAAAATACTGATGCCGGTGCAGTACCTATCCCGATGTGCGCCGTGACGGTGGCCGCCAAGCTGGGCACCTGTCGCAAGGAACCTGGCAATGCTCCTGGCCATCGACTTTCTGAGCCGCTTCTGGACGGACATGATCGCTCGCACCGACGGTCCGATGACCTTTCGCTTCTTTCTGCAGCCCACCATGGCGCTGATCACCGCGCTCATCGACGGGCGGCGCGACGCACGTGCCGGCAAGCCGCCGTATGCATGGTTGATGGCACACAGCAGCGCGCATGACCGCCTGGTCAGCTGGCGCGAAGGCGTCACCGCCACCATGCGCATCCTGCTGCTGGGCGTGGTGATGGACCTGATCTACCAGATTCGCACGTTCGGCGGTTTCAAGTACCCGCTGGAGGCCTTCGTGCTCGCGGTGGTGTTGGGACTGGTGCCGTACGTGATCCTGCGCGGGCCGTTCAACCGGCTGTTCCGGCGTTTGTTGGGGACCCCTCCATGACCGAAAATGATCCTGCGCGGGCGCTCTCGGAGCGCGCGATCACCCTCAAGCAGGCCGAGCAGACGCTGGGCAGCTCCGACGCGGCGTCGCTGGAGCTGTCGTCGCGGCGTACCGGCATGTCGTTCCAGCGCACGCGCATGAGCGCCGACCGGACGTTGATGTCGATCATCCGCACCGCGCTGTCGCTGATCGGCTTCGGCTTCACCATCTACCAGTTCTTCGGCCACATGCTGGAGGTGCCCGGTACCACGTTGCGCCCGCATGCGCCGCGCAACTTCGGTGTGGCGCTGGTGGCGCTGGGGCTGGTGCTGTTGACGCTGGGCATCGTCTACCACCTCCGCTACATGCAGGGCCTGCGGGCCGAGCGCCAGCTGATGATCGGTGAGGGGTTGATCCACGGCGAGAGCCACTACCCGGTATCGCTGACCCTCATCACGGCCGGGCTGCTGTGGCTGCTGGGTGTGTTCGCGATCGCGGGAATGACCTTCAACCTGGCGCCGTTCGGATGAACAGCGCCGCCACGGAGAGGACTGCATGAGTGCCGTTGCCGACACGATGATCGAGCTCGACGGAGGCCTGTTCCTGATGGGCTCCAATGACCACTATCCGGAAGAGCGGCCCGCGCACAAAGTGCGGGTGGCGCCGTTCCGGATCGATCGCTATCCGGTGACCAACCGCGAGTTTTCGCGCTTCGTCCGCGCCACCGGATACGTAACGGCCGCCGAGCGACCGGCCGACCCGCGCGACTATCCGGGCGCGGACCCCGCGCTGCTGGTGCCCTCGTCGGTGGTGTTCGTGCAGCCGTCGCATCCGGTGGATATGTCCAACACGCACAACTGGTGGCACTACATTGCCGGCGCCGACTGGCGCCATCCGCGCGGACCGTTCACCGGCCTGGATGGCCTGGATGACCATCCCGTGGTGCACCTCAACTACGCCGATGCGCAGGCCTACGCCGCGTGGGTCGGCAAGGACCTGCCCACCGAGGCGGAGTGGGAGTTCGCCGCGCGCGGGGGCAACGACAGCGGTGAGTTCGCCTGGGGCGACACCTTGACGATCCGCGGACGGCACCAGGCCAATACCTGGCAGGGCGAGTTTCCCTGGAACAGCCTGGACGAGGACGGCCACCGCTGGACCTCGCCGGTGGGCAGCTACGCCCCCAACGGCTATGGGCTGTACGACATGATCGGCAACGTATGGGAATGGACCAGCGACTGGTACCAGCAGCATGACCAGCTCCCCAGCAAACCCTGCTGCGCGATCGACAATCCCCGCGGCGGCGACCGCCAACGCAGCCATGACCCCAATGACCGCAGCGCGGTGCCGCGGCGGGTCATGAAGGGGGGCTCGCACCTGTGCGCGCCCAATTACTGCCGGCGTTACCGGCCGGCGGCACGCATGGCCCAGCCCATCGACACCTCCACCTGCCATGTTGGCTTCCGGTGCGTGGAGCGTTGACCCCTATGCGAGACCAGCACGAGGTGATTGCCATGCGTGGACCATCGATCTCCCACTACCGTCGGCACAGTCTGGTGTGCGCCGTCCTGCTGGGCGCGCTGGCCGTGGTGGCCGCGCTGCCTGCGCACGCGGTGGAGGGCGGGCTGGGTCGCTCGATCACCGCCATGCAGATCACCTCCTATGTCGGCGTCATTCCGCCGGAACCGGGGATGCAGTGGTCACTGAGCTATGTGCAGTACGACGGCAAGATCCGCGGCAGCCGCCCGGCACCGATCGCCGGGCAGGTGTCGCTCGGGCTGGAGGCGGACGTGAGCCTGACCGCGGCCACCGGCGTCTACGTCTGGCCGACGAAGACCGGCAAGTGGAACTTCGCCTCGATGCTGACCGTGCCGTACATCACCGCCGATGTCACCGCCAACCTGCAGGGGCCGCTGGGCAACCAGGTGCGGACCACGGACAGCGCCTCCAACCTGTTTGACGTGTACTTCGCGCCGGTCATCGCCGGCTACCACATCGACCCGGTCCAGCACCTCTCGTTCGGGCTGTACGTCTATGCGCCCACGGCCAAGTACACCCCGGGCAAACTGGCCAATCCCGGGCTGAATGTCTGGACCGTGTCGCCTGCGGTCGGCTATACCCACCTGTTCCAGAAGGGCACGCTGGAGTTCAGCGTGATGGGCGGCATGGACTGGTACAGCCGCAACGACGATACCGAGTACAAGAACGGGCTGGTGCTGCGCACCGACGCGCTGCTGGTCAAGCGCACCGCCAGCGGCTGGGGCTTCGGCGCGGCCGGCGGCTGGATACAGCAGGTGCAGGACGACGACGGTGATGTTGCCGACCGGCTGGGCGGGTTCAAGGGACGTTCGCTGGGCCTGGGCCCGGTGCTGACCTATGGCAAGAAGTGGTCCGGTGGCGAGCACGTCGACGTGTCATTCCGTTACATCAGCGAGTTCAGCGTGCGCAACCGCTTCGAGGGCGACCCCTGGAGCCTGTCGATCAGCGCCGGCTTCTGAGTCCACCATTGCTTCTGCCTGGAGAAACGCTCATGGCTACACACGCACGTTGGCTGGGATGCGGCACCTGCCTGCTGCTGGCGCTGGGCGCGGGACCTGTACTGGCGGCCGCGCCGGCAAACGCCGCGGCCTCGGCGAGCGCGGCGGCAGCTGAGCGCGACCCGGAGGCGCTGGCGGCGCTGGACCGCATGGGCGCTGCGCTGCGTGGGCTGAAGCAGTTCTCGCTGAGCTCCGACGCGAGTACCGAGGTGGTACTGCAGGATGGCCAGAAGATCGAACTCGATGGCGTGGTGACCTACAAGGTGAAGGCGCCCAACCAGCTGTTCCTGGAGCTGCGCAGCGACCGCCAGCTGCGCCAGCTGATCTATGACGGCAAGACCCTGACCGTGTACTCGCCAAGACTGAAGTACTACGCGCAGGTGGACGGGATGAGCGCGACGCTGGGCGAGCTGGTCGACAACGCCGCCAACCGCTATGGCATCGAGATGCCGCTTGCCGACATGTTCCTTTGGGGCACCGACAAGGCGCCCAAGACCGCCATCCGCAGTGCGCAGCATATCGGCGGCGGCACCGTGGACGGCGAGGCGGTGGAGCAGTACGCCTTCCAGCAGGACGAGGTGGACTGGCAGATATGGATCTCCAAGGCCACATCGCTGCCGCGCAAGCTGATCATCAATTCTCTGGATGACCCGGCACAGCCGCAGTACCGCGCGCAGCTGCGCTGGAACACCAGGACGCCCGTGGACACCACCGCGTTCCAGTTCAGTCCGCCGGCCGACGCCGCGCGGATCACGCTGGCTCCTGCGGAAGTGGCGGCCGTGGCGCCCGACAATGGCGAGGAGAAGTGACATGCGCGCACTGCAGACGATTCGAAACGCACTGCTGCTGGGATCCGGTTGCGTGGTGCTGATACTGGCCACCGGCATCCAGCCGGCCACGGCCCAGCACGGCCACCGCGGCGGCGGTGCGGCACGGGCCGGCGCGCACACCAACGTCAACCGTCAGGTGCAGCGCCCGCAGGGCGGCATGGGCAATCGCGACCACAACGTGAACCACAATGTCGAGCGCAACGTAAACCGAAACGTAGACCGGAACGTCGACCGCAACGTGAATCGCAATGTGAACGTGAACGTCGATTACCACGACCATGACGACCACTGGAACCGCTGGGACGACCATCCGGTCGCCACGGCTGCCGCGGTGACCGCCGGGGTGGCCATCACCTCGGCGGTGATCGGCTCCATCGTCAATTCGGTGCCGCCCAGCTGCGTGACCACCGTGATCGACGGCATGGCCTACCAGCAGTGCGGCAGCACCTGGTACCAGCCCCGCTACAGCGGCACCACGGTGCAATACGTGGTGATCAACCCACCACGCTGAGCGCGGCAGAACATCAAATGCGGGCGATCACGTTGCGAAGGGGGTAGTCACCGGAGGATCCACATGCACGTTTTCCTGCACGGGTACAGGGCTGGGAGGCCAGAATGGTCGCGTTGAGCCGCAAGGCAGGTGAGGGCACGCGCGATGAGAAGCAGCTGCGGGCACTGCTGGATGCACTGCCCATGTCGCTGCTGCTGGTCGACCGCCAGGGCGTTGTACGGTACGCGAATCATCGCGCGGCAGCGCTGTTCGACCATGCGCGCGACAGCATGGCAGGAACGGCGGTGGCGACGCTGTTGCCGGACGCCACGGGCGAGTGCTGGTCGCAGACCGTCAGGACCAAGCCCGCCGACGGGCATGACCGCTGCCACGACGCGACGGCGCTGCGGGGCGGTGGCGCATTGTTCCCCGTGGAGTTGCTGTTCAATACAGTTCAGCTGGATGGAACGCTGTATGTGGTGATCGCCGTCAACGACCTGACCGAGCAGCGCCGGGCCGAGAAGGAGCTGGCATTTGAGCGCGAGAGCATGGCGCACATGTCGCGGGTCACCCTGATCGGGGAGATCTCCGGCTCGATGGCCCATGAGCTCAACCAGCCGCTCGCGGCGATCCTGAGCAATGCCCAGGCCGGGCTCCGGATCCTGCGCCGCGACCCGGGCGATGTCACGGAAATCCGGGAGATCCTGCAGGACATCGTCGACAACGACCAGCGCGCCGGCGAGGTCATCAGCCGCCTGCGGGGTCTGCTGCGACGCGAATGCCGCAGCTTCGGCACGTTGACGGTCAACGACCTGGTGCACGACGCGATACGCATCATCCGCAACGATCTGATCAACCGCGGCGTGGAGTACCGGCTGGACCTGGCCGTGCCGTTCAGCCGCATCCATGGCGACGCCGTGCAGCTGCAGCAGGTACTGCTGAACCTGATCATCAACGCCTGCGACGCCATGGCCGACAGTCCCCGGCGGGTGCTGACCGTGCGCACCGATACGTTGGTGACCGGCACCATCCACATCGAGGTGCGCGACACCGGGCCGGGCATCGCGGTGGACCGGCTTGAAACCATCTTTGCACCGTTCCACACCACCAAGCCCAATGGCATGGGCATGGGCCTGGCGATCTGCCGCACGCTGCTGCGGGCCCATGGGGGAGATATCCATGCCGGCAACCTGCCGGAGGGCGGGGGCTGCTTCCGTATCGAACTTCCTTTGCTGGAGTGATGCCATGAGCGCTGTCGTACATATCATCGACGATGATCCCCGCGTGCTGGTCGCGCTGGGACGTACCCTGAAGGCCGACGGGTTGGAGGTCGCGCTCAGCGCGTCACCCGAGGACTTCCTTGCCCACTACGACCCCAGCCGCGCCGGGTGCGTGGTGCTGGACCTGAACATGCCGGGGATGGACGGCCTGGCCCTGCAGCGCCTGCTCGGCGATCGCGGCGAGCCACCGGTCATGATCTTCGTCAGCGGTGAGGCCGACGTGGCCAGCTGCGCCTGCGCGATGCGCGCCGGCGCGCTGGATTTCCTGACCAAGCCGGTCGATGCCGGCGTGCTGCTGGAGGCGGTGCTGCGGGGGATCGATGCCGACGCCACCGCGCGCACCCGCCGCAGTGGCGAACACGGTGCAGAGCAGCGCTATCTGACCCTGACCCCGCGCGAGCGCCAGGTGCTGCCGCACATCATCGCCGGGCGGTTGAACAAGCAGATTGCAGGCGATCTGGGCATTTCGCTGAAGACCACCAAGGTGCACAGAAGCCGGATCATGGTGAAGTTCGGCGTACGCTCGGTGGCCGCGCTGGTGCGCGCGGCCGAACTGGCGCACGTGGACCCTCGCAATCTATGAGGTCCGCGCCGCGCTCATGCGAACGCAAGCACCATCACCGTGCCCCACGTGGTCAGCAGCACGTGGGCAATGGCGACCGAGCCGGAATAGCCGATGACGGCGATCGAGCTGCCCGAGCGCTCCTGCAGCGCGGCGAGCGCGGCAGTAAAAGTCTGTGCGCCGGAGATCGCGCCCAGCAGCAGCACTGACGGGATCTTCAGCACCTTGTGGCCGAACCAGAGGCCGCTCAACAGCGGGGTCATGGTGACGACAATGCCGCCAAGGAACAGGCCCAGTCCATGCTCCTGCACGGCCGCGACGAAGTGCGGCCCGGCGCCCAGCCCGACCATGGCCACAAAGGCGGACAGGCCGTAAGACTGCATGAGTTTGACGGCGCTGTCGGGCACCCGGCCGAACAGCGGCCTGCGCGCACGCAGGTGTCCGACCGCGATGCCACCCAGCAGTGCGCCCACGCTGCTGCCGATGCTGACCGAGACCTGGCCCAGCGGTACCACCGCGATGATGCCGAAGACCGCACCGAGAAAAATCGCCAGGCCCACCACCGTGAAGTCGGTGGCATCGGAGGCGTGCATGATCTCGCCCAGTTCTGCCGCGGCGCGCGCCACCGCGGGTTCGGGTCCGATCAGCTCCAGCAGGTCGCCGCGTTCGACCACGGTCTGCGTGCCGATCGGCATGGACTGGCCGTTGCGCCGGATCGTGCGCAGGAACACCGCGCGCACGGCATCGGCCCGCGCGATCTCCTCCAGGCGGCGTCCCGCCCAGGCTCTACTGCTGACCAGGACCTGGTGCGAGGCCATCGGGATGTCGAGCAGTTCGGGGTCGTCCACCTCCTCGGCGCGATCGCCGAGGACGTTCACCAGTGCCTGGCGCGGTCCACCAATGGCGATGAGATCGCCGGCGTGGAGGTGGGTCTCGGGCCCGGCGTCGAGCAGCGCCTGGCCGCGGCGGAGGCGGTACACGAACAGGCGCAGTCCCGGCAGCAGGCATTCGGCCTGATCGACCCGCAGCCCGGCGATGCGGGTGCCGGGGGCGATTCGGTAGGCGCGGGTGTCGAAAGGCTGCCAGGCTGACGCGATGCCGGCCCGCACGCGCTCGATGCCGTACGTGCGCTCCAGCGCCAGCGCTTCGTCGACCAGCCGGGCGCGTAGCAGGCGCGGCCCGATCACGTTGCAGGTAAGGATCACGCCGAGCGCACCGGCCACGTAGCACAGCGCGTCGGCGACGCCGACGTGGGCCAGGTAGCGTGCCTTCAGCGTCTCGTCGATGGGCAGGCGCTGGATGGCCTCGGTCGCCGTGCCCATCGCCGGCGATTCGGTGAGCGCGCCGGACATCATGCCCGCCGCCAGCCCAGGGTCCAGTTTCAGCGCATAGGCGACCACCAACGCGGCGATCAGGCCAACGACCGGCATGAAGACCGCCAGCACGGCATAACGCCAGCCGTCGCCCTTCATCGCGGCGAGAAAGCGCGGGCCGACCTCGTAGCCGATGCCGAACAGGAACAGCAGGAACACCAGTGATTTGGCGGTGGCCGCGACCGGAACATGGAAGGCCCAGCCCAGCAGCATCCCGGCCAGCAGCGAGCCGGTGACGCCGCCCAGGCTGAAGCCCTGCACTTTCATGCCGCCGAACCAGTGGCCCAGCGCGAGCGAGAGGTACACGGCAAGCTCGGGATAGCGGTTCAGCAGCGATGCGAATGCGTCCATTCATGCCTCCCGGACGATGCGCGGATCAGAGGCCGGGCGGGTCGTAGTAGACCAGCAGGCGCAGGTCGTCCAGGTCGCTCGACTGCGGACCCTTCTGGGTGACGTGCGCATAGCGCAGCCGCATCATCAGGCCCTTGAGCGGCCCGTCAGCCACCGCCCATTGCGCATTGAGGTTGTATTCGTCCTTGGCGTATTCGTTGGGGGCGTCCGGATCCGAGCCATCCACATACAGCGCATACAGGCTCAGCCCCTTGACCGACTGGAAGGCATAGGAGGCGCGCAGCAGCCAGGCGCCTTCGCCGCTGCGGTTGAAGTCTTCGACCTGCACGCTGGTGTAGCCCGGATAGCCGCTCCACGGGTTCTGCATGTTGGTGCCGCCGCTGGCGCGCGTATAGCCGGTGGTGAACAACGCGCCCTTGTAGGCCAGTTCCACCTTGCCGCCCCACTGGTGGGCGGAGAATTCGTCGCCCTTCAGCAGATTGTCACCGGCGCTGTCCTGGTCGGAATACTGCAGCGCCAGGTTGAGCCGCGCCGTGTCGCCCACGGGGATGGCGTACTTGCCCTCGGTGTAGAAGATGCTGATGATGTCGTTGCTGTGGTAGTAGATCGCACCGGCGCTGAGCCTGCCCTGGGTATAGTTGGCCCCGAGGGTGTACACGCCGCGGTCGACCCACGCAGGGGCGCCGGCGTCCTTGGCCATGGAAACGAAGGTATCCGAGTTTCGT
The DNA here is from genome assembly GCF_049199305.1 of Stenotrophomonas sp. PD6. Lineage (NCBI taxonomy): Bacteria > Pseudomonadati > Pseudomonadota > Gammaproteobacteria > Lysobacterales > Lysobacteraceae > Stenotrophomonas > Stenotrophomonas sp. PD6. The sequence goes on along the minus strand of NZ_JBLZQD010000001.1, from coordinate 478,909 downwards.
TCCTTGATCTTGTCGAAGTAGCCGGCGCCGAACTTCCATTGTGGCGCGCCGTCGTCGCCCCCGTAGACGCCCTGGATGGCGAGCGCCTGGAACGTATTGGGGGTCATGCGCGCATCGTTGCGGTTCACGTACGGGGTGTCGATGCCGAAGCGGCCCAGCTTCAGCCGGGTGTCTTCGTTGATGAGGAATTCGCCGTAGGCCTCGCCCAGTACGGTGTAGCCCTTCTGGCCGGGCTTGAGCAGCAGCGTGCCGTCCTTGTCGTCGGGGCCGTACAGGCGCTGGGAGGTGTAGCCGGTGGCGGCGAGGGCGAACCGCTCGCGGAAGTAGCCGGTCTTGAAGCCCGCCGAACCGCCCAGCGCCCAGGCGCTGCTCTGGCTGTCGTCGTACTTGTCGCGATCCAGGTAGAACGTGCGCGCCTGCACGTCGAAGGCGGTGTCTTTCCATGCCTGGCGCCGTGTTTCGCGGATCCAGGCGGCGCGATCGCGGGGGGCGAAGGCTTCGTCCAACGGGGTCTGGCCCTGTTCGGTGGAACTGGGCTGCGGGTCGGCGGGTGGCTCGTCTCCGGGCGCGGTGGCCTGCGCCCGGGCCAGGGCCGGCAGCAGTGCTGCGGCCGCTGCCAGCATGCATGCGATCGCCTTCATGTCGGTCTCCTAGTGCGACAGCACCATCGCGAAGTAACCAAACACCGTGTAGAGCACGCCGGAAACGGCGTAACCGACCGGGAAGCCCACCCATGGCACGGTACTGTCGATCTCCTTGGCGGCCTCGCGCGCCGGCCCGGAGTGCGAGCGCGAGCCGGCCACGCCGCCCATCAGCACGGCCGGATTGATCTTGAAGAAGTGGTAGCCGACGGCCCAGGTGATGAAGGGCGGCACGGTGCTGGCGACGAAGCCGGCCAGGAAGATCTTGATCGCGATCGCGCCGGTCAACTGTTCCAGCAGGGTGGCGCCGGCGTTGATGCCGACGATGGCGATGAAGGTCACCAGGCCCAGGTCCTCCAGGATGTTGCGTGCCGCGTTGGGCGTGCTGCCGAAGAAGCGCAGCCGCGACACCACCGAGGAGACCAGGATGCCCGAGAGCAGCAGGCCGCCGGCGTTGCCCAGCCCGACCGAGAAGTCGCCGATCGGCACGTTGATCTTGCCGATCAGCAGGCCGAGCACCATGCCCGCCGAGAGGGTGAGCAGGTCGGTGGCGCTGCTGGGCCGGGCGATCTTGCCGAGCAGGCCGGCGGCGCGATCCACCGCCGTCTTCAGGCCGGTGACGAACACCACGTCCAGGCGCTTGAGTTCGGTTTCCGCGCCGACCGGAATCGGCTCGCCGGAGCGCTCCAGGCGGGTCACCTGCAGCTGCCCGGCGAAGTCCTCCTCGGAGAAGCTCTTGAGCGGCTTGCCGACGAAGTCCTTCTCGGTCACCAGGATCTCGGCCTGGTCCAGCGGAATGTTCAGCGCCTGCGGATCATCCACCTCCGGCCCCAGCAGGCCGATGTTGGCGGTAAGGTCCTGCAGGCGGCCGCCCAGCGCGATCACGTCGCCCTGCAGCAGCACCAGCCCGGGATCGGCACCCAGCGTCTCTTCGCCGCGCCGCACGTTGACGATGCGGTATTGCGGGTAGCTGCGGCGGAAGTCGGCGATGCTCTGCCCGGCGGTGCCGGCGTTGTCGAGCCGGTAGGCGCGCAGGCCACCGCCGCGATAGCCGGACAGTGCGGCGTCGTCCACATTGCGCACGCCGTGTTCCTGCTCGTATTCGCGCGCCGCCTTGCGGGCATCCACGCCCCACCAGCGCGGCAGGTACTTGCAGATCAGGATGATGCCCACCGTGCCCCAGATGTAGGTGACGCCGTAGCCGAGCGCGATCATGCCCGACACCTGCTCGGCAGTCGTGCCGGGTGGCAGTTTGTAGGCGCCCTGTTCGACGGCCATCTCGGCGGTGCCGATCGCCGCGGACATGGTCTGCGAGCCGGCCAGCACGCCACCGGCCGCGCCGGACGGCAGGTCGAGCAGTCCGGACATCAGCACCACCAGCAACAGGCCGAGCACCGCGCAGATAACGGCCAGGATGGTGAAGGTGATGCCGTCCTTCTTCAGACTGTTGAAGAACGCGGGGCCGACCCGCAGGCCCACGCCGTACATGAACAGATAGTAGAAGAGCGACTTGGCGAAGTTGTCCAGCTGCAGCTTCACACCGTAGGTGGAGGCCCAGGTGGCGAGCGAGCAGCCGACCACCACCGCAGCGGCGACCATGCCCAGGCCATAGCCCTTGACGGAGAACTTGCCGACCAGCACCGCCATGCCGACGGTGAAGAACAACAGAATGTAGGGATTGTCAGCGAGAAACTGGAAATAGCCTTGCATGACGGTGTGCTCCTGTCCGGGGACGGCGATTCACTGCAGGGAACCGGCGCGCAGGCCGGCCAGCGCATCGGGTTTGATCAGCTTGATTCCCTGCGCGGCGTGGTAGCCGTGGATCTCCTTGACGTCCAGCTTGCGCATGAAGGCGATGGTGTCGGCGGTGATGACCTGGCCGGGCACCATGATCGGGAAGCCCGGCGGGTAGGGGATCACGAAGTTGGCCGAGACCATCTCGGGCCCCTCGGCCAGGCGTCGGTCCACCTCCTCGCTGTGCAGCCGCACGAATTCGCAGTTGGCCTCTTCGTAGGCCATGAAGAAGGCCGGGCGCATGTGGCCTTCGTTGCTGGCCCCGTCCGGCGCCTCGCGGAACGCGTCATGGAAGCGGCTGAAGTTGGGCAGGTCGGGAACATCGGTCATCAAGGCGCGCACCCGGTCGGCGAACACCTGGCGCCCGCCTGCGCCCTCCTGCGCCAGCCGCGATTCGATCTCGCGCGACAGGTCGGCCAGCGCCTTGATCAGCAGCGCGGCATCGCTGTGGGTGTTGTTGATATTGGTCTGGACCAGGATGCTGTTGCGCGAGGTCTTGTTGATCTGGATGTCGAACCGCTCGGCCAGCAGGCCCTTGAACTGGGTGCCGTCGAAGCCGGCCGCGCCGCAGATCACGGTCAGGCGGGTGGGGTCCAGCGCGAACTCGTCTTCGTTCCATGCCTGCAGGGTGTCCACCCAGCTGGCATTGGGAGGACCGTAGTCGCGCAGCCCGGAGGCGCGATATTCGGCCGGAATCATGTCTTCCGGCGTGGCCACGTGGAAGTACTTCGAGATCAACGGATGGCTGTTGATGGTGCGGCGCAGGCGCAGCGCCAGGTCGGTCATCTTCAGGGTCAGGCCATAGCCTTCCAGCTCCATCTGCCGGCGCGCCAGGTCGAGCGAAGCGATCAGCTGCAGGTTGGGCGAGGTCGAGGTGTGCGCGAAGAATGCCTCTTCGAACGGGCCTTCCACCTCATGGAAGTCCTCGTCCCACACCAGCATCATCGAACCCTGGCGGAACGCGGACATCGACTTGTGCGTGGAGTTGGTCTGGTAGACGCGAATGCGCACCCGGTCGGGGTCGGGCAGCAGGTGTTCGTCCAGCTGGGTCGGATCGCCCGGGTCAACCTCGCCCCGGCGCGCCTTCCAGGCGTCGTACTGCTCGCGATAGGCCTTGCTGCGATAGCGTTCGGTCAGTGCCGCCGCTGCACCCAGGCCGGTCCGCCGACGGTGCAGCGGGCTGAACCGCGCGAAGCCGAACCAGGCCTCGTCCCACAGGAAGATCAGGTCCGGCTTGATCGCCAGGCATTCCTCCATCACCCGCTGCGGGTTGTACATGTGGCCATCGAAAGTGCAGTTGGTCATGTCGATGACCTTGACCCGGTCCAGCTTGCCGCCGGCGCGGCAGTCCAGCAGCGCCTGTTTGATGGTGCGCAGCGGCACCGCGCCGTACATCGAGTACTGGGTCAGCGGGAACGCCTCGACGTAGTAGGGCTGCGCGCCGCTGAGCACGAAGCCGTAGTGGTGTGATTTGTGGCAGTTGCGGTCGACGATCACGATGTCGCCCGGCTTGCACACGGCCTGCACCACGATCTTGTTCGAGGTGGAGGTGCCGTTGGTGCCGAAGTAGGCACGCTTGGCGCCGAACGCGCGCGCGGCGGCGGTCTGGGCGCGCTTGATGGTGCCGGTGGGTTCGAGCAGGCTGTCCAGGCCGCCCGTGGTGGCGGAGGACTCGGCGAACAGGATGTTGGTCCCGTAGAACTGGCCCATGTCGCGGATCCAGTTCGAGCCGAAGATCGACTTGCCGCGCGCGATCGGCAGCGCGTGGAAGGTGCCGATCGGACGCAGCGCGTACTTCTTCAGATTGTCGAAGTAGGGCGTTTCATAACGGTCGGCGATGCCATCGAGCAGTGCCAGGTGTACTTCCATCGGCTCTTCCACATGGTGGAAGACGCGGCGCAGGGGCGCGGCTTCGTCGCTGCCGGCAAGCCGCTCCGGCGAGCGGTCGGTCAGCAGGTACAGGTCCAGTTCGGGGCGGAAGCGCTTGATGGCGCCGGCCAGCGACGTCGACAACGCACCGGCCGCAGACGGTTCGGGATCATCGCCAAGGCTGCGGGCAAGGTACTGCTTGAGATCCGGTACATCGAGCAGCGAGGCGTAGCGGAAGCCATCCACGATCACCACCGCCTGCAGGTCCGCATTGACCATGGCGGCCAGCGCGGCGTCCTCGTAACTGCCGGCGTGGGCGACGGCGTAATGGAAGGCGTCATCACCACGGCGCAGGGCGCGCATCTCGTCGCGGGCGCGCTGCCACAGTGCCGGCTCGTTCGGGGTAACGATCAGCACTTCGAAGTAGGGCTTGTCCGGGGCACCGAGCAGGTCCGGCGGCACCGCGTCGAGCAGGGTGCGGTCGCCGTCCTCGTCGGCGTTCCAGGCCTGCTCGTCGCGCCGGTAATCGCCCGACAGGATCGCCGCCGACAGCTTGCGTGCCAGACGCGCGAACTGCACGGCATCGTTGCCGTCCAGCGCGGCGCTCAATGCCGCCAGCAGGCGTTCGCCCGGATACGCCCAGCACTGCTCCAGGGGGCGCAGATCGGCCAGGGCGTTGGCGCAGGCGGCACGCCGCCCGCCGCTGTCGGTGCCCCCGTCGGCCCACGCCCGCGCGTACGCATTGAGCTGGCGCCAGTGGTCGGCGCGCATCGAGGCGGCGGCCAGCACCGTGGACAGTTCCGGCAGGGCGGCAGGGTCGGCATTCATGGCAAGGCTCCGGTGAGGTGACGGAAGGAATCGAGCGCGCGCCACGATGCGGGCGCGGCGGCCACTACGGGGCGCAGGCTAGTCCCCGCCCACGTGCGCTGGAATTGGCCCTTGGGGCCATGCCGGGCTATGGCCCCAAGGGCCAATTGCGGGTGCGCCGGACCCCGCCTAGCGTGGTCCACCATCCCCTTGACGGAGCCGCCCCATGTCCACGCGCACCTTGCCCCGCGCCACTGCCCGCATGCTGTTGCTGCTGGCGTCCTTCACCGCGCTGACCGCGGCCGCGGCGGATGCGGACAGGACCAAGCTCAAGGGCGTCATCACGGCCGTGCAGGGCGACACCATCACAGTCGTCGACCAGAGCCACACCGCGCACGCGGTGCACGTGTCTGCCGACACGGTGTACAAGAAGACCAAAGGACTGACCAATGTCATCCACGAGAAGACCGACGCCAGCGTGCTGGCGCCGGGCCTGCCGGTGACCGTGGAAGGCAGCGGCGACGGCAACGCGCTGGCGGCAAGCGAAATCCGGTTCCGCTCCGAGGATCTGCGTACCACCCGCCAGATCCAGGCGGGCATGGCACCGACCAAGGCCGAGGTCGGCGCGATGAACCAGCGCATGGATGAGTTCGGCACCTATGAGCAGCTGGACGCGGCCGAGGTGACCTTTGCCTCGGGCAGCACCGCGCTCTCGGCCAAGGCGCGAGGCGATCTTGATGCGTTCGCCGCCAAGGCCAAGCAGACCCACAACTACGCCGTGGTGCTGCAGGGCTTCACCGATTCCACCGGCAACGCCGCCGCCAACCAGCGCCTGAGCACCCAGCGCGCCGCGGCGGTGGCCAACTACCCGCAGCAGAACGCCGGGCTGGCCCCGGGCCGGGTGCGTGCCGGCGACGGCATGGGCGTTGCGCCCGATGCCGGCAGCGGCAGCAACGGCGCGGCGCGCAAGGTCGTGGCCAAGCTGGTGGTCGACAAGGGTGTACAGGCGGGCGTCAAACCCTGACCCCGCGCCGCGGGTGCACTGCGCATTGGAGTGGAGGTCGCATGCTTACCTACCTGACATGGGCGAAGGTGCCCACGCTGCTGCTGGCGCTGCTGTGCGCGTCGCTGGCGGCTGCACCCGATGCTGTCGCCGCACCGGCGCCCGCCAAGGCGGCGACCGGCCAAGCCGCATTCACGCGCGAGCAGCTGGACCAGATGCTGGCGCCGGTGGCGCTGTACCCGGACGCGTTGCTGGCCCAGGTGCTGATGGCGTCCAGCTATCCCGGCGATGTCACCGACGCGGTGGCGTGGTCGAAGGCGCATCCGGACGCCAAGGGCGAAGACGCGGTACGCCAGGTGGCCAACCAGAGCTGGGATCCCAGCGTGCAGTCGCTGGTCGCGTTCCCGCAGCTGCTGGCGGTGCTGGGGCAGGACCCGGCGTGGGTACAGAAGATGGGCGATGCGTTCCTGGCCCAGCCGGATGCGGTGATGGACGCGGTGCAGCGGCTGCGCCGGCAGGCACAGAGCGCCGGCCACCTGGATTCCAATGAACAGCAGAAGGTCAGTACCCAGCCTGCCGCCGCGTCCGCCCCGCAGACGATCGTGATCGAATCGGCCGACCCCCAGGTGGTGTACGTGCCCAGCTACAACCCCAGCGTGGTGTACGGCAGCTGGGCGTACCCGGCCTATCCGCCGTATTACTACCCGCCGCCGCCGTACTACTACCCGGGTGGCGCGCTGCTCAGCTTCGGTATCGGCGTGGCGGTGGGCGGTGCGCTGTGGGGCGACCTGGACTGGGGGCACGGCGATATCGATATCGACGTGAACCGCTACAACGAGTTCAACAGCAACCGCCAGATCAACCGCAACGACAGCAAATGGAAGCACAACGCGGCCAACCGCGATGGCGTGCCGTATCGTGACGGCGCCACCCGCGAACGCTTCGACGGCGCGCGCGACGGCGCCCGGAATGGCGCTGCCCAGCGCGAGGGCTACCGTGGCCGCGATGATGCGCGCGCCGCCGACCGCGACCGTGCGCGCCAGTCGCTGGAGCAGCGTGGTTTCGACACCCCGGCCACCAGCAACCGCGAAGCGCGTGATCGTGCCGGCGCCTCGCAGCGTGAGCTGGGCCAGCGCCCCGCCGGTGCGCAGGGGCGGGCACAGGCCGGTGACAATGCGTTCCGCAACCAGGGCGGGGCCAACCACGGTCGCCCGCCGGGCAGTCGTCCTGAGAATGCCTTCAGTGGCACGCGCAATCCCGGTCAGTCGATGGGCGACGCCAATCGCGGGCATCGCAGCGTGCAGAGTTCGCAGCGTCCCGCCGCCGCGCGCCCGCAGGGGCGGCCAATGAGCCGGCCGGCCGCTCCCCGTGGTGGTGGTGGCGGCGGGCGCCGTCGTTGATCGGAGATCTGCCATGAGTGTTCGTCTTTCCGCATTGACCGTGGCCTGCCTGCTGCTGGCTGCGCCGGCTTGGGCACAACAGGCCTATCCCAGTGCCGCCGCCGCGGCCGACGCGCTGGTGACAGCGCTGCAGGCGCGCGACCAGCACCCGGAACAGGTGTCCGTCGTGCTGGGCGCCGACTGGCAGGACTACGTGCCGCGCGACGACATCGAGCGCAAGGACGTGGACACCTTCATCAGCCAGTACCAGCGTCGTCACGCGATCAAACCGGTCGACAACGACCACGCGCTGCTCAGTGTGGGCAACGAGGGCTGGACCCTGCCGGTACCGCTGGTGAAGCAGACCGCCGGCTGGGCCTTCGACCTGGCCGCGGGAGCGCCGGAGCTGCGTGCGCGCCGCATCGGGCGCAACGAGCGCGAAGCGGTGCAGGCCGTGCTGGCTTACCAGGATGCACAGCGCGAGTACGCGCGGCAGGACCGCAACAACGATTCACTGCCCGAATACGCCACCCGGCTGCGCAGCACCCCCGGCAAGCACGATGGCCTGTACTGGCCGGCGGATGCGGCGGGCGAGAGCCCGTTGGGGCCGCTGTTCGGTGGCGAGACTCCGGACGACGAATGGCATGGCTATCACTACAAAATCCTGCTGGGACAGGGGCCCTCCGCGCCGCGCGGTGCCTATCCCTACACCGTGGCCGGCGCCATGACGCGCGGCTTCGCGCTGGTCGCCTGGCCGGCGCGCTACGGCGACAGCGGCGTCATGAGCTTTACCATCAGCCATGCCGGCCAGGTCTATGAAAAAGACCTCGGCCCGGACACCGATGCGGAAGCACGCGCCATGACGCTGTTCGACCCGGACAGCAGCTGGACCGAGGTCGATACCGCCGATGGTGACGCGCCCTGAGGACAGGCGCTTAGGCGTCGTCGTTGGACGGCGCCGGGCGTCCTTCCCAGTACGCCTTCGGCACCACCTTGGCCTGCTCGGGATCGCCTTCGTAGTTGGGCGACATGATCTGCACCCCCGCCGCATTGAACGCATCCTGGATATGCGCGTGCAGCGCGCTGCGCACCTGCCAGCGACGCTCGACCTCGGTCACCCGCACACGCAGCACGTAGCGCACCGCCATCTCGCCCAGCTCGGACTGCGCCACGTGCGGCGGCGGTTCGGCGAGCACGCCATCGGTGGCGGCGGCGGCCTGCAGCAACAGCCGATGCACCTGCCGCCACGGCGCGTCGTAGCCGATCGTCAGCGCACTCTCCAGCCACAGCCCCGGCCCCTGGGGATCGCGCGAATAGTTGCGCAGCTCGCCCGACAGCACGACGTTGTTGGGAATGCTGATCTCCACCCCCAGCGGCGTACGCAGCCGGGTGGTGAACAGGCCGATCTGCAGCACCACGCCTTCGGTGTCGCCCACGCGCACGACATCGCCGACCATCATGGTGCGCGAGTACAGCAGGGTGAAGCCGCTGGCGGCCTGGCCGACGATGCTCGACGCACCCAGCGAGACCATCAGGCCGACGAACACGCTCAGGCCCTTGAACGCGTCGGTCTCGGCGCCGGGCAGGTAGGGGTAGGCCATGGCCAGTGCGAACAGCCAGATCATCACGGTGATGATGCGGCGGGTGGGTTCGGCCAGCGGCTGGTCGATGCCGACGAACTGGAAGCGGCCGCTGGCCACGCCGTCGAACACGATGCGCACCGCCTGCACCACCAGCCGCGCGGCCAGGAAGATCAGGGCGGCGGTGAACAGGTCGGGCAGGGCCTCCACCACGCCACGGCCGAACCGGGCGAACCGTTCGGCGATCCAGCCGCCCATCGCCTGCGACCACGGCTGGGTATAGGGGAAGCGACCGAACACGAAGCGCAGCCACTCCTCCAGCACCACCAGCACCACCAGCCAGCCGACCAGCCGGCCCAGGCTGCGGGCGCTGGTCACCAGCCCCAGCAGCAGCTGCCGCGCCGACACGCTGCGCAGCTGGTGCACGCGCTGCTGGACCCAGCCGTCCACGCGTCGCCGCAGGCGCCGGCTGCACCAGCGCAGCAGCCACAGCACGCTGCCGGCGACGGCCGTGGCCAGCAACGCCCACGCGGCCCCGGCCAGCAGCCGTTGCGGCAGGCGCGCCTGTTCGGCGGCGCTCAGTGCCGCCTGCATCCGCGCCACGGTGCGGTCACGCAGTTCGGGCAGTGTCTCGTTGCGCAGCGTGTTGCAGTCGGCAGGCGTCAGCACGGTGACCAGCTGGCCACCGGCCAGGATCACCACCCCCTGCGCCACCGGCTGGGTCTGCAGCGAGGCCTTGCCGGGCAGGTCGACGATCCGGTCCAGGTTGGCCTCGGTCGCGCGCGCCCGCATCGCGGGGGTGTTGCCATACAGCGGCGCGCGGAAGGTCACCAGGTCGCGGTTGAACCAGCGTGCCGTGGCGGGCGGTGGCGCGGCACCGGCGATGAAGCTGCAGGCCAGCAGCCAGCACCCCAGGGCGACGCGCAGCAGCATGCCGGGCGACCTCATGGCGATCAGAACCGGTAGATCACACCGACCCGCACGCCACTGTCGATGAAGCGCAGGTTGCCGTCCAGGCGGGAGGCATCCACATCCGCTTCGATGCGTCGCACCGTGTAGTCGAGCGAGAAGCCCCAGTTCTCCCACGGGAAATACTCCACGCCGCCGCGACCGAAGGTCACGTCCGCGTCCACGTCGTTGAGGCTGGCGCTGAAGTAACCGGCGTCGGCGCTCAGCCGCCAGTGTTCACCGGGCGCCCAGCGCCAGCTGCCGCCGATGGTCGGTGCCGGCAGGTCGGCGTTGACGTCGTTGCCGGCGCGGGCGCTGAGCGGATTGCCGTTGACGTCGGCGGTGGCCGACAGGTCCAGGTCCATCTGGTACCAGATCAGGCCGACGCGCGGGCCCAGCGCCCAGCGTTCGTCGCCCCAGGCCCACCACGTGTAGTAGCCCTCGTAGGCGTCCAGATCGAATTTGGCGCGGATGCGGGTATGGGTGGCGTAGTGCTCGCCGTTGAAGTCGATGTCGCGGTCGGTATTGCGCTCGGCGTCGGCACTGTCGCGGTACCAGGACAGGCCGAACTCATGCTTTTCCCAGGGACGCCAGGACAGCGCGACCACACCGATGGCGTTGTTGTTGTCCAGGCCCAAATCGCGGTTGAGGTCGATGCGGGTTCCTTCGCCGGTCTGGCCGTCGGCGCGCACGCGGGTGTCGAAATCGGTGATGTAACCGCCGACGCGGACGCTGAAGGTGTCCAGGGGTTCGACCGCCCAGCAGGGGCTGCTGGCGAACAACAGCAGGAAGGAGGGCAGCAGGTAAGGATGTTTCATGACAGGCTCCCGGGTGCGCGGTGGGTCATGGGGACCGGTCGGCGCTGCGCAGGCCGACCAGGCGGGCGACCAGCAGGGCCAGGTAGAGCTGGCCGGTGATGGCTTCCAGCGTGGCCAGCCCGCGTGCGACCTGGCTGACCGGGGTGATGTCGCCGTAGCCGAGCGTGGCCAGGGTGACGAAACTGAAGTACATCGCGGTGCCGATGCCGAGGCCGCTGTGCGTGGTCTGGCCGGCAACGGCCATCGATGCCGGGCTGATCGCCGACAGGGCGGCGAACACCACGCCGCCGCACACGCCCAACAGCAGGTAGGCACTCAGTGCCGCGGCCAGGTGTTCGCTGCGCACGCGCGTGCTCGATAGTGAGAAGCGCACCGCGTGCCAGGCGGCGACCGTGGCCAGCACGCCCCACAGCACCGCGCCGGCCATGGCCACCGCGCCGCCGGCGTCGCTGGCCCACCAGCGCAGCACCTGCGCCACCACCACCAGCGCCAGCAGCACATGGCGCTGCAGGCGCTGGGCGATGGGAAACAGCGCCGCCAGCAGGCTGGCGCAGAGCAGAAATTCCATCAGCCGGTGGCCGAACGACAGTGCCTCCAGCAACGGGCCGAGCGTCACCGTCACCAGCAGCGCACCGAACAGGAAGCTGTAGCGATGCCGGTGGATCAGCAGGGCGAGGGCGGGGCGCATGCGCGGTCATGTTCCCGCGTCCGGCACGAACCAGAACAGCGTCGCCAGGATCACGTACAGCCCCAGCAGCTGCACGCCACGCAGCCAGTCGGCACGGCCGTCGGTGGCCACCTGGCCGGTGATGATCACCGCCACCAGCACGCTCAGCACCAGCCCGGGGCCGAACAGCAGGCTCATCGGCTGCGGGCCGATGACGTAGCTGAGCAGCACCAGCAGCGGCGCGACCAGCAGCGCCAGCTGCACGCCCGAGCCCAGTGCGATGGACAGGCTCAGGCTCATCTGGTTGCGGCGCGCGGCCACCAGGGCGGTAGCCTGTTCGGCCGCACCGCCGATTACCGCCAGCACGAACACGCCGGTGAACGCGTCGGAGAACCCCAGCTGGTGGCTGGCCGGCTCGACCACGCCGACCAGGATCTCGCTCAGCCAGATGATGCCGATGCTGGTGCCGGCCAGCAGCAGCATCGCGCGGCCATTGGACAGGCTGGCATCGTGCGCATGGCCGGCGTCGTGCCCGCCGCCGCTGTCACCGCCGGCGCCACGCAGGGTGAACACCACCGTGGCCAGGTACACCAGCAGCAGCAACACCGACAGCACCAGGCTGATCGACTGCAGCGACGCCTCGGCACCGGGCACCACCGCGCGGTAGGCCGCGGGCAGGATCAGGGTGATCACCGCCAGGGTCAGCATGGTGGCCTGCATGCGCGCGTTGGCGGCGTCGTAGCGCTGCTGGCCGTGGCGCAGCCCGCCCAGCACCATGGACAGGCCGAGCACGAACAGAATGTTGCCGATGATGGTGCCGGCGATGGACGCCTTGACCATGCCATGCAGGCCGGCACGCAGTGCGGCCAGCGCGATGATGAACTCGGCCGCGTTGCCGAAGGTGGCATTCAACAGCCCGCCGATGCTGGGGCCGAGGCGGGCGGCCAACGCCCCGGTGGCGCGCGACATCAGCGCGGCCAGCGGCACGATCGCCAGTGCGGTGGCGCCGAACACGAGCAGCGCGTTGCCCGGCATCAGATGGTGCAGGACGATCGCCAGCGGAACCAGCAGCAGCATCCAGTACATGTGCACCTCAGTCCGGTGACGGGGAAGGCGGCGCGCTGGGCGCCACCGGGTCCTGCGCGGCGTGGTCGCCGCCCAGGGCCAGGTACAGGTCCACACGGCGGCTCAGCCGCTCGCGGCGCACGCCCAGCAGCGCCGAACGCGCCGCCAGCGCCTGCATCTCCTGGCTGGTCACCGCGCGGTGGTCGGCGCGGCCGATCCGCTCGGATGCGCGGGTCTGCTCCAACACCTGCTCGTTGTTGGCCAGCACATCGCCAAGCAGCTGTTCGCGCTGCGCGAGCACGCGCTCGGCGGTCAGCGCATCCTCGACCTCGCCCAGCGCGAGCAGGGCACGGCGGGCGTAGTCGGCCACCGCCTGCTTCTGCTCGGCCGAACGCAGCTGCACCTGGCCGGTGAGCGCGCCGCCGGTGTAAAGCGGCATGATGCCGGTCGCCGAAATACTGGAGGTGGTCTGTTCCAGGTCGTCGCGGGTGCGCACCGCCGCATTGCTCAGCCGCCCGTAGCCGGCCGAGAGCGTGAGCGTGGGCAGCATCGCCGCGCGCGCTTCGCCGACCCGGTCGAAGGCGGCGGCGACGCGGCGTTCGGCCGCGTACAGGTCGGGCCGCCGGTTGAGCACGTCGATCGGCATGCCGGCCGGCACCGCGGCGGGCAGGGGGGTGAGCGCCGCCGGCGCGGCCAGGGTGGCGCCGGGGTAGCGGCCCAGCAGGATCTCCAGCGCACGCGCGGCGCTGTGCGTGGCCAGGTCGGCCTGCTGCCGCGCGTCCATGTAGCTGCCGGCGGCGGCACGTGTGGCCAGGGTTTCATTGGCGCTGCCGGCACCGACCCGTTCGCGCTGCTCGGCCAGGCCGACCAGCTGTTCGCCGCCGGCAGCCATTTCCCCGGCGATGTCGTACTGCAGGCGTGCCTCGGTGGCGGTGAACCAGGCACGCGCCACGCTCGCCGCCAGCGATTGCTGGGCATAGCGGTAGTCGGCGCTCTGCGCGTCGCTGGCGGCCATGGCGGCGTTGCGTGCATAGCGCAGCCGGCCCCAGAGGTCGATCTCCCAGCTCAGGCGCAGCATCAGCCCGCTCAGCAGCGGCACCAGGTCGGCGATGGGCTTGGAGCCTCCACGGCCGATCAGCCCGATCGCCGGGCGCAGCTGCGCCTGCGCGATGTCGACCTGCGCGTTGGCCTGCTCGACCCGCGCTGCGGCAATCAACAGGTCCGGGTTGCGCGCCAGCGCCTCATGCACCAGTGCCGTCAGCTGCGGGTCGGCGAAGGCGTCCAGCCAGCCGCGGTCGACCTGCGCCTGGCTGGCCTGCGCCGACCAGTTCGGCGGGATCGCGACCGTGGCCAGCGCGTCGGCGCGGATCTGGTCGCTGCCGGGCTCGGGCGCGGTGGCGCAGCCGCCAAGCGCGACGGCCAGCACCAGCGCGAACTGGCGGGACAGGGTAGGGCGATGGTGGCGGCGCGACGGTGTCATGTCAGTGCAGCTTGAGGACCAGCCAATCCAGCTTGCTGCCCACGCGCAGGATCACCCGGCGCACGATGTGGATCAGCTTGCCGTGGTCGGTGTAGATGGCGCCCTGGCCCTGCGCGCCCATTGCGATGAACACGTCGCGGTCGCGACCATCCGGGCGCAGGCGTACCGCGATGCGTCCCGGCGGGAGCGGGGTGGCGCCGGTCTGCGGAATCATGCCGCTGATGGGGAGCTGGCCGGTGCCCGAGGCCCAGACCACCGAATCGACCCGGCACTTGATGATGCGGTTCGGGTAGACCTTCAGCGCGATCTCCGCCTCGTTTCCTGGCGCGACGTTGCCCAGTTCGTTCTGCGAGAACATGGCCAGGATCCACTGTTCGCGTTCGACGAAGGTCATCACCGGCGTGAGCGGCAGGCTCGCGGCATACGAGCCCTCGCGCAGCTGCAGGTTGATCACGCTGCCGTCGGCCGGCGCCCGCACCACGGTCTGCTCCAGTTGCCAGCGCGCCTCGACGATCTGCGCCTGCAGCTGGACCATGCCGGCGCGGGCCTGGGCCACCTCGGAGAGTTCGCCCTCGTTGGTCTGGGCGGACAGTTTCTGTTGCACCTGCGCCATCTGTGCGGTGGTGGACACCAGGTCGGCGCGCAGGCTGGCCGCTTCGGTCTGCGCCTGCTCGTGGTCGAAGCGGCTGCCGGCGCCACTGCTGGCCAGTTCGCCGGTCTGGCGCTGGCGACGTTCGGCCAGCTGCAGGCGTACCACCAGTGCCTCGCGCGTGGCGCGCGCACCACGCAGCTGTTCGCCCAGCTCGCGCTGGTAGGCATCGGCACTGTCCAGCTTGGCCGACAGCTCCGGCAGCTTTGCTTCCAATGCCGCCAGCTGCTGCTGGTAAGGCACCGGGTCGATGCGGAACAGCACGTCGCCCTTGCGCACCGGCCGGTTGGATTCCACCGGCACCTCGATGACCCGTCCGGTCACGCGCGGCACGATCTGCACCACGTAGTTGATCGCGCGCACGTCCGACGATGAGGGGGCCACCACATTGAGGATGAGGATCAGCGCGGTCATCGCGAAGATGGGCAGCGAGATCACCACCACCTGCGACACGAAGTTCCACGGCAGCCATTTGAACTTGAAGAAGATCAGCCAGACGAAGAAGGAATAGATGAGGAGCAGGATGACTTCCATGGCTCATTCCTCCCCCTGCCTCTGCGGGCGCGGACGTGCGCCCTCGAGGGTAGCCAGGCGCTGCTCAAGCGCCGCCACCCGTTGCCGCCAGACGGTCTCATCGACCGGTGCAGGCTGCAGCGGATCGGGTTCGTCGATCCGCGCGTCGTGCAGCGGCGCCAGCGCGGCGTCGCCGTCGCCGTGGTCCACCGTGTCGGTGCCGTAGGCCAGCTTGTGCAGTACCGGCCGGGTGTAGGCCCACAGCCAGGCCAGCGGCCACAGCAGGCCGCCGAACAGCAGCGACAGCAGGCACAAGGTCTTGATCGCATCCAGCTGCGGGTGATGGCGTTTGTGGGCGATCTTCTCCGGCAGGATGTGCACCATCCAGAACACCGCAATCAACACCACCGGCACGACCAGCAGCGCCAGCCAGGCAATGACGTTGGCCGCGGTGTCCAGCGCCTCGCCGCTCAGGAACGATGCGTGCGCCTCCGGCGCAGCGCACAGCGCCACGACCGCCAGCAGCGCGGTGGCACGGAAGGAAGCGCCGTAAGGCCCGGGGCGGTTCATGGCGGCTCCTGCCGGCTGTGGGTGGGACTGGAACGGTGGCGGGCGCGGCGCTCGATCGCGGCCTGGGTCGCGTTGATCAATGCGTCGCCATCCACCGGTTTGCACAGATAGGCATCGGCGCCGAGCGCCAGCGCCTGCCGGCGGCTCTCGGCGCTGTCGTCACCGGTCAGCACCACCACCGGTATCGACAACTGCTGTGCGTGCAGCGCCGCCTGCACGTCGAATCCGCTGGGTCCGGGCATCCGCAGGTCCAGCACAACGCAGTCCGGAAGACTACGGGCGGCATGCCGCAGGAACTCCGACCCCGATTCGTAGGCCAGTACGTCGAA
This sequence comes from Stenotrophomonas sp. PD6, assembly GCF_049199305.1. NCBI lineage: Bacteria > Pseudomonadati > Pseudomonadota > Gammaproteobacteria > Lysobacterales > Lysobacteraceae > Stenotrophomonas > Stenotrophomonas sp. PD6. Next base: position 462,797 of record NZ_JBLZQD010000001.1, on the reverse strand, counting down.
CCCGGCCGAACGAAGCAACCGGCGCAGCGCGAGCCGCACGTCGTCCTCGTCATCGACCACCGCAACCACTGGCGCTCGCTGTGTCATCGTGGTGCAAGATCGCCGGTTGCGGGCCAGGGCAGCAATTGGCCCTTGGCCCCATGCCGGACCGGCAACCGGTAGTTTTTCTGGCCGGGCTGCGTAGTTATGCGGATGCCCCCGTGTGCATGCGGACGCTAGGCTGGGCCCCTGTCCACCCCGCTGGAGTCGCGTGCGATGAAAGCCTTCGCCCTTGTTCTGGGCGGGCTGGCCTGTGGCGCGCCGGCATCCGCACAGAACGCCGACCCGCCGCCGCCGCGCGCGATGTTCCGTGATGCCGAAGACGGCCGCTTCGACATGTCGCGCTGGCTGCTTGAGCATCGCGGTTTCCTGCCGGTGCCCATCATCATCACCGACCCCGCGCTGGGCAACGGCGGCGGGGTGGCGCTGGCCTTCTTCCAGCGCCCGCACGGCAGCGCGCCTGCGGCAGGCGATGGGGACGGTGGGGTCACCGTGACCCGGCCCAACCTGTATGGCGGGGGTGCCATGCGTACCTCCAACGGCAGCGAGGCGTACGGCGCAGGGGCATCGCTGCACTTCGACGAAGACCGCTGGCGCTACCGTGGCGGGCTGGCCAAGACCTCGATCAACCTCGGTTACCACACCCCGGGGACGCTGCGACCGCCACTGGAAATCGAGTACAACGTAGACGGCGTGATGTCGTTCCAGCAGGGCTTTCGCCGGCTCGGGGCACGCGATCTGTACGTCGGGCTGGCGTGGATCTACATGGACCTGGACATCGGCTTCGACGTGGCGTCGGACCGGGACCAGTTCAGCCCGCGCGAGTTGGGCTCGAAGAGTTCCGGGTTGGGGCTGTCGCTGGAATACGACAGTCGCGACAACACCTTCACCCCCTCCAGCGGCTGGCTGGGCATGATCGAAGGCAACGCCTACCTGCCCGGCATCGGCAGCGACAGCGCCTTCCAGAGTTACCGCGGCCACGCTTACGGCTACTGGCCACTGGGCACGCGCGTGGTGCTGGGCGGCCGCGTGGATGCGCGCTGGGCCAACGGTGACATCCCGTTCTACCGGCTGCCGTACATCGACCTGCGTGGCATCGGCTCGGCGCGTTACCAGGACACCCGGGTGGGGGTACTGGAAACCGAGCTGCGCTGGAACCTGACACCGCGCTGGGCGCTGATCGGCTTCGTCGGCGCCGGTCGAACCTGGGGCAGGCACAACAGTTTCGCCGACGGCAGCAGCGAGGTCGCCAAAGGCGCCGGGGTGCGCTACCTGATCGCGCGTCAGCTGGGCATGCATGTCGGTGTGGATTACGCATGGGGCCCGGAAGATGACACCTTCTACATCCAGGTAGGCAGCCCATGGCGCTGAACCCCATTCGATGGATCCTGCTGGTGGCGTTGTGCTGGGCGGGCACCGCGCAGGCGGTGGAGACCGTCAACATGCCCACCGGCAACAGCTGTGGCCATCGCGAACCGGGCGATACGCGGCCGCGCATCGGCGTGGCATTGGGCGGCGGTGGCGCGCGTGGCATTGCCCACGTGCGCATCCTGCGCCAGCTCGAGGCACTGCATATCCCGGTGGACTGCATCGCCGGGACCAGCGCGGGCGCGCTGGTCGGTGCGCTGTATGCCTCCGGCAGCAGCCCGGAACAGATCGAGAAGGTGGTGCTGGAAACCCAATGGATGACGATGTTCAGCGATACGCTGCCACGCCGTGATCGTTCGTTGCAGCGCAAGGCCGACGACTACGCGCAGCTGGCCCCCATCGGCATCGGCCTGGGAGGTGGCCAGGGCAAACGCGTGCAGCTGGCCGGTGGCATGTCGCAGGGCGAAAAGCTGATCGGCCTGTTCGAGCGGGCGACCGGTGGCAGCCGGGTCAGTGGCGACTTCGACGCGCTGTCCATTCCGTTCCGTGCCATCGCCACCGATATCAACACCGGGCAGGCGGTGGTGCTTTCACAGGGAAGCCTGCCGATGGCGATGCGCGCCAGCATGTCGTTGCCGGGCATCTTCCGCCCGGTGGCGATCGACGGGCGTGTGCTGCTGGATGGTGGCGTGGCCAACCAGGTGCCCATTGACGTGGTGCGTGCAATGGGTGCTGACCGGGTCATCGCGGTGGACGTGGGCACGCCATTGAGCGAACTGGACCGCGATGCCAGCCTGGTGGATGTGATCGGCCAGCTCAGCGGCTTCCTGACCACGCGCAACGCCGCCCAGCAGCTGTCCACGCTGGGGCCGCAGGACCTGTTGATTGCCCCGGAGCTGACCGGCAAGGTCGCGACCGGCGATTTCGACAAGGCGCCCGAGGCACTGCAGATCGGCCAGCAGGCGGCGGACCGCGCCGCGCCGGCACTTCGCGCGTTCTCTCAGCCGCCAGAGATCTACCAGCGTTGGCTTGCCGCCCGCGAGCAGCGGGCCGTGCAGGGCGAGGCGGCTGACATTGCATTCATCGAGGTGGAAAACCACACCGGCTATGCCGATGAACTTCTGCTCTCCTACCTGCCGCTGGAGGTGGGGCGCCCCCTGGACAGCAAGGCCATGCAGGCCGGGCTGCTGCGTGCCTACGGCATGGATACGCTGGCCAGCATCAGCTACGAGCAGGTCGAGCGCGATGGCCAGGTGGGCGTGGTGGTGAGTGCGTATGAAAAGCCGAATGGCCCGGCCTACCTGGAAGCGGGCTGGACGCTCAGCAACGACCTGCAGGGCAATCACGAAAGCAACCTGCGTGCCGGGCTGCTGTTCGCACCGCTGTCGCCCTACGGCGCCGAAGCCCGGGTCACGCTGCAGGTAGGCAGCGAGCCCGCCCTGACCGGGAGCTACTACCACCCCTTCGACCTGCGCAACCGTTATGCCTTCGAGGCCCTCGGTGGCTTCCAGACCCGCGCCTTCAATGTGTACGACGACGAGGGCAACAAGACGGCGCGATTCCGGGTGCGTCGCACCGGTGCAGAGGTGAACCTGGTGCGCAACGTCTCCAACGTGCTTTCTCTGCGTGCGGGACTGGAACGCTACACCGGCAGCGCCTCGGTGGAGATTGGTGACCCGACCCTGCCGCGCACCGATTTCCAGGAAGGCGCGCTCACCGCCAGTGCCACCTACGACAACATCGACAGCCTGTATTTCCCGCGTGACGGTTTCCTGGTCAACCTGGGCACGTACCAGTCCCACGAGGGGCTTGGGGCGGACAGCCGGTTCGGCCAGGTCGACCTGGACGCGGTAGGCGCATTTCCCTTCGGCCAGCATGCGGTGCAGCTGGGCCTGCGCTACCACGTGACCGCAACCGGCACCGCGCCCGTGCAGAACCTGTACCGGCTGGGCGGGCGCTGGCGGTTGGCCGGGTTCCAGCAGAACCAGCTGACCGGTCAGGACTACGCGCTGGGCTTTGTCGGCTACACCTACGAGCTGGGCAAGGTGCTGGGGCGTTCCGCGCAGGTGGGGGGAACGGTGGAGTATGGCAATGCATGGCAGCGCCGCAGCGACATGTCCCTCTCCGATGGCATATGGAACGGCAGCCTGTTCCTCGGCTTCGATTCCTGGATCGGCCCGCTGATCTTCGGCGTGGGGCTGCGCGAAGGTGGGGAGCGGGTGGTGTTCATCGAGCTGGGGCAGACCCTGTAGCCCCATGACGGTGCCCGACCGGTATTTTTTCTGTCCGTCCTGCGTAGTTATGCGGATTACGGGCCGTGGCAGCCGCAGTAGGCTGTGTGGAAGACCCATCATCCCGGAACTGGAGCCTGCGCCATGAAAGCCTTTGCGATTGCGGTCCTTGCCACCTCGCTGGTGGCCTGCGCCTCCACGCCGACCGTCCACACCGACTTCGATCCGGGCGCCAACTTCGCCTCGTTCAAGACCTACAGCTGGGCGATGAAGCCGCAGGGCGGCTCGCCGCTGGTGCAGCAGCGCATCGTGGATGGCATCGATGCCCGCCTGCAGGCCCGCGGCTGGACCCTGGCGCCCAATGGTGGCGACGTGGCGCTGGCCGCGCATATCGTGAGCACCCAGCGGCAGACGCTGGATACGTTCTACAGCGGCAGCAACATGGGTGGTTGGGGCTGGCGCGGTGGCGGCTGGGGCGGCGGCATGGGCATGGGTACGGCGACCACCACGGTGCGCACCTATGACGTGGGCACCCTGGTGGTGGACATGTTCGATGCGCGGAGCAAGCAGGCGGTCTGGCGCGGTACGGCCAGCAGCACGGTGCCCACCTCGCCCGATCGCGTCAATGCGGCCGTCGAAGCCGGCCTGGACAAGCTGTTCGCGAGCTTCCCGCCTGGCAGCGCACCCGCCAAATGATGCAGTAGCGCGACCTTTTCGTGTTGTGCCGCGCGGCGGCGTGCCGGGACCTCCCTCCCATCCGGTGCGACGCCGCGCTTTTTATGTGGACGCAGGTGGGAATCACCGTACCTGCGCCAGGACCACGCCGAGTGCGCCGATCCAGCAGACGATCACGAACCAGGCCAGTACCGCATTGGCGCCGATGCCGCGACGGCGGGTCAGCAGGCTGACCACCAGGGCCGCCAGCAGTGGCACCAGGAACAGCGCGAGAATCCAGAACCAGGGATGGTTGGGCATGGTGGCACCTGTGGGGGGAGGGAAAGGGGTCAGTGCACGCGTTCGATCTGTGGCGAGGTCCACCCGCCATCCAGCAGTTCCGGTTTCGGCCAGTAGTAGCGCATGCGCGCGGCGAACGGGCCGTCCGGAGCGGGCAACCAGTTGTGGCGTTGCCCGCCAGGGGGTGGGTCGTGCTGCAGGTATAGCGTCAGCCCGCCGTCGGCATCGCGCCGCAGGTGCGGCAGCATGCGGGAGTCGATCTGGTGGCGGTCGATCGCATTGGCCACACGCCGTTCTCCTGGCAACGCGTACAGGCTCAATGACCAGAACGCATTCACCGGCGGCCATCGGTCGCGGGCGAAACGCACGGTGTAGCGGTGGCGGCTGCCGTCCAACAGAACGCCGTCGGCGTCGGTATCGAACAGCGGGCGCAGTGCTTCGTCGCGCGAGGTTGCCGCAGCGTCAGCCTGGCTGCCGGTGGCGCGGGCGACCAGGTCACCCTTGAGCAGATCGCGGCTGCCGTACAGCGTATCGGTGCGCCCGGCCAGCGCGGCGCGACGCTGGTCGATCTCGCGCTGCCCATCGGCCATGCCCTCGCGCAGCGCCGCCAGCGTGTCCGGCGGTAGTGCGTGCAGCGCAAGCGCATGCCCGGGCTGGATGCCGATGCCGGCCAGCCGCGCACGCAGCGCGCGCTCGCTGGGGTGGATGGGGGCGAACTGCAGCACGAAGGCGAGCTGATTGAAGAAGGCCGGGGAGCCGCGCAGCGCATCCGGCGCCAGCGGGGCCGGCCAGGTAACCGCCGCAGGCGGATGCGGCGCGCGCCGGCCGAGGAACGCCGACAGCGGCTGCAACCGGTAGCGCGCCTGCAGCTGCTCGACCCGCCCGCGATCCTGGGCATCGAGCAGCTGGATGCCGCCCGACAGGCTCACCAGCTGGGTCTCGGCGCGCATGACCTGGGTGATGCCGGCGGGCACGCGACCGTGCCAGTCCGGACCGGCGATCAGGTAGTGGCCCCCCAGATTGCCGGTGCTGCGGCTGCCGATGTAGGCGAAGTGGTAGCCGTACAGATCTACCAACTGCAGCACGAAGTAACGTTCGGGCTCCATCGGCGGCACGCCGATGACGACCGGCTCGGCGCGCAGGTCGAGCGTGGCCGAGGTGGATGGCAGGCCGGCGTCGGCGTCCTGTGCGTCGTCATCGCCGGGCACGGTTGCACTACCGTGGCTGAGCTGGTTGAACGGGCCCCGGTAGTGGTCGCCGTCAGTGTCGATGCTGAGCGCATGCACCTGCCGGTAGCGGGCGAGCATCGGCACGCCGTAGACATAGGCCTCGCGTGCCACGGCGCGCAGCGCCGGCAGCGCGTCGTGCTGACGATCCGTGCCCGAGGGCGCAGGCGTGGTTGCCTGGGGAGCGGCGTCGGGTCGGCAGCCGGCCAGCAGCGCCAGCAGTGAAACAGTGCCGATCAGGGCGCTCAACGGCTGGCGCATCGGCATGGCGGGGCACGCTCCAGTGCGGCGCAACCGTCCAGGCGTCGCCGCTGGCGGCCTTCCAGTTGCAGCGGGTCGCCGAGGTCACGCCCACCGACCAGCCTCATCGTGGCGCATCCACCACGATGTACTGCACGGTCGTGCCCACATAGCGCGGCTGGTACCAGCCGTCGCTGCACTGCTGGTAGCCGATGCCATCGACGACGATCGTGCTGCAGTCGACCGGCAGCGTGTACACCACCGAACCGATCGCGGCGGCGGTGAGCGCGACGCCTGCGGTGACCGCGGCGGCGCCCCAGAACGGATGGTCCCAATAGGGCGGCGGCGGCGGATACGGGTGCGGCCCGGGGCCCGGCGGCGGGCCGGGGGGATGCGGGCCGGGACCGGGACCTGGCCCAGGGCCGGGTCCCGGATGGGGTCCTGGACCCGGTCCCGGGTGGGGTCCTGGACCAGGACCAGGTCCCGGTCCCGGGTGGGGCCCCGGTTCGGGCCCCGGCCGGATGCCCGGATGCGGGCTGAAACCACCGCCCCCAAATCCGCCGTGGCTGGCAATCGAGGGATGGGCGAAGCCGCGCAGTCCCGGCCGGGCCTGGACGTCGACGGGCACGAGCAGCGTCCCGGCCATCGAGCACAGCAAGGCAGTGAGAAGGGCAGTACGGAGTGCAGTCGTGGTGTGCATGTCAGCGGTCTCCGTTGCCAGCGTCGTCGCCGGTGGGGGCAGCCGGCACGAATGCGATCCGGGTGGCGCCGTCCGGCCGGAACACCAGATCCTTCGCCGCAACGGGCCGCTTGGTGTCCCATCGCAGCGTGGCCTGGTAGCTGGGGAGTGCGGGATCGGTGTGGCTGGTGATCAGCAACTGGCGCGGCAGTCCGGTGGCGTCCGAGATCCACACCTGCCAGTCCACGCCGGGTTGGCGGAACGCGTAATGCCGGGTCTGCTCGTCATCGATGCGCTCAGTGCCGACCAGCAGCGCGGATTCCAGGCGGTCGGTGGGAAAGCCCGGCGTGCCCCACAGGAACAGGTCGGCCAGCGGGAATTCCACGCCCAGCCGGGTGGCCGAATCGCTGAGCAGGGCCTGGCTGCTGCGGTCCAGGTGCTCGATGGCGGCGTAGTACTTCTGCCGGGGGGAGTAGATCGTCAGCGTATGCCCGTCGTAGAACAACTGACGGTGCTGGTGCTCGCTGCGGATCTCTACGAAGAAGTGGTCCGGGCCCAGCACCTTGTAGTCGACCGTGCCGGCCAAGGCGAGCTTCTGCCCATCATCGAGCACGTAGTCGGTGCGGGTGGTGGCCGCCATCGTGAACTGCGGCAGTGCGCGCAGCGCCTTGCCCATGCGGGTGAGCGCGTTGATCGCCTCGGGGTCCATGCTGGCCGCTGACGTGGCATCGACAGTGGGCGGCGGCGCGGCGCGCGCGGTTGACCATGCCTGTGGCGCGGTCAGCAACATCACCAGCAGCAGGCAGGTTCTGGACGGGCGCATGGTGCTCTCCTGTGGGCCGGGCCTGTCTGCCAGGCCATGCCCTCACTGTGCGCACCCGATGCGGGGCGGACAACCGGAGTTACACCGACGCTTCCTAGGTATTTCTACGGGTCAGGGCGCGCGGCGTGGTTCGCCGCCGCCCGCCGCTACCCACGCATCCACCGCCTGTTCCACCACCGTCATCGGCAATGCACCGTTGCCGAGGATCAGGTCATGGAAGGCGCGGATGTCGAAGCGGTCGCCCAACTCGCGGCGCGCTTTCTCGCGCAGCGCCAGCAACCGCAGTTGGCCCATCTTGTACGACGACGCCTGGCCGGGCTGGACCAGGTAGCGGTTGACCTCGGTGCGCACTTCCGATTCCTTCATGCCGGTCTTCTCCTGCATGTAGGCAATGGCCTGCTCGGGAGTCCAGCGCTTGCGGTGCAGCCCGGTGTCGAGCACCAGCCGCACCGAGCGGAACATTTCGGCCTGCAGGCGGCCCAGGTCGCCGGCCGGGTCGTCCTTGTACACGCCGGCCTCGGCCATCAGCTGTTCGGCATACAGCGCCCAGCCCTCACTGAAGGCGCTGGGATTGAGGCTGCGGCGCAGCATCGGCAGGTCGGTCAGGGTCTGCCCGATCGAGATCTGGAAGTGATGGCCCGGGGAACCCTCGTGGTAGGTGAGGGTAGGGATGCTCCAGCGCGTATTGGCGTCGATGTCGCCCAGGTTGATGAAGAACGTGCCCGGTCGCGAGCCGTCCATCGCCGGCGGGTAGTAGTAGCCGCCGGGCGACGTCGCCTGCATGTGCGCGGGCACCGGCAGCACCACCAGCTTCTGCGGCGGCAGGTGGCCGAACCAGGTGGGCAGGATCGGGTCCAGATCGCGCAGGCGCTGCTCGATGTCGCCGATCAGTTCCTTGCGCCCGGCGTCGCTGTCCGCATACCGATAACGCGGGTCGTCGCGCAGGCGTGCAATACGTGACGCCACGCTGCCATCGCGCAGGCCCAGCTGGCGCAGGCGCGCGTCCATGGCTTTTTCCAGGCGCGCCACTTCGTCCAGCCCGATCTGGTGGATGGCGTCGGCGCCCAGCCCGGTGCTGGTGTACCAGCGCAGCGCCGCGTCGTAGTACGCATCGCCGTGTGGCAGCGCCCACATGCCCTTGTTGCCCGGGTGCGTGGCCAGCAGCGCCTGCACGCGGTCGAGCAGCCGCTGGTAGCCGGGGTTGACCGAATCGCGCACCGCAACGGTGGCCTGCTCGAGCAGGGCGGCGCGTTCGGCGGCGGGAATGGCGGGCAGCTTGTCCAGCTTGCGGCGCAGCGACTGCACCCACAGGCTGTCTTTCGGCGCCGGCTGCAGCAGCGTGCGGAACTGGGTGGCCGCACCGCTCAGCGCCACTTCGGGCGGCACCACGCCCTGGTCGGCCTGCAGGTCGACGTTGGCGCGGACCTGGTCGAGCTTGGTGCCCATCGCGTTCAAGCGCGCGATGTAGTGGCGCGCACTGGTCGCATCGGTGACGGCATGCTGGTTGTCGAAGAACTGCGGCAGGTTCACTGGCAGGCTGAACAACTGGTCCACCGCGTAGGTGCTGCCGCCCACCGGCAACCACGCCGCCGACCACGGCACCGCCATCAGGTCGATCTGGGCCTGGTAGAACCAGCGCGCCAGGCCGTCACTGAGCTGCTGCTGCGCATCCAGTGGTGCGCCTTTCCAGGCCTTGATGGCCGCCAGGTTGTCGGCGAGCATGCGCCGGTTCACCTCGCGCTGCGCCAGCGAGACATCGGTGAGCCGGTCGGAAAGATCGCCGACGCCATCGCCGCTGATGCCCAACACCGTGCGCAGCTCGGGGTCGGCGTTGATCGCGCCCATGGTCTGCGCGTCGAGCAGCGTATTGAAGCTGCTGGCGGCTGCCGGTGCCTGTACCGCCGTCGGCGCGGACTGTGCGTGGGCGCTGGCGGGCAGCAGTGCGCAGGCGATGGCGAGACAGAGCGCGACGGGAACGGCAACGACGGGGTTGGACGCAGGCACGGGGCGATCTCCGGGGACGGACGGGTGCCACGCAGGCTACGGCAGAGTGGAACCGGGTGCACCTGCCGCATAGCCGTCAGCGCCGCCGTTCTCAGCGCCGTCGTTCGAAGCCGTCCGCGCTCCAGTCCTCGCTGCCCACGCCGTGATGGATCACGAACAGCCCTTCGGGGTCGTAGCGGCGTTTTGCGGCCAGCAGGCGCGGGTAGTTCGGACCCCAGAACGACTGCTGCCAGTCGCGCTGGAAATAGTCGCACTCGGATACGTAGGTGGGCGCGGCCGGCAGCAGCGTGCGCAGTTGCTGGTAGGCGCGCTGCACCCGAGCCGCACCCTCGCGGGCGTCGGCTTCATCGACCGTGCCGCCACTGCCGGCATAGGCGGGGCCGCCGGCGTTGCCGATCAGGGCCAGGGCGAACGCGTCGAGCACGGCAGGATGCGTCGCCGTCGCACGGCTCGCCGCGAGCGCATCGGCCGGCGCGCCGAACAGGCCCTTGTTGCAGTGCAGTTCGACCGGCATGTGCGCCGCCGCCGCGCAGATCGCCGTCGCGGCGGCCTCGCGCTGCGCATCATCGAGCAGGCCCGACGGCATCCAGGCCGAGGCATACCCGTGCAGGTACCAGCCCACCTGGCTCTGGTCGCCTTTCCACAGCATGCGCATGCGCGGCGCATCAGGGCGGGTGTCCTCGGCAATCAGGTGCGGCGCGTGCCTGCGGAAGAAGTCCGCGTCCCACATGTGCCGCGCAGGCAAGGCCAATGCCTGCAGCGGATCAAGCAGGGTGTACTGCGGCCGCGCGGCGAGCCACGCGACGAACGGGCCCCACGCGGCCGCGGCGGCGTCCTGGCTCAGCCCCTGGAACACCATCGATACGCCCAGTGTGCGTTCGTCGCCGAAGCGCAGCTGTTCGCCCCAGTGCGGGTTGCACAGGGTGTCGCGGCAGAAGCGCAGCGTCTCGACCACCAGCGCGTGCCAGCTCTCGTCGCTGTCGGCCCGCACCTTCAGCGACACGCCGCCAAACGTGTCCGGCAGGGCATGGGTACGCAGGGTCATGCGGGTGACCACGCCGAAGCTGCCGGCGCACCCGCCCTTCAGCGCCCAGAACAGGTCCGGCTCCTGGTCGGCGTTGACCACGCGCACCCGACCGTCGGCGGTGACGACTTCGGCTTCGATCAGGCTGGCCGCCGCCGTGCCGAAGGCCTTTGAGAAGCTGCCGAAGCCGCCGCCGGTGACCAGGCCGGTGACCCCGACCGAGGTGCAGCCGCCACCCTGCACGTAACGTCCGCCGTGCGTGGTGACCGCGTTATAGGCGTCGATCCACATGGCGCCGGCGCCCACGCTGACCGCCGGCTGTGCGGCGGTGCCTGCCGCGGCGCCCTGCGCGACGAAGGCATCGTGCAACTCGACCTGGTTCATGGCGCGGGTCCAGACCAGCAGCGAGTCCGGTGCGCACGAGGTGCCGTGGTAGCTGTGCCCGCCGCCCTTGACCACCAGCCGCAGCCGATGGCGGCGGGCGAAGTTGACCGCCGCGGCGACATCGGCGCTGTTGGCGGCGCTGACCACCCGCGCGCTGGGCCGGGACAGCCACGCGCCGTGGTAGCCGCTGGTCTGGGTAAGCGCGGGCTGGTCGCCGATGAAGAACGGATTGCGGAGCTGCGCCAGTGCCTCGCTGCGGGTTGCGGCGTCGCCGAGGAAGGGCGAGACCGGCACCGAGAGGCGGCCGCCGACGGCGCGGGACAGCTGGTCCCAGTCGCTCGTACCGGGCCAACCGGCGGCACCCGGGCGGACCCGGGTCAGGCCGGCGGCGGGGCGCGGGCCGGTGGCCGCGGCCGCCTTCTGGACAAGGGGGAGCAGGGGCAGGGTGAGGCCGGCTTTGAGGCAGTCGCGACGTTTCATGGGGGTCCACAGCGAGGGGCGGTGGCCGCAGCATGTGCCTGCGATGCCTTGCTGTCATTGGCGTTGGGGCGAATGACAGGCGCGCTGGGACGAATGGTGGCGGGTAGGTGACGGCAGGTGCTGCCGGCTATTGCGCCCGCACCGACCAGCACGCGGCGGTGAACACCACCCGGTCGCCTTGCACGAAGGGGGCGAAGGCATCGACGACCGCTGCCAGTACCGACGCCCGGGTCGACGGGTCCAATCCTTCTGCCCGCAGCGCCTGGCCTACCGGGCCCAGCAGCGAGACGTAGGTGGGCAGGTCCTCACGGGCGATGCTGCAGCGGACATCCAGCGGGGTGATCTCGATCCTGGTCCAGCCGCTGTCGCGCAGCAGGGCCTGCACCTTGCCCGCGTCGGCGAACGCGAACTGCCCGGGGCCGTCGGCCGCGCGCGGCGGCAGTGCGAGCAGCGGCGCGGCGGCACGTTCGGCGGTGGTCATGAACGCATTCTCGGCCGGGCTGCGCCAGGCGATGGCGTGCAGGTTGCCTCCGGAGCGCAGGGCGCCGCGCAGGCGGCGGAAGGCCTGCACGGGATCGTTGAAGAACATCACCCCGAACCGCGACACGATGTGGTCGAGGCTGGCCGGTGCGAAGGCGTGCTGCTGGGCGTCGGCCACGATGAAGTCGATGTCCTTGCCGGCTGCGGCGGCGCGCTCGCGCGCGACCGCGATCATCGGCGCGGAGATGTCCACGCCCGTGCAGTGGCCTGATGGGCCGAGCCGGTCGGCGATGGCCAGGCAGACCGCGCCGGTGCCGCAGCCGACGTCCAGCACCTGCGCGTCGGGGTGGGCATCAAGGGGATCGGCCAACAAGGGCTCGAAGGGCGCGAACATGCCGTCGAGCAACGTCTGCGCCTGAACCCAGGCATCGCCGGCGGGGCCATTCCAGAGATCGTGTTGGGAGGGGGGCAGGTTTGTGGTCATCATGGGTTCCGGCAGGGAATGCGCAGACAATGCCACCTCAACCATGCTTGAGGTCAAGGGCCGGGCAACGTCACCCCACCGTCTCAACCAACAACTTCACATTCAACACCACGATCACCGCGGCAATCGCCCACGCCAGCGTCAACAACCACTTCGGCGCCACCAGCGCGCCCATGCGTGCCTTGTTGCCGACGAACAGCACCAGCGGAATCACTGCGAACGGCAGCTGCATGGACAACAGCACCTGGCTGAGCACCAGCAGCCGCGCGGTGCCTTGTTCGCCATAGATGGCCGTTACGATCACCACCGGCACGATCGCGATGCCGCGCGTGATCAGGCGCCGCGCCCACGGCGCGATGCGCAGGCGCAGGAAGCCCTCCATGACGATCTGCCCGGCCAGGGTGGCGGTCACGGTGGAATTGATGCCCGAGGCGAGCAGCGCCACCGCGAACAGGGTCGAGGCCAGCCCCACGCCCAGCATCGGCGAGAGCAGCTCGTAGGCCTGCTCGATCTCCTGCACGTCGGTGCGGCCCTGCGCATGGAACACGGCGGCGGCGAGGATCAGGATGGAGGCATTGATGAACAGCGCCAGCATCAGCGCGATGGTGCTGTCGGTGACCGCCCAGCGCAACGCGCTGCGCCGCCCGCTGTCGGTACGCGGGTAGGCGCGGGTCTGCACGATGGACGAATGCAGGTAGAGGTTGTGCGGCATCACCGTGGCGCCGATGATGCCGATCGCCAGATACAGCGCATGCGGGTTGGTCACCACCTCCGCGCGCGGAATGAAGCCGCCCAGCACCGCGTGCAGCGGCGGTGCGGCCAGCGCGATCTGCACGGCGAAGCAGGCGAAGATCACCAGCAACAGCGCAATCACGAAGGCTTCCAGCGCGCGGAAGCCGCGGTGCATGAGCCACAGCACCAGCACCACGTCCACGGCGGTGATGATCGCGCCCATCACCAGCGGCAGGCCGAACAGCAGTTTCAGCGCGATGGCGGTGCCGATCACCTCGGCCAGGTCGCAGGCGATGATCGCGATCTCGCACAGCACCCACAGGCACAGGTTTACCGGTTTTGAAAAGTGGTCGCGGCAGGCCTGGGCGAGGTCGCGGCCGGTGGCGATGCCCAGCCGCGCAGACAGGCCCTGCAGCACGATCGCCATCAGGTTCGAGAGCAGGATCACCGACAGCAGCAGATAGCCGAAGCGGGCGCCACCGGCGATGTCGGTGGCCCAGTTGCCCGGGTCCATGTAGCCGACCGAGACCATGTAGCCCGGGCCCAGGAACGCCAGCAGCCGGAACCACCAATGGCCGCCACTGGGCACGGCAACGCTGGCGTGCATGTCGCCCAGGCTGGGACCGTCGCCGGTGGGCTGCGGCCAGGCGCTGGTCGACGGGGAGAGGGGGTCCGCGCTCATGCCCTCAATATAGCAGAGGCTATGTTATCCAGTCAGTGCAAACTCACCGGGCCGCCGGGCGCGGTGGCAGGGGCAGCGCGCGCATCCCATGGGTGTGCGGCAGGCTGGCCTTCATCGCGTCGATGAAGGCGCGCAGGCGTGAGGGGATCTGCCGGGAAGCGGGATACACCAGGTGCACCGGCAGCGGCGGCGCCTCCCAACCGGGTACCAACTGCAGCAGGTGCCCGTTACGCAGGTCGTCGGCCACCAGCCAGGCCGACACCACCGCCGCGCCCAGCCCGGACAGTGCGGCACGCCGCACCACGAACAGGTTGTCGGTGAGCAGGCGCGGCTGGATGTCCACCCGCAGCGCGGGGCCATCGTCGGCAGGCAGCAGGCTGAAACGCTCGCGGTAGAAGGTGGTCAGGGCGATCCATGGCAGCCGCGGCAGCAGGGCGGGGTCATGCGGGTCGGCCGCGCCCAGCAGCGCCGGCGCGGCGATCACGATGCGCGGTACTTCGGCCAGCGGCACCGCGACCAGATGTGGCTCATGTACGCCGCCGACCCGGATGGCGCAGTCGATGCCGTCGGCGATGAAGTCCGGCGGCTGGTCTTCCAGCATCCATTCCAGGGTGACCTGCGGGTGGCGGGCCATGAACTGCAGCATGGGATCGAGCAGCTGGGCCTGGCCGAAGGCGTGCGGCACCACCACGCGCAAGCGTCCGCGTGGCACATCGACTTCGCCGCGCAGGTCGGCCTGGATCGCCTCCCACTCGTCCACCAGCGCACGGGCGTGGGCGTAACAGCGCTCACCATCTTCGGTGAGGGTCATCTGGTGGGTGGAGCGCTTGAGCAGGTGAAGACCGAACAAGCGCTCCAGTGCCTGCAGCCGGCGGCTGACGGTGGGCTGGGTGGTGCCCAGCTGCAGGGCAGCGGCCGAGAGGCTGCCGCTGTCGACGATGCGGACGAAGGTGTGCAGCAGGTCGATCCGGTCCGCGCCGACGGCCGAGGTGGTGGTGGTCATACGCCTCCCGTATGATGGATATGTACCCAAGCCTACTACACACCCTTACCCACACGCGCGATGCTGGCGCCACTTTCTCATGTGTGGAGTGGCTCATGTCCAGCGTGCATATAGCGCCCCTGGCCCCGGTGCAGGCCACCGTGCCGTCCCGGCTGATCGTGGCGATGGCGGCAGGGGCCGGCTTTTCGGTGGCTTCGATCTACTACAGCCAGCCGATGCTGGGCGTCATCGCCAGTGGGCTGGGCAGCGAACCGCAGGCCACCGGCATGGTGCCCACGCTGACCCAGCTGGGCTACGCGCTGGGCATCCTGCTGCTGGCGCCACTGGGCGACCGGGTCGACCGGCGGCGGCTGATCCTGCTCAAGTCACTGGTGCTGGCCGCGGCGCTGGCGACTGCCGCGCTCGCCGGCAGCCTGCCGACGCTGCTGCTCACCAGCCTGCTGATCGGCCTGATGGCCACCGTGGCGCAGGATGTGGTGCCCACTGCGGCGATGCTGGCCCCCGAGGCCGAGCGTGGTGCAGTAGTGGGCAAGGTGATGACCGGGCTGCTGCTGGGCATCCTGCTCTCGCGCGTGGCCAGCGGGCTGGTCGCGCAGGCACTGGGTTGGCGGGCGATGTTCGGCATCGCCGCCGTCTCCGTGGTGCTGATGGCACTGACACTGGCGCGCGAGCTGCCGCACCTGGCGCCCACCACGTCATTGCGTTACCCGGCGCTGCTGCGCTCGTTGGTTCACCTGTGGCGCGCGCAGCCGCAGCTGCGCCGTGCGGTGTTGGCGCAGGGGCTGTTGGCGGTGGGGTTCAGTGCGTTCTGGTCAACCCTGGCCGTGATGCTGCACAGCCGCTTCCAGCTGGGCAGTGCGGTGGCCGGTGCGTTCGGCATTGCCGGTGCGGCGGGCGCGCTGGCCGCGCCGCTGGCCGGGCGCTGGGCCGACCGGCTGGGCAGCCACGCGGTGGCGCGGATCGCCATCGGGATCGCGTTGCTCGGGTTCGCGATGCTGCTGCTGGACGCGTGGCTGCCGCGCGCGGCGATCCTGCCGTTGCTGGCCATCAGTGCGGTGGTGTTCGACTTCGGCTTCCAGGCCGCGCTGGTATCGCACCAGACGCTGGTCTACGGACTCGCCCCGGAGGCGCGCAGCCGGCTCAACGCGCTGCTGTTCACCGGGGTGTTCCTGGGCATGGCGGCGGGCGGGGCGCTGGGTGCGGTGGTACTGGCGCACTTCGGGTGGACAGGCGTGGCGACGCTGGCGACGGTCGCCGCAGGCGCCAGTCTGGTGGTGCGGTTGCGCTGATCGGCTTCGTTCCGGTGGTGCGTGGTTGACGGCCATGGGCCGTCACTACGGGTCGGTGTCGAGGCTGATGATGCCGCGCTTGAGGGCGAGCGTGACGGCATGGGTGCGGTCGCGGGCGCCGAGCTTCTCCATGATGTTCTTCATGTGGGCCTTGACGGTCTGCTCGGAGATGCCCATCCGCTCGCCGATGCCCTTGTTCGAGCAGCCGCTGGCGACGTGGCCAAGCACCTCGGTTTCGCGCGGCGACAGGCTGTCTTCCACCACATGCGCGGCGATGCTGGCCGCCAGTGTCGCTGGAATGCCGGCGCGGCGGCCGCTGTGCACGGTGCGGATGGTGTCCACCAGTTCGTGGCGCAGCATGTCCTTGAGCAGGTAGCCGCTGGCGCCGGCCTGCAGCGCCCGCACCGCGCGGACGTCGCCGCGATAGGTGGTGAGCACGATGATGCGCGCACGCGGGTCATGCTGGCGGATGCGCGCGATGGCCTCTTCGCCGTCCACCTTTGGCAGCTGCAGGTCCATCAGCACCACGTCCGGGCGCAGGGCGAGGTACTGGGCCACCGCTTCCTCGCCATCGCCGGCTTCGCCGAGCAGGCGCATGTCCGGCTGCATGTCCAGCAGCGCGGCAAGGCCATCGCGCAGCAGCGGATGGTCGTCGACCACCAGGATGCCGATCGGTGAGGGCGTGAGGGTCATGCAGAATGTCCGGGTTGCGTCGCCAGCACCGCTGGAGGTCCCCGGATTGTCGCAGGCTGGGGGCAGTCCGGGGCCACTCTTTCAGGGGAGGCGCCGCACCGGCGCCGCGTGGCGGATCCCCCGAAAGGGTAGCCGCGGCCACCACCCATATGAGGGTAGGGCGCGCACGCGCGCGGGGTGACCATGGCGCATCCCCTGAGTTGCCTTCCCAAGGACGCCCGATGACCACCGCCACTGCCGTGCCCGGCACCTCGCTGCTGTCGCCCACCAACCACGCCCTGGTCCTGATCGACTTCCAGTCGCAGATGGCCTTCGCCACCCGTTCGATCGACATCGCCGCGCTGCGCAACAACGTGGCGCTGATCGCCAAGGGTGCGGCGGGCTTCAAGGTGCCTGTGGTACTGACCACCGTGGCCGAGACCTCGTTCTCCGGCCCGCTGTTCCCGGAACTGCCGGCGGTCTTCCCGGGCCAGCAGGTGTTCGACCGGACCTCGATGAACACCTGGGAGGACGCGCCGGTGATCGCGGAGATCAACCGTATCGGCCAGCAGCGCCTGGTGCTTGCCGGCCTGTGGACCAGCGTATGCATCGTCGGCCCGGCGCTGTCGGCGATTGAACAGGGCTTCGAGGTGTACGTGATCACCGACGCCTGCGGCGATGTCAGCGACGAGGCGCACGAGCGCGCCGTCATGCGCATGGTGCAGGCCGGCGCGGTACCGATCACTTCCGTGCAGTACCTGCTGGAACTGCAGCGTGACTGGGCACGCGGCGAGACCTATGGCCTCACCACCGGCATCGCCCGCGAGCATGCCGGCGGCTATGGCCTCGGCATCCAGTACGCCAAGGCCATGTTCGGCGCGCAGGAAGGCGGCCACTGAGGTGGGGGGCGCCACCGGCCTGGACGTGGGGCTGCTGGTGCTGCGGGTGGCGGCGGGAGGGTTCCTGCTGCCGCACGCGCTGGGCAAGCTGTTCGGCTGGTTCGGCGGCCCCGGCCTGGCCGGGTTTGCCGACGAGCTGCGTGGCTACCGGTTGCCGGCGCCTGCACCGGTGCCGCTGCTGCTGGCCAGCGTGCAGGTGCTGTGCGGGCTGGCCGTGCTGCTGGGCTGGCAGACCCGCATCGCCGCCGTGATCGCCGCGCTGTTCCTCGCCTTCACCGCGCTGCTGGCGCTGCCGAAAGGCTGGTTCTGGATGCGCGGCGGTATCGAATACCCGTTGTTCTGGACCCTGGCGCTGTGCGCCATCGCCCTGGCCGGGCCCGGCAGCTTCGCGCTGCGTGCGGGGTAGCCGGGCGCGCCTTTGCTGATTCGTTGGAGAAACCGATGTCCACCCTGCTCATCCGCCACGCCCGCATCACCACACTCGATCCCCGCCTGCCACAGGCTGATGCGCTGGCGGTGGTGGACGGCCGCATCGCCGCGATCGGTGCCGAGGCCGACGTGCGTGCCGGGCTGACCGGCGCCACCGTGATCGATGCCGGCGGCCGCCGGCTGGTGCCTGGGCTCAACGACAGCCACACGCATCTGATCCGGGGCGGGCTCAACTACAACCTGGAACTGCGCTGGGACGGGCTGCGTTCGCTGTCCGATGCCATGGCGATGCTGAAGGCCCAGGTCGACAACACGCCGGCACCGCAGTGGGTGCGGGTGGTGGGCGGCTTCACCGCCGAGCAGTTCATCGAGAAACGCCTGCCGACGCTGGCCGAACTCAACGCCATCGCGCCCGACACCCCGGTGTTCCTGCTGCACCTGTATGACCGCGCGCTGCTCAACCGCGCCGCGCTGCGCGCCTGCGGATACGACAAGAACACCCCGGACCCACCGGGTGGGCAGATCGCGCGCGACAGCCTCGGCAACCCCACCGGCCTGCTGCTCGCCAAGCCCAACGCGCTGATCCTGTACGCCACCCTGGCCAAGGGGCCGCGGCTGCCGATCGACTACCAGGCCAATTCCACCCGACACTTCATGCGCGAGCTGAACCGGCTGGGCATCACCTCGGTGATCGACGCCGGCGGCGGCTTCCAGAATTACCCCGAGGACTACCAGGTCATCGAGCAGCTGCACCGCGACGGCGAATTGACCGTGCGCATCGCCTACAACCTGTTCACCCAGAGCAAGGGCAAGGAGGTCCAGGACTTCCAGCACTGGAGCAAAATCCTGGCGCCGCGCCAGGGCGACGACCTGCTGCGGCATAACGGTGCCGGTGAAATGCTGGTGTTCTCGGCGGCCGATTTCGAACTGTTCAACGAACCGCGCCCCGAACTGCCGCCGGGCATGGAGCCGGAGCTGGAACAGGTGGTCAAGCTGCTGGTGGAGAAGCGCTGGCCGTTCCGCATCCACGCCACCTACGACGAGAGCATCGACCGCATCTTGGACGTGTACGAGCAGGTCAACCGCGAGATCCCGTTCGACGGCCTGCACTGGTTCATCGACCACGCCGAGACCATCACCCCGCGCAACATCGAGCGCATCCGCGCGCTCGGCGGCGGCCTGGCCATCCAGCACCGCATGGCCTACCAGGGCGAGGCCTTCGTGCAGCGCTACGGTGCCGAGGCGGCCCGACACACGCCGCCGGTGCGGCGCATGCTGCAGGCCGGCGTGCCGGTTGGCGCCGGCACCGACGCCACCCGCGTGGCCAGCTACAACCCGTGGGTGGCACTGTCATGGCTGGTCACCGGTCGCACCGTGGGCGGCCTGGCGTTGTATGGCGAAGAGAACCTGCTCGAACGCGAAGAAGCGCTGCGCCTGTGGACGCAGGGCAGTGCGTGGTTCTCCGGCGACGACGGCCGCAAGGGCACGCTGGCCGTTGGCCAGCTGGCCGACTTCTGCGTGCTGTCGTCGGACTTCTTCGCGGTCGACGATGCCGCCATTGCCGATATCACCAGCGTGCTGACCGTGGTCGGTGGGCGGGTGGTGCACGGCGACGGCGAATTCGGCCCGCTGGCGCCGACACTGCCGCCGGCGATGCCGGACTGGTCGCCGGTGAACCGCTTCGGCGGCTACCACGTGGGCGGTGCGGCCACCGGCCTGGTGGCGCACGCGCATGCGCATGGCCAGGGTGGCGCGTGCCGCACCCATGGCCACGGCCACGCAGCAGCACACGCGGTGCCGACCGATGCGCCGAACGCCTTCTGGGGCGCGCTGGGATGTTCGTGCTTCGCGTTCTGAGCCTGGCGGTGGCGGCGGCGCTGCCGTCGCTGGCGGTCGCGTGTGCGCCCGATGCAACGGGCCGCTGCATTGCACTGGACGGCGGTGGCGAGGCGCAGCTGGACGCCTCGCTGCGGCTGCGCGGCATGTACTACGACCCGACCCGCTTCGGCATACAGGGGCGCGAGGATGGCTATGGCCTCCTGCGCGCGCTGAGCTCGGTAGCGATCCGGCGTGACCGCTGGGAAGGCATGGTGCAGCTGGGCGTGCACGCCGAGCAGGGGCGCGACGGCGGACCGGGCGGCACCGACCGCGGCGCGCTCGACCTGCAGCAGGGCTACGTGCGCTGGCACGGCGACCATCTGAGCTGGCAGCTGGGGCGGCAGGAAGCGGCGTACGGCAGCTCGCGGCTGCTGTCGGTGCGCGATGGCCCCAACATCCGGCTCGCCTTCGATGGCGTCCGCGCGCGGTGGCAGCAGGGTGGCTTGACGCTGGATGCGATGGCCTTGCGGCCGGTCGACAACCGCATGGGCGCCTTCGACGACCGCAGCGATCGCGGCCAGTATCTGCTCGGCGGCTATGCGACCTGGCAGGGCGCGCGCGCCGGCAACGGGCTGGACCTGTACCTGCTGGACTACGGCCGCGATGGCGCACGCTTCGCCAGTGCGTCCGGCGACGAGCGCCGCACCTCGCTGGGCACGCGCTGGTTCGCGCGGCACCCGCGCTGGGACGCCAATATCGAAGCGGTCGCGCAACGCGGCACGCTGGCGCGCAGGCAGGGCGGGCAGGGCGACCTGGCCATCCGCGCGTGGACGCTGGCCAGCGACAGCGGCGTGCGCTGGCCCGATGCGCCGTGGCAGCCGCGGATCGGCGTGAAGCTGGACATCGCCAGCGGCGACCGCAACGCCAGCGACGAGCGGCTGGGGACCTTCAACGCGATGTACCCGAAGTCGGCGTATTTCAGCGAGGCCAGCCTGCTCGCACCGGCCAACCTGATGGATGTGCAGCCGACGCTGACGCTGGCGCCGCACGCGAACGTGAGCACCGAACTTGGCGTGCAGCTGGCCTGGAAGCACCAGCGCAGCGACGCCATCTACACCACCCCGGCGCCGCTGGCGGCGGTACCCGGCACCGCCGGAACGCCGCGGCGGATCGGCCAGCAGTACAAGTGGGAAACCAGCTGGCAGGCCAGCAACCACTGGACCTGGAAAGGCCAGCTGGCCTGGTTCGAGGCCGGCCCCGGTTTGCGCGCGGCCGGTGGCCGCGACTCTCTGTTTGCATCGGTAGTAGGAGCATGGCAATGGTAGATACCGTCCCCAACGCAGCCGCCGGCGCGTGGTCACCGCTGAAGATCCGGCTGTTCCGTACGATGTGGCTGGCCATTCTGGGCAGCAACGTCGGCACCTGGGTCAACGATGTGGCCGCGGCATGGGTGATGGCCGAGCGGACCGGCTCGCCGCTGATGGTGGCGCTGGTGCAGTCGGCCACCACGGTGCCGGTGGTGCTGCTGGCCCTGGTGGCCGGCACCTTGGCCGACATCGTCGACCGCCGCCGCTACCTGCTGTTCACCCAGGGCTGGATGCTGCTGGTGGCCGCGACCCTGGCCACGCTCACCGCGCTGTCGATGCTGACCCCACCGCTGCTGGTGGCGCTGACCTTCGCCATGGGCTGCGGCGCCGCCATGGCCGTGCCCGCACAGGCGGCCATCGTGTCCGAACTGGTGCCGCGGCCGATGCTGGCCTCGGCCGTGGCGCTGAATTCGATCGGCATCAACATCGCGCGCTCGCTCGGCCCGGCCATCGGCGGCCTGATCGTGTCGCAGCTCGGCGCCGGCTGGGCGTTCGGCCTGAACGCGCTGAGCTTTGCAGCCATGCTGTGGGTGCTGTTCAACTGGAAGACCGATCCGCAGGCGTCGAGCCTGCCGCCGGAGGGCTTCGGTGCGGGCCTGCGCGCGGGGCTGCGCTATGCGATGCGGGCCGGGCGGTTGCAGGCGGTGCTGATCAAATCGGCGGGTTTCTTCTTCTTTGCCAGTGCGCTCACCGCCTTGCTGCCGCTGGTGGTGCGTGGCGAGCTGCACGGCGGGGCGGGCACGTATGGCCTGCTGCTCGGCTGCATCGGCATCGGCGCGGTCAGTGGCGCGCTGCTGCTGCCGCGCCTGCGCGCGCGGATGGATCGTGACCTGCTGGTGTTGCTGGCCACGCTGGCGTGTGCGCTGAGTCTGTTGGGGCTGGCCTGGCTGCGGCACATGGCAGTGCTGCCGGTGGCCATGCTGGTCAACGGTTTCGCCTGGATCACCGTGCTGTCCTCGTTGCAGATCGCCGCGCAGACCGCGGTACCGGCCTGGGTGCGCGCGCGTGCACTGTCGCTGTACATCATGGTGTTCTCGCTGGGCATGGCGGCGGGCGGCCTGAGCTGGGGCAGCATCGCGCAGCGCACCTCGATTCCGTTGGCCTTGACCGCCGCCGCGATCGGCGCGGTGATCGCTGGGCTGCTGGTGTGGCGCGTGCGCATCGCCGGCAGCGAAGAACTGGACCTGCGCCCGGCCGGTCACTGGCCTGCGCCGGAGCTGGCGGTGCCGGTCACGCATGATCGCGGTCCGGTGCTGGTCACCGTGGAATACCGCATCGACGAGGCCGACCGCGCGGCATTCCATGCGCTGATGGGTGAGTTGGGGCGCACCCGGCGCCGCGACGGTGCGGTGATCTGGAGCGTGGCCGAGGACGTGGCCACCCCGGGCGTGCACCTGGAGTATTTCGTGACCAGCTCGTGGATCGAGCACCTGCGCCAGCATGAGCGCGTGACGGCCGAAGACCGGGCGCTGCAGGAGCAGGTGAGGGCGTTGCACCGCAACGAACACGCGCCGATCTTGCGGCATTTCGTAGGGGGCAGCGGCGCGTTGAAGGGCCTCAAGCACAGCCACGAGCACCCTGAGCGGGGTTGAAAGGTGCGCTTGCCATGGCACCTTCTTAACCAGAATGCGCGTATCGTCAGCGCTCTTTGAGCAGGAGCGGGTGCATGCGTTGGATCGTGTTGTTGGCCGCATTGGCCATGCCAGCGGTGGCGTGGTTGTCCCAGACCGGTCAGTTCGGCCCGACCAACGGTGCGATTTCCGACCGTTACCCCACGCTGCTGGTCGCGGCGGGCTACGCGTTCTCGATCTGGGGCGTGATCTTCCTGTGGAACGTGCTGTTCGGGCTGTGGCAGCTGCGCCGCCGCAAGCCCGATGACAACGCCCGGGTACGTGGCTGGGCCACCGTGGGCTTCGTCCTCACCGCGGCGTGGATGCCGGTGTTCTCCAACCAGTGGTTCCTGCCCGCGCTGGCCATCATCTGGGCGGCGCTGCTGTGCCTGCTGGTCGCCGCCGTGCGGGCGGCACCGGCCACCGCCAGTGCCGGCCAGCGCGCATTCGCTGCCTATCCGCTGGCCCTGCACGCGGGCTGGCTGACGATGGCTGCCTTCCTCAATACCGCGCAGGTCATCGTGGCCTACCAGTGGCTGCCCACCGGCAACATGCTGTCGTGGAGCCTGGTGCTGCTGGCCATCGCCACGCTGCTGGCCTGGACCATGAACCACCGGCTACGCGGCCACTTCGCCTATCCGGTCGCGGTGGTGTGGGCGCTGGTGGGCGTATACGTGAAGCAGTCTGAGTGGCGCCTGCCGGGTGCCGACACGGTCGCCGTGCTGGCGCTGGCGGTGGCGGTACTGCTGGTGCTGCAGACCCTGTTGCTGCGCGCGCGTGCCTGGCGCACGCCGCGCGCGGGCGTGGTGGCGGCACACCGTCACCGCCGTTGATCGTCGCCGGCCGCGACCGGCGCCCCTGGATTCGTAGAAGGAGACCCCCATGCGCGTTGCACTGCATGACCAGTTTGGCGACCCGACCGTGGTGCTTCACGGCGGCGAAATGCCTACCCCGGAACCCGCTGCAGGCGAGGTGCGGATCCGCACCGTGCTGGCCCCCATCCACAACCATGATCTGTGGACCGTGCGCGGCCAGTACGGTTACAAGCCGACGCTGCCGGCCATCGGCGGCAGCGAAGGGACCGGCGTGATCGACGCGCTGGGCGAAGGCGTCACCGGCCTGCAGGTCGGTCAGCGGGTGAGCGCCGCCTCGGTGCACGGCAGTTGGGCCGAGCAGTTCATCGCGCCGGCGCGGATGGTGATTCCGATGCCGGACAGCATCGATGACAACACCGCCGCGCAGCTGATCGCCATGCCGTTGAGCGCGCTGATGCTGCTGGAGTTCCTGCAGGTGGAGCCTGGCCAGTGGATCCTGCAGAACGCGGCCAATGGCGCGGTCGGCAAGGCGCTGGCGATGCTGGCCAAGGC
Source organism: Stenotrophomonas sp. PD6 (assembly GCF_049199305.1). Classification (NCBI taxonomy): domain Bacteria; kingdom Pseudomonadati; phylum Pseudomonadota; class Gammaproteobacteria; order Lysobacterales; family Lysobacteraceae; genus Stenotrophomonas; species Stenotrophomonas sp. PD6. The sequence continues at coordinate 438,513 of NZ_JBLZQD010000001.1, read as the reverse complement.
GCGTGGCGTGCATTGCCTCAACCTGGTTCGCCGCGATGCGGGTGTTGCGGAGATGGAGGCGCTGGGCATCGACCACACGATCTCCACCGCGCAGGCGGACTGGATCGAGCAGGTGCAGGCACGGGTGGGCAAGGGTGCGATCGTGGCGGCGGTGGATTCGGTCGGCGGCCGCGCCAGCGGCGAGTTGATGACGCTGCTGGCCGAAGGCGGCACGCTGGTGTCGTTCGGCTCGATGACCGGTGAGCCGATGCAGATCGGCTCGGGCGACGTGATCTTCAAGCAGGCCACGGTGAAGGGCTTCTGGGGCAGCAAGGTCAGCCAGGCCATGGCGCCGGAAGACAAGCGCCGGCTGGTCGGCGAGCTGTTGAAACTGGCGGCGGCCGGTGGCCTGAACCTGCCGGTGGACGGGGTGTACGGTCTTGATCAGATCGCCGAGGCCGCCAAGGCCAGCCTGCAACCCGGCCGCAACGGCAAGGTGCTGCTGCGTCCGTAAGGGGATTCCGCCGCCTGCTGCGGCGGGACGCTGAGGGAATGCGCACTGGTAGGGTCGCATCCCAATCGACTGCACGTAGCCCGTCCACGTGCGATGACGGCATGACCCACAATCGAAACAGGCGCTGTACCGGTAGACGCGCACGTCGTCGATCAGAATGCGCCGCTACGCCCGCAGCGCTTCGATCACCACACGCAACGCGCTGGAGGACTGCCGGCGGCTCGGGTAGTAGGCATGAAACCCGGCGAAGACATCGCACCAGTCGAGCATCACCCGCTGCAGGCGACCGGCGGCGACATCCTCCAGCACCATCTCTTCCAGCAGATACGCCAGCCCGGCGCCGGCCAGCGCGGCGCGATGAATCGCCACGCTGCTGTTGAAGGTCCATTGCCCGTCCACGCGCACGTTCACGTTCTGGCCGTCCTTGTGCAGGTCCCAGACCATCAGGCCGCCGTGGGTGGGCAGGCGCAGGCCGATGCAGTCGTGCGCGGCCAGATCGGCCGGCACCTGCGGCGCGGTGTGGTGCTGGAAGTAGCCGGGGCTGGCGACGATGGCCATGCGCTGCGGCCCGCTGATCGGCACCGCGATCATGTCCTGGGCAACGCGGTCGCCGAGCCGGATGCCGATGTCGTAGCGCTGGGCCACGATGTCGGCCAGGCCGTAGTCCACCGTCAGCTCAACCTTCAGGTCGGGGTAGCGCGGCAGCACCTTCGCCAGCCGTGGCCAGACGATCCGGTTGGCCACGTGTTCCGAGGTGGTGATGCGGATCGTGCCGGCCGGGTGGTCGCGGTACTCGGCCACGGCCGCGAGTTCCGCCTCGATCTCTTCAAGACGCGGCCCGACACTTTCGTACAGCCGCTCGCCGGCTTCGGTCATCGACACGCTGCGCGTGGTGCGGGTCAGCAGCCGCACCCCCAGCCGCTCCTCCAGCCCGCGCACGGTGTGGCTCAGCGCGGACTGCGAGACGCCGAGCTGCGCGGCGGCACGGGTGAAGCTGCGCTCGCGCGCCACGATGACGAAGACCTGCAGGTCGTTGAAGTTCTCACGGGCCATGGGGTGGGGCAGGGGGCGCATGGCAGTCATGCGCCCACATCATGGGCGCGCACCATTGATGAACTCAAGCGGTGTGATGGGGGCTCAACAACCGATGGCGGCATGACCCATGATCGGGATAGGCGTTCTGCACGAAGACACGCAGGACTCCGTTGATTGTCATGCCGTTACCGGCGCGATCATCATCACCTGCAGTCGATCGGGATGCGACCCTACCGGTACCCCAGGCCCAGGAGCAATCCCATGTCCTCGTCTACCCCAGCTGATGCCGCCCCTATCCGCATCACACCCGCCGGCACCACCGCCTCTGCGGCTGGCGCAACGGACTACTTCACCGGCACCGTGCGCATCGATGCGCCGTTCAGCACCGACGCACCGGCCCGAACCGGCGGTGCGACAGTCACCTTCGAACCCGGCGCGCGCACCGCGTGGCACACCCATCCGCTGGGCCAGACCCTGATCGTCACGGCCGGCGTGGGCAGCGTGCAGGAGTGGGGCAAGCCCGCGCAGGAGATCCGCCCGGGCGACATCGTCTGGATTCCGCCGGGCGTGAAGCATTGGCACGGCGCCAAGCCCGACGTGGCGATGACCCACATCGCCATCGCCGAATCCGTGGACGGTTCGCCGGTCACCTGGCTGGAGCAGGTAACGGAGGCGCAATACCGCTCCACCCCGTAGCGCAGGGCAACGACACCCGGACGCAGGCTAAAATGGCGCTCTTCCGTGACCACTCGCGAGCTCTGCCATGAACGACACCCGCTTCTATCCCATCGGCACCCCTGGCCAGGCCTGGGGCGACGACGAAAAGGCGCAGTGGCGGGCGCGTCAGGTGCCGGTGCGGCGCTATGCCGACGACGTGCTGCCGGTGCTGGAGACGCTGCGCGAGCGGTTCGATGTGGTGCAGTACGGCACGCTCGACTATGCGCCGCACCGCTACCCGCTGTTCGCCGTGCGCAGCCGCGACTGGAACCCGGCGCTGCCGTCGGTGCTGGTCACCGGCGGTGTGCATGGCTATGAAACCAGCGGCGTGGAAGGTGCGCTGCAGTTCCTGGCCACGCGTGCCGCCGACTATGCCGGCCGCGCCAACGTGCTGGTGGCGCCGTGCGTGAGCCCGTGGGGCTATGAGCGCATCCAGCGCTGGAATGCCGATGCGATCGATCCGAACCGCTCGTTCGTGGCCGACAGCCCGGCGCAGGAATCGGCGGCGCTGATGGCACTGGTGGCACCGCTGCGCGACGGCATGCGCCTGCATATCGACCTGCATGAAACCACCGACAGCGACGAGAGCGAGTTCCGCCCGGCGCTGGCCGCACGCGATGGCAAGCCGTTCGAGCCGGGCGGGATTCCCGATGGCTTCTATCTGGTGGACGACAGCGAAAACCCGCAGCCGGCATTCCAGCAGGCGGTCAACGCGGCGGTGGAGCAGGTGACGCATATCGCGCCGGCCGACGAGAAGAACGAGATCATCGGCTCGCCGGTGGTGGCGCCGGGGGTGATCGAGTACCCGCTGAAGAAGCTTGGCCTGTGCGCCAGCATCACCGGTGCGACCTATACCACCACCACCGAGGTCTACCCGGACAGCCCGCGCGCGACCCCGCAGCAGTGCAACGATGCCCAGGTGGCCGCGGTGTGCGCGGCGATCGATTACGCCCTGGCGCACTGATCCAGGCGCCACGCGCCGTCAGCGGAACAGCTGGTTCAGCGCAGCGCCGCTGGCCGCATCGGCGAAGCCGTCGAAGCGGCCTTCGTCGTGGATCTGCTGCGCGGCGCGCATCAGTCCGCCCCAGGCGGTGCGCGCCATGGCGCCGCCGACGCTGACACGGCGCACCCCCATCGCGGCGATGTCCTGCAGCGTGAATGGCACGGCGCTGCCGACCAGCAGGTTCACCGGTTTCGGCGCGACGGCGGCGACCACAGTTTCGATCTGTTCGCGCGTGCTGATGCCCGGCGCATACAGGCAGTCTGCGCCGGCCTGGGCGTAGGCACGCAGGCGCGTGATCGTGTCGTCCAGGTCGGGGCGGCCGACGAAGAAGTTCTCGGCACGGCCGATCAGCAGCACGTCTTCGCCGGCGCGGTCGATCGCCGCGCGGGCGGCGCGCATGCGCGCCACGGCGTCGTCCAGCGAACGCAGCGGATGATCGGGATCGGCGGAGGCATCTTCGATGGAAATGCCGGCAACGCCGGTGGCGATGGCGCGGACGACGGCGGCATCGATCCGCGCAGGGTCACCGCCAAAGCCATCGCCGAAGTCGGCGTTCACCGGCAGCGGCGTGGCCGCGACCAGGTCGCGCAGGTGGGCCAGGGTGTCGTCCAGCGACAGCTGGCCATCGGCGCGGCCGAGGCTCCAGGCCACGCCCGAACTGGTGCTGGCGAGGGCCTTGAAGCCCAGATTGTGCAGGTAGCGGGCGCTGCCGATGTCCCAGGGATTGGGCAGCACGAAACAGCCATCGGCGTGCAGGGCGCGGAAGGCGGCGCGGCTGTGATTGAAGGTTTGGGTCATCGGGTGGCCTGCCATCAGAATCATGATGAGATGGTAGGCGGTTCCGGGCAGCCACGCATGGCGTGGCAATACGCTCTTACAGCGCGATCGTCCTGCGCACGTAAAAATTCGTAGTGCCACGCCATGCGTGGCAACCGCGCGCAGCGCGGCACAAGCGTCCGACATCGCGCAAACGCGGCGCTCGACATCCCTCCGGCGTTTAGATCCGGCCGAAGACATCCGTCAGTGTTCATGATGCCGGAACGGAGAGCAGCCACGCATGGCGTGGACCTACGCGCGCACCCACCTCGCGCTCACGCCCACCAGCAGCAACGCGACGGCAACGGCGCAGAACGCGACCACCAGGCTGCTCCCCTGCGCCACAAACCCGATCAACGCCGGCCCGGCCAGCACCCCGGCATACCCCAAGGTAGTGATCGCCGGGATCGCCAAGCTCTCGGGCATCGCCTTCTGGTTGCCCGCCATGGAGAACAGCGCCGGCACGATGTTGGCGCAGCCCAGCCCGATCAGCGCGTAGCCCAGCAGCGCCGGCAGCAGCGCACCCGCGAAGGTGGCAACGCCGAAGCCCACGGCGGCCACGATGCTGCCAAGCAGGATCGCGCGCAGGCGACCCAGCCGGGCCACCACGCCGTCGCCGACCAGGCGGGTCACGGTCATGGCAATGGCGAAGGTCATGAAGCCCAACCCCGCACGGTCCGGCGGCAGCTGCTGCACTTCGTGCAGGAACACCGCGCTCCAGTCGAGCATGGCGCCTTCGGCCAGGAAGGCGACGAAGCACAGCACGCCGATGGCCAGCACCACGCCATGCGGCATGGCGAATACCGGCGCGCCGCTTGGCGCACGGTCGCGCCGCCAGTGGCGCACCGACAACCCCAGCACCGCCACCATGGTGGCCGACGCCAGCACGCATACCCACAGCGGTGCCAGGCGCAGCGCCAGCAGCGCGGTCATCGCCGCCGCGCCGACCGCACCGCCGATGCTGTAGAAGGCGTGGAAGCCGGACATCATCGGCCGGCCACTGTCGCGCTCCACCATCACCGCCTGGATGTTCATCGTGCAGTCGCAGGCGCCCACGCCCGCGCCGAACACGAACAGCGCCAGCCCCAGCGTCCACGGCGTGGGTGCAATGGCCAGCAGCGGCAGGCTGGCCATCACCATCAACAGGGTACCGATCATCACGGCGCGGCATCCGTAGCGCGCGGCGAGCACGCCCGCCAGTGGCATGGCCAACAGTGAGCCTGCGCCCAGGCACAGCAGCACCAGCCCCAGCGTGCCCTCGTCCAGGCCGGTGCGTGTCTTGGCGAAGGGCACCAGCGGCGCCCAGGCCGCCGTGGCGAAGCCGGGCAGGAAGAACGCGGCACGGGTAGCGTGTTGTTCGGCACGCGCGGCGCGGGCGGGCAGGGTAGTGATCGTCATCGGTGCGGCCTCAGTGCTGCGCGGCGCGCAGGATGTCCACGCCGCGCTGCTGGAACGCCTGTACCTGCGCGTCCGGCGCATCGTGTTCGATCACCAGCAGGTCGATCTGCTCGAGCCCGCCCACGCGGTAGGCCGCCTGCGTGCCGAGTTTGTCGTTGGTGGCCACCGCGACGCAGCGGTTGCTGGCCGCCAGCAGCGCACGCTTGAACGGGGCCTCTTCGCCATCGATGGCCCACAGGCCGGCGTCTGCGTCCACCGCGCAGGTGCCGATGAAGCACAGATCGGCACGCAACCCGCCGACCGCCTCCAGTGCCTGCGCGCCGATGCACGCACCCGCACGGGCATCCAGCCGCCCGCCGATCAGGCTCACCTCGATGCCGCCCCGCGCCAGCAGTGCCAGCGCGATGTCCGGCGCGTTGGTGATCACATGCAGGCCCTGCTGCACGGGCAGGCAGGCCGCGATGGCGCTATTGGTGGAACCGGCGTCGAGCAGGAGGCACTCGCCCGGGCGCACCTGCGCCGCCGCCGCGACGGCCAGGGCGTGCTTCTGTGCGGCCTGCTGGGCATGGCGTGCGGGCAACGGTGGGAAGGACGGTGCGGCGGGCAATGCGCCGCCGTGCACCTTGCGGCACAGGCCCTGGCTGGCCAGGTCACGCAGGTCGCGGCGGATGGAGTCTTCGGAGACCGCCATCTGCACGGCCAGTTGCGCCGAGAACACGCGGCCCTGTTCGCGCAGCAGGCGCAGGATGGTCTGTTGGCGTTCGCCGGGCAGGGTATCGGGAGTCATGGGCAGGTCTCGGCAGTCAGCGCAGGGCCGCCAATCGTGCACAGACGTGCAGGAAAGTGCGGTTTCGTGTGCCGGAGTGTACATGTTGGCTGCATGTATGTGCACGATATTGCGTGAATGAGCGGGAATGCTCAATCCCGCCGCTGCAGTTCCGGCACCAGCAGTTCCGCCACCCAGTCCATGAACGCCGCCGCCCGCCGCGGCAGGTGCCGCCGCTGGGCGTAGAGCAGGGTGACGGGCATCGGTTCGGCGACGCACTGCGGCAGGATCTCGACCAGGGTGCCGGCCGCCAACGCCTGACGGGCGCCGAGCCGCGGCACCTGGATGATGCCCAGCCCGGCCAGCGCGGCGGCACTGTAGGCCTCGCCGCTGTTGACGGTCACCGCGCCGCGCATGGGCAGGCTGCGGTATTCCTGGCCGTCGTGGTACTCGAAGCCCGGCGAGCGCTGGCCCAGCGTGCCCACGTAGTGGATCAGCGCGTGCGCGGCCAGGTCGTCCAGCGTCTGCGGCATGCCGTGCGAGGCCAGGTAGCCGGGACTGGCGCAGTTGACGATGTGCATTACGCCCAGCGGCCGCGCCACCAGGGTGTTGTCGTCCAGCGGGCCGACCCGCAGCACGCAGTCGAAGCCCTCGCGCACCAGATCGACGCGGCGATCGGTACCGCTCAGTTCGATCTCCAACCCCGGGTGGCGGTCCAGGAACGCCGGCAGGTGCGGCACCACCAGTTGCCGCGCCAGGCCGCTGGACATGTCCACGCGCAGCCGGCCCTTGAGCTGGCCGGTGTCGCGGCGGAACATGCCCTGCAGTTCTTCCATGTCGTCGAGCAGGTCGCGGGCGCGCTGCTGGAACTGGGCGCCATCGGCGCTGAGCTGCACCCGGCGGGTGGTGCGGTGCAGGAGCTGCACGCCCACCTCGGCCTCCAACCGCTGCACGGCCAGCGAGACGCTGGCCTTGGGCAGGCCGAGCTGGTCGGCGGCGGCGGTGAAGGAGCCGAGTTCGGCAACCCGCAGGAAGCTGCGCAACTGGTCGAGACGATCCATGGATTGTTCGCGTGGTTTGGACAGTCAAATCAGGATCGCGCGATTTATGTGCTCCTGCAATATCAATAGTCTGGTTCCACCCCAACGAGGACACCGACATGACCGCTTCGCAACGTACCGTACTGATCACCGGCGGCAGCCGTGGGCTGGGCCGCAACGCGGCACTGGCGCTGGCCGCCGATGGCGCGGACATCATCCTGACGTACCGCAACCAGGCCGACGCCGCCAACGCGGTTGTCGCCGCGATCGAGGCACTGGGTCGGCGGGCGGCGGCACTGCCGCTGGACATGGCCGACAGCAACGGCTTCGCGGCGTTCGCTTCGGCCGTGCAGGCGCAGCTGCAGGCCTGGGGTGCTTCCGGACTGCAGGGGTTGTTCAACAACGCAGGCGAGGGCCACTACGCCCCGATCGCCGACACCACGCCGGCCGCCTTCGACCACCTGGTCGCGGTACACCTGAAGGGCCCGTACTTCCTCACCCAGGCGCTGCTGCCTCTGATCGTCGATGGCGGCCGCATTCTCAACGTCTCCAGCGGTCTCGCACGTTTCGCGCTGCCGGGCAGTTCGGCCTACGCGATGATGAAGGGCGGCATCGAGGTGTTCAGCCGCTACCTGGCCAAGGAACTGGGTGCGCGCGGTATCAGCGCCAACACGCTGGCACCGGGCGCGATCGAAACCGATTTCGGCGGCGGGCACGTTCGCGACGACGAGAAGATCAACGCGATGGTGGCGGGCAATACGGCGCTGGGGCGTGCCGGGAAGCCGGATGACATCGGCCCGGTCGTCGTTGCGCTGCTGTCGCCGCAGACCGGCTGGATCAACGCGCAGCGTGTCGAAGCGTCGGGTGGCATGTTCGTCTGACTGCGAACGCGTTGCATTCGCGGCAAGCCGGTATGATGGCCGGCCTTGCCGCCGTTGCCGAGATCGTCTTGCGCGCTACTGTTCCGATGCACCCGATGGGTCGTGTGTTCGCCGTTGTGGCCCTGTTCGAAGCGTTCACCTGGGCCGGCCTGCTGGTCGGCATGTACTTCAAGTACCACGCGGCCGAGCCGACCAGCGCGGGTGTGGCGCTGTTCGGACCGGTGCATGGCGTGGCCTTCATGGTCTACGTGGTGGTCACCGTACTGGCTGCGGTGAAGCTGCGCTGGCCGTGGTGGGCCGCCGGGCTGGCATTGCTCGCCGCCGTGCCGCCGCTGGTGACGCTGCCGCTGGAATGGTGGTTCAAACGGCGCGGGTTGTTGTCGGCGCGTTGAGACGAGCGCGGCAGGACGATTTGCGGAGCGATCGCGTAGAGCCACGCCCTGCGTGGCTGCGCGGTCTCACCATCTGTAACTCATCCCAAGCTGCGCGGTGCGCTGGCGGTAGCCGTTTCCCTGCTGCAACGCCAGGCCGGCCCAGGCGCCCAGGCCGCCGGCGAAGGTGATCGATGCGCCCGCGCTGACTTCGGCGCGGTCGCGCGGGATGCGCGCATCGACGCGTTCGTCGTCCATGAGCACGCGCGCATCCGCACCGGTGCGCAGCCAATGCGCGGCGATGTACGGCTGTACGGTTGCGGCCGAGCCCTCCCAGCGCGTGACACCGGACACACGCACACCGACCCGCCCGAACACGCCGTTGGCGTCGTCGTTGGTCACCACGGTGCCGTTCTGTTCGGTGTGCTGCACGTCATTCCAACGGGTGTACCCGACCTGCAGCTGCGGCTCCACGAACAGCATGCTGGCGCCGCCCGAACGGCCGATGCGGAAGGCATGGCCCACCTCCAGCGCGCCTTGCCACGCGCGGCTGTCATAGCGCTCGGTGGCCAGTGCGGTGCCTTCCACCCGGTTGCTGAAGCGGGCGTGCTGCAGCGAACCGTCCAGGTAGAAGCCGCCGTAGGGATCGCCGTTGCCACCGGCACGCCAGGTGCCGTAGACGCCCAATGCGGTGCCGCGGACCTTGCCGCGTGCCGAGTACCCGGTGAGCTCGCTGGTCGAGGTGCTGCTGGCGTTGCCGCTGGACAGCATCACCCCCACGCCGCTGCCCTGCGGCGTGCGCAGCAGCGCGGTGCCCACGCTCAGCGCCTGGCTGCTGCCGTGCACGTCCAGCTGGCGGCTGTCGGCGTCGAAACGATTGCGTGAGCCGTCCACGCGGGCCCACGCGCGGCCGCCGTTTTGACCTGCCTCACGCTCGTGGTAACCGAGCCGGAACATGCCCTCGGCCGCCTGCAGGTTGGCCAGGTACGCGCCGGGTTCGGGGCGCAGCACCGGGACCGGCTCGGGTTCGGGTTCCGGCGTCGGCGGGTCCACGCACTGCGGCAGCTGCGGGTCGATCACGCACTGGTCGGGCAGGCTGGGCACCTGCTCCAGCGCGGAGCGCAGGTACCAGTTGCCATTGCCGGCGTCCTTGAACAGGAAGTACTCGTAGATGCCACCGACCGCGCGCCCGCTCAGGTCGAAGGTGCCGTTGGACGCACCGGCGATGTCGATCAGCTCGATGCCCAGGCTGGTCAGTGCGCCGACGCCGCCCACGTTGTTGACCCGGACATTGGTCTGGCCGCTGCTGTCGCCCCCGATGACCAGCTTGTCCGACGCGGCGTCATCGCCGGCCAGCACCGTATTGAACACCAGGGTGCCGCCTGCGCCGGTGTAGTCACCGGTGACCTGCAACGTGTGGAAGGCGCTGCCGTCGCCGAATTCGATGACCGCGCCGCCGCCCACGCTGAGCTGCTGCATCGAACTGTCGCCGGTCAGCAGCCAGCCGGCGCCGTCCAGCCGCACGCCGGTGCCGTTGACGATGGCGCCCTGCAGCGTGGCGCCGTCGGTGAGGCTCACATTGACCGTCGCACGGTTGTTGGTGCCCTGGGTCCGCCCGACGATGTCGCCGATGATCTGGGAGCCGGCCACGTCCAGGTTCGCGGTGGCCAGCGCCCCCACGTCCAGCGCAACGCCGTTGCCCCCTTCCACGCGCGCGCCGTCGCGCAGGGTGATGGTGGCATTGCCGCCCAGCTGCATGCTGATGGCCGGGCCGGTATCGGACAGCACGCGGGAGGCGCTGATATCGACCGTGTTGCTGCCGGCCGCGCTGCCGGTCAGGCTGATGGCACTGGTGCTGCCTTCGATGCTGCTGCCCTGCAGGGCGGTGAAGCTGCCATCGGTGAGCGCCACGCCAATGCCGCTGGCGGTGCCGCCGCCCAGGCTGGCGTCACCGCGGATGCGGGTGCCGGTGGCGGTCAGCGTGGCATTGCGGCCGACGCTGGCGCCGTTGGCGGCCACGATGCGGGAGTCGCGCACGTCGGCAACGGGTGCGGACGGGCTGCCGTTCGGCGTGGCGCTGAGGACCAGGCCGGTGCGGATGGACGAGACGTCCGAGCCGGTCATCAGCAGGCTGCCGTCATCCATGCGGATCCCGGCGGTGGTGCCCGACAGCGTGCTGTTGCGCACCTCGGCGCTGCCACCGTCGATGTCCAGCGCATAGCCGAGCGCGCCGCCGGCGCTGCCGTTGGAGCTGGCCGTGACCGTGTCGAGCACCAGCCGCGCGCCATCGCTGACCTGCAGCGCTTCGCCGCCGGTGGTGAGGGTGGTGTTGCCCAGCACCAGTTCGCTGCCTGCGCCGGTGGCGGCAAACCCACGGCCGGCCGAGCTGACGGTCATCGCGTCGATGCGCATGCTGGCGCCTGCCGAGACACTGCCGGCATCGCTGGTGGTGGAGGTGAAGGTCATCTGGCCGCCGCTGAGGGTGGCGGTGCCGCTGTTGGCGACGCGGATGCCGAACAGGCCGGTCATGTCCACGCCGGTGCCGATGACGCTGGCGTTGTCGACCTGGATGCCGCCGGTGGCACCGCCGGGGGCGATGGTGAGCTCCGCGCCGTCTTCCACGGTCCACAGTTCACGGGCGTCGCCGGGGTTGACCGTGTGGGTGCTGCCGGGGCCGGTGAGGGTGCCGGCAGTGGCGGCGAGGGGCAGCGAGGCCAGGGTGAGCGCGATGGCAGCAGACAGCATGCGGCGACGGCCGCACGAGTACGTGAGGTTCATGGCTGGACTCCGAAACGAAACTAATGGACCGGTAGACCCCCGTAGCACCACAACGTAGTACCAAGGTCCCGGGCAGGATCGGAATAGTCCGATTGCGACCTGCCCTGAACCATGCAACATGTTGCATACGTCACTATCAGCGTTGCCTGTTCAGCATGAGCACGCCTATGTAGAGCCGGCGTGAATGACGCATTTGACCCCCTCAGCGCCTCGTAACGGCGGCGGCGATGTGTTCGGGCGACTGGAATCCGGGCAGGCGCGCGATTTCGTGACCCCCGCGAACGACGCTGAGCGTTGGGGTCTGCCGCAGGCCCAGCGTGCGGAAGAAGGCCTCGCCCACGTCCTCCAGCTTCACCTTGAGCAGCACCCGTCCCTCGGCCTGGGGCGTAGCGGCGAATGCGGCCAGCGACATCTCCAGCATCCTGCAGCCAGGGCAGTTGTCTTTGTGGAAGTCCACCAGCAGGTCCGGGTGGGTACCGAGCAGGGCGTAGTAGTGCTCGGGCGATTCGGCGTACAGGGTCAGCATGGGCAAGGTGTCTCGAGGGGAAGCAGTACGGTGTCGGTCCACTGCTGGATGGCCAGGGCATGGGCGCTGCCATGCGGCATCTGCTCGATCTCCAGCACCGGGTAGGGCGAGCCGAAGAAACGCGCCAGCCGATGCGCGGCGCCGCAGTAGTACTCCAGCCCCCACTGGGTTTCGCCGGTGCCGAACACCGCGACCTGGTCCGGCGGCGGCAGGCCGGCGCGGTTGCGCAGCAGCGCCACGAACCGCTTCATCTCGGCCGGGGTGCGCCCGGCGTTGTCGGTCCAGCTGCCGAGCAGCAGCCGGCCATGCGGTTGCAGTACCGCCTCGGCCGCCTGCGGATCTTCGACATCCAGCAACCGGGTGGTGTGGCCGCCGGCCTGGCAGCGCGCCGCGATCATGCGCGCCACTTCGCGGGTATTGCCGCTCAGCGACGCGTAGGGCAGCAGGATGTGCATGGGCCACTCCCGTTCACAGGTCGTCGAAGCCGTTGTCCGAGTTGGTCTTCTTGTAGCTGGCATTGCGCATCTCGAAGAAGTCGGTCTTGGTCTCGGTGAAGTTGTCGGCGTAGGCCTTGATCCATGGCATGACGTTGGCGTTGGCGTCGCCGTACAGCTTCTCGATGCCCAGCATGCCGGCCATCTTGTTGGCGCGGTACTTCACGTAGCGGATCATCTCGTCCACGTCGATGCCGTCGATACCGTCCAGTACTTCGCCGGTCCAGCGGGTCTCCAGCGCGATGGCATGCTCGAACGCGTCGTGCACGTAGGCGGTGAGCTGATCGCCCTGCAGCTGCTGGTTCTCGCCGACGATGGCGCGGATAAGTTCGCTGATGAACTTGGTGTGGGCCAGCTCGTCGCGGTTGATGAAGCTGATGATCTTGCCGGTGCCGGTCATGCGGTTCTGCCGCACCAGGTTGTAGAAGAAGGCGAAGCCGGAATAGAAGTTGATGCCTTCCAGGATCGACGACTGGATCAGGGCGCGGATCAGGGTCTCGGCGGTCTTCTCGCGCATGAAGTCATCGTAGGACTGCATGATCGGCGCGTTGCGGGCCAGGATGGTGGGGTGGGTGCGGGCCAGTTCGAACACGCGGTTCTGGTCGGCCAGCCCGGCAATCGAGGCCAGCACGTAGCTGTAGCTCTCGTTGTGGATCACTTCCTGCTGGCCGATGATCGCCGCATTGGCGTGCGCGGCCGGGTCGGTGATGTATTCGGCCACGTTGTAGATGAAGCGGGTCTGCGGCGAATCCAGCGTGGCCAGCAGACCGATGATGGAATCGTAGGCATTCTTCTCGCGCGCCGACAGCTCACCGTACTGGCGCGCGTCGCCCTTCATGTCGACCTCGTCGGGGATCCAGAAGTTGGTCGACAGCTCCTTGTACGCCCGGTAGAAGGACGGGTAGGGAATGTCGTTCCAGTTCAGGATGCCGCTGGTGCGGCCGTTGATGATGCCGGTGGAGCGGTTGGGGTAGCGGGGCTCGAGAATCTTGATGCGTTCAAGCGGCGTTGCCATGATGTTCCTTGGTTGGGCTACGGGGTGCGCCATCGTCCATTGCAACCGGCGTAGAGCCACGCCATGCGTGGCTGCAGTGCCTGGTCAGGACGCACACCACTCACATTCCTGGATATCGATATCGTTCGACCGCACGTAATACGTGGTCTTCAACCCTTCCTTCCACGCACTCATGTGCAGGGCCAACAACGTGCTCGCCCGGATCGTGCTCGGCACATACAGGTTGAAGCTGATCGACTGGTCCACATGCCGCTGGCGGCGCGCGTTCTGGCGGATGCTGGCGAACTGGTCCAGCCGGTACGCGCCCTTCTCGTAGTAGGGGTAGGTTTCCAGCGACAGCCCCGGCGCCGCCACCGGCCGGCGGAAGTCCTTCTTCTCTTCGTAGTAGAACGCGCCGTACACCGGGTCGATGGAGGCGCTGGAACCGGCAATCTGCGCGGTGCTCATGTTCGGCGCCACCGCCAGCAGCCAGCCGTTGCGCAGACCGTGCACGCCGACCTGCGCGGCCAGCTCCTGCCACGCGGGGCTGTCGTAGCCGCGGGCGCGGAAGTACTCGCCGTTGTGCCAGTCGCTGCCGAGGAAGGCGCTGTAGCGGCCCTTCTCCTGCGCCAACTGCATGCTGGCCTGGATGGCCAGGTAATTGATCCGCTCGTACAGCGTATCGGCGTAGTCCTCGGCCTGCGCGTCGTTCCATGCGATCTGCTGCAGGGCGAGCAGGTGGTGCCAGCCGAAGGTACCCAGCCCGATGGCGCGGTACTTGCGGTTGGTGATGGTCGCCTGCGGCACCGGCAACTGGTTGAGGTCGATCACGTTGTCGAGCATGCGTACCTGGATCGGCACCAGCCGCTCCAGCACGTCGGTCTGCAGCAGGTCCGGCGCGGCGGTGACCGCACGCCCCAGGTTGATCGAAGACAGGTTGCAGACCACGAAGTCACCGGCCTGCCGGGTCGTCACGATCTGGTCGCCGCTGATCATCTCCTGGATCATGCGGGTGGGGCTCATGTTCTGCAGGATCTCGGTGCACAGGTTGCTGGAGTACACCGTGCCGGCATGCTTGTTGGGGTTCTTCCGGTTCACTTCATCGCGGTAGAACATGAAGGGGTTGCCGGTTTCCAGCTGGCTCACCATGATCCGCTTGAACAGGTCGATGGCCTTGAGCGTGCGGCGGCTGATCCGCTCGTCGGCCACGACCTCGGCATAGCGCGTGCGGAAGCTGCCCTGGCCGCGCTGCTCGTCATGGAAGTCCTGCAGGTACCAGCCCTTGATGCGGTGCACCTCGTGCGGGTCGAACAGATACCAGTCGCCGCGACGCTCCACCGCCTCCATGAACAGGTCCGGCAGGCACACGGAGGTGAACACGTCGTGCGCGCGCAGGCGCTGGTCGCCGTTGTTCAGGCGCAGGTCCAGGAAGTTTTCGATGTCGCGGTGCCACACGTCCAGGTACACCGCGATGGCGCCCTTGCGCTGGCCAAGCTGGTCGACGCTGACGGCGGTGTTGTTGAGCTGCTTGATCCACGGCACCACGCCGCCGGAGGAATTGGCCACGCCGCGGATCGGTGCACCGGCCGAGCGCACGTAGCCCAGGTAGGCGCCCACGCCGCCGCCGTGCTTGGACACGCGGGCCACGTCGGTGTTGGAGTCGTAGATGCCCTGCAGGCTGTCGTCCACGGTATCGATGAAGCACGAGGACAACTGCCCGCCGATTTTGCCGGCATTGGCCAGGGTGGGCGTGGCCACGGTCATGTACAGATGGGAGAGCGCCCAGTAGGCCTCGCGCACCAGCAGCATGCGCCTCTTGCGCGAGCGGTCGCCGTGCAGGTGTTCGTTCTGCATGAGGTACAGCGCGATAGTCAGCCAGCGTTCCTGCGGCAGCTCGAACACGCCGCGCGACTGGTCGGTGGCCAGGTAGCGCGTGGCCAGCAGGTACAGGCCGTTGTAGGCGAAGAGGCGGTCGCGGTCCGGGTCGATCATGCTGCCGGCCTCCTCCAGTTCTTCCTTGGAATAGGCCTTGAGGATGTCGATCGAGTACACGTTGCGGTCGGCCAGGCTTTCCTGCAGGCCCACATAGGAGCCGTACTTCAGCGCGGCATCGTAGAAACGGTTCCGGCTGGCGCGCTTGTACAGGCGGCGCAGGTACAGGCGCGCGGCGAAGTGTTCCCAGTCCGGCGCCACCACGTCGATGCGCGATTCGGCTTCGCGCACCAGCAGGTCCACCAGCTCATCGGCGCTGATCTGGCTGCGGCGATGCACCAGCGCCAGCACCGCGCGCAGGTAGTCGGCCAGGTCGAGCGCGGGGAACTCGGCATGCACGCCGCGCAATCCGCGCTCCAGCCGCGCCGGGTCGAACAGCATGCGGCGGTTGCCGGCTTCCTTGGTGATCCACAGTTCGCCATCGTTGGCGGGGGTGGCCGGATCGAGGGACACGAGGGTGCCCATCGCGGCAGCGGTGTCTTCGGTGCGCATCGTCATTCCATCTACTTCCAAGGTCCGTTCGGGGTGTCACGCCGGGAGGCCGGGAGGGCCGACAGGGGCGTGACGCAGAACCGGGCCTGGCGGAAGCGGGGAGCCGATAAACACAACATAGTGTGGGTATGCCTCATCGTCAACATCATATGTTGTGTCGGCGAGGCGCAAGAGATGACCAAATGCCGCAGTCAGGCGCGTCCTATTTCCAGGGCAGGCCGCGCAGTTGCAGGTTGCGCTGGTGCATCAGTTCGGCATGCAGCCGGGCGTAGTCGGCGTCGGTGAATTGCTGCGCCATGGGCGAGCCGGCGGCGTCGCGCGCGGCCTGCGCACGCGCCTGGTCGAGGTCGTCGCTGCGCAGCGCCAGGTCGGCCAGCACGATCACCTTGCCGGGTTGCACCTCCACGTAACCGCCCGACACGTACACGTGCAGCGGCGGCTCGGGCGGGATCGGGTAGACCGACACCATGCCTTCGCGCAGCGTGCTCAGCAGGGGCGCGTGCTGGGCCATCACACCGAAGCGTCCCTCGCTGCCGGGCAGGCTGACCTCGCGCACATCGCCACTCCACAGCTCAGCAGACAGGCTGATGATCTGCAGCGAAAACGCGCGCGCGTCGTCAAGCAGCGCGGGCAGGGCGGGTGACGCCATGGGGGGATCCTTGCAGAGGCGTGCATGCAGCTTAGCGAGGTGGATGTGTGCGCGTGGTTGATCTCCGTCAACGATCGGCTGCGCAAATCCAAATGCGAGCTGTTATCATTTGGCCCGATAGCCACGCCGGTCCTGCATCGACGAAGCCGAATCAAACGAACGCCCGCGCCTGCGCGGTGCACGCTCCTTTCTGATCGGTCGTGGTGGTTCATGCGCTCTATTTCTGCGGTATCCGGCTTGCCGGCGCTGGTCTTCGCCGCCCTGGTCGGCACCATGGCCATGATGGCCTTTGTGGCGGTCATCGGCCCGGTGGTGCGGCTGCTGGGTTTGTCTGAATGGCACGCCGGATTGTCGGTCACCGCGGCCGGCGTACTGTGGATGCTGTCGGCGCGGCGCTGGGGCGCGCTGAGCGACCGCATCGGGCGGCGCCGCGTGCTGCTGACCGCGCTGGCGGCCTACGCGCTGATTTACATCGCGCTGGCGGTGTATGTGGACACCGCGCTGCAGTCGCCTCCGGCGGTGTGGCTGTCGGTGCTCGCGCTGGTGGGACTGCGTGCCCTGGTCGGACTGTTCTATGCGGCGGTGCCGCCCACGGCAGCGGCACTGGTGGCCGATGAAGCCCCGCCCGGGCGACGCGCCGGCGCCATGGCCAAGCTGGGTACCGCCAACGCGGTGGGCATGGTGGTCGGCCCGGCGGCGGCCGGCTGGATCGCCTTCCAGAATCTTTCGCTGACGCTGTACGTCGCCGCGCTGTTGCCGGTGCTGGCATTGCTGGTGATCGCGTGGCGGCTGCCTGCGACGGCACCTGCTGCGACGACGGCGACCGGCCCGCGGCCACGCCTGTCCTGGCGCGATCGGCGTCTGCGGCTGCCGGTACTCGCGGTGTTCGCGGCGATGACCTCGGTAACGGTTGCGCAGGTGACCGTGGGCTTCTTCGCGATCGACCGGTTGCGGCTGCCGCCGGCCGAGGGCGCGCGCATGGCGGGCCTGGCGTTGACTGCGGTGGGGGTCGGGCTGATCGTCGCGCAGGTAGCGGTGATGAAGCTCACCAGCGTACCGCCGCGACGCTGGATTGCGCTGGGTGCGCTGGTCTCCGCCGTGGGCTTCGCCACTGTGGCGCTGGTGCAGTTGCCGTGGCAGCTGCTGGCCAGCTACGCCGTGGCAGCGTTCGGCATGGGCTTCGTGTTCCCTTCGTTCCAGGCGCTGGCCGCCGATTCGGTTGACGCACACGAACAGGGCGCCGCCGCCGGTGCGGTGGCCTCGGTGCAGGGGCTGGGCATGGTCATCGGCCCGATGCTGGGCACGCTGCTGTACCGGGTGACGCCGAGTGCGCCGTATCTGGTGGTGGGGGGAGTGCTGGGGGTGCTGGCCGTGGTGGCCGGCCTGCACGGACGGGGCGTGCGATGAACGACACGCTGCGCCAGGCGAGCTCCGCTGATGATGCCGCCTTCGACGTGAACGAGCCCGTCGCCGCGCCGCAGTTCCTGTTGCGCATGCCCGGCCACACGCTGGACGCGCGCGGCTGCCGTGCACGCCTGCCGCGGGGTGGCACCGGCACGCTGGCTGCCCGTGTACACGCCTTCTTCGCGTCACCACAGCAGGGCCCGGCGCTGCTGGTGGGCATGTTGCCGTTCGATCCGGCCGCGGACGACGCGCTGCACCAGCCGCAGTGGCTGGCCACCGCCGCAGCCGGTTCCGTGGCACCGCCGCTGTTCCGTGGCGAGGTGCGTGCCGAGCCGAGCGCGGCGGTCTATGCCGATGCGGTTGAACAGGCATTGCAGGCCCTGCGCGGTGAGCCGGCCGCGCTGGCCAAGGTCGTGCTGGCGCGGACCCTGCGCGTGCAGGTGACCGCGGCGCTGGACCCGCGCGACCTGGCGGCACGGCTCGGCCGCGATCCCAGCGTGACCACCTACCTGATGCCGCTGCCGGTGGCGGGCAGCGAAGCACCCGCATGGCTGGTGGGCGCAAGCCCGGAGCTGCTGGTGTCGCGCCGTGGCCGGCAGGTGCTCTCGCATCCCTTGGCCGGCTCCGCGCGGCGCTGTGCCGATTCGGCCGACGATGCACGGGCCGCACAGGCGCTGCTGGCCTCGGGCAAGGATCACGACGAGCACCGCCATGTGGTGGAGGCCATCGTCGATGCCCTGGCGCCGTGGTGCTCGCAGATCGACGCGCCGTCACAGCCCGCCCTGCACGCCACGCACAGCATGTGGCACCTCGGCACGCGGATCGAGGCGACGCTGCGCGACCCCGCCACGCCGGTCGCAACGCTGCTGGCGGCGCTGCATCCCACCCCGGCCGTATGCGGCACGCCGCGCGATGCTGCGCTGGACATGATCCGGTCGCTGGAGCCGGTTCCGCGTGGCTTCTATGCCGGCGCGGTGGGCTGGATGGATGCGCACGGCGACGGTGACTGGTACGTGGCGATCCGCTGCGCGCGTGTGCAGGGAAGCGAGGCACGCATCTTCGCCGGGGCCGGCATCGTGGCCGGCTCGGAGCCGGCGCTGGAGGTGGCCGAAACGGCCGCCAAGTTCGCGGCGCTGTTGACCGCGCTCGGCGCCGATGCCGCGCCCGTCATCGAAACCCGGAGATCCTGATGCACGCTTCAACCGCACAGCCACGCATGCCGCTGCGCCAGACCTGGCCCCCTGCGCTGGTGGCGCGCTATCGCGCCGCCGGGTACTGGCGTGGCGAGACCTTCCCCGGCTTCCTTCGCGAGCGCGCGGTGCAGTACGCCGACGACATCGCGGTGGTCGGCGGCGCGGTGCGGCTGAGCTATGCGCAGCTGTGGGCGGAGGCCGGCCGCATCGGTGCCGGCCTGCTGGCGCAGGGCCTGGTGCCTGGCGACCGGGTGGTGGTGCAGCTGGGCAACACCGCCGACTTCGTCAGCGTGGTCTGCGGCCTGTTCCGCGCCGGCCTGGTGCCGGTGTATGCCTTGCCTGCGCACCGCTATACCGAAGTGGCGCACGTGCTGCGTACGGCCGAGGCCAGCGCCTACATCGCGAGTGACGCGTACGAGGGGTTCGACTACCGCACGCTGGCGCGCCAGCTGCAGGCCGACATCCCCGCGCTGCGCCATGTGCTGGTGGTCGGCGAGGCGGACGAATTCGTGGCGCTGTCCGCCCTCGCGGGCGACGAAGACCGGCTGCCGCCGGATCCCGACCCGCAATCGGTGGCATTCCTGCAGTTGTCCGGCGGCAGCACCGGCCTGCCCAAGCTGATCCCGCGCACCCACGACGACTACCTGTATTCCTTCCGCGCCAGCAACGAGATCTGTGCGATCACCCGCGACAGCGTGTATCTGGTCGCGCTGCCGGCCGCGCACAACTTTCCGATGAGCTCGCCCGGTTTCTTCGGCGCGCTGTACGCCGGCGCGCGGGTGGTGCTCAGCGCCGGTGCCGGGCCGGATGTGGCGTTCCCGCTGATCGCCCGCGAACGCGTCACCTGCGTGGGCCTGGTGCCGCCGCTGGCGTTGCTGTGGGCGCAGGCGGCGGCGACCACCGCGCACGACCTGTCCAGCCTGGACGTGGTCCAGGTGGGCGGGGCCAAGCTGGTGCCGGAGGCCGCGCGCCGCCTCATCGACGGGCTGGGTTGCCGCCTCCAGCAGGTGTTCGGCATGGCCGAAGGACTGGTCAACTACACCCGCCTGCACGACCCGCTGGACTGCGTCATCCATACCCAGGGCCGCCCCATTTCGCCGGACGATGAAGTGCTGGTGCTGGACGACCTCGGCAACCCTGTGGCAGCGGGCGAGGTGGGGCATCTACTGACGCGCGGTCCGTACACGATCCGCGGTTACCACAACGATCCCGGCGCCAACGCGCGCGCGTTCACCGAGGATGGCTTCTACCGCACCGGCGACCGGGTGCAGCAGCTGCCCGGCGGCTACCTGGTGGTGCAGGGGCGTGCCGGGGACCATATCAACCGGGCCGGCGAGAAGATCTCCGCCGAGGAGATCGAGGACCATCTGCTGGCCCACGCCAGCGTATTCGACGCGGCGGTGGTGTCCATCCCGGACCCGTACCTGGGCGAACGCAGCTGCGCGTTCGTGATTGCACGCGGTGAAGCGCCAACGGCGGCCAGCCTGAAGGGCTGGGTGCGCGCACGCGGGCTGGCCGCGTTCAAGGTGCCCGACCAGGTGGTGTTCGTCGCGGCCTTCGGCACCACGGCGGTGGGCAAGATCAGCCGCCGCGAACTGCGCGCCCAGCTGCGCGAGCGTTTCATCGAACAGACAGGAGAACCCCGCTGATGGCACTGCCCAGCATTGCCCCTTACGCACTGCCCACCGCGGACGAACTGCCGGCGCCACGTGGCCCGTGGCAACCGCAGCCGGCGCGCATCGCCTTGCTGGTGCACGACATGCAGCGCTACTTCCTGGCGGCCTACGGCACCGATGCCGCGCCACTGGCGCCGGCGGTGGCCAACATCGCGCGGTTGGTCGCGCACTGCCGCGCGCAGGGCATTCCGGTGTTCTACACCGCACAGCGCGGCAACCAGGACCGGCGCGACCGTGGCCTGCAGGCCGATCTGTGGGGACCGGGGATGCAGGCGAGCGCCGATCACGAAACCATCCTGGAGGCGCTGGCGCCTGCCGCGGGCGATCATGTGCTGGTCAAGCACCGCTACAGCGCATTTCAGCGCTCCACTCTGGAGACGATGATGCGCGCACGTGGCCGCGACCAGCTGCTGGTCACCGGCGTGTACGCGCACATCGGCTGCACCGCCACGGTCGCCGAGGCCTTCCAGCGCGACATCGAGGCCTTCATCGCCGCCGATGCGGTGGCCGACTTCTCGCGTGACGACCACGACCACGCCTTGCGCTGGATCGCGCGGACCTGTGGCGTGCCGATGACCACCGATCAACTGCTGGAGCGCCTGGCATGAACGACACGACGACGACCGCGCCGTTGACCCTGGAGCGCATGCGTGCCGATGTGGCCGGCATGCTGGGTGAAGCACCGGACGCGGTGGGCGACGATGACCACCTGATGGACCTGGGGCTGGATTCGATGCGGGTGCTGGGGCTGGTACTGGCCTGGGGCAACACCGGCATCGCGCTGGAATTCGGCCATCTCGCCGAGCACACCACGCTGGCCGGCTGGTGGGGCGTGGTGCAGCAGCTGCAGGCACGCGGCGCGTCCACCGCATGAGCGCGCGGGTAGCGGTGGCCGAGGTGGAGACCGTCGAACGGCGTGCGTTGAGCGAGGCGCAGACGGGGCTGTGGTATGCGCAGCGGCTGTCGGCCGCGCCGGCCGCCTTCAACACCGCGCACGTGGTCTGGTTCGAGGGCGCGCTGGATATCGCGCGTTTCGTGTTGGCTGCCGACGGCGCTGCGCTTGAAGCAGAGGCATTCTCGCTGCGCTTCGGCGAGGATGCCGATGGCCAGCCAAGGCAGTGGCTGGATCCAACACATTGCCCGTTGCTGCAGGTGGTGGATCTGTCCGCAATGGCGGACCCCGACAGTGCGGCTCGCCACGCGATGCGCCAGGACCGGCTCAGCGCCGTGGACCCGTGCCGCGACCGGGTGGCCCAGCAACGCCTGTTCGTGCTCGGGCCGCGGCGGTTCGCCTGGTACCTGCGTGTGCACCACCTGGCCACCGATGGCTACGGCATGGCGCTGTTCAGCGCCCGGGTATGCGCGCTGTACGCGGGCGACGCGACGCCGGGGGCGTTGCAGCCGCTGCTGCCCACCTTGCAGGAAGATGCGCAGTACCGCAGCGGCGAGCGCCGCGAGGCCGATGCCGCCTACTGGCGCGACTACCTGCAGGGCGCTGCCCCGGGCGAAGCGCTGGGTGGCGGCAATGCGACCGCATCGGCAGATGCGCTGCGGCTGGTGCGCGCGGTGGAACCGGTGTTGATCGAGGGCCTGCAGTCCGCCGCAACCGCCATCGGCCAGCCCTGGCCGGACCTGCTGGTGGCGCTGGCCGCAGCGTACTGCCAGCGGTTCACCGCGCAGGAGGAAGTGGTGCTGGGCGTGCCGTTCATGGGGCGGCTGGGCAGTGCCTCGGCGCGCGTGCCGGCGATGGTGATGAATGTGCTGCCGCTGCGGGTGCGTGGCAGCGACGACGACAGCGTTGAGACCTTCGTGGGTAATGTGGCGCGCGATCTGGTGCGCGGCCGCCGCCACGGCCGCTACCGCGGCGAACAGCTGCGCCGCGACCTGGGCCTGACCGGCCTGCAGCAGCGCCTGCATGGTCCATTGCTCAACGTGCAGCCGTTCTACCGGCCGCTGCCGTGGCAGGAGCTGGCCGCGCAGTTGGAAGTGCTGTGCACCGGCCCGGTGGATGACATCAGCGTTGGGTTCCGCGGCGATGGGATCGTGCGGCTGGAACTGGAGATCGAAGCCAACCCGGCGCTGCATGCGTTGCCCGCATTGCATGCACACGCCACGCGGCTGCTGCAGTTCGTGTCGTCGGCGTTGAAGGTGCATGCGTGCGGCGGCACGATGGGCGACATTCCCCTGGCCACCCCGGCGGAGTCGCGGCGCTGGCTGCACAACGTCAACGCCACCGCGCATGCCGTGCCGGACGTGTCGCTGGTGGCGCTGCTGATGGAACGCATGACCGCCACGCCGCAGGCTACCGCGCTGGTGTTCGAGGGGCAGACGCTGAGTTATGCCGCACTGGAGCAGCGCAGCCGGGCACTGGCGCTGCAGTTGCAGGCGCAGGGAGTAGGCCGGGAATCGATCGTGGTGGTGGCGCTGCCGCGCTCGCTGTCGCTGCTGGTGGCGCTGGTTGCCGTGCTGCGCGCAGGGGGCGCGTATCTGCCGGTGGACCTTGCGCAGCCGGACGCGCGGCTGGCGCGCATCCTCGCCTCGGCGCGACCGGCCTGCGTGCTGGCCGAGGTGGCGGACGCCGCGCGCTTCGCCGGGGTCATGGTGCTGTCGCCTGCGCAGTGGGCGGAGCAGGGCGAGGGCGTGCTGGTGGACGCGGTACAGCCGCAGGACGCGGCGTATGTGATCTACACCTCCGGTTCCACCGGCGAGCCCAAGGGGGTGCTGACCGAGCACCGCGCCATCGTCAACCGGCTGCTGTGGATGCGCAGCCACTACGGCATCGGTGCCGACGAGCGCATCCTGCAGAAGACCCCGGCCACGTTCGATGTGTCGGTCTGGGAGTTCTTCCTGCCGCTGATCAGCGGCGCCACCCTGGTGATCGCCGCCCCGGGCGTGCACCGTGACCCGCAGGCGCTGACCGCGCTGATCATCGCCGAGCGCATCACCACGCTGCACTTCGTGCCGTCCATGCTGGACGCATGGTTGCAGGTGCCGGACGTGCGCGGGCTGGTGCTGCGCCGGGTGTTCACCAGCGGCGAGGCGCTGGATGCGTCGCTGCGCGACCGCTTCCACGCACAGGTGCACGCCGAGCTGCACAACCTGTATGGCCCGACCGAAGCGGCGGTGGATGTGAGTGCCTGGCCGGCGCTGCGCAACGACCGCTCGGTGCCGGTGCCGATCGGGCGCCCGGTCTGGAACACGCGGCTGTACGTGCTCGACGCGCAGCTGCGTGCGCTGCCGGCCGGGGTGCCGGGCGCGCTGTACCTGGGCGGCGTGCAGCTGGCGCGCGGCTATCTGGGCCGCGACGACCTGACCGCCGAGCGCTTCATCGACGACCCGCACGTGCCCCGCGGGCGGCTGTACCGCACCGGCGACGTGGCGCGCTGGCGCGAGGATGGCGCCCTGGACTATATGGGCCGCAGCGACGACCAGGTGAAGCTGCGCGGGCTGCGCATCGAGCTCGGCGACATCGAGGCGGCGCTGCGCAGCCTGCCGGGCGTGGCGCGCGCCGAAGTGCTGCTGCGTGGCGGGCATGCCGGTGTTCCCGCGCACCTGGTGGCCTACGTGGCGGGCGCCGCGCTGGAGCCACAGGCGCTGCGGCGCGGGGTGGCTGAGCAGCTGCCCGAGTACATGGTGCCTGCCGCGGTGGTGGTGATGCAGGCTTGGCCGGTCACGGCCAATGGCAAGCTCGACCGGGCCGCGCTGCCGATACCGGACGCCATGGCGGATGACGGTCGCCCGCCAGCAACGCCGACCGAACAGGCGCTGGCAGCGCTGTTCCAGCAGGTGCTGGGCCTGTCCGCACCCGTTTCGGCTGACGCCGACTTCTTCCGGCTCGGCGGCGACTCGCTCACCGCCGTGCATCTGCTGCTGGCCATCCAGCAGCAGTGGCAGTGCGATCCGGGCCTGGGCGCGGTCTTCGCCACGCCCACCGTGGCCGGGCTGGCCGTGCGCCTGCAAGCGCCGGCGCAGGTGACCGACCACGGCCTGGCGCCATTGATCACGCTGGCCAACGGTGAGCCGGGCAGGGCGCCACTGTTCGTGATCCATCCCGCCGGCGGCATCGCCTGGAATTACCGCGAGCTGGCGCGGGCGCTGCAGCCGGCGCGCGATGTGCATGGCCTGCAGTCACCGGTGCTCGACCCCGCGCAGCCGCTGCCGGACAGCATCGATGCGCTGGCCGCAGATTACGTGGCACGCATCATCGCGCGGCAGCCGAGTGGACCGGTGCACCTGCTCGGTTGGTCGGTGGGCGGCATCATCGCCCAGGCCATCGCCGTGCAGCTGCAGGCGCTGCAGCGCGAGGTCGGTGCGCTGGTGCTGCTGGATGCGTACCCCAGCGAGTGCTGGCGGGCGGAGCCCGAGCCCGATCCGGTGGCGGCGCTGCGTGCGTTGCTGGCGATTGCAGGGCACGACCCCGACGCGCATCCCGAACTGGACAGCCGCGCGCGCATCGTGGCGTTCCTGCGCCGTGGCGACAGCGCGCTGGGCAGCCTGCCCGAGGCGGTGCTGGACGGCGTGGTGCGCGCAGTGACCGGCACGAATCGGCTGATCCGCGCGCATCACCATCGCCACTACGACGGCGAACTGGTGCACGTGCGCGCCGGCGACGACCATGCCGGGCGGCCGCACCTGCAGTCCGCGCTGTGGCAGGCGCATGCGCGCCACGTGGAGGCACTGCCGCTGCCGTTCCTGCATGCGGAACTGACCGGCCGCGATGCGGTGGCGCAGCTGGCGCCCTGGCTGTCGGCGCGGCTGCGGCGCTGGGACGCTCACTCTATGGAGCACACGGCATGAAGCTCAGTGGATTCACTGACACGGTGGCGCTGGTCACCGGCGCGGGCGGCGGCATCGGCACGGCGCTGGTCCGGCAGCTGCTCGACAGTGGCTGCGTGGTGGTCGCCACCGACGTGGTTGCCCCGGCGTTGCCTGCGCATCCGCGCCTGCACACGCGCGCCGTGGACGTGAGCGACGCGGCGGCCGTCGACGCGCTGGTCGCCGCGACCGAGGCCGGCATCGGGCCGATCGGATTCGGCATCAGCGTGGCCGGCGTGCTGCAGGTAGGCGAGGTGGTTGGCATCGACGACGCACAGTGGCGCCGCGTGTTCGCGGTCAACACCGACGGCGTGTTCCATCTCGGCCGTGCCTTGGCCCGGGTGATGACGCCGCGCGGCACGGGCGTAGTCGTGACGGTCAGCTCCAACGCGGCCGGCGTGCCCCGCCACGGCATGGCGGCGTACGCCGCGTCGAAGGCGGCCGCGACCATGTTCACCCGCTGCCTCGGCCTGGAGCTGGCGCCGCACGGAATTCGCTGCAACATCGTAGCGCCGGGCTCGACCCTGACCCCGATGCAGACCGGCATGTGGGCCGACGCCGACGGTGCGCAGCGCGTCATCGACGGCAGCCTGCCGACCTACAAGCCTGGCATTCCGCTGCGCAAACTGGCCACGCCGGACGACATCGCCCAGGCGGTAATGTTCCTGCTCTCCGACCAGGCCGGGCATATCACGATGAGCGATTTGTACGTGGACGGCGGCGCCACGCTGCGCGGCTAGCGCGGCGTGCGTGCGCGGCGCGGCTTGGCCGGTGGGCGGCCGGGTACGGTGTCGCGGCTGGGCAGGGTGCCCCGCTGCTGCATCTGTTCCAGCCAGGCCAGGTTGTCCACGTAGGCCAGGAAGTGCTGCAGGTACGCCGGCGAGACCTCGCCCAGCCAGCCCACGGCACGGTGCACCAGCACGCTGGAATTCAACGGGCCGCCGTCGCTGGGCGTCTGCGCCAGCGTCTGGCGGACCTGGCCGGCCGTGCGCAGCTGCGCCCACAGGCCGCGGAAGGCCATCAGCGCGGGCAGCGCGGGGTAGTCGGGATTGGCATCGACACGTACCTGCCCGAGCGCGGCCAATCCATTGCGGGTGCCCGTCGCGTCCGATATCGCCGCTGCGGGTGCTTCAGTCAGCTGCCGCGCGTAGTCGTCCAGCAGCACGGCAAGACGCGCGTCGAGCACACCCCGCAGCGCACCGCTGGCCGTATGCGCGCGCCGCTGCAGCGCCTCCAGGAAGGCGAAACGTACCGGGTCGTGGCGGTCGCCGTGCTGCGCGCGCCACTGGGCGAGCCGGTCGCCGCTGCTGCGGTTACCGTCCATCACCGGTCACGGTGGGTTTGGGGCGCGGGATGGGGGCCATCTCCACGCGCCGGTTGCGTGCGCGGCCTTCCTCGTCGGCATTGGAACCCACCGGTTGTTCGGCACCGAAGGCGGCGGCGAACACCGAGCCGGCCGGGACGCCTTCGGCGATCAGCGTGCGGGTCACGGTCAACGCGCGCTCGGCCGACAGTTCCCAGTTGTCGGCGAACTGGCGGTTGCTGTCGCGCACCGGGCGGTCGTCGGTGAAGCCGCTGACCATCAGGATTTCCTCGCGCGAGGACAGGTAACCGGCCAGCGGCGCGGCCAGGCTCTTGAGCAGCTCGCGGCCTTCAGGTTGCAGCTGATCCGAGTTGAGCGCGAACAGCACGCTGCCACGGATGCCGATGCGGCCATCCACCAGCGTCACCCGGCCGGCGGCGAGCGGGCCGGCCAGCGCCTGTTCCAGCGTCTGCCGGCGCTTGGCCTCGGCCTGGCGCTGCGCCACTTCCTGGTCCAGCCGGTGCGACAGCTCCAGCTGCAACGCCACCACGCCCACCAGGATCAGCACGAACGCACCCAGCAGCACCGACATCAGGTCGCCGAAGGCGGCCCAGATCGGCGCGCCGGATTCACCTTCGCCGTCGAGTTCGATCTCGTCGCTCATGCGCTGGCGGCTGCGGTCGTGCGCCGGCGGCCGGCCAGCTGCTGCAGTTCTTCGATGATCTGCTGCTGCGAGAGCACGCTCAGGTCCACCACTTCGCGTGCCTGCGCGACGTAGTAGGCCAGCTGTTCGTCACTGCGGGTCATCGACGCGTCCAGCGCGCCGGCCACCTGCTGCAGCTGCTCGCCCAGCCCGGTGCTGGCCGTGCCGAAGCTCTGCATCGCGGTGCCGAAGGCATCGGCCAGACTGGCCACTTCCACCGCGCTGCCGCTGAGCTGTGCGGCCACGCCTTCCAGCTTGCCGGTCTCGGCGGCGATATGGTCGGTGAACTGTGTGCCGACTCGTTCCAGCAGATCGGCCGAGGTGCTGACCAGCGCGTCCACGGCGGTACGCTGCTCGGTGGACGCGTGGTTGACCGCATCCAGCAGCGTTTCCAGGGTCGCCAGCAGGTGGCTGCGCTCTTCCAGCATTGCGGTGTCGCGCACCATGCTGTCGGACAGCTTCTGGCGCAGTTCGGCCACCACTTCGGCGGCCGCCTTGGGCGCCTCCGAGGCCAGGGTAACCAGCCGCGAGATCTCGGCAATGGTGTCGGCGGCATGCGCCTGCGCCTGCGTGCCGATGTCGTTGGCGGTGCGCGACAAGGTGTCGCAAACGGCCTGCTGGCTGGTCGCGACCTGCGCGCCATGGTCCGCCCATTGCTGGCCGAGCTGCGCGGACAACTGGGTGAAGGCATCGCTCCAGGTGGCCAGGCGCTGCGCGTCGCGCGCTTCCAACCGGTCCTGCAGGCCGCTGTGCGAGGCCTGCAGGCCTTCCACCAGTGAGCGCGCGTGGCCGTCGAAGCTGGCGGTGGCGGCCATCAGCGCCTGCTGGTTGCGCTCGGCCAGTTCGGCATTGATCGCCTGCTGCCCGTGCAGGGCGTCGTGCCATGCCTGCGCGCTGCTGCTGGCGCTGCTGTCCATGCGCGCGGCAAGCGTATCGACCAGGGCGTCGGCGCGCTGGCCGTGTGCGGCGCTGAAGCGCTCCAGGGCGCCATCCAGCTGGGCGATGAGCGCGGCGTGGGTCTGCTGCTGCATCGCCTGCGCGTCCTGCCACTGGCCGGCGGTCGCATCGAGGCGCGCGGCAACGGCATCCAGCAGGCCGGTGCTGTGCTCGCCCTGGGCCTGGCTGAAGCCGTCCAGGGTGGCCCGCAGATCGGCGCTGAGTGCGGCGTGGCGCTGCTCCTGCGCGGCCTGCGCGTGCGTCCAGGCGTCCACGCTGGTGTCCAGGCGCGCGGCCAGTGTCTCCAGCAGCTGCACCGCACGCTGGTCGTGCTGGTCGCTGAGGGTGGCCAGGGTCGAACGCAGCTCGCCGGCAAGGGTGTCATGCGCCTGGCGCTGGGCGGCCAGCGCGGCGTTCCAGGTCTCGGCGGTGGCGGCGCGGCTGGCCTCGAAGCCGCTGGACAGGCCGGCGAGCTGCGCGTTCACGGCGATGCCGACGGTGTCCTGCAAGGCGGCCGTCTGGCGCGCGATGCCGGCCATGGTCTCGGCCATGATCGGCTGCAGTGCGTCGCCCACGGCGCGTGCGCTCTGCGCGACGCTGTCCTGCAGGGCCTGCTGCACCGAACCGGCCAGGCGCTCATGGGCGGCCTCGGCACGGGCATGGAAGGTGTCCTGGCTGGCCGACAGGCGTTCGCCCGCCGCGCCGCTCTGCCGCTCGATGGCCGCGCTCATGGCCTCCAGCCGGTCCACCAGGGCCGGCATCAGCCCGGCCTGGGCCTGCAGCAGGCGGAATGCCTCGGCCCGCTGCCAGCCCTGCGAATGCACGTGCAGGGTGGTGGCGATGCGGCTGTCCAGCTGCTGCACCACCTGCAGGCGCTCGCGCCGGCACAGTGCGGAGAGCAGACCGAGCATGGCCGAGGTGGCTACGCCGGCGATGGAGGTGCCGAAGGCCACGGCCAGCCCTTCCACGGGCGCGCCGAGCGAACCGCGGATGGCCTGCAGGTCGGTGGCGCTGCCCAGCGCCAGGCCGGTGCCGCGCAGGGTGGCCATCATGCCCAGCAGGGTGCCGAGCATGCCGAGCAGCACCAGCAGGCCGACCAGGTACGGGGTCAGGACGGGGGCGGGCAGGGCCACGCGCTCGCCGTCCACGCGCAGCCGCACCGCGTTGCGCAGACCGGCGGGGACTCCCTCCAGCCAGTCGGCCAGCCGCTCTGGCGCGGTCGCCGCGTCGGCCACCGCCGCCTGCAGCCCGGCCGTGGCCTGGCGGTAGCGATGCAGTTCCAGTGCGCCGGCGCAGTAGCCCACCGCGATCAGCAGCGCCATGGACAGGCCCACCGGATTGGAGCCCAGGTAGCCGGCGCCGATCCAGCACGCCGCCAGCAGGCCGGCGAGGAAGACAACAACGTAGAGAGGAGTTCTGAACATGACAGCCCGGTTAGTGGGGGCGAAGCGCTGCAAGCAGGCCTTCGATGGGGTGAAAACGAACATCCAGCTCCGCCAGCAGCACGGCCTGCATGTCCTTCCTGAATATCTGCAGCCAGGCGCTGTCGGGATCGACATCGCTGCTGCCACTGTCCTCGCGCAGGCGCTCGAAATGCGCGCCCAGCAGCGCCGGCACGCTTGCCAGCAACTGCTGCTCGCGCGGGCTCAGCGCCTGTTCCATCACCGCATCCACCTCGGCCAGCCGCGGCAGCTCGCCCGGTCCGGCGGCCAGCTGGTCGCGCAGCAGGCCGCGCAGGCGGCCGGTGGCGGTCAGCATGGCGCGCTGCACGTTCAGGCAACGCTGCCGGTAGGCCATCGCATCCACCGGAACCGGCTTGCCGGCCGGCGTTGGCTGATGGATGGTCTCGACCAGCGCGGCGCGCACCCGTTCACACTCCAGTGCGAGCCCATCCACGGCCGACGGCGCGTCGTCCGCCGGTGCCGGCAGGCGGCCGTCGAGCGCGCGCGACAACGCCACCGCCCGGGTCCAGTCGATCCACTGACTGAGCCGATCGGACAGGTCGGGGCCGGTGCGCGGGGCAGCGCGGTCGGCCAGCGCCGCCAGCAACCGTATGAACGGCGGGCCGGGGACAGGCGTGCGGTGCGGCTTTTTCGCCATGGTTCCGGTCAAAACAGCGAATTTTACACCGGAATGACAGCCGACCTGCCTGAACGTCCTGGCGAGCCGGCCCGCCGCGCTTGTCCCGCCGCATCCACACGGTGTGAACACGCCCGTATGCATCGCGCTTACATCCGTTTGCCTACGGTGGGGGCGGGCCAAGACATCGCCCGTTTTTTCCACAAGGAGTCAATCATGCAGCAGATCCCCGCAGGTACCCTGGTCGTCGTGGCAGACGGCGGCTCGGCCCGCGTCTTCACCAACGTAGGCGATGGACGCACGCTGCAGCTCAAGCAGCACGAGGAACTGCAGATTCAGGACATCAGCGCGCAGGGCGTGTCCGGCCAGGGCCCGTCCGGCGCGGTGCCCAAGGACATGAGCATCTCCCAGCTCAACGAGGCCACCTTCGCCAAGCAGCTCGCGCAGCAGTTGAACGAAGATGCGCTCAAGAATGCTTATAGCCACCTCATCCTCATCGCCGACCCCAAGACGCTGGGCCACATCCGCCCGCAGCTGCACAAGGAAGTGGAATCGCGCCTGCTGCGCGACGTCGCCAAGGACCTGACCAACGCACCGCTGGAAGACATCCAGCGCGCCTTGAGCTGAGCCGCCATGGCCTACACCCGCGACTACGCCGCACAGGAACCGGCACGCCCGGCGATCGACGCGCACGCCGGTTGGCTGCTGCTGGAGTTCGGCGCGCCGTGGTGCCCGCACTGTGTCGGTGCGCAACCGGTGGTGGAGCAGTGGCAGGCCGAACATGCGACCGACCACATCAAGATCGAGGACGGCAAGGGGCGCCCGCTGGGGCGCTCCTTCCGCGTCACGTTGTGGCCCACACTGATTCTGTTGCACAACGGAGAAGAAGTCGCGCGCGTGGTGCGGCCGCGTGAAGCGGACGATCTGCTCGCGTTGACGGCGTTGCGCGAACGCTGAGACGCCATGAAAAACGGCGCCTTGAAAACAGGCAAAAACCCGCATGAAACGCAGCGTTTCCACGTGATCCTGGTCTGAAAAAGGCTCGAAAAGCGCGCATGTGCTAACATGCATCGCTTGATCGTTGCCTCGGGCCATCGCCCGCCTCACGGTCATCCATCCTGCAGCGTCGCTGTGTCCACGCGGCCGTCCGGGATCGTCTGTTGATGCCCCTTCTTCGCGCATCGTGCCGCGTTCTTACGGAGGCGGTTGCTTTCCCGTGCCTTGCGCGGGGCCTCGGGCGTTGCGGTGACCACGCTCCCAGGAGAAGCAGATGCAGGACCTGCATGCCGCACACGCCCATTTCGGCTGGTTCAAACGCCGCCGCCAGATGAAGGTGGATGAAGTCACCGTCGTCGACCGCCCCATGCTCAAGAAAGCAGTGGGTGCCGCAGCGCTCGGCAACGCGATGGAGTGGTTCGACTTCGGTGTGTACGGCTACCTCGCCGTGACGCTGGGGCAGGTGTTCTTTCCCGCCAGCAGCCCCACCGCGCAGCTGATCGCCACGTTCGCCACGTTTACCGTTGCCTTCCTGGTGCGCCCGCTTGGCGGCCTCGTGTTCGGCCCGCTCGGCGACCGTTACGGGCGGCAGAAGGTGCTGGCCTTCACCATGATCCTGATGGCGCTGGGCACCTTCAGCATCGGCCTGATTCCGTCCTACGCGAGCATCGGCATGTGGGCACCTGCGCTGCTGTTGCTGGCGCGGCTGGTACAGGGCTTCTCCACCGGCGGCGAGTACGGCGGTGCGGCCACCTTCATCGCCGAGTACTCCACCGACCGCAACCGCGGCCTGATGGGCAGCTGGCTGGAATTCGGCACGCTGGGCGGTTACATCGCCGGTGCGGCCACGGTGACCGCACTGCACATGTTGCTGAGCAGCACCCAGATGCTGGAGTGGGGCTGGCGCATTCCGTTCCTGGTCGCCGGCCCGTTGGGCCTGCTCGGCCTGTACATGCGCATGAAGCTGGAGGAGACCCCGGCATTCCGTGCCTATGCTGAGGAAGCGGAGAAGCGCGATCACGAGCGCCCCGGTCTGGGCGCACTGCTGCGCGTGCATTGGCCGCAGCTGCTCAAGTGCGTGGGCCTGGTGCTGGTGTTCAACGTCACCGACTACATGCTGCTCACCTACATGCCCAGCTACCTCAGCGTGACCATGGGCTATGCCGAGAGCAAGGGGCTGCTGCTGATCATCATCGTGATGCTGGTGATGATGCCGCTCAACGTGGTGGGCGGGTTGTTCAGTGACCGCCTCGGCCGCCGGCCGATGATCATCGGTGCGTGCATCGCGCTGTTCGCGCTGGCCATTCCGTGCCTGCTGCTGGTGGGCAGCGGCAACGACTGGCTGATCTTCCTTGGCCTCATGCTGTTGGGGCTGGCGCTGGTGTGCTTCACCAGTTCGATGCCATCCACGTTGCCGGCGCTGTTCTACACGCCGGTGCGCTACAGCGCGCTGTCCATCGCGTTCAACGTGTCGGTCTCGCTGTTCGGCGGCACCACGCCGCTGGTCACCGCGTGGCTGGTGCAGCGCACCGGCGACCCGCTGGTGCCGGCGTACTACCTGATGGGCGCCGCGGTCATCGGCATCATCACCATGCTGTTCGTCAACGAGACCGCCAACCTGCCGCTGCGCGGCTCCCCGCCGGCCGTGGCCAGCGAAGCCGAAGCCCACGCCCTGCTGCGCAGCGACGAACCGGTCACCGTAGACGCCACCCAACCCACGCTGCCCGAAACGGCGGCACCAAGCGAACCCAAACCCGCGTAGTGCCACGCCGCGCCTTGTGACCGACGGGCGCCGGTCGGTGTCGCGCGTCGCCACGCGCCCGGATCTGGCCGCGTCGCCACGGGGCACGGATGTATGCGTGGCAACCGCAGCCAACCTGAGAACGTTCGGACCCCGCGTCGGCGACCCCCGCGCCGCAACATGCGGCGCGGGGACAACCAATGCTAGGATCGGTTCACCTTGAATCGATCTAAATCCATATGAGCAGAGCGGGGAAGTCGGGCTGGGCGGCACTGGCCATGGGTGCAATGCTGGTAGCAGGAGGCGCCTCAGGCGCCCCACAAAGCGCAGGCGAACGGGCCTACGCGGCAGTGGACCCGTTCATCGGCACCGGCGGCGAAGGCCACACCTATCCCGGCGCCACGGTGCCGTTCGGCATGGTCCAGCTCAGTCCCGACACCCGCATCCAGCCGCGCGAAAAGGCCTACGGCTGGGCGGCGGGCTACCGCTACGACGACACCAGCATCGTCGGTTTCTCGCACACCCACTTCTCGGGCAGCGGTCATTCCGACCTGGGCGACGTGCTGGTGATGCCGTTCACCGGCGACCCGGGGCTGGAGCGCGGCGATCCGGAGAAGCCGCGCAGCGGCTATGCGTCGCGCTTCGACCACAAGGACGAAAAGGCGGAACCCGGCTACTACGCCGTCACGCTGCAGGACTACAAGGTCCGCGCCGAACTGACCGCCAGCGCCCGCACCGGCGTGCACCGCTATACCTACCCGAAGGGCGAGTCGGCCAAGCTGCTGCTCGACCTGCGCACCAGCCTGTATGACTACCCGGGCAAGATCCTGTGGTCGCGCCTGCGCCTGCGCGAGGACGGCACCGTCACCGGCTTCCGCGAAACCCGCGGCTGGGCGCCGGGGCGGCAGCTGTATTTCGCCATGCGCTTCTCGCGTCCGCTCACCGGCCACGCGCTGCACAATACCGAAACCGACATCGCCTACAAGGGCTTCCCGCCGCCGGGGCAGAACAACCCGGAACAGCGCCCGCAGATCGAAGGGCGCCAGTTGGTCGGTACGTTCGAATTCGGCAAGCTCGATGCGCCGCTGGTGGTGAGCGTGGCGATCTCCCCGGTGAGCGAGGCTGGCGCCATCGCCAACCTCGATGCCGAGGCGAAGGATCAGAATTTCGACCGCGTGCGCGCCGATGCGCGCACGCAGTGGCAGCAGGCGCTGTCTGTGCTGGACATCGACGCCCCCGCGCATGACCGTCGCAGCGCGTACACTGCGCTGTACCACAGCCTGCTCGGCCCGACGCTGTTCATGGACAGCGACGGCCAGTACCGAGGCTCCGACAACGCCGTGCACCGCGCCGAGGGCTACACCAACTACTCCACGTTCTCGCTGTGGGACACCTACCGGGCGCTGCATCCGCTGCTGACCCTGGTGCAGCCGGAAAAGCGCACCAGCGACATGGTCAATTCGCTGCTGGCCCACCAGCACAACAGCGCCTACGGCATGCTGCCGGTGTGGGCGTTCCATGGCCAGGAAACCTGGTGCATGATCGGCTACCACGCCGTGCCGGTGATCGCCGA
Source organism: Stenotrophomonas sp. PD6 (assembly GCF_049199305.1). Taxonomy (NCBI): domain Bacteria; kingdom Pseudomonadati; phylum Pseudomonadota; class Gammaproteobacteria; order Lysobacterales; family Lysobacteraceae; genus Stenotrophomonas; species Stenotrophomonas sp. PD6. The sequence continues at coordinate 403,649 of NZ_JBLZQD010000001.1, read as the reverse complement.
CGCCTACGTCAAGGGCATCCGCGGCTTCGACGCCGACAAGGCGCTGCAGGCCATGGTCGCCACCGCCAACTACGGCCCGTACGACGGCATCGCGCAGTACCGCGAGCTGGGCTGGGTGCCGATCGACGAAGAGGGCGAAGCGGCCAGCAAGACGCTGGAATATGCCTTCGACGACTGGACCATCGCGCGCATGGCCACGGCCATGGGCAAGACCGACATCGCGACCACGTTTGACAAGCGTGCCGGCAACTGGCGCCACGCCTTCGATGCCGAGACCGGCTTCATGCGCGCGCGCAAGCGTGACGGCAGCTTCCGCACGCCGTTCGATCCCAGCGCCAGCGGTTACGGCACCGACTACACCGAAGGCAACGCGTGGCAGTACTCCTGGTACGTGCCGCAGGACGTGGCCGGCCTGGCCAACGCGCACGGGGGCGCCGACAAGCTGCTGGCCCGCCTGGACGCGGTGTTCGAGGCCAAGGTGGACCCGTCCATCTTCGAGCACATGGAAGACATCACCGGCCTGATCGGCTGGTATGCGCACGGCAACGAGCCCAGCCACCATGTGGCCTACCTGTATTCGTACGCCGGTCAGCCGTGGCGTACCCAGGCGCGGCTGAAGCAGATCATGGACACCCAGTACGCCGACCGTCCCGACGGCCTGGCGGGCAACGACGACCTGGGCCAGATGTCGGCGTGGTACGTGTTCACCGCGCTGGGCTTCTACCCGGTGGCACCGGGCAGCGCCGAGTACATCATCGGCCGTCCGTTCCTGCCCAAGGCGGTGCTGAATCTGCCCAACGGCAAGACCTTCAGCGTTACCACCGACGGCATGGGCAAGGGCCACGAATACGTGGGTTCGGTGACGCTCAACGGTAAACCGCTCAACCGCACCTTCCTGCGCCACGCCGAGATCCTGGCGGGCGGCGAGCTGCACTTCACGCTGCAGGCCGAGCCCAACAAGGCCTGGCCGGGGCAGGGCGCGGAACAGCCGTATTCCATGTCGCACTGAATGCGATGAAGAACACGCGGCGCGTGCAATGCGCGCCGCGAACTGTGGCATGCGGCTGAACAACCTTTACGCCGCGTAGACCTCGAACCTGCCAGATAGGGGCACAGGCATGGACGCTTGTTCCATGCGCCCCCCGAAAGGAGTTCGAGCATGCGCCGCATCACCGACCGCAGTTCCGCAGCCTCCCGTTTTTCCACGCCGCCCGCGCGGCACCTCCTGTCTTCGGCCGTCGCGGCGCTGTTGTTCGGCGCCGTGCTGCTGCCGGTTGCACATGCCGACGGCGGCAAGGGCGGCTGTGTGCCGACCACGGGCTGCACCGGTTCGCCGGGCGGCACGCCGGACGCGTCCGACGGTGACGACGGCGCGGACTCCAGCAACGGCTCGGGCGGCAATGGCGCCGGTGGCGGCAGCGTCGATGCAACCACGGGCGCCGGTGGCAACGGCGGCACCGGTGGCGATGGCGCGGCCAATGGCGGTGGTGGCGGCAACGGCGCCGCGGGCCAGGCCGGTTCCGGCGGCGCAGGCCAGGGCGGTTCCGTCGGCGGTAACGGCGGCAATGGCGGGCAGAACACGGGCGGCACCGTGGAATCCGGTGCCGGCGGCGGTGGCGGCGGCGGCGGTGGGGTAGGCACGCTGCTCTCTGGCGGCGCGACCAATACCGGCATCATCACCGGCGGCGCGGGCGGCAATGGCGGCGGGGCCGGTGGCAACGGTGGCAACGGAACCGGCAACGGTGGCTCGGGCGGCGGCGGTGGCGAGGGCGGTGGTGGCGTATTGCTGACCGCGCCGGCCACGTTTGAAAACACCGGACAGGTCATCGGCGGCAACGGCGGCAATGGCGGCGGCGCCGGCAGTCCCAACGGCACCGGCGATGGCAGTGCCGTGGTGGCGGGCGAAGGTGGACAAGGCGGTGCCGGCGGCGCCGGTGTGCTCAGCACCAGCGGCGGCACCGTGATCAACGCTGGCGGCGCGCGGATCGTGGGCGGCAATGGCGCCAATGGCGGCGGTGCCGGCTCGGCCACCAGTACCGCACCGGCCGGGGTCATCACCGTGGGCGGCTGGGGCGGCGATGCCGGCGTCGGCGGGCGCGGCGTGTTCCTCAGCGGTGGCAGCATCGTGCAGAACCTGGGCGAGATCGTGGGCGGCAATGGCGGCAACGGCGAGAACGGCGGCTTCGGCAACGGCGCAGGCGCTGTGGAAAGTGGCGGCGGCGGGGTCGGCGGCAATGGTGGCGAGGGCGCGTGGATCGACGGTTCCGGCAGCCTCGACAACGCGTTCGGCGGAAGCATCCGTGGCGGCGATGGCGGCACCGGTGGCGGCGGCAGCACGCTCAACAGCAGCGGCACCAACACCATCACCGGTGGCGAAGGTGCGGCCGGCGGTGCCGGCGGCGTCGGCGTGGTGCTGGTCGGCGGCGGTACGGTCAGCAATGCCGGCAGCATCACCGGTGGCAATGGCAACCGCAGCGGCGGCGGCAGCAACGCCACCGGTGGCGGCACCGCGGGCGACGCCGGTGTCGGCGGCGATGGTATCGCGCTCAACGGCGGCGGCAGCGTCACCAACACGGTCAGCGGGGTAGTGCAGGGCGGCAACGGCGGCAACAACAGCGTCGGTGGTGGCGGGGTGGGCGGCGTCGGCGGCAATGGCATTTCGTTGAACAATGGCGGCGATGTCGGCAACGCCGGGCAGGTGCGGGGCGGCGGCGGCGGCGCCGGCGCCAACGCGACGACCACCGACGGCGACGGCGGTGGCGGCAGCGATGGCGGCAACGGTGTGCTGATCACCGGCAGCGGCGACGTCACCAATGCGGCCGGGGCCTCGATCACCGGCGGCGACGGCAACACCGGCGGCGGCAGCAGTGGCACCGGCATCGGCGGTGCGGGCGGCGGCGGTGGCAGTGGCGTGCTGGTCACCGGCGGCGGCAACATGCGCAACGACGGCGCGGTCACCGGCGGCAACGGCAACCGTGGCGGTGGCGGCGGCGGGGGTGTAGGCGGCGAAGGCGGCGCGGGCGTCGAAGTCGACAACGGCGGCGTGCTGGTCAACACCGGCACCGTCGTCGGCGGCAACGGTGGCGAGGGTGGCACGGCAGGCAGCGGGGGTGGGGCCGGTGCCGGCGGTGGCGGCGGTGTGGGCGTGATCGGCGAGAACATGCAGCTGGTCAACAGCGGCAGCATCACCGGCGGCCTGAGCGGCGATGGTGGTACCCGTGCCGATGCGATTCTGTTCATCGGCGGCGTCAACTCGCTGGAGTTGCAGGCCGGGTCCGCGATTTCGGGGATCGTGGATGGCAGCGCAGGCGACAGCACCCTCATTCTTGGCGGCGCGGCGGACAGTGCGTTCGATGCGGGGTCCATTGGAGATACCGCCCAGTACCGCGGCTTTGCGGCCTTCCACAAGACCGGCTCCAGCACCTGGACCTTGAGTGGTGCCGCCAATGGCGTGACGCCATGGACGCTCTACGACGGCGTGCTCGCCATCGATGCCGAGGCCGCACTGGGCGATCCGGCCGGCGCCCTCACCTTTGATGGCGGCACGCTGCGCCTGGATGCAGCTTTCGATCCGGATGCAAGCCGCGACGTGGTCCTGGACAGTGGCGGTGGCAGCATCGACACGCAGGCGTTCACCAGCACCTGGGGCAACACCCTCACCGGCGACGGCGCGTTGACCAAGCTGGGCAGCGGCACGCTGGTATTGACCGGCGACAACGACTACCAGGGCGGAACCACCGTCAGTGCCGGCACCCTGCAGCTCGGCGATGGGGGCACTACGGGCAGCATCGTCGGGGACATCGTCGACAACGGCATGCTGGTCTTCGACCGCAGCGACGTGCTGACGGTGGATGGCCTGATCAGCGGCAGCGGAAGCGTCAGCCAGATCGGCGACGGCACCACGGTGCTGACGGCGGACAACACCTACGTCGGCGGCACCACCATCAGTGCCGGCACGCTGCAGTTGGGCGATGGCGGCACCACCGGCAGCATCGTCGGCGACATCACCGACAACGGCACACTGGTGTTCAACCGCAGCAGTACGTTCGCTGTAGGCGGCGTGATCAGCGGCAGCGGCGACGTCATCCAGGAGGGCGCCGGCACCACCGTGTTGACCGGCACCAATACCTACACCGGCGGCACCACCATCAACGACGGCACGCTGCAGCTCGGTGACGGCGGCAGCACCGGCAGCGTGCTGGGCGACATCGAGGATGACGGCAGCCTGGTGTTCAACCGCAACAACCTGCTTACGGTGGCGGGCGTCATCAGCGGCTCCGGTACGGTGACGCAGATGGGCAGCGGCACCACCGCGCTGACCGGTACCAATACGTACACCGGCGGCACCACCATCAGCGCCGGCACCCTGCAGCTGGGCAATGGCGGCAGCACCGGCAGCGTGGTGGGCGACATTGCCGACAACGGCAACCTGGTCTTCAACCGCAACAACCTGTTCGCCATCGACGGCGTGATCAGCGGCAGCGGCACGGTGGCACAGGTCGGCAGCGGGACCACCGTTCTGAACGCACTCAACCCCTATACCGGTGCAACCATCGTCGGCGCGGGCACCCTCGCCGTGGGCGATGCAGCGCACCGGGGTGCACGTCTGGCCGGGGGCGGGCCGGTCAGCGTGGCTGCGGCGGCGACGTTCGGCGGCTACGGCGGCACGGCGGGCGATGTGGATAACCGCGGCACGCTGGCGGTGGCCGATGCGGTCACCTCGTTCAACGGAGGCGGTGGCGGGCAGTTCGTCGTCGGCGGCACGCTGGTCAATAGCGGCTTGGCACAGGTGAGTGGGGCAGCGGTGGGCAACCGCTTGGTGGCGGGCAGCTACATCGGCCAGAGTGGACGAGTGGCCTTGAACACGGTGCTCAATGGCGATGGTTCCGCCTCGGACCGGCTGGTGATCGACGGCGGCACGGCCGGTGGGCAGTCCGCGCTGCTGATCGCCAATATGGGCGGGCGCGGTGCAACCACGCCCGGCAACGGCATCCTGGTGGTGGAGGCGCTCAACGGTGCCAGCAGCGCCGCGCAGGCCTTCGCACTGGGCAACCGAGCAGAAGCCGGCCCGTATCTGTACACGCTGTACCAGGGCGCTCGCGATGGGTCCGCGCCACAGTCGTGGTACCTGCGCTCGCAGAACACCAACCCGCCGACCACCACCACGCCGCCCCCCGTCGTGCCGCCGACCGGTCCGGCGATCGACCCGGTCGTGCCGGACTACCGCCCAGAGGTATCGCTGTATACCGCGCTGCCGTCGGTAGCATTGAACTACGGCACGTCGCTGATCGGCACGCTGCACGAACGTGTGGGCGAGCAGGAGCAGCTGCGTGAGCCGGCGCCCACGACCGGCTGGGGCGGGCACGGCGCCTGGGTTCGGGTGCTGGGCCAGGACGGCGAGTGGAACGCAGGCCGGGGCGGCATCTACGCCGATGGCCCAACATTCGACGACGACATGTTCGCCGTGCAGGCGGGTACCGATCTGTATCGCGGCGGCACCGACGCGGGGCGACGCGACTTCGCGGGCGTGACGGCGTCCACCGGGCGCGGGCATGCCAGTGTGCGCAACTTCGACGATACCCACGCTGGCACGGACCGTTTCGACGCGGTGTCGCTGGGCGCGTTCTGGACGACGTACGCGGCCAACAATGCCTACCTGGACGCGGTTCTGCAGGCAACGTGGTACGACGCGAAGGCGCGCTCGGACCATGGCGCGGTGTTGGACACCGATGGCTTCGGCATCGCGTTGTCGCTTGAAGGGGGCTATCCGTTCCAGCTCGATTCCGGCTGGTCGCTCACGCCGCAGGCGCAGATGATCTATCAATCCCTGCGCATGGACGACGCCGGCGACGCGGTCTCCAGCGTGCACTTCGATGATGCCGACGCGCTGACCGCGCGGGCGGGCGCGCGCCTGAGCCGCGACCATGCTTTGTCTGGGGGCACGCAACCGCGGATGCTGACCAGCTGGCTGGTCGCCAACCTCTGGCATGAGTTCCGTTCCGATGCCAGGATCTCGTTCGATTCGGCTGACGGCCCGGTGCCGTTCCACTCGGATCTGTCCGGCACGTGGTGGGAGCTCGGCGTGGGTGTCAGCGCGCAGTTGGGCGCGCGCACCAGTGCGTACGCCACTGCCGGGTACCAGAAGGCGTTCGGAGAGGGTGTGCAGGCACTGGGCGCTTCCGTCGGCCTGCGCTGGAACTGGTAAGCGTGCTGGAGCACCTCAACGGTCGTTGTCGTCGTCCTGGTCCCAGCCATCGCCGTCGCCGTGTTCCGGCGATGGCGGCACGGTGTCCAGATCGGGATCGACGGGCTCCAGCAGCGTGTAGTCATCGCGCTTGAGATCGCGGAAGGCACGCCCGACCGGGTAAGCCTCCAGTGCGGGCGAGCGCACCCTCAGCGAGGCAGGCGTGTTGGCGGCACCGGAAAGCCATGCCAATGCCAGCTCGGCGGGCAGGAATACCGGCCCATCTGGTGTCAGCGGTTTGGGAATGGCGCGGTTGGGCGCGGTGAGCACGCTGAAGGAGTCCATCGCGTGGCCTTCGCCGTCCTCCCAGTGCTCCCAGAGGCCGGCCGCCAGCAGGGCGAGACCATCGCGTCGCTGCACGAACAGCGGCCACGGCGGCCGGCGCTGCCGGTCCAGCTTGTAGTACCCGGTCATCGGGATCACGCAGGGGCGCTCGGCCCATGCCTTGGCGAAGATGCGGCTGCCGGGCGCCCGATCCAGTCGGGCGGTGACCGTGGTGTACGGCGTATCAGGCGTCTTCGACCAGCGCGGCACCAGGCCCCAGACCATGTCGGTCACGATCAGCTCGCCATCGGCATTGCGGGCCAGCACCGATGCCGTGGCGCCCTTGCCGATGTTGTAGCGGTCCGGGGCTGCGGCCACGGCGCTGGCGAGCTCGCGCGGCAGTCCTTCAGGGACCGACTCCGGTTCGGCAATGGCTTGGGCAAAGCGACGCATGCCGGCAGCGTAGAATGGGAGGCGTGAGCATGCGGTTGAGCGGCGGCGCGTGCGGCGCTAGAGTCAACCGGTGGTTGTTGCGCGGTATTCCCCCCATGCCTCATCGAAAGAAAGACATCCCGCCGGTGCAGGCCGCCGGCCAGCGCCGGCCACTGGGGCCCGAATCCGCCGTGCTGTGCCGGGCGAACGACTATGCGGCCGGCACGGTGATCCCGCTGCACCACCACCCGGACCGCCATCAGCTGGTGTATGCGGCGTCCGGCGTGCTGGTCGTGCAGGCGGGTGCGGGCCGCTGGGTGGTGCCGAGCACGCGGGCGATCTGGATGCCGGCCGGCGTCGGCCACAAGGTGAGCTGCATCGGTGTGGTGCGCATGCGCAGCCTCTACATCCAGCCCGGCGTCATCAAGGATGTCGCCACCCACGCGGCGACTGTGTCCATCACCCCGTTGCTTGCCGAGCTGATCGACGCCGCCGCCAAGGTGGTGCACCCGTACGTGCCGGACTCGCGCGATGGACGCCTGATGCAGCTGATCCTGGACGAACTGCAGGCGCTGCCGGTGCTGCCGCTGCACGTGCCGCAACCGGCCGACCCGCGCCTGCAGCAGATCAGCGACCACTGGGAAGCCGCACCCGATGATGCGTCCACCCTGCAGGACTGGGCAACGCGCCTGGGCGTGGACGCCAAGACCATCCAGCGCCTGTGCGCACGCGAACTGGGTATGACGTTCGGGCAATGGCGCCAGCAGGTCCGCCTGGTCCGCGCGCTCGAACGCCTGGCCCACGGGGACAAGGTCATCGACGTGGCGCTCTCCCAGGGCTACGCCAGCCCGAGCGCCTTCACCGCGATGTTCAAGAAGCGGTTTGGGCAGCTTCCCAGCCAGTTCTTCCTGTAATGCCGACGGGACGAATCACCGCGACGTCTTCGGCAAAAACGCCGTAGCCAACCCCAGCAACGGCAGGAACGAGGTGAAGTGGTACACCCACACGATGCCGTGGATGTCGGCCAGCTTGCCCAGCCCGGCCGCACCGATGCCGCCGATGCCGAACATCAAGCCGAACATCAGCCCCGACACCATGCCCACGCGCCCGGGCACGGCCTCCTGCGCATACACCACCAGGGCAGCGAACGCCGACGACATCACCAGCCCGATCGCAACGGCCAACGCGGCGGTTCCCATCAGATTGGCGTAGGGCAGGGCAAGCGCGAACGGGGCCACGCCGAGGAATGAAATCCAGATCACCGCCTTGCGCCCGATCCGGTCGCCCACCGGGCCGCCGACGAAGGTGCCCAGTGCGATCGAGCCCAGGAAGATGAAGAGATACATCTGGCTCTGCTGCACGCTCAGGTGAAAGCGTTCGATCAGGTAGAAGGTGAAGTAGTTGGTGAACGAGGCGATGTACACGAACTTCGCGAACATCAGCACGGCGATCACCGCCACCGCCTGTACCACCTTGCCGCGACTGAGCCCGATGCCGTGCGAGCGGGCCAGGTTCTTCATCTTGGCCTGCCCGTGGCGCACGGTCCAACCGGTCAGGCGGAACAGCACGCCAATCGCTACCGCGGCGATCAGCAGGAACCAGCCGATGGCGCGCTGGCCATGCGGGATGACCACGGCCGACGCCAGCAGCGGACCGATCGCCGAACCGGTATTGCCACCCACCTGGAACGTGGACTGTGCCGTGCCGAAGCGCCCGCCCGAGGCCATGCGCGCGACACGCGATGCTTCCGGATGGAATGTGGCCGATCCGATTCCCACGATGGCCGCGGCGACCAGCAGCATTTCGTAACTGCTGGCGATGGCCATCAACGCGATGCCGATGAAGGTGGCGACCATGCCCGAGGGCAGCAGGTAGGGCAGCGGGCGCTTGTCGGTGTACATGCCCACCCACGGCTGCAGCAGCGACGCCGTGATCTGGTACACCAGCGTGATGATGCCGATCTGGGTAAAGCTCAGCGCGAACTGGCTCCTGAACATCGGGTACACCGCCGGCAGCAGCGCCTGGATCATGTCGTTGAGCAGATGCGCGAACGCGGCGGCACCGACGATGCGGATCGCAAAACCCTGATGGGCAGGGTCGGTGGCGGCGGGCAGTACGGGCGAAGCGGGGACGGCGGGCGAAGCAGGCGACGCGGTTTCTGTGCTCATGGGACCATTCAACAACAGCAGTGGCGCTGGCCGGCCATGCCGCCGGGTGTCCGGCGCAGGCTCCGGCCCGGACCGGGTGGGGGACAAGCGGAGCAAGAGAGTAGGCCGGTCGCAGGGCGCCGTCTCGCGCGATAGGGACCACTATCGTCGCGATACGGACATTGCGCTTTGCTGCTCCTGCTGTACCGTGGCGTGCCTGCCTGCCACGTGATTGCTGCATGAAAGCCCGCTACGCTGTCTTGCTGCTTGCCACCCTTACCACCCACGCCGAGGCGGGGCCGCTGCTGCAGCCGGGCATCTACCAGCGCATGCCCCAGGCAGCCGAGGTGGATGCATCGGCGCCGCCGGCCGCAGGCGAGGTCAATCACGACACGATTTCCGCCGCGATTCCAGACGCGGCGAAGGTGCGTTACGCCTTCGTGTCGCGCGATCAAGTCGGCGCCCTGAACAAGCTGGTGTTCGTCACCGATCCGGCGTACCGCTACGACATCAACAGCCCCAACCGGCTGTGCCCGGCCTATGCGTTTCCGGACTGGAATGAACGCTCCAATGTGCAGCCGTTCTGCCGAACCAACATCGGCAGCGCCGACAGGGAGGCCGCGCTGGCCTGGACCGACCGCGGCTTCACGGTGCGCTGGGCCGACCAGAAGACGCTGATTCGTACCGAACAGGGTCCCGCCACCCGCAAGCCGACGCCGGATGAGATCGGCGCCTGCGCGGTCGGCGGCGTGTGTGCGCCCGAATCGTACGGCAGCACGCTGCACCACTATCAGGTCACCCACGCCCGCGACGGGTTCATGCTGCAGGCGCCACGGCCCTACATCGATGTGTTCGCGGCGACCGTGGATACGCCGATCTACCCACACGCCGAAGCGGGCCAGGCGCGGGGCACGCTTGCCGCAGGACGGTATGCAGGGGTGCTCAGCTGGGGTCCGGAATGGATAAGCATCGAGGAAGTGTCCGCGGAGGGTTCGCCGACACCGGGCTGGATCCGCCGGGATGACCTTGCCGTCGGCGAGGTGCGTGTTCCGCAACAGGCAGCCACCGACAGCCTGCGCTTCGTCCTGGCCTTCTCGCCCACCGATGACGATCAATCGCAGCTGCAGTCCATCGACATCCTGGATGCCGCGACCGGCCGACGCCAGCAGATCCTGCGCGACATCGATGCCGAGCCGCTGACCCCCGGCGCCGATGTGCTGCAACTGGTGGATGCGAACTTCGACGGCTGGCCCGACCTTAGTGTTCCGGGCTATTCCGGCGGGGCAGGCCCCAATGCCACCCGCAACCTGTTTCTGTTCGATCCGGCGTCCCAGGCGTTCGGGTTCGATCCGGCGCTGTCGGGCCTGCCGCAGCTGGACATCGACCCGGCCACGCGCACCCTCACGTCCTCCTCGCGCGGCAGCTGCTGTTCGCACGCAAGCGAGACCTATCGTTATGTGGACGGGCAGCTCCTGCAGGTGGGCAGCTGGGAGGAATCGTTGTCGGCCGATGGCGAGCATCTGCAGACCACGGTGGGCACCCTGCGAGAGGGCAGGATGGTGTATCGCACGCGCACACGGAAGCTGCCTGCCGAGTGGCGCTGAGTGCATCAAGGCCCCGTCACACCGGCGGTGGCAGGATAACGGCTGAATTCCCCTCCAGGAGACAGCCGTGTCCTCAACCACCGTCGTGACCCGTAATTGGGTCATACATCCCTTCCATGCCGCCGTGCTCGGCGGGGTGCTGCCGCTGTTCCTCGGCGCGCTGCTGGCCGACTACGCCTACTGGAACACCTATGAGATCCAGTGGAGCAACTTCGCCTCCTGGCTGCTGGTCGGTGCGATGGTCATGACCACCCTTGCGCTGCTGTGCGGGTTGATCGGACGCGTTCGCGGCAGCCGCAACGGCTTCTACGTGATCGTGCTGGCGGTGACCTGGATCGTGGGCTTCATCAACTCGCTGCACCATGCACGCGACGCGTGGGCGATCATGCCTGCCGCGCTGCTGTGGTCGGTGATCGTCACGGTGCTGGCGCTGCTGGCCACCTGGTTGGGCTTTGCCAGTGTCCGCGTTCGCGTGGGAGGTGTCCTGTGAACCGCGCAATCGCAACCCCGAAGATCCTGGCGGTCTCCGCCCTCGCCATCGCGTTGACCGCGTGCAGCAGCAAGGCACCGGACATGAACCAGCTGGGTGCCAACCCGGAGCTGCCCAAGCCCCATCGCGGGGTGATGCCCGACATGACCATCGCCCAGCCGACCGCGTGGGGCGACCAGGTGCCGACCGTGCCGGCCGGCTACAAGGTCTCGGCCATCGCCACCGACCTGGCCATTCCGCGGCAGACCCTGGTGCTGCCCAACGGCGACATCCTGGTGGCCGAAGGCCGCGGCGGCAGCGCGCCCAACCTAAAGCCGAAGGACGTGATCGCGGGCAAGATCAAGGCCAAGGGCAATACCCAGGTGAAGAGCGGCAACCGCCTGACCCTGCTGCGCGATGCCGACGGCGACGGTGTCTACGAACTGAAAACGGTGTTCGCCGACAAGCTCAACGCGCCGTACGGGTTGGCGCTGGTTGGCAACGCGCTGTACGTGGCCAACCAGGACGCGCTGGTGCGCTTCGACTATGCCGAGGGCCAGACCAAGGCCAGCGGTGCGCCGGTCAAGGTCACCGACCTGCCGGCGGCGATCAATCACCATTGGACCAAGTCGCTGGCCGCCAGCGCCGACGGTAGCCATCTGTACGTGGGCATCGGCTCCAACAGCAACATCACCGAACGCGGCATGGCGGTTGAGATCGACCGCGCCCAGATCTGGGAGATCGACGCCCAGACCGGCGCGCACCGCACCTATGCCAGTGGCATCCGCAATCCCACCGCGCTGGCGGTGCAGCCCGGCACCGGCGTGCTGTGGGCGGTGGTCAACGAACGCGACGAGATCGGTCCCAACTTGGTACCCGATTACCTGACCTCGGTGAAGGAGGGCGGCTTCTACGGCTGGCCTTACAGCTACTGGGGCAAGAACGTGGACCGCCGCGTGATGCCGCAGAACCCGGAGAAGGTGGCTTCGGCGCTCGCGCCGGACTACGCGCTGGGGTCGCACGTTGCCGCACTCGGCGTGTCGTTTGCCAACCCGGCCGTGGGTGGGAAGTTCAGTGACGGCGTGTTCGTCGGGCAGCACGGTAGCTGGAACCGCAATCCGCCGGTCGGCTACAAGGTGGTGTTCGTTCCGTTCCGTGATGGCAAGCCGGCCGGCGAGGCCATCGACTTCGCGACCGGTTTCCGCACCGACGACGGCAAGACCCGCGGCCGTCCGGTGGGGGTGACCGTGGATCCGCGGGGCGCGGTGATCGTGGCCGACGATCTGGCCAACACGATCTGGCGCATCACGCCGGAGGCTGGCACTGCGGCCGTGGTGCCTGCCGCGGCCTCAACGCCGACGTCAACTCCAACGCCAACGCCAGCGCCAGCGCCAGCGCAGTAAATCGCTCATGGAAACGCCTGCGGCTCCGGCCGCCGGCGTCGTCAAGGCCGTGGCTTCCACTCAGATGGATCAGGCGGCCTTGGCGGCCCCGGAAGGCGCACTCGCCTTGGCAATCAGGGTCAGCTTTTCGTCCGTGGCCTTTTCCTCCGCCAGCGTTTCCAGCAACAGCGGCAGCGCGTCCTTGTAGCCGAGCTGCTTGGCAAGGGCCGCAATGGTGCCGTAGGAAGCGATCTCGTAGTGCTCGACCTTCTGCGCACCGCCGATCAGCGCGGCGTCACGCACCGGGCCTTCCTGGACCTCTTCAATCACCTCCTTGCCTTCCTCGACCAGGCCCTCCATCGCCGCGCACTTGATGCGCTTGAGCTTGATGCCTAGCACCTCCACGACCTTGTCGATGCGCTCCACCTGGCCGAGCGTTTCCTCCAGGTGGGTCTCGAACGCCGCCACCAGTTCCGGGTTGGTCGCGGCGCGCGCAAGGCGGGGGAGCGCCTTGGTCAGCTGCTTCTCCGCGCTGTAGATATCGGAAAGCTCGTGGATGAACAGGTCTTCCATCGTTTTGATCGCCATGGGTGCCGCTCCCGCTGTGAGTGAGAGGCCAGCATGGGCGTCGTGGTGTTATTTGCCGGACGATTCGCGTGAGGGTCCACGCGAGCAACGCGTGAGGTCGAGGCGAAGGCGCGCGCGACGTTCTCCCGGCATAGGCCACGTGCCACCCGCACTCAGGGATCGTCGGCGGGGGTCATCCCGGGCGGTCGCGACAGCCATTGCGGGCCGGCGCGGGCGCGCGCGTAGCCCACGTCGTAGAGCACCTTCATGCGCACCGGATCGAACGTGGTGGCCTCGGGCAACGCGAGCGTGGAGTCGATGGTGACCCAGGCGAACCGCGCATTGTCGCGGCGCGCGTAGGCATACTCGCGGAACAGGTCGCCGATCATGCCGGCCCGACCGGCAACGTCGATGGTGCGGAACGCGATGCCGCGCAGCGAGCGCTCGGCGGGTGCGGAGGCGGCATTGAGCTGGCCGTTGTGGATCAGGAAGGTGTCGTAGGTCGCCGGCGCGCGCGCCATGCGGGTATAGATCCGCTGTGGGTCGATGATACCGGCGTGCAGGAAGATGTTGGCGGCAACAAACCCGTCCACGTGCATCTCGTCGTAGCGCTTGCCATGCGCCTCCACCTCGATCAACACCGGCGGGAAGGCGATGGGAATCGAGGCCGAGGCGAGCATCACGCGGCGGAACAACGCCAGCGCCTCGGGCGATTCGCGGGTGGCGATCAGGCCCATGTTCCAGACCACGAAATGCCGTGCATCCAGATCGGCCGTGCCGATGTACAGGCGCCGCCCGGCGCGGTGCTCGGCGGCGATCTTCGCCAGCAGCGGCGCGTCGATGGCGCGGCCGATCAGCGCCTCCAGCGGCGCCGTGTGGGCGAGGGACTCCCGCCGCAGCAACGCCATCAGCGGATTGCCGGCAGTGAAGACATCGGCATCGGAGGTGGTGGTGTAGAAATGCTTCAGCGCCTGGTCGTAGTCGGCGCCCAGGAATGCATAGGGCGCCATCAGCGCACCCGTGGAGACCCCGGTGACGATCTTGAAGGTCGGGCGCGTACCGGTCGCCGTCCAGCCGTTGAGGAACCCGGCGCCGAAGGCACCGTTGGCGCCGCCACCGGACAGCGCCAGGTGCGGGTAGTGGATACGCCCGTCGCTGCCCACCGGAAAGTCCTCCGGCCGCTCGTCGTGCATCGACTGCTCGAAGTCGAGTTCCATGTCCCGGTTGGGCCGGCCGGCCCAGCCGCGCACATCCGGCATGCCGGGTACGTTGGCCCAGGCCACCTGGTCGGCGGGCACCGGATTGCGGGGCAGGGTAGCGCAGCCACCCAGCAACAGGCAGGCCAGCATCGCCCAGCCGCGCGCAAGGGCCGACACGCCCGAATGGGCGTCAACGGCGCGGCAGCGGGCGGTGATCGCATCCACCAGAGGCCTCGGAGCGAACGAACGCCGCGAGCGTGGCACCCCCGCAGCGCCGGGTCTACAGTAAAACCCGCAACCTCCACCGCCCCGGACACGGTAGAGCCACCCCATGGGTGGCTGCTGCAGCCTCGAACGGAATCGATTGGTCACGAAGGCAAGCCACGCGCGGTGAGTTGTTACGTGCGCAGGACGTCTGTAGCGGTGTGCTCATTGCGCGGCGGCGTCCCAGTGCGGCGGTGAGCCGAAGGCGTTGAGCAGGAACGCTGTCACTTCGCGCACCTTGCGCGAGCGCAGCTTGTTCTCCGGGGAGAGCAGCTGGATGTACGAGGCCTCGGTGGCGACCGAGGCTTCCCACGTGCCAAGCAAGGGCACCAGTGCGTGCTGCGCGAAGCTGTCGTGGTTGAACAGCCAGCTGGGAAACAGCACCACGCCATGGCCTTCGAGCGCGGCGGCGAGTAGCACCTCGGCGTTGTTGCTGCACAACGGGCCACTCACGTTGATGCCTTCGAACGCCTGCGCAGGCGCATCCCGGAAGTACCAGCGCTGGGTGCCGAGCTGGCCCTTGTACAGCAGGCAGCGATGGGCAAGCAGATCGGCGGGACGCTGCGGGGTTCCGTGGCTGGCCAGATACGCCGGGCTGGCCGCCAGGATCTGGCGCTGGACCGCAACGGTGCGCCCGATGAGCCCGGAATCGACCTGCGGGCCAATCCGTACCGTGATGTCCGCGCCTTCCTGCACCGGGTCGATGTAGGCATCGGTGAGCTGCAGTTCGACGTCCAGCGCCGGGTGCTCCGCCTGCAGCGCATTGATCGCCGGCGCCACATGCAGCCGCCCGAAGGCCTCGGGCGCATTGATCCGCAGCCGGCCGCTGAGTGAGCCGTCATCACGGCCCAGATCATCCGCCGCGGCATCCAGCAGGTCGATGGCTTCGCGGGCCTGCTGGTGGAAACGCTCGCCGTCTTCGGTCAGCCGTACCGCACGGGTGCTGCGGTAGAACAGTTGCCGCCCCAGATCCTTCTCCAGCGCGGCGATGAAGCGCGAGACGGACGAGGCCGGCACCCGGAAATGCCGGGCGGTGGCGAGGAAGCTGCGGGTGCTGGCCACCATCAGGAAGTAACGCAGGGCCTTGAGCTGCATGGGTGGCCTCCAGTAATGCGATTTCGGCAATTGTGATTTGCCTGGCAGCCGGATTGTAGCTCTATCGGCATCTGCCTAGCATGGACGCCTGCCCGCAAGCACGGGCCTCTCCCCAGGACACCTGCAATGACCCCCTTGTTCACCCCGTTCGACCTCGCCGGCACGCCGCTGCGCAACCGCGTCGTGATGGCGCCGCTGACCCGCGCCCGCGCGCCCAACGACATCGCCGACGAGCGCATCGCGCTCTATTACACCCAGCGTGCCACCGCCGGCCTGATCGTCAGCGAAGGCACCCCGATCTCGCAGGAGGGGCAGGGTTACCTGTTCAACCCGGGCATCTTCCGCCCGGAGCAGATCGAGGGCTGGCGCCTGACCACCAACTCGGTGCACGCCGTCGGCGGGCGGATCGTGGCCCAGCTTTGGCACGTGGGGCGTGTCTCGCACCCGACCATCCAGGCCGACGGCAGGCTGCCGGTCAGCGCCAGCTCGAAGCAACCGATGGGCGCGCAGGCCTTCGGCTACGACGAGACCGGCACCGCGGCGCTGGTCGCGCCGCCGGCACCCCGCCAGCTGGCCACCGACGAGATCGCGCGCATCGTCGGCGAGTTTGCCCAGGCCGCTGAAAATGCGATCGAGGCCGGCTTCGACGGCGTGGAGATCCACGGCGCGAACGGTTACCTGCACGAGCAGTTCCTGAATCCGCTGGTCAACGACCGCACCGACCAGTACTCGGCCGACACCCTGGAAAACCGCCTGCGCTTCACGCTGGAGGTGATCGATGCCGTGGTGGCCCGCATTGGCGCGGCACGCACCGGCATCCGCCTGTCGCCGTATGGCCAGCTGTTCGACATGCCGCTGCATCCGGCCATCGACGAGACCTACAGCGCGCTGAGCCAGGCGATCGGCGAACGCGGGCTGGCCTTCGTGCACCTGATGGACCAGTCCGGCTTCAAGGTAGGCGACGTCGTCGTGGAACCCGGTGCCGAGAGTGGGTTCCAGGCGCTGCTGCGCACCATCAAGGGCAACCTGCCGAACACGGCACTGATCCTGGCCGGCGGCCTGGACCGTGCACGCGCCGAACAGCTGATCGACGCAGGCTTGATCGACCTCGCCGCGTTCGGCACGCCGTTCATCGCAAACCCGGACCTGGTGGCGCGTCTGCAGAACGGCTGGCCGCTGAACTCCCCGGACCGCACCACCTTCTACGGCGGTGGCGCGAAGGGTTACACCGATTACCCGGCTTACGCAGCGGCCTGATCGGCAAACGCATCGGTGGCGCGCACCAGCGCATCCACCGTGGCCGGCTCGGTCGCGCCGTGCCCGGACAGCACCATCTCCAGCGTCGCTTCCGGCCATGCCTGGGCCAGGTCCCAGGCGCTGCGCGGCGGGCAGATGATGTCGTAGCGCCCCTGCACGATCACGCCGGGCAGGTGGCGGATACGGCCGATGTCGCGCAGCAGCTGGCCGTGCTCCAGGAAGGCGTTGTGGCGGAAGTAGTGCGCCTCGATCCGGGCCTTGGCCAGCGTATCCAGCGGGTCGGCGTCGGAGACGGCGTTGACCTCGTGGACCAGCGTGGCCGCGAAGTCTTCCCAGCCCAGCAAGGCCTGCGCGGCGGCGATCCGGGTGGCACGGTCGTCGCTGTCCATGCGCTGCCAGTAAGCCTCGATCATGTTGCCGTGTTCTTCTTCCGGCAGATGCGCGGCGTAACGCGCCCAGCGCTCGGGGAAGATCCAGCGTGCACCGCCATCGGCTTCGTTGAACCAGCGGTTTTCTTCTGCACGGCCCAGGTACACGCCGCGCACGATCAGGCCGGTGGCACGTTCGGGATACGCCTGCGCGTAGGCCAAGGCGAGCGTGGAGCCCCACGATCCGCCGAACACCAGCCAGCGGGCGATGCCCAACCGTTCACGAACCCGCTCGATATCGTCCACCAGGTGCGCGGTGGTGTTGTCGCGCAGCTCGCCGAACGGCGTGGACCGGCCGCTGCCGCGCTGGTCAATGAGCACGATGCGGTAGCGTGCCGGATCGAAGAAGCGCCGATGCGTGGGTGACACGCCTGCGCCGGGGCCGCCATGCAGGAACACCACCGGAATGCCGTCGGGATTGCCGCATTCCTCCACGAGCAGCGTGTGCAGCGCATCGACCGACAACCGATGTTCGCGGAAAGGGGTAATGGGCGGGTAGAGCGTTCGCATGGAGATGCCTTGTGCGGAGTACCCCACAAGCATAGCCCAGCGCTTCGATCAGTCCCGCTGCACCACCACCATCACATCGCGGGCGGTATCGCGCAGCAGTTCCACGGTGAAGTCTGGCGTGCCGCGCTGCGCGCTGACCACCACATCCACGCCATCGACGACGACGACCCGATAACGCGAGCCGAGCCGCGCGGCCAGGACATCGCGCGTGACGTCGGCCACCTGTGCATCGGTTTCACCGTCGAGCACGGGAATGTCGACATGCATCGGCGAGTCGTCGCTCGGCCAGATCCGGAAGCTGATCGTTCCGTTCGACGCGGCACCCTCGTCGAACGCCACGCGCCAGCTGTTCGCGGGTTTCGGTCGCGCTGCATCGCTACTGCTTTGGACCAGCGGCAACAGGGACTGGGCCTGCGCCCATGAACTCACTGCAGGCAGGACGCACAGCGCGGTCACCGCGAGTGCCGATACCAGGCGTTTGGGGAGGCGGTTCATGCTGGACACCTCGGCGGGAAGGCAACGCCACATTCGTAACGCGGCAGCGCGTACGCCGGCGTGAAACAGGACCTTCAGGCGGATCTGACCGGTATTTTTACGCAGTGACGGGTAATCTGGTTGCCGATGACGCCGCCGTTCTCCGCCCCCCACGCCCTGGCCCCGTTCGAACCCGCCACCCGCGCCTGGTTCGCCGCCGCGTTTCCCGCGCCGACGCCGGTACAGACGGCGGCCTGGGCGTCCATTGCCGCCCGCCAGCACACGCTGGTGATCGCGCCGACCGGGTCGGGCAAGACCCTGGCCGCGTTTCTGCATGCCATCGACCAGCTGTACCGCGTCCGCGAGGCGGAGGCCGGAGCCCAGGGCGATGGTAGCGCGGCGCTGACGCGGCGCACACGCGTCCTTTACATCTCGCCGATCAAGGCGCTGGGCGCGGATGTGCAGCGCAACCTGCAGGTGCCGCTGCAGGGCGTGGATGCCGAGCGCGCCCGCCGTGGCGATCCGCCGATCACGCTGACCGTGGCGGTGCGGACCGGCGACACGCCGCCCGCCGAGCGCGCGCGCATGGTCCGCCGCCCGCCGGACATCCTGATCACCACGCCCGAATCCCTGTTCCTGATGCTGACCTCGCAGGCGCGCGAGACGCTGCGCGACGTGGATACCGTGATCGTCGACGAAATCCATGCGGTGGCCGGCAGCAAGCGCGGCACGCATCTGGCGCTCAGCCTGGAGCGGCTGGACGCGTTGCTTGCCGCGCCGGCGCAGCGCATCGGCCTGTCGGCCACTGTGCGGCCGGTAGACGCGGTGGCGGCGTTCTTGGGTGGCGACCGGCCGGTCAGCGTGGTCGATCCTGCCAGTCCTCGCCAGCTGGACGTGCGCATCGTGGTGCCCGTGGAGGACATGGCCGATTTGCCACCCACGGCGGGACCGGTGGGCGACAAGGAACTGCCCGGGCGGATCGGCTCGATCTGGCCACATGTGGAAGCCAGCATCCTCGACCAGGTGCTGGCGCGGCGCTCCACGATCGTCTTCGCCAACTCGCGCGGGGTCGCCGAGAAGCTGACCGCCCGCCTCAACGAGCTGTACGCGGAACGTATGGCGCGCGACACCGACGAGGCGATGACCACACCCGCGCCGGAACAGTACGGCTCGTACAACGGGGGTACGTCGTCGCGTACCGCCGGTGGCCCGCCGCTGATCGCGCGCTCGCATCACGGCTCGGTCTCGAAGGAGCAGCGGCGCGAGATCGAACAGTCGCTCAAGGACGGCACGCTGCGCTGCGTGGTGGCAACATCCAGCCTGGAGCTGGGCATCGACATGGGCATGGTGGACCTGGTGATCCAGGTGGCCGCGCCGCCGTCGGTGGCCAGCGCGCTGCAGCGCATCGGTCGCGCCAGCCACCAGGTCGGCGGAACCTCCACCGGGCTGGTCTACCCGCGTACCCGCCGCGACCTGATCGACGCCACCGTGGCCATCGAGCGCATGCTGGCGGGGCACATCGAGGCGGTGCAGCCGCCGCGCAACCCGCTGGACGTGCTGGCCCAGCAGACGGTGGCGGCGGTGTCGGTGGAAACGCTGGACGTGGAGGCGTGGTACGCCTGCGTGCGCCGCGCCGCGCCGTACCACGGCCTGCCGCGCAGCGCCTTCGACGCGACCCTGGACATGCTGGCCGGGCGCTATCCCTCCGACGATTTCGCCGGCTTCCGACCCCGCCTGGTCTGGAACCGGCAGACCGGCGAGCTGAGCGCGCGGCCGGGCGCGAAACAGTTGGCGGTGACCAGTGCCGGCACCATCCCCGACCGCGGCATGTACAGCGTGATGCTGCCCGAGGGCGAGGAGCGCGCCGGTTCGCGGCGGGTGGGCGAGCTGGACGAGGAGATGGTCCACGAATCGCGGGTCAACGACATCATCACGCTGGGGGCCACGTCGTGGCGCATCGAACAGATCACCCACGACCAGGTGGTGGTGACGCCGGCCCCGGGTCGCTCGGCCCGGCTGCCGTTCTGGCGCGGCGAGGGCGTGGGCAGGCCGGCGGAACTGGGCGAGGCGGTGGGTGCGTTCCTGGCCACGATGGACGGCGAGGCGGCGGACGGGCAGATCGCGCCCGCACAGCGGGAGCGGTTGCTGGCGTGCGGGCTGCAGCCCAATGCCATCGCCAACATCGTCGGCCTGTTGAACGAACAGCGCGAGGCCACCGGCGTGCTGCCTACCGACCGACGCCTGGTGGTGGAGCGCTGCCGCGACGAATCGGGCGATTGGCGGGTGATGCTGCATTCGCCGTACGGGCGCCGCGTACACGATCCGTGGGCGCTGGCGCTGGCCGGGCGCATCCAGGAGCGCTGGGGCATCGACCCGGCGGTGGTGGCCAGCGACGACGGCATCATCGTGCGTATCCCGGATTCCGCTGGCCGCCTGCCGGGTGCCGAGTTGTTCCTGTTCGATCCCGAGCGGCTGCGCCGCGACGTGACCCAGGCCGTAGGCGGTTCGGCACTGTTCGCCGCGCGATTCCGTGAGTGTGCCGCGCGCGCCCTGCTGTTGCCACGGCGCACGCCGGGGCGCCGCTCGCCGCTGTGGCAGCAGCGGCTACGTGCCGCCGAACTGCTGGCGATCGCGCAGCGCTACCCGGACTTCCCGATCCTGGTCGAGGCCGCGCGCGAGGTGTTGCAGGATGCCTACGATCTGGATGCGCTCGATGCCGTGATGCAGCGCCTCACCCAAGGCGGTATCGACATCGCCGAGGTCACCACCGAGGTGCCGTCGCCGTTCGCGGCGAACCTGCTGTTCGGCTACGTCGCGGAATTCATGTACGGAACCGACGTGCCGCTGGCCGAACGCCGCGCGTCGGTGCTGTCGCTGGATGCGGCGCTGCTCGGCGATCTGCTCGGCCAGGTTGAGCTGGGTGAGCTGCTCGATCCGCAGGTGGTGGAGCAGGTGGGACGCGAACTGCAGCGGCTCGCGGCCGACCGCCACGCGACGGGCAAGGAAGGCGTGGCCGATCTGCTGCGCGAGCTGGGGCCGCTGAGCACGGCGGACGTGGACGCGCGCCTGCACGACACCGGTAGCGCCGCCGCGCACCTGCAGGCGCTGCAGCGCGAGCACCGCGCTTTCCCGCTGCTGCTTGCTGGCCGTGACTGCTGGGCGGCCGTGGAAGACGCCGCACGGCTTCGCGACGCGCTCGCCGTGGTGTTGCCGCCGGGGTTGCCCGATGTGTTCCTGCAGCCGGCAAGCGACCCGCTCGGCGAGCTGTTGGCCCGCTATGCACGCACCCATCCGCCTTTCACCACGGCCGCTGTCGCCGGGTATTGGGGCCTGGGCGTGGCGGTGGCCGATGCGGCATTGGAGCGCCTGGTTGAGCAGGGCAAGGTGCTCAATGGTCATTTTGGCGCCACCACGGCGGATTCGCATCCACTGGCCCGGCGCGAGTGGGTCGGCGAGACGGTATTCCAACGCCTGCGTCTGCGCTCGCTGCAGGTTGCGCGCGAGGCGACCCGGCCGGCGAGTCGCGAGGCCTATGCCACGCTGCTGCTCGAGCGGCAGGGGCTGGTCGCCGACGCGACCGTCGCGAACCGTGCCAATGCGGTACCGACGCACGGCGCGCTGCACGGCAGCGACGGTGTACTGCGCGTCGTCGAACTGCTGGCCGGCGTGCCGCTGCCGGCCTCGGCGTGGGAGCAGCAGATCCTGCCGGCGCGCGTGGCGGACTACGCGCCCGCGATGCTCGACGAAGTGCTGGCCACCGGTGCGGTGGTGTGGGCTGGGCACGGGCGACTGGGCGACGACGACGGGCTGGTGTCGCTGCACGTGCAGGAACTTGCCGCCGAGACGTTGCCGGCACTACCGGCGGAGGCGCCGCCGGCGCTGCAGGCAACCCTCTTGGCGGTGTTGGCCGACGGCGGTGCCTACTTCGCACGCCAGCTGGCGGTGGCGGTGCAGGCGCGGCAGCGGACGTCGGGTGCGGCTGAGAACGTGGATGCGGACGCGCTGCAGGCCGCGCTGTGGGAGCTGGCGTGGGCAGGGTGGGTCACCACCGACCTGTGGACGCCGCTGCGCCATCTGTCCGGTCCCCGGGCGGTACGCCCGCGGGTGAGTACCTCGGCGCGGCAGAGTCGCTTCGCGCGGGGCAGGGCGATGATGATGGATCCGCTTGCCGGCGACGGAATGGCGCCGGTGACGGGCACGTTGAGCGCGGCAACACTGGCGGGGCGCTGGTCGCTGCTGCAGCGCGCACCGGTCAGCGACACGGTACGCGCGGTGGCGCTGGCCGAGGGGCTGCTGGAGCGGCACGGCATCGTGACCCGTGGCGCGGCGATCGCCGAAGGCATTGCCGGCGGCTTCCCCGCGCTGGTGCAGGTGTATCGGGGCATGGAGGACGCGGGCCGCGTGCTGCGCGGGCGCTTCGTGGACGGCATGGGCGGCGCGCAGTTCGCCGAACGCGGGCTGGTCGATGCGCTGCGCACCGTGGCGGACGCACAGCGTGCCGATGCTCCTGGCATGAGCGTGGGCCTGTCGGCGGTGGACCCGGCCAATCCGTTCGGGCCGGTGCTGCCATGGCCGGCGCACCGCGCCACGTTGCGGCCGGTGCGCCGCGCAGGCGCGCTCGTGGTGATCGGCGGTGGGCGGTTGCGGCTGTACCTGGCGCAGGGCGGCCGCCAGTTGTTGACCTGGCTCGATCCTGCCGCGCCTGAGGCGGAGGCCGCGATGGTCGCGGCGGCGCAGGCACTGGGCATCGCGCTGCGCCGTAGCCGGCGTAGCCCGTTCACGTTGGAACTGATCGACGACGCGCCGGTGAAGCGCGACGCGCTGAGCGAGGCACTGCGTGCGGCGGGGTTCTCCCGCGCGCCGAAAGGTCTCGACTGGAGCGGCTGACATGACCCAGTAGATTTACTGGGCAACGTGCAGTGTTTCAGCGGAGGGCAACCGTTCCGCCCCGATAGACACTTCATCCAGGCGGTTCCTTGAGGCGATTCGCTCGGGAACCCGGCTGGAGACGTGTTGCCACGGGGAGACCGAGTGAGGAGCCGCGACCGCGACCACAAGGCGGGCGAAACGCTGGGAGCACGCGCGGAATTCTGGTGCTGGCTTCCGGCGTGGTTGCTGGTGCTGGCGTTGCTGTCGTGGCATACGCCGGGCCTCGCCCAGACCGTGGTGCAGAACGCGGCCAGCATTCAACCCCCCAGCGGCCAGGCAGACGCGAATCCCGGCGACAACACGGCCACGATCAACGTCCAGGTGTACGCAGCCACCGTGGCCAAGTCCGGAAGCCCGGCGGACGACGTGCCGGTCGCGCCGGGCGACACCATCGGCTTCACGGTGACCGCGACGGTGACCGGCAACGCCACGGCCACCGACGCCGTATTCACCGACACGCTGAGCACGGGCCTGACCCTGGTGGCCGGTTCGCTGCCTGCGGGCTGCAGCGGCAGCGGCCAGGCGGCGTTGTGCACCTTGCCGGCGGGAAGCGCGCCAGGCATCTACAACTGGTCCTACCAGGCCACGGTGAATGCCGACGCCAGCGGCACCGTGAGCAATACCGTGACGGGTGGGCAGGGCTGCACGGCGGGCGGCACCTGCACGGTCACCCATCCGGTCTACTTCAGCCTGGTGTTGGGCAAGTCTTGGGAAAACGGTCGGGCGGGCGACAGCGTCGACCTTGAGATCGCCGGCAGCGCCGATGAGGTCATCGTCCTCGCCGGCGGCAGCTCCACGCCGGGCGGAACCACCACCCAGGCGCGGGCGGCGGTGGCGCCAGGCGTAGTGGCGACCCTCATCGAGCGATTCGTGGCCGGCGATGCCGCCGATTACAGCACCGCGATCAACTGCGCGCGCAACGACAACGGCGCTGCGATTCCCGTCAACGGGGCCGGCCTCAACCGCAGCATCGTCATGCCCACCGATACCGGGGTGACCTGCGAGTTCGTCAACAGCCGGACCCAGGCCAGTCTGACCCTGGTCAAGCAGTGGGCAAATGCACGCGTGGGCGAGACGGCCACAGTGTTGTCCGCCGGCTTCACCAACGATGCCAGCAGCGGGCTTTCCACCTCCACCGGCAACAACACCACGACGGGTGCGCCGGTCATCGCGTTCGCGGGCGACAGCGGCAACCTCGGCGAAACCCTGAGCAACGCCGCCAACTACGATGCCACCCTGGCCTGTACGGGCAATGCCAACCCGCTTGCCGGCGTCACGCTCACCATCGCGCCGACCGACACGGCCATCACCTGCACGCAGACCAATACCCGGCGCCAGGCCACGCTGGTGCTCAGCAAGACCTGGGTGAACGGGCTACCGGGCGACACCGCCACGGTAACCAGCAGCGGCTTTGAGAACCCCGCGACCAGCGGCCTCTCCACCTCGACCGGCAACAACACCACGATCGGTGCCGGAGTGGTCGTGTACGCGGGCGAGTCCGGCAGCATCACCGAAGTGTTGAGCAACGCGGCGAACTACGACAGCACGCTGGCCTGTACCGGCAACAGCGTGCCGCTCAGCGGCACCACGCTGACGATAGACCCGGCCGACACGGCCATCGCCTGCACCCAGACCAATACGCGCCGCGAGGTGAACCTGACCCTTCGCAAGAGCTGGGTGGACGCGGCCGTGGGCGAAACGGTGGACGTGAGTGCGACCGGCAGCACCACCTCGCCGATCACGCTGAACTCGGTGGCCGACAGCGCCACCGAGACCGACACCGGCACTGCCGTGCCGGTGTTCGTGGGCGAGACCCTCACCCTGACCGAGGCCTTCGCGGTGCCCGGCAACGCCGCCAACTACACCAGTGCATTGGCGTGTACCGGCAGCGGCGGGCTGAGCGGCAACACGCTGGTAGTGGGGCAGGGCGACAGCAACATCGTCTGCACCTTCACCAACACCCGCCCGCAGACCACGCTGCAGCTGGTCAAGGTCTGGGCAGCGGACAGCCGCAATGGCGATGTGGCCCAACTCGGGGCAACCACCGGCCTGCAGAACAACACCAATGCGTTTACGTCCACTGCGTCGGTGGGCGCCAACAGCACGACAGTGCCCGTGTTCGTCGGCGAACAGGCCACGTTGCCGGCCGAAACGATGAGCGGGGCGGTGCTGGCCAACTACACGGTGGCCGTGAGCTGCACCGGCGGCACCTTGGGCGGCGCCGACGGCAAGGTCGCCAACACGCTGGACATCGTCCCGGCCGATGCCGGCACGCCGATCGTCTGCACGTACACCAACACGCGCACCGCCACCACGTTGACCCTTCAGAAGACCTGGCTCAACGGCCTGCCCAATGACGAAGTGACCATCGTCGCCACCGGGCTTGCTCCGTTGTCGTCCACCGCCACGGGGGGCGCCACCGAGACCGACACGGGCCCGGCACAGACGGTCCACGCCGGCGATGTCATCAGCCTCACCGAATCCTTCAGCTCGGTGACCTCCAACCTCTACACCACCACGCTGTCGTGCACCAACACCAGCGGCCTGGTGGTGAACGACCCCACCACCGGAACGCTCACGGTGGGCCCCAACGATGGCCCGATGACCTGCACCTACGTCAACGACCGCCGCAGCGCCGAGCTGGTCGTGCGCAAGGTGTGGAGCGGCGGCCCGCCCACCACCGTCACCATCCCGGGCAGCAGCGGCTTCACCAACAACACCCCGGGCTTCACCTCGACCTCGCCGGGGCCGGACCAGGTGGGCCCGGTGACGGTGTACGCGCTCGAGAATGGCAGCCTGGGCGCGGAGAGTTTCCCGGGTGGCAACGGCGGCGACTACACCAGCACGGTGACCTGCGACGGCACCGACACCAACCCCGCCAACGGCCTGCTCATCGCCATCGCCGATGCGGGCAGCACCATCACCTGCACCTACAGCAACACCTTCGTGCCGCGTGCGACGCTGGACCTGCAGAAGACCACGACCGTCACCAGCGTCACCGCGGTGGGGCAGGTGGTGCCGTACACGATCACCGCGACCAACACCGGCAACGTACCGATCAGCAACGCCACGGTGGTGGACCCGTTGATCGCCGGCAACCTGGTCTGCACGCCGGCCATCCCGGTGGCGTCGTTGGCACCTGGCGCCACCATCACCTGCACGGGCAACTACACGGTCACCCAGGGCGACATCGACCGGGTCGGCAGTGGCGACGGGATCAACGACGATGTCATTACCAACACCGCCGATGTGGAGGGCACCGATCCGGATGGCAACACCGTGGGCGACAACACCAGCGTCGACACCACGCTGCCATCGCAGCGCTTCGTAGCCGAGTTCACCAAGACGCCGAACCTGGCCGATGCCAACAGCAACGGCACGGGCAGCGTCGGCGAAGTCATCAGCTACAACTTCACGGTCACCAACGCCGGCAACACCACCATCCAGAGCGTGACCATCGCCGATCCTGGCCTGCCGGGGCTCAACTGCCCGCCGGGCGGCCCGTTGGCGCCCGGACAATCGGTCACGTTCGGCACCGCGCCGCCGGCGGACATCGCCTGCACCGGCAACACCCATACCATCACGCAAGCCGATATCGATGACCGCGGCGGTGGCGACGGCGACATCGACAACACCGCCACCGGTACCGCCGTGGCGCCGGGGGGAGGAAGCACGACCGGCGATGCCACCTCCAGCGTGCCGCTGGATCCGCCTGCGCCGCAGCTGGTGTTGGACAAGACCGCCAGTCCCACCCGGGTCACTGCCGCCGGACAGGTCGTTACCTACACGTTTACGGTCAGCAACCCAGGCAACGTCAGCATCGACAACATCAGCGTGACCGACCCCAAGAGCGGGCTCAGCGCCATCGTCTGCGTACCCGCGGCGCCGTTCACGTTGGCCCCTTCCGCAACCGCCACCTGCACGGCGACGTACACCGTGACCCAGAGCGACATCGACGGCAACAACAGCATCAGCAACACCGCTACCGCCGCTGGCGACTTCGACGGCACTCCAGTGGGTGACAGCGACAGCGTGGCGATCAATGTGGACCACGGCACGGTCGGACCGCAACTCATCAAGATCGCCAGCCGTACCTCGGTCAGTGCGGTGGGTGACCAGATCAGCTACACCTTCCGCGTCAACAACCCGTCCAGTGTCACCCTGATCAACCTGCAGATCACCGACGACACGCTGCTCGGCAACGGGCTGTCGTGCACGCCCATCGCCAGCCTGGCGCCGGGGACCAGTGCGGACTTCACCTGCACCGGCAACACCTACACCGTGCAGCAGTCGGACATCGACAACCAGGGCAACCCGGTCAACGACACGCAGGTGATCCACAACGACGTCACCGGTACAGCGCAGTACCAGATCGGCACCAACCCGGTAGTCACGGTCACCGACGTGGCCAGCGCCGATGTCGCGCTGCCGCAGCGCACGACCGGCATCTTCCTGACCAAGGGCGCGGACGTGGCCTCGGTGAGTGGGCCCAACCAGCCGATCACCTATACGTTCTCGGTGCAGAACACCGGCAACGTCACACTGTTCAACGTGGTTGTCACCGACCCCATGCTGCCATCGCTGTCGTGCCCGCCGCTGTCCAGCCTTGCGCCGGGTGCGCTGGTGGTGTTCAGCGGCTGCACCGGCCAGGTCTATACGGTCACCCAGGCCGACATCGACAGCGGCAGTACCGACAGCCTGCCGGGCAACGGCCAGATCGACAACGTGGCGACGGTGGTGGCCGATACGCCGGTCGCGGGCGGCACCGTCACCGATACCGGCGAGCACCAGGTGAACCTGCCGGTGCGCGGCCCGCAGATGACCCTCGTCAAGAGTGCCGATGTCGCCTCGGTGACGGCGCCGGGCACGATCAACTACCGCTTCACCGTGAGCAACACCGGCAACGTGACGATCGAGGACGTCACCGTGAACGACCCGGCGTTGAGTCTGTCCTGTCCCACTGTCGACCTCGCACCGGGGCAGACCGTGGTGTTCGGCGGCACCGGTGCGGACGTGGTGTGCACCGGTACCACCCGCGTAGTGACGCAGACGGAAGTGGACACGTTCAACGTGATCAGCAACGTGGCCACGGCCGATGGCACCTCGCAGGCCGGCGGGGCGATCAGCCGCACCGGCGCACTGGACATCCCGGTGGTACGCAGCCCGGCGTTGGGCCTGACCAAGGTCGCCAACGTCAGCCAGGTGGCCCGTCCGGGCGACCCTATCGTCTACACACTGACGGCCACCAACAACGGCAACAGCACGCTGACCAACGTGAGTGTCAGCGACCCGATGCTGCCATCGCTGTCCTGCTCGCCGGCGATTCCGGTGGCGGCGTTGGCGCCGGCCGCCACCATCACCTGCCAGGGCACGTACATCAGCACCCAGGCCGACTTCGACAGCAATGGCGGCGGTGACCAGGCGATCGACAACACGGCAACGGCCAGCAGCGATGTGACCAGCACCACGGCCAGCGCGCAGGTCGCGCTTCCGCTGCCGCAGCAATCGCTCGCGATCGACAAGACCGCCGGCACGCCTACCGTCAACCTCGGGCGGGATGGGGCGGTGACCGACGCCGGCGACACCATCACCTACACCTTCGTGGTGACCAACACGGGCAACCAGAGCCTGTCCGCGCTGGCGGTGATCGACACCAACCTCAACGCCGCCGCGACCTGCGACAAGACCACGCTGACCGCCAGCGGCCCCGACGCGGTGGCTACCTGCACCGGCGTGCATACCATCACCCAGGCGGAGATGGACAATGGCACCGTCACCAACACCGCCACCGCCGAAGGCACGCCGCCCGGAAGCGCACGCGTGAGCTCCTCGCCCGATTCGGCCGTGGTCACCCTGGCGCCGCAGCCGGTGCTGGTGCTCGACAAGACGGCCAGCGCGCCCACCATTGCCGGCGGCGCGCTGCCGGCGGTGACCGATGCCGGCGATACCATCAGCTACAGCTTCGTGGTCACCAACAACGGCAACGTCACCCTCAACAACATCACCGTGGCCGACCCACTGCCGGGCATGCCGCCGATCACCTGCCCGCCGGGGCAGCTTGCGCCGGGGGCCAGCACCACCTGTTCGACGGTGGTGTACACGATCACCCAGGCGAACCTGGACGCCGGGGTGGTCACCAATACGGCGACCGGGCAGGGCACGCCACCGTCGGGGCCGAATGCCACCGGGGAGGACACCACGACCACGCCGTTGACTGCCGGCCCGACGTTCACCCTGGTCAAGACCGCCAACCCGACCACTTACAGCAGCGTCGGCCAGTCCATCAGCTACAGCTATGGGGTGACCAATACCGGCAATGTCACCCTCAACACGCTGGCGTTGAGCGACGACCGCATCGCCAGCGTGAGCTGCCCGGTGACCACGCTCGCACCGGGCGCGAACACCACCTGCACCGGCACCTACCTGATCACCCAGGCCGACCTGGACGCCGGCAGCGTGACCAACACCGCCACGGCCAGCGTGGTGCCGGCGCAGGGCAGCGTGGGCCCGGCTACCGCGCAGGCCACCATCACTGCGGTGCAGACCCGTACCCTGGCACTGGTCAAGAGCAGCACCGCCACCAGCTTTACTACAGCCGGCGCGGTGCTGCCGTACAGCTATCGGGTCACCAACACCGGCAACATCACCCTGACCGATCCGGTGACGATCACCGACGACCGCATCGCGGCCGTGAGCTGCCCGGCGCTCCCCGCCGGCGGCCTGGCCCCGGGTGCCAGCGTGACCTGCACGGGCAGCTACACCGTGACCCAGGCCGACCTGGATGCCGGCAGTGTGACCAACATCGCCACCGCGCAGTCCGGCCCAGTGAGTTCGGGGCCGTCTACCGTCACCATCACCGGCAGCCAGCAGCCTGCGTTGGGCCTGGACAAGACCACCACCACGACCCGCTTCGACAGCGTGGGCGACACGCTGGCGTACAGCTACCGGGTCACCAACACCGGCAACGTGACCCTGACGGCGCCGATCACGATCACCGACAACCGCATCGTCGCGCCCAACACTGTGGCGTGCCCGGCGCTGCCCGCCGGCGGCCTTGCACCCGGCGTCGAGCTGGTCTGCACCGCCACCTACAGCGTGACCCAGGCCGATCTGGATGCCGGCAGCGTGACCAACACCGCTACCGCCAGCTCCGGCGGCACCACCTCCGGGCCGGATTCGGTGACGGTCACCGGCGTGCAGAATCCGGCGCTGGGCATGGCCAAGGTGGTCAGCAACGCGCCCACGCCGGTGGTGCTCAACAGCGTGATCGAATACACCGTCACCGGCACCAACACCGGCAACACCACGCTGACCAACATGGTGATCAGCGACAACAAGATCACCCCGGCCAGCACGACCTGTGCCAGCGTGGCACCGGCCGGCACCTGCGTGCTGGTAGGCACCTATACCGTGACCCAGGCCGACGTGGATGCCGGCCAGGTGCTGAACATCGGCAGCGGCATCTCCGATACCACGCCGCAG
Organism: Stenotrophomonas sp. PD6; assembly: GCF_049199305.1. Taxonomy (NCBI): domain Bacteria; kingdom Pseudomonadati; phylum Pseudomonadota; class Gammaproteobacteria; order Lysobacterales; family Lysobacteraceae; genus Stenotrophomonas; species Stenotrophomonas sp. PD6. The sequence continues at coordinate 372,902 of NZ_JBLZQD010000001.1, read as the reverse complement.
ACACCGTCGCCGCCGACCATCACGCCGGTGCAGCAGGTGCGCGGGCTTACGTTGGACAAGGCCAGCACCACCGCGACGTATGCGGCGGTGGGCGAGGTGCTCAGCTACACCTATCGGGTGACCAACAGCGGCACGGTCACCATCACCAGCCCGATCACGGTCAGCGACGACCGTATCGTGGCACCGGCCACCGTGAGCTGCCCGGCGTTGCCGGCGGGCGGCCTGGCCCCGGGCGCCAGCCTGACCTGCACCGCCAGTTACCCCGTCACCCAGGTCGACCTCAACCAGGGCAGCGTGACCAATACCGCGACCGCGACCGATGGCACCAGCACCTCGGCGCCCGACAGCGTGACGATCACGGCCACGCAGCTGCCGTCGATCACCCTGGACAAGCGCGCCAGCGTGGCCGACAGCAATGGCGACGGCATCACCGGCGACGCGGGCGACGTGATCACCTACACCTTCAGCGTGACCAACACCGGCAATGTACTGCTCTCGCCCGTGACCGTGGTCGATCCGCGCCTGCCGGGGCTGGGCTGCACCGTGCTGGCGCTGCCGCCGGGCACCACCACCACGTGCACGGCCAGCAACAACACGTACACCATCACCTTCTCCGACGAGACCGCCACGTCCGTGGTCAACACCGCCACCGCCACCGGCGATGCGCCGGGCAGTGCGCCCGACGCGACCGCGACCGACACCGAAACCACGCCCACCGCCATCACCCCGGCCGCGATCACGGTCAGCAAGAGCGCTGCGCCCGCGTCGGCAACGCAGGTCGCACCGGGCGACGTGGTGCAATTCACGCTCACCAGCACCGTCGCCAACAACGAACTGCACGAAGCGCTGACCCTCACCGATACGCTGGGCGACGGCTTCACGTTCGTGGCCGTCACCAGCCCCGGTGCATACGCCTGCAACGCGGCCAACCCGCTGGTGTGCACGTTGCCGGCCGGCACCGCTGCCGGGACCTATGCGGTGGTCTACACCGCGCGGGTCGATGCCGATGCCACCGGCACGCTGCGCAATGCCGTGGTCCCGACCAAGCCGGCCGGGGTGGACCCGCCGCCGGTCTGCCAGAGCTGCAGCACCGAACACCCGGTGGTGCCGTCGACCGCGACGGTGAGCAAGAGTGCCGTTCCGGCCAGCGGCAGTTTCGTGCAGCCCGGCCAATCCATCACGTACACCGTCACGACGGTGGTGGCCGGTTCGGCCACCACCCAGCCGCTCATCCTCAACGACCAGCTCGATGCCGGTCTGGGCCAGGTCAGCGGGGTGGCCGCAGGCGCCTACAGCTGCAGCGGCAACCTGGCCTGCATCCTGCCGGTCGGCACGCTGCCGGGCAGCTATCCGCTGGTGTACACCGCCACCGTGGCGGCCGATGCCAGCGGCACGCTGCGCAACGTGGTCACGGCGATCAACCTGCCGGGCGGCGATCCGGATCCCACCTGCGTGCAGTGCAGTACCGAGCACATCGTCGAACAGCCGGCCCTGGAGACCGCCAAGCGGCTGACCGGCAACACCGATCCGAATGGCGCGGTCGCCACGGGCGACACGCTGACCTACAGCGTGACCGCCACCAACACCGGCAACGTGGTGCTGAGCGATGTCACCATCGACGATCCCCTGATCACGCCCAGCCGTGTCGTCTGCTCCAGCGTGGCGCCGGGGGCAGGGTGCACGCTGACCGGCACCTACGTGGTGACCCAGGCCGACACCGATGCGGGCACGGTGGACAACACCGCCACCATCACCGCGCAGCCCGGTCCCGGCGGCAGCGCGTTGCCGCCGGCGGTGTGCCCACCGGGTTCGGCCGACGCCCGCTGCCGGCCGGTACTCAACCTGCCGATCAATCGTCGCCCGGCGCTGGCCACCACCAAGACCGCCACGCTCAGCGTCGACCGCGGCACGCCCGGCAAAGGCAACGCCGATGACGTGGTGACCTATGCAGTCACCGCCACCAACACCGGCAACGTGACCCTGGACCAGCTGGTGATCCAGGACACCCTGCAGGGCGCCGCGCCCACCGTGCTCAGCTGCGCGCCCACCCAGCTCGCCCCGGGCCAGAGCGCCACCTGCGCCAGCTATGACCACACCATCACGGAGGCCGATGCCGGCGTGGACGGTGGCCAGTTGACCAACACCGTGCTCGCCACGGGCCAGCCCACCGGTGCCGGGCTGGCCACCGCGACGGCGACCGCCGCCGCCGTCATCGCGGTGGAGAACGCGCCAGCCGACATCCGCCTGACCAAGGTCGCCAACGTGCGCGAGGTGAAGGTGGGTGACCTGGTGCGCTACACGCTGACCGCGCAGAACGTGGGCGACATCGACCTGGTGGACGGCTATCTGATCGACACGCCCGCACCGGGCTTCACCTACGTGGAGGGCTCGCTGCAGGGCGACGATGACGATCATTCGGTGACCGCCAGTGGCCGCGCGCCGCTGCGCATCAACGACCTGGACATTGCCGCCGGCAACACCGCGCGCATCACGTACCTGATGCGGGTCGGCGCCGGCGTGCGGCCGGGCACGCTGATCAACCGCGCGCAGGCCTTCGCACCTACCGACAAGGCCGCCTCCAACGTGGCCACCGCCGAAGTGGTGACCGGCAGCGATCCGCTGCTGGATGACAGCCTGATCATCGGCAGCGTGTTCGACGACCGCGATGGCGATGGTTGGCAGGACAGCGCTGCGTTGACCGGGCTGAAGGCGCAGGGCGGTTTTGCCGCCGACGCCTATATCGCTGGCAGCACCACGGTTGATCGGGGCAGCGGGCCGCAGCCGGTGGCCGATGCCAGCGCGCCGCTGCTGCATGGGCTGGCGCTGGGCGAGCTGGCGGGGCGCAGCAGCGAGGCGGCGCCTGCAGGCACCATCGTGGTGCGCCAGCGCCTGCGCGAACCGCGCTTCACCGACAACTTCGTGCTGACCAACCGGCAAGGCGTCAGCGTGCACCTGGCCGCCGACGGCACTGCCCGCGAGCAACGCGAGGGCGATGCCGCCAAGGGGCTCACCGCCGCCGAGCCGCGCGTGACCCGCAAGGTGATGCGGGGCGAGGGCGGCTACCTGGTGGACTACGTGATCACCAACACGGGCATCGACGAGATCGGCATCCCCGGTGTGCGGATCGGTTCGGTGGAAGGCCTGCTGATGGAGACCGACCAATTCGGGCGCTACCACCTGGTCGGCGTCTCCGGGGGCGGCCTGGCGCGTGGGCGCAACTTCATCCTCAAGGTCGACGCGGCCACGTTGCCGGCCGGTACCACGTTCGTCACGCGCAACCCGCTGCTGCGCCGGATCACCTCCGGGGTACCGACGCGCTTCGATTTCGCGGTGACCCTGCCGACCACGGCGCTGGAACAGCAGCGCGAGGTGGAGATGGTGCTGGGTGAAGTGTTCTTCGCGCCGGACAGTGCCCAGATCGCGGAACGCTACCAGCCGGTGATCGCGAAGATGGCCGAACAGGCACGCGGGCAGGGCGAGGGTGAGATCGTGATCGCTGCCAACGGTGGCAGCGAGGCGCTTGCGCTGGATCGGGCCAACGCCGTGAACCAGGCGCTGCTCAAGGCGCTCGGCAACGACAGCGCGGCGCTGCGCGTGGTCGTGCGTGCCGATGTCGACGACCCGGCCACGCTGCTGGTCGGCGTTGACCAGGGCGGTGCATTGGTAGGCACGGTGCTGTTCGATACCGACAGCGCGAACATTCGACCGGCCATGCAGCCGCTGCTGGCGCGCATCGCCCAGCAGCTGGAGCGGCGTGGCGGCGGGCGCGTGCTGATCGTCGGCCACGCCGATGTGCGAGGTGCCGCAGCCTACAACGCGCAGCTCGGCCTGCGCCGCGCCGAAGCGGTCTACGCGGCGCTGCGTGAGCACCTGAGTCCAGCCGTGCGCGACAAGGTCCAGGTGGACAGCAGTGACGACCCTGCCGCGCCGCTGGATGCCCGCCCGGGCGCGGGAGCGGCACGATGAAGCCGCACCTGCTCAGTGGCGCCCTCGCGACCCTGCTGGCCGGCATGGCAGCCGGTGCACACGCGCAGCAGGCGCAGGAGCCGCTGCCGGCTGCGCCGGCGCAGACCCCGCCGGTCAGCTGCGGTGAACAGGACTGCCACGAAGGCGATGGCCTGCTCCTGCGCATCCGCACCCGTGGCAAGACCGAGCCGGTCACTCAAGGCACAGACGCGCAGTCCGGTTCGGACGCATTGCAGCCCGACCGCCGCGTCACGATTTCGGCGCCGCCGCCGGGCCATGCCGTGGCGACGGGCCGGTTCAATGTGCGGCTGCCCAGCGGCGGCGTGCTCTGGGCCACCGAGGATCCCAACCTGGGACAGCCGGAGCTGTCGGCGTCGGCGCCGTCGCTGGTCGCCTTCGAGAACGGGCGGATCCAGAAGCCGGTGCCGTTCTACGTGCGGGGCAACTACGGCGACTTCATCGAGCGCATGGAGATCCTGGTCTACCGCGCCACCGACGTGGACCTGATCGCACCGCTGGCGCGCATTCCGGTCGAGGTGTCGGCGGTCGCCCAGGTGGAATGGGACGGCACGTTGCCCGCCGACGAACCCTTCCGTGCCGGCGATGAACTGCTGTATGTGGTGCGCGCCTATGGCCGCAACGGCATCTTCGACGAGACCGTCGCGCAGCGGCTGCAGCTGGTGCGTCCGATCGAGGCCGACAGCCAGCTGCGTGGGCTGCGCAGCCAGGTCGAGCGCAGCCAGGGCACCGCGCTGGGCATCGACCAGGCCCTGCAGCAGAGCCTGATCGACACCGCCTTCGCCGCCAATGGCCTGCGCCTGCAGAACATTCCCATCTACGGCTCGCGCATCCGCATTACCGGGCGCGACATCCCCGAGTCCACCTCGCTCACCATCAACGGCGCCTCGTATCCGGTGGATCTGGAGCGGAAGTTCGTTGCCGAATACCTGGTGCCGGTCGGCCTGCACCGCTTCGACATCGCCGTGCGCGGCGGCCGGGAGGCGCTGGAGCAGCATCACACCCTGGAAGTGGATGTGACCGGCAAGTACTTCTATGGCATCGGCCTGGCCGATGTGACCATCGCCCAGAACAACGTGAGCAGCGCCACCGCGCCGTTCGCCGTGGACGAACGCTACAGCGACGATGTAATCAGCGACGGCCGGCTGGCGTTCTATGCCAAGGGCAAGGCGCGCGGCAAGTACCTGATCACCGCACAGGCCGACACCACCGAACAGGACATCGAGCACCTGTTCGACGGCTTCACCGAGGCGTGGCCGCAGGATATCTTCCGCCGGCTGGACCCGGACCTGTACTACCCGACCTACGGCGACGATTCCACCACCTACCGCGACGTGGACAGCATGGGCCGCTTCTACGTGCGCGTGGACTGGGACAAGAACCAGGCGCTGTGGGGCAACTTCGCCACCGGGCTGACCGGCACCGAATACGCCCAGTACGTGCGTTCGCTGTACGGCGGTGCGGTGAGCTGGCGCTCGCAGGCGATCAATCCGTGGGGCGATCCGCGCAGCGCGCTGCGCGTGTTCGGCGCGCAGGAGCAGACCGCGCCGGGCCACAACGAATTCATCGGTACCGGCGGCAGCCTGTACTACCTGCGCAACACCGACATCCTGCCCGGTTCGGACCAGGTGGTACTGGAGATCCGCGACCGCACCACCGGCCGCGTCGAGAAGCGCATCACCCTGCAGCGCGGCGCCGACTACGAGATCGATGAACTGCAGGGCCGTCTACTGCTGACCCGGCCGCTGAGCCAGGTCACGCGCGAGAACATGCCCACGCTGACCCGCGACAGCCCGCTGGACGGCTACCAGCAGCACCTGCTGGTGGATTACGAATGGCTGCCGTCCGGCTTCGACGACGGCGAACTGACCGCTGGCCTGCGCGGCCGCCAGTGGATCGGCGACCACGTGGGCGTGGGTGCGACCTATGTGGACGAGAATCGTGACGGCCAGGACTACACGCTGGCGGCCGGCGACCTCACCCTGCAGGCAGGCAAGGGCACCTACCTCAAGCTGGAGTACGCGCACACCGAATCGTTCGGCGTGCCGTCGTTCTTCTCCGACAACGGCGGCTTCACCTTCATCCGCAGCAACAGCACCGACCCGCACCGCGAAGGCGATGCCAAGGCGGTGGAAGGCCGGGTCAACTTCCGCGAGCTGGGCTGGAGCACGCTGGACTGGAGCGCCGGCGGCTGGTGGCGGGAGACCGACCCGGGCTACTCCATTGCCCGGCATGACACCGGACTGCCGGTGACCGAATACGGTGCCGAGGTACTCGGGCGCATTACCCGCGAGCTGGGTCTGTATGCCCGCTACAGCAAGGCCGAGAGTGGCGACGAACAGCTCACCCAGGCCCAGGCGACGCTGGAATGGCGGCCGGACGACTGGAACACGCTCAGCGGCGAGCTGCGCCGGGTGGAGGAGGGCAGTATCCGCGACCCGGCCGCCGGCTTGCTGGGGGCGGTGAAGTACAGCCACCGCTTCAGCACCGCACTGGAACTGTATGGACTGCTGCAGGGCACGCTGGATGACGACGGCGGCCGCTATGAGGACAACAACGCGGTGGCGGTGGGTGGCAACTATCTGCTGGACGACCGGGCCAGCGTGGGCGCCGAGGTGAGCAGCGGCGATCGCGGCGATTCGGCCACGGTCGATGCCGAGTACAAGCTGGACGCGGATCACTCGCTGTACGGCGCGTATACCTATTCCACCGACACCACCGACTACGAATCCCTGTTCAATCCCACCCGCCAGAACGGCTGGACGCTGGGGCAGCGCTGGCGGCTGTCGAGCCGGGCGAACCTGTTCAATGAAAGCCAGTTCCTGAAGGAACCCGACCAGTCCGGGCTGGCACATACCGTGGGCATGGACTTCTATCCGGCGCAGGGCTGGAACCTCGGTTTCACCCTGCAATCGGGCGACCTGGACACAGTGGAGGGCGGGCACGTGGACCGGCGCGCGGTGAGTGTCAGCGGCGGGCGTACCTCGGCCGACACCGACTGGCGCAGCAAGGTGGAGTGGCGCAAGGACACCGGCAGCGAACGGCGCGAGCAATGGGTCACCACCAACCGGCTCACCCATCGCTTCAACGACAGCTGGCGCATCGCCGCGCGGTTGAACTATTCGCGCACCGACGACGCCCTCAACGCACTGGCCGGCGCGCGCTTCTGGGAGGCCAACGTCGGCTTCGCCTACCGGCCCTGGAACAGCCAGCGGTGGGCGCTGTTTGGCCGCTACACCTACCTGTACGACCTGGCCACCGAGGCACAACTGGGCGGTGCCGACCAGGACCAGAAGACCCGTATCCTGTCCTTCGAGGGCGTCTACAAGCGCGACACGCACTGGGAACTCGGCGCCAAGCTGGCCCGGCGCGAAGGCGAAGTGCGGCTTGGCCGTGGCAGCGGGCCGTGGTTCGACTCGGCCACCACCTTCAGCGCGCTGCAGGCGCGCTACCAGGTGCACGGCAAATGGTATGCACTGGGCGAGTACCGCTGGCTGGACGTCGACAATGGCGGCACGCAGTCCGGCGCGCTGGTGGGTGTGGACCGTGATATCGGCGAAAACTTCCGGTTGGGCGTGGGCTACAACTTCACCCGCTTCAGCGACGACCTGACCGACTTCGACTACGACCACGAAGGCTGGTTCCTCAACATGGTCGGCACTTACTGAGGGCGCGCAATGAGACTTCCTGTCAGCCACACCGCCTTGCGCACGCCTCCACGCCGTCGCCCGGGTGTGCTGTGGGTGCTGCTGCTGTGCGTGGGCCTGGCGCCGGCGGTGCACGCGCAGAGCGTGCAGCTGGCCAAGACCAGCCAGGGCGGCGTGGGCACGTTCAACTACACGCTGACCAACCTGGATGGCGCAAGCGATGCGATCACCACCACGACGGCGGGCACGCCGACGCCCTCGGCGACGGTATTCACCGTGACCGATCCCTCGGCTGCCGTCACGCTCACCGAGGCCGCGAACGCGCAGTTCACGCTGGACACCGCCAGCTGCGTGGATACCAGCGGCACGGTGCCGGGCAGCATCGGCGTGCTGGCCGGTGCCACGCTCACGATCCCGGCGGCGAGTCTGCCGCCGGCCGCGACGCTGGTCTGTACCTTCGTCAACACCCAGGTCGCGCCGGATATTGCGATCAGCAAACAGGCCAGCCCCACCGTCGTGGCCAGCGGCGGCACCGTGACCTTCACCCTGACGGCCAGCAACGTCGGCGCGGTGGACGTGACCAATGCCGTACTGGCCGATGCGCCGGGCACCGGGTTGAGCTGCACCGCCGCCGGCAGCTGCACCGCCAGCGGCGGGGCAACTTGCCCGGCCAGCATCCCGGCGGCCGCCCTGTTCGGCGGCGGCGTCACGGTACCGGCGCTGCCGGTTGGCGGCAGCGTGGCCGTCAGCGTCGCCTGTACGGTGACCGCGTCCGGCAACTGAGCCCGGCCCTCAGTTCGCCCCGACCGTAATGACCGGCGTCTGCGGCGACACGCCGGTCTCGGCCAGCGAGAAGAACATCATCATGAAGGTGAAGGCGCGCTTGGAGCGGAGGTCGGTGTCGTCGATCCAGTACCAGGCATCGCGGTAGCGCACCTGCGCGTACGCCTGCGCCGGGCGCTCCGTCCCCGAATGGATCAGCGCCAGCGGCGGGTTCTCGGCGGCGGCCGCAGATTGCAGCGTGCCGGGGTACGTGCGCCCACGGGCGATGTGGTCGGCCGGAACGTCGATGCCGTCGGCGAACTCAATGAGGATCTCCAGCATGGAGCGGGTCTGCACCGCAATTTCCTTGCTGTTGCGCGGAATGGCCCCGTAGGTCAGCGTGATCTCGTCCAGTGGCGGGGTGACACCGAGCAGCCGGACCACGGTGGCGATGTCGGCCTGCAGCGCCGGATCGGACGCGCCATGGAAGAACAGCAGCGTCACATCCTGGCCGTCGCGCCGTTCAATCCGCATGCCCAACCCCTGGGAGAGCTGGATGCGCCGCATTGCCTCGGCCAGCGCCTCGAACTCGGGTTCGGCCGGGCGGTGATTGACCCCGGTGGCGCGGTTGTAGCGCCCGTTCATGCCGCGCACCGTCGCGCGCAGGATGAAGTCCGCCGGGTAGCCGGCCTGGATCATCGAGAACACGGCGACCGGTGGAATCGGCTGCAGCAGGCTGCGGCTGAACTTCTCGCCCGTGAGCGGGGTGTAGGAGATGGTGGGCTTGTCGGTATAGCGGCCATAGCCGCCCAGCGACTGGTTGTTCGGCGTGCTGCCCCCGAAGAAGTTGCCACGCAGGTCGACCTGACCCTCGACGGTGTAGGAACTGATCACCGACGAAACATCCAGGAACACCGGTGCATCGACGTAGCGCAGGCGCACGATGTTCAGCAGCGTCTGCTCCTTCCACGAGTCGCCCATCACCGTCGAGTACTCGATGCGATCGCGCGGAATGCTCTTCGGGCCAATGCTGGTGCAGCCCTGCACCAATAACAGCGAAGCGGCCACCACGAGGCAGCGCGACAGGCGTGTGTGAAGGCTCATGGCTGCCGGTCTCCAGGCGCTGCTGCGGGGGGCGAGGGCGTGCCGGGGAACCAGCGACCCGGCGGAATGACAATGGCCTCCTCGGGTTGCGCCATGAAATGCGGCGACATGATCTGGATGCCGTGCTGGTTGAACGCGTCCTGGATGTTGGCATGCAGCGCGGACAGGATCATCGGCTTGCGCGGCAGTCGTTCCAGCGCATGCTCCAGCGCGGCGAAGACCTCGTACTCCACATAGAAGTCATTCAGCCCCCGCTGCAGCACGTAAGGCGGGGGCAGGGTCGCGAGGTCATCGGTCGCCGCCACCGCCTCCAGCAGGATTTCATGGACCTCCCGCCAGGGGGCGTCATACCCGATGGTGACCTTCACGGACAGGAACACGGGGCCTTCGTCGGCGAGCTTGGAATAATTGCGCACCGCATTGCCCACCAGCACCGAATTGGGAATCGTGATCTCCTGGCGGTTGAGGTTGACCAGCTTGGTCGCCAGGCTACCGACCTCCACCACCCGCGCCTCGATGCCATCGACCTCCACCAGGTCGCCGCGCCGCAGTGCACGCGAGTACACCACCACCATGCCGCTCATCAGCTGATTGACCACGCCCGCCGAGCCGAGCGTGAACACGATGCCGAGCATCACCGACACGCCCTTGAACGCGTCGCTGCTGGACCCGGGTATGTAGGGATAGGCGATCGCCACCCCCATCGCCCAGACCGCGATCGTCACCAGCCGCTTGGTCGCCGAGGCCGTCTCGGGGTGGATCAGTGGCGCGCGGATGCTGCGGCGCTGCACGTTGTCGAAGAACAGCCGCACGCCCTCTGCAACCGCGCGGGTCAGGAACAGGATCAAGAGGACGGTGACGAGCCCGGGCGCGGCGTCCACCACCGCGCGGCCCAGGTCACGCAGCTTGTCGAGGAAGAAGCCGCGCAGCCCCGCGCCCAGCGGGCGGGTCAGGGGGAACGCCGCCAGCAGGACCGCAACCCAGACATAGAGCACCAGCAATTGGGCCAGCCATGTGAGCACGATGAACAACCGCGTCAGCAGCGGCCGCACATAGTCACGCCACTGCATTCTGGCGCCGGCACGCTGCAGGCGCCGCTCGAGCCAGGACTCGAGCAGGCGGGTGCCGCGGCGGATCAACCAGCCCAGCAGCACGGCCAGCGCAGTGGCGACCAGGACGACAATCGCTCCGTGCAGCAGTATCTCGGGACGACGTTGCTGATGTTCCGCATCCAGCGCCTGCTGCAGATTAGCCTGGACACGAGCCGCTTCCTGCTCGAGCGGCCGGGCCTCCACCAGGGTGTCTCCCGGCAGCAGTGCGAATGCCACGTGGCTACCCACCTGAATGGCTGCGGCGGGTTTGCCCCCGTACTCGAACATTCGCGTGTTCACCGGCTGCAGCTTGTCGGTGTCGGTCAGCCCCTGGAGGGTCGCCGTGGCGCGCTGGATGCGCACCGATGGCGGCGCACCGCTCAGGGTTTCATGAAAGACGGCGATGTCACGGTTGGCATACCGCACCGTTTCCGCTGCCTGCACCGTCGCGTCCTGCGCATGCAGCGGGGGGCAGACCGCAAGCGCAGCGCTGGTCATCATCATCACGCACAACCACATGTTCCAGGACCGCGTCATGACGACTCCTTGGTAAGGCAAGCAGTGTGCGTCCACCCATTCAGACGCCTGCATTATCGCTACTCCGGCAGCACCTGGAGACACGTAAATTTACTGAGCGGAGCTCGGTAGTTAAACGCTGGTCGCAACCGTCCACGGCGTTCAATCTGGATGCCTGGCCGACGTGCCATCGCATCCGCGCGCTCCCTCGTCATGCCACCCGGCTCGTCCCATCGGAATACGCCCATGCCCAGCGAAGAAGCCGCCATCCAGTGGGTCGAGTGGTCCGCACTCGGCATCGAGTTGCTCGCGATCGGGTTGATCGTCGCCACCATCGTCGTCTCGACGGTGGTGTACGTATTGGCATTGGCGGTACAGCACAAGGACCGCGCGGACAGCTACGAGCGCTACCGGCGTCGGCTGGGCCGTGCATTGCTGCTCGGCCTTGAAATCCTGGTCGCGGCCGACATCGTGCGCACCGTGGCGCTGGACAGCACGATGAACGCGATTCTCTCGCTGGGCCTGCTGGTGATCATCCGCACCTTCCTGAGCTGGTCGGTGGTGCTGGAGGTGGAAGGCTTCTGGCCGTGGAAGCGCCCGCCCGAGCGTACCGCCGCGGCGAGGGAGGACTAGCGTGTACACCCCGGACATGGCGGTGGACGCCTCGCCATGAACACGCAGGCGCTCATCCTGCATGGGCTGCAGGCCAGCATCATCGGCACCGTCTTCTCGTTCGGTCTGCGTGCCACGGTAGCGGACGCGGGCTTCCTGCTGCGCCACCCGGGGCTGCTGCTGCGCTCGGTGGTGGCCGTGTTCGTGGCGATGCCACTGGTGGCCCTGCTGATCGTGGAGGTGTTCGCGCTGCCGCGGGCGACCGAAATCGCCCTGGTGGTGCTGGCGCTGGCGCCGATACCGCCGCTGCTGCCCAAAAAAGGAACCAAGGCCGGCGGCGAGGGGGCCTACGCACTGGGCCTGATGGTGATGATGGGCCTGCTGTCGGTGGCCCTGATACCCCTGATCCTGATGGCGCTGGGCACCTACTTCCACCGCGAGTTCGGCATGTCGCCGCTGGCGATCGCCAAGGTCGTGGTGGTCATGATCGTGATTCCGCTGCTCGCCGGCATGACCGTCCGCGCGGCATGGCCGGCGCTGGCAGCAAGGCTGGTGGGTCCCATTGCACTGCTGTCGCTGATCCTGCTGCTCGGGTGCGCCGCCCTTGTGCTTTATGCCGTGATGCCGGCGGTGACCCACCTGCTGGGCAACGGCACGGTACTGGCCATTGCGGCGTTCGTGATCATCGGTCTGCTGGTCGGGCACCTGCTGGGTGGACCCGTGCCGGAACGCCGCACCGTGCTGGCGCTGTCGACCGCAAGCCGGCATCCGGCCATCGCGCTGGCCATCGCCAAAAGCAATTTCCCGGACGAGCCACATCTGGCGGCCACGATCGTGCTGTACCTGCTCGTGGCGACGGTACTGGCCATTCCCTACATCCAATGGCGCAGACGCAGGGCGCCATCGGGCGTGGCGAACCCGGGATGAGGGTCGCCCTCAACCTCGCGGGCCCCAAGGGCCCAGTCACAACGATCCAACCCAACCGGAGAGGCACGCATGGCAACCAAGGCCAAGAAACCGAATATCCTGGTGATGTGGGGCGATGACATCGGTCAAGCCAACCTGAGCTGCTACACCAAGGGCTTGATGGGCTACCGCACCCCGAACATCGACCGCATCGCCAAGGAGGGCATGATCTTCACCGACAGCTACGCCGAGCAGAGCTGTACCGCGGGCCGCGCCTCATTCATCACCGGCCAATGCGGACTGCGCACCGGCCTGACCAAGGTCGGGCTGCCCGGTGCGGAGCTGGGCCTGAAGGCCGAGGACATCACGATTGCCGAAGCGCTCAAGCCGCTGGGCTACCGCACGGGTCAATTCGGCAAGAATCACCTCGGCGACCGCGACGAGCATCTTCCCACGATGCATGGGTTCGACGAGTTCTTCGGCAATCTGTACCACCTCAACGCCGAAGAGGAGCCCGAGGAGATCGACTACCCGAACAAGAAGGACTTCCCGGACTTCAAGAAGAAGTATGGGCCGCGCGGCGTGCTGCACTGCTGGGCCGACGGCAAGGGCGGGCAGAAGATCGAGAACACCGGCCCGCTCACCCGCAAGCGCATGGAAACCTGCGATGACGAGTTCCTGGCCGGCGCCAAGAAATTCATCCAGGCCGCGCACGATGCGGGCGAGCCGTTCTTCGTCTGGTTCAACACCTCGCACATGCACGCCTGGACCCACGTCAAGCCGGAGAGCCGCGGGCAATCCGGGCGCTGGCAGTCCGAGTACCACGACGTGATGATCGACCATGACAAGTGCATCGGCGAGATGCTGGACTTCCTCGATGAGCTCGGCATTGCCGACGATACGTTCGTGCAGTACAGCACCGACAACGGCCCGCACATGAACACCTGGCCGGATGCGGGCACCACGCCATTCCGCAACGAGAAGAACTCCAGCTGGGAAGGCGCGTACCGCGTGCCGTGCATGGTCCGCTTCCCGGGACGCATCGAGGCAGGCAGCGAGTCCAACGAGATCGTCAGCCATCTCGACTGGTTCCCCACCATCCTCGCCGCCGCCGGCGAGCCGGATATCAAGGACAAACTGAAGAAGGGCTACAAGATCGGCAAGACCACCTACAAAGTGCACCTGGACGGCTACAACCTGGTGCCCTACCTGACCGGCAAGGAAGAAAAGAGTCCCCGTCCGGGCTTCATCTACTTCACCGACGATGGCGACGTTGCGGCACTCCGCTATGACAACTGGAAGATGCTGTTCATGGAGCAGCGCGTGCCCGGCACGCTCAAGATCTGGCAGGAGCCGTTCGTGGTGCTGCGCACGCCGTACATCTTCAACATGCGCATGGACCCCTATGAGCGCGCGCAGATCACCTCCAACACCTTCTACGACTGGATGTTCCGGCACATCTACCTGCTGGTGCCGGCACAGGCGGTCATCGCGGAGTTCCTGGCCACCTTCAAGGAATTCCCGCCGCGGCAGAAGTCGGCCAGCTTCAGCCTCGACCAGGTGCTGGAGAAGATGATGGAAAGTTCCTCCGGGTCCTGACCGGACTTGCGCCAAGCCAACGCCCCCGCCCGCAGCAGCCGCTGCCAGCGGGGGCGTCGCCGTCTCCGCAGGATCAGCGCGGATCGAGGAACAGCCACAGCGCGGTCAGGCCGCCCATCAGCAGCAGGCCGATGCTGGCCACGATCATGCCCTTGTGACGCGACACATGACGGCCGTGTTCAATGTCCAGGCTGACGCGCCAGTAGCGGTACAGCGACCAGACCAGCAGCGCCAGTCCGAGCCCCACCATGCCCAGCCCGGCGTTGCCCACGTCCTTCAGAAACAGGCGGCCGCCCTGCGGCGCGTCGTCGTTCTGGATCAGGTACAGGCTGAAGCGGTTGATCGTGATGCCGAAGCCGATCAACGACACGGTCGTGCGTAGATAGGCCAGATGCGTGCGCTCATTGGCCAGGTGGGTGCGGATCTTTGCCGCCAGCCCGGCGCTCAGCGGGGGCTCGGCCTCGGTGGCGGGCGAGGGGGTATGGGTCATGTGACTGTTCACCTGTGCCGTTGCGGGGAACGTTCGGGCAGCCGCCCGCATGACCAATGTACCCGCGCAACGCCTCTTGGTGCGTCAATTCGGGTCGGTAAAACTACGCAGGCGTTGCGCGTATCGCGGATGAATCCGCGATACGCGCGCCTTCCGATCAGTTGTTGGCGCCGCCGCGACGCACCCCGAAGATGACCTCCTTGCGGTGCATCTCCAGCAGCTGCGAGCGTGCCAGCACGATCTCGTCCTCGCCATCCCACACGACCTGCTTCAGGTCGCCGTGCAGCTCGCGCTTCGCGGAAATCGTGTCGTCCCACGCGCTGCTGTCGGTGACGACCGTAACGGTGTCCGGGGCGACGTTGATGACCTTCAGCAGGCCGAAGGCCTTGCCGCCCGGAACCTCGAATTCGGCAAGCTCCGAGAGCTCCGCCGCGTACAGGTCACCGACCTTCGGGTCCTTCAGCTGCGAGGTTTCATCGTTGGCAGCGCCGCCAGCGCTCCCCGCGCCACCCACACCACCGGTGCAGGCGGTCAGCAGGGACAGGGAGCAGAGCAACAGGGCGAAATAAACAAGCTTCTTCATGAATCATCAACCAGGGTAGTGGGGGGATTGGGGGGCTGGCGTACCACGCGTTTTCGATACTCGCGCACGTTGTCGCCGCGAATCCGCGTCTCCTGCGTGCCCGAGATGGTATCGACCTGCCGGTCCGCGCCGGTGACCGGCTTGGCCTCGATGGTGGTCTCGCGCTCGAACGCGTGCGATTTGTCGGTGTTGCGGTAGTACCGGTACAGCGCCCAGTACAAGGCCGTTGCGCTGGCGGGGCCAGCCAACAGCAACCAGAGTCCACTATCGTCGCTCATGAGGCAGCTACCAGGAACCAGAGGGTGATGGCTTCAACGATCGTGCCGGTGGTGAGCGCGGCCAACAGCAGTTTCCACTGCTGCACTGGCACGCTGCCCATGGTTTCACCGGTGCGCCCGTTGACCGCGATGTAATGCAGCATGCCGCCGTTGCGGCCGGGCTGGTGGTACGAATACAGCCACACCGGCAGGTACATGGAGACCCAGCGCGAGCCATGTACGTCCAGCTGTTCCTGTTCCCAGCGCACGCCACGGTCGTAGCGGCGCACCGAACCTTCCACCTGTGCGCGGGCGATGGACAGCAGCTGGTCTTCGAGCCGTGGCCGCATCTTTTCCACGTCCAGCGTGCGCTTCTCCGAGGTGAAGCCCAGCAGGTACGACGCATTCCACTTCAACGCATTCTTCGTATCGAACGGCAGAATGGTGTTGATGATGTTGTTGGTGTTGGTGTTGGTATCGAGATTGCCACGCTCCGCGGACGATTCCAGCGGCAGGTCGTCCACGGTGAAGTCGACCTGACGATCCACCTGGTAGATGTCGGCGTCGTAGTAGGTCTTCTTCTTGTCGCCCTCGCCACGGGTGTACTCGCGGGTCTTGATCTCGCCCCGGCCGGACACGCTGGCGCTGACATTGCTGTCCACGATCATGTAGGGCATGTAGACGCCCACCACGTTCTCGGGCGTGAACTGGTCCTTGAAGGCCTTCAACGCGAACAGCCTGCGCTTGTCCACGAACTGGCGGATACGCGCGACCGCATCGTCTTTCGTGATCCGGAACGGCAGCACCGCATCCGGCACGGCGCCGTTGGCCACCTGCTCATTGACTCCGAATACGTGACGGCACCAATGGCAGCGTGCGGTCATCGTGGTTTCGGTGTTGATCGTTACTTCGGCGCCGCAGCCGGTGCACTTGAAGCTCATCAGGCTGGCGGTGCCGGCCTCGATGTCGCGTGCGCCCGAGGCGATGATCGTGCCGCGCAGCTGGTCCAGGCCTTCGCCCAGGCCGAATTCCTGCTCCACCAGCGCGCCGTGCCATTCGTGGCGGCAGAACTGGCAGACGAGCACGTCGGTGCCCAGCTTCAGGCGCACGTCGCTGGAGCCGCATTTCGGGCAGCGGTTCAGGCCGTCCTTGAGTTCCTCGGCGCTGGTGTCGAGGGCGACCGGGTCGGGCGCCTCGATCTCGGCGCGGATCGGGTCGGGCAGGGTGGCCGGGTCGAGCGGGAAGCTGCCCGGCAGGGGCGGGACATCGCGCGGCGAACCGGGGCCGGTGACGGCGCCCGGCAACGGTGGCGGACCCCCGGGCAGCGGGGGCGGGGTTCTGGGGTCGGACATGATCGTTATGCGTCCGCCTTACAGACCCAACGCCTTGGCCTTCAATGCGTTGTAGTCGTCCTGGGTGATCAGGCCGAGGTCCAGCATCTCCTTGGCTTTGGTCAGCTTGGCCACCGGATCTTCAGCCGCCGGCGCGGCCGGGGCCACCGGCTGCTGCAGGCTGCCGGCACCGAACATGCCGCTGGCCATGCCCACACCCACCAGGCCCGCCGCGCCGCCGTTCTCACCGGCGGACTGGATGCCCTGGGCCACGCTGGCCTGCAGGTTGGAATTGCCACGCCCGCCGGACAGCGCGTCGGCGCGCTGCACGGTCTTGAGCAGTTCGCGGGTGTTGGCGTCGTACTCGATGGAGACGATGGCGGTCTTGACGATGGCCAGGCCACGGTCGGACTTCCACTGGTAGCCCTGCTCGACGGCGGCAGAGAGACTCTGCGCGAAGCCCAGCGAATCCTGCTGCAGCTTGGTGATGCGGTTGCCCTTGCCCGGATCGTTCGTGTACAGGCTGAAGGCCGGGGCAAGCGAGCCCACCACTTCATTGAACAGCTGGCTGGCGGCCGCGTTGTCCAGATCGGTGAAGTCAAACACCTTGCCCGGCTGCAGGTACGCGGCCGGCACGAAGTTCTTCACGAACAGGATCGGGTCGACGATCTTCAGCGTGTACGAGCCGCGCGTGATCGCGCCGACCTGCGTATTGAGGAAGCCGTCGTCCCAATAGATCTCGGACTGCGTGCCGAAGCGGTTGTCCGGCAGTTCCTTCAGCGACACGAAGAACGCCGCCTGCTGGCCGCCCGGCTGGCCGCCGAACTTGAAGCGCTCCCAGCTCTGCTTGATCAGCGGGGTGACGATGCCGTCGCCGGCAAAGATGGACTGCGAGTTCAGGTCATCCGAGCGCCACTCATAGCCGCCCGGTTCGGCCACGAAGCCGGTGATTGCGCCGTCCTGGAACAGCAACAGGCCGTAGCCTTCCGGCACGACGATCTTCGAGCCGTTGGTGATGATGTTGGACGAGCCGCTGGTGTTGGACCCACGCCCGGCATTGGTGCCCTGCGGCACGGCCGCGAACAGCGCCGCGGTGGACGGCAGCCCGGCCGGCACCGTGTAGAAGTCCTTCCACTGGTCGGCCAGCACGCCGCCGACTGCACCCTTCACCGCCTGAACAAGACCCATGACCCGCTCCCTGTGATCCAAGGACGGGCGGGTTGCCCGTCACGATGCACGAACTATACCAGCGAGGGAGGTCGTGACGATGGACGTTTCCGGCAGGCGGAGGTCGGCAGGGCTGGCAGTGGGGCTAAACCTTTTGCTGCAGCGTGGGATGTCCCCTTAGGGGACTGACCGCAGCCGGACCGCTGCCGGATACCCGCCACCCACCCGCCCCGGACGCCGGCAGCGATATCGACTGCCGCACCTCAAGGAACCGCATCATGCCCGACCCGAACCCCATCATCGGCACTGAAGAGCAGGAAAGCCTGTATGGCACTCAAGATGCGGACATCCTGTATGGCTTGGGCGGAAACGACGAAATATCGGGCTTCGGAGGCGACGACATTCTGGTCGGGGGCGCCGGTGACGACGTGTTGTACGGCGATGCCGGGTCCGACATCTATCGGTTCGGCGCGGGCTTCGGCCAGGACCTGATCCGAAACTGGGGGGATGATGCGACCGTCGACATCATCGAGTTCGATGCCACGATCGACCGCAGCAATGTGCGGATCGAGCGGGATGGCAATGACCTGATCATCAGCGTGGAAGGCATGCCCGGCGACCAGATCCGCGTCGAGTCCTACCAGACGTTCGGTGGCGTTGACGGCATCCGCTTCGCCGACGGCGTTGTCTGGGACAGGATTGAGATCGCGCGGATGCTCAACCTGACGACGGATGCCGATCAGGTCATGTACGGCTCGGAGTTTGCTGAAACCATCGATGGTGGGGGCGGCAATGACATCATCCGTGCCGATTCGGGTGATGACCTTGTTTTCGGCGGCACAGGCAACGACCAGCTGTACGGGGAGGGCGGCGACGACACGATCCATGGTGGCGAGGGCGACGACGTCCTCGACGGCGGCCTTGGAAACGACCAGCTCTACGGTGGGCAGGGGAATGACTCCCTGGACGGTGGCGCTGGCGATGACCTCCTCGTGGGCGGCGCGGGCAATGACACGCTACTCGGCGGTTTCGGCGGCTCCGACACGTACCTGTTCAGCGCAGGATTCGGCCAGGACACCCTCTTCACCAGGCGGAGTCCGGGCGATGTCGACATCATCGCGCTCGACAACACCATCGACAGAGAGAACCTGCGTCTTGTGCGAAGGGGGGACGGGCTCTTCATCACCGTGGAAGGCAGTCCCGGCGACAGCATTGAGGTGCAGTACCATTTCGAATACGGGGACGCATTCGGGGTGGACGGCATCCGCTTCCCGGACGGCGTCATCTGGGATCGCGAAGAAATCAACCGACGTGTCAACATGCCGTCCGACGCGGACCAGCGGATCGTCGGCAGTGACGGGGCCGATTTGCTGGACGGCGGAGGCGGTGATGACTACATCAGCGCCGGCGGAGGGGATGACATCGTCTTCGGTGGAACGGGCAATGACAGCCTGAGCGGACAGGCCGGCAATGACACGATAGACGGAGGTGCAGGCAATGACTACGTGTACGGTGATGATGGGGATGACATTCTTGAGGGTGGCGACGGTGACGATTACATCGCGGGCGGGTATGGCGATGACATCCTGATCGGAGGGGCCGGCAACGACGCGCTGTACGGCGGCAACGGCAACGACATCTATCGTTTAGGCCCGGGCTTCGGCCAGGACACGATCACCAATGACGATTGGGACCCCAACAGCATTGACGTCGTTGAATTCACCGGCGACCTGGTGTCCACGATGTTCGGTGTCTCCCTGGTCAACGGTGATCTTGTCCTCGAGGCAGGCGATCAGAGGTTGACGATCAAGTACTTCGAGGACTACCAGAGCCTTGCCATCGATGAGGTCCGCTTTGCGGACGGTGTCATCTGGACCACCAGCGACCTCATGCAGCTGGCCATGCAGCCCAATGACGGCGACCAGCAGCTGCGGGGTACCGAAGGTGCTGACACGATCAGTGGTGGCGGCGGCAACGACACTCTTTACGGCAACGGCGGCGACGATGTCCTCAATGGGGATGCCGGCGACGACACATTGTGGGGTGGCGACGGCAACGACATCCTCACCGGCGGTACCGGCAACGATCTCCTCGACGGCGGCGCGGGCGACGATGTCTACCGTTTCGATGTGGGGTTCGGGCAGGACGTCATCCAGAACGTGCGCTACCGCTATGGCGTGGCCAGCACGGACATCATCGAGTTCGCTGCCGGCATCTCCGCCACCAGTCTGCTGGTCAACCGGGTCGGCGATACCCTGGAGCTGCGCCTGGATGGCCATCCCGACGATGTCATCACGATTGCCAATTTCTACAGTCAGTGGGACAGCAACAGCTACTACATCGATGGTGTCCGCTTCGCCGATGGCACCTTCATCGACTATGCCGAGCTGAATCGGCGCGGCAATCTGCCCACCGACGACGACCAGGTCATCTACGGCACCCACCTGGCCGATACGCTCGATGGCGGTGGTGGCAATGATTCGATCTATGGGCTTGCCGGCGAGGATCTGCTGCTCGGTGGGACGGGCGACGACCAGCTCCATGGCGGCGAAGGCAACGACATCCTGCGCGGCGGCGATGGTGACGATCACCTTTACGGCGACGAGGGCGACGACCTGCTGGATGGCGGCAAGGGCGACGACCAGCTGCAGGGCGGTGGCGGCAACGATACGTACTACTACGTTCGCGGCAACGGCATGGACTACGTCAACGCGAGCCAGATGTATGGCAATGACGAAGTGCTGATGGGTCCGGGCCTGACCCGGGCGGATGTCGTGTTGATCAGCAATGGCAGCGACCTCACCATCAAGACGCTGGGAGACAACGGCGGAATCGTCTTCGGTGGGTTTGCCTGGAATCAGCCGAGCCTGTCGCTGCGCTTCTCGGACGGCACCGTGCTGGACGCGGCGCAACTGCAGGCCGCCATCATGGAGACCCGGGAAGGAACCAACGCGGCCAATACCCTGCTGGGCACATCGGCCGGCGACCACCTGCGCGGGCTCGGTGGCGCCGATACCCTGTCCGGCGGTGGCGGGGACGATCTGCTCGAGGGCGGGGCGGGCGATGACCAGCTCAATGGCGGCCAGGGTGACGACACGTACTACTTCGCCAGCGGCTGGGGCAGGGATGTCATCCGCAGCCAGAATCCGCTTATGGATGGCCAGGGGGTGGACCGCATCTATTTCGCCGAGGACATCTCCGCAGCGGACTTCACCGCAAGCAGTACCGCGCAGGACCTGATCCTCACCCATGCGTCGGGCGCGCGCATCCTGATCGGTGGATTCTTCTCGCAGATCCTGGCGGGCGGTGACCGCGTCGTTGACGAAGTCCGTTTCGTTGACGGTACGGTGTGGTCGGTCGATGACCTGATCCTTGCCCAACAGGGCGGCACCAGCGCCGCGCAGTACATCCACGGGCGCGACGTGGCCGATATCATCGACGCCGGCGCCGGCAACGACGTGGTGTTCGGCTACGACGGCGACGACATCCTGATCGGGGGTGCCGGCAACGACCGGCTGGAGGGAGGCAGGGGAAGTGACACGTACCGCTTCCAGCAGGGCTGGGGCAAGGACGCCGTGGTCGGTAGTGGCACGCAGGCCGACGAGGGCGACGTTGACGTGGTCGAGTTCGGTGCCGGCATCGTCGCCGGTGACTTCCACCTGGTGAGCAGTGCCACCGACCTTCGGCTGCAGCACGCCAATGGTGACTGGATCACGCTGGAAGGCTTCTTCACCGATCCCAGTCCGATCCAGCAGGTGCGTTTCGACGGTGGCACAACCTGGTCCATTGCCGACCTGTATGCGCAGCAGCTGGTGGGCAACGACACCGACCAGTACCAGCACGGCACCGCGCAGGCCGACATCATCCAGGGCCTGGGGGGCAACGACCTGCTGTATGGTCGCGGCGGGGATGATGTGCTCGACGGCGGTGACGGCGACGACGTGCTCGATGGTGGTGCCGGCAACGACGTGCTGACCGGCGGCGATGGCAACGACATCTTCGTGTTCAACGCGGGCTACGGCCAGGACCGGGTGATCAGCCAGGACCCGGATGGGATCTACTGGGACGTGGTCCAGCTGGGCGATGGCATCAGCGCCGACCAGGTCGCGCTCAGCCGCAACGGCCGCGACGTGGTGCTGAGCGTCACCGGCACCGACGACAGCCTGACCCTGGTCGACTTCCTGCCGGAGATCGAGGGTGACTGGCCGACCGCCATCGACGAGGTCTGGTTCGCCGACGGCACCGTCTGGGATGCCTACAGCATCATCGGTTCGCTTCCGGCCGCAGGCGCGGCAGGCGGGGCGGAACTGCAGTCGCTGGTGGCGGCAATGGCATTGCCATCGGCCTCGTCGTCGGCGTTTGGCGCAGTGCCGTTGATGCCGATGGCCGACAGAAGTGGCGCGCTTCTGCACGTGGCCCATGTAGCGCTCTAAGCGGCCCTAAACTATTACGCGCCCCACGGGATAAAGGGGAAGGAGCCGCAGGAATGTCGCGGCCTTTCTCACACCAAGGGGCGCGTAATGGCCGCAGTAATTGCAGGGAATGGTCTGGGTCTGTTCAATTCTTCGCTCCAGGCGGGCCTGGGGTTGGGGAGTGGTGCACGGCTGGGGGTACAGGGCGGCGACCGCCAGTACGTCAACATCAGCAACGGCAACCTGATCCTGCACAGCCAGGACGAGCAGCTGCTGTTCCGCGGCATGACCCTGGGCCAGTTCCGCACTTACAACAGCCAGGGGCTCTCCAGCCAGGTCGGCAGCGACGGCTGGATCACCGGATTCGAGCGCCGCATCGAGCTGCTCTCCGGTACCGTCGGTGCCGCCGGCAGCGTCATGCGGCTGCACACCGGTGACGGTGCCTTCCAGGACTTCACCCATACCGGCGGCAACACCTACCAGTCCACCGACGGCGATGGTGCGCACGATACGCTGACCTACACGGCCGGCAGCAAGACCTGGACCTACATCGAAGGCAGTTCGCGGCGCGAGGAAACCTACGCCGACCATGCCAACGCGACCCTCAAGGGACGCCTGACCCGCATCCGCGACCTGCTCGGCGATGCCACCTCACCCACCAGCTGGGACGTGCTCTACGACGGTGCCGGCCGCATCACCCAGATCCGCAGCAAGGACACCGGCGCCGGTGCCACGCCCGACGCGCTGGTGTTTACGTACGATGCCGCCGGCCGGCTTGCCACCCTGTCCACGCGCGAGAACGGCGTGCTGATCGGCCAGGTGGCCTATGGCTACGACAGCATCGGCCGGTTGTCCTCGGTGCTGGTGGATCTCACTCCCCGCGACGGGGCGGGCGACCAGGACACCTGGAATGCGTCCGACGCCGCCGCCAATGACGGCTTCCTGTACCGCACCGTCTATTCCTATGCCGATGCCACCAGCCTGCGCATCAGCCAGGTCCGCCAGGGTGATGGCACGCTGGTCAGCTACGGCTACGACGCCGAAGGGCGGATCATTTCGGTCACCCAGGGCGACGACAATGCCAACGACGCCGACGGTGTCGGCCAGACCCTCACCTACAGCTACGACACCGCCAACCGCCGTACCGACGTCAGCGACTCCAGCGGCCGCACCTGGTCGTATGGCTATGACGCCGCGGGGCGCCTGACCGATGTGCAGGCGCCGGCCGTGGACGGCCAGCGTGACACCAGCCAGTACAGCTACGACGCCGACGGCAACCTCGTGCAGGCGCGCACCCTGCGCGGCGGCGTGGTGCTGAGCCAGAGCAATTACCAGTACGACGCCAACGGCAACCTGTTGTGGCAGTGGAACCTGGTGGATCCGGCCAACAACGGCAGCGCCACGGCGGTGCAGCGTACCTACACGGCCACCAACCAGCTGGAATCGGAGACGGTGTTCACCGGCCTGGATGCCGACGGCGCCGGCAGCGCCTCGGCTCCGCAGGGCGGCGCGACCACCCACTTCCTGCGCGATGCGCAGGGCCGCGTGCGCTTCACCATCACCGCCGCCGGCGACGTCACCGAAACCACCTATGCCACCGCCGGCACCGGCGTCGGCCAGGTGGCTTCCGTGCGCCGCTACCTGGGCGATACCTACAGCGGTGCGTTCACCACCAGTGACCTGGAAGCCTGGGCCACGGCCGAGCGCCGTGCGCAGAGCGGGCTCACCGAGTATGGCTACGACCTTCGCGGCCGGCTCAACCAGACCCGCGGTTTCGACCAGGTCGATGCCAGCGGCGCGGGCGTGCAGACCAATGGCACCGAGACGGTCAACTATGTCTACGACGCGCAGGGGCTGCTGCGTGAAAAGGTCATCGTGCGCTATCCGTCCGGCCGCGACGTGGCCGACGAGACCCTCAACGAAGTGGCCAGCTACGCTTACGATGGCATGGGCCGCCTGCTCGCCGAGACGGTGCAGGAACGCCGGTACAGCGGTGGCAGCCTCGTCAGCGAAGCGACCCTTCGCACTACCACCTGGAGCTACCAGGATTCCGGCAGCACCCTGCGCACCATCATCGAGGCCGGCGTGGTCGGCGACGGCGCCGGCAATGACCTGTTGCGCACCGAGATCCGCAATGCGGCGGGCCAGCTGATCGCAGTGACCGAATCGGTGCTGGATGGCAGTGCCCCGGCGCGTACCACCCGGCATTTCTATGACAGCACCGGGCAGCTGCGCGCCAGCGAAGACGCCAACGGCGCCCGCACCTACTTCTTCTATGACAGGGAAGGGCAGCTGGCCGGGCAGGTGGACGCCACCGGCACCGTCACCGCTTTCGTGCGCGACGCGCTGGGTCGGGTCATCACCACGACCACCTACGCTACCCAGGTGCCGACCGGCGGCTGGCTGGTCGATGGCGCCGTGGTGCCCGTGGCACTGGCCGACGTGTTGCCGGACGCCACCAATCAGGACCGCTCCTCGCAGGTGCAGTACGACGCCTTGGGCCGCAAGCTGGGCGAGATCGATGGCGAAGGTGGCATCACCCGTTACGTATACGACGGCGCGGGTCGCCTGATCGAGGCGCGCGCCACCGATGCGGCAGGCACTGCAGCCAGTGCGCGGGTGCTGCGCTACTTCTACGATGCCGACGGTCGTGAGATCGGCCGCCTGGATGCGGGCGGTTTCCTGACCGAGTTCCAGTACGATGCCGGCGGCCGGCTGGTGCGGACGATCGGCTATGCAACCCCGACGGCGCCGGGCGACCGTGCCTCGGGCTCGCTGGATGACCTGCGCCCTCAGAGCACCAGTGGCGATGCCGTCACCCGCAGTTTCCATGACGGGCGCGGCAACCTGATCGGCCAGCTCGATGCGGAGGGGTACCTCACCGAGTACGTGTATGACCAGGCGCGCAACCAGCGCGGCGTGCTGTCCTACAGCATCAAGCTTGACGCCGCTGCTCCTGACGCCAGCTTCTCCACCCTGCGTGGCTTGGTGCAGGACGACGCTGCGATGCGCAGCACCCTGCGCAGCTACAATACGCTGGGCCAGCTGGCCGTGGAGGTCAGCTCCTTCGGCCTGGTCACGCAGTTCAGCTATGACAGCCAGGGCCGCCTGATCCACACCTACTCGGCCGTGGACAGTCCCGATGGGCGCCACGCCGTGGTCCGCTACGATGCATTCGGCAACCTGGTGGCCGAGCTCAACGGCGAAGGATCGGCACTCTACAGCGACGCGATGAGCGCGGCGGAGCTGCAGGCGCTGTACGCCGAATATGGTATCCGCCACAGTTACGACGCGCTTGGCCGTCGCACTGAAAGCATCGACGCGCAAGGCAACCGCACCTGGTATTTCCATGATGCGGTCGGCCGCCTGACGCATACCGTGTACGGCATGCAGGACGCCAACGGGCTGATCAACGCCGAAGGCGAAGTGGAAGAGACGCGTTACGATGCTTTCGGCCAGGCACGCGACACCATCCGCTACACCGGCCGGGTGATGCTGAGCCCGCCGTTCGGGCGTGACGAAGCTGCCGCGGCCATCCAGGTGCTGCAGTACATCGCCACCTTCGACAGCCGGCAGCAGTTCAAGTACGACCGTCGTGGCCTGCTCACCGAACGCACCAGCGCCGAAGGCTACCGGACGCTGATGGGCTACAACGCCTTCGGTGAACTGGTCCGCCAGGATGACCAGATCACCGGCAACAACTGGCGCGTGACCGAAAGCACCTACGACCAGCGTGGCCAACGCCTGTCGCTGACCGAAGACGCACAGGGCCTGGCGCGGATCACCACTGCCCAGTACGACGCATTCGGGCGCGTGGTGCAGAGCACCGACGGCCGCGGCACCGCCACGTACTACAGCCTGGACCGCATGGGCCGGCAGATTGCGGTGGAGCGGACCGTTGCAGGCCGGCAGGAGCGTACCGACCTTTCCTATGACGCCTGGGGCCGGGTGGTCAGCCAGACCGATGCGTTGGGGCGCACCACCGTCTTCGCGCACGACGACCAGGCCCGCACCCTGACCATGACCACGCCGGAAGGGCTGGTGGTGGTGACCCAGTACAACGCGCATGGGCAGCAGGTCGAGATCCGGCGGCAGGATGGCACAGCCAGAGTCTTTGAGTACGACGCCGAGGGCCGGCTGATCGCCGAGCGCAGCGTGGGCCAGGGGGAGTGGGACAACTTCGTCGACTACGCCGTGGTCTACGAATACGACCACCGCGGGCTGCTGGTCGCCAAGGGCGAGGGCGGCTACGAGACGGTCTATACCTACGACGCGCGGGGCCGCATCCTGGAAAAGGCCGAGGCCGGCTGGAGTCAGATATGGGTCGACACCGACGGTGACGGCTACGAGGACTCGACCGACTATGTGCGCAACGTCCATCCGGGCACCACCTACCAGTACGACGGCCAGGGCCGACAGCTGCTGATCACCGACGCCACCGGCGTCCAGACGGCGCTGAGCTACGATCTGGACGGGCGGCTGCTCGAGTCGGTGGTGGATCCGCAGGGCGTGGCACTGCGCACCGCCTACACCTGGGACGGTATCGGCCAGCAGCTGACCGTGACCGCCGGCGCGGGCACCGCGCAGGCAACCACCACCGCCTACTCCTATGACGGACTCGGCCGCCGGACCAGCCAGACCGCCGCTGCCGGCACGCTCAATCTGACCACCCAGTATGTCTACGACGGCAACGACAATGTCGTGGCTACCGTGGACGCGCTGCAGCAGACCACCCGCTTCGTCTACGACCAGGCCAACCGCCTGACGCTCAGTGTGGATGCACGTGGCGGGGTGACCGAGTATCGGTACGATGCCGCAGGCCAGCGGGTATCCACGCGCGTGTATGCGACGCCGATCGCGCTCAGCGCGCTGCCGGTGCAGGTGACAGACGCCCAGGTCAGGGCGCAGCTGGTGGCCGATGATGCACGGGACCGCCTGAGCTACGTGCTCTACGACCGTGATGGCCGGCAGACCCTGTCCGTCGACGGTGCCGGCGCCGTCACGGTGAAGCTGCTCGACGCCAGCGGCAATGCCATCCAGGTGCGCACGCATGCGGCACCGCTGGCCCTGGACGCGGCGCTCCGTCAGCAGCTGGCCTCCGGCGAAGTGTCTGAAGCGCAACTGCGCGCGCTGCTCAGCACCGACGATGCGAACGACCGCGTCGATTCCTACCTGTACGACTCGGTTGGGCGCGTGGTGGGCCATGTCGATGGCAAGGGCTACTACAGCGTCACGGAGTACGACGCGTCCGGGCGCGTTGTTTCCGAGCGGCGCGGCGGCCTGCCGCTGGACGTGTCGGTTCACACCGACATTGCTGCCGGCGTGTTCACTGGCGCCAGGATGCCCGAGTATTACTTCGACGAAGTCTTCCGCCGGGACGCGCGGACCGACTATGTCTATGACGACGGCGGGCGACTCGCCTTCAAACTGACCTACGTACAGAGCAACGCGTACGAGTGGGGCACCCAGGGTGCCAACTCGATCCAGATCTCGCGCATCGTGTACGACGCCGCCGGCCGCGTTTCCGGTGAGGTCGCCTACGGCATCTCGCCGCAGGTCTACTACCCCGCGCGGATGGCGCTTGCCAGCCGCTCCGGCGAAGACGCGCGCACGGTCGAGTCGATCATTGCACTGCTCGAGGATGTCGGCGGTACGTCCATCGATGAGGTTCCCCAGCGGCGCACGCGCTATGTGATGGATTCCGCGGGCCGCCAGCATTTCAGCATCGGGCCCGATGGCCTCGCACAGGAATTCCGTTACAACGCCCTGGGCCAGCTGATCGAGACCCGCGCGTACGGCGAGCGGGTGGATGTGCGTGACTGGGACGAGGCAGAGCTGGCCTCCCATCTGGCCGGCATGGGCGACGTGCGCGTCACCCGGCAGGAGTACGACCCGGCCGGAAACGTGGTCACGCGGTACGACGCCCTGCAGGCCGTTGAACGCTTCACCTACGACGGCATCGGGCAGCTCACCAGCTACACCGACAAGAACCAGGCCACCTGGACCTACCAGTACGACGCCGCCGGCAACCGCACGCTCGAAGTCAGCCCGCAGGTGGTGGTCTCCGTGGCCGATACGGCAGGCAACCTGACCGGCGTGACCCGTTCGGTCACGACGCTGATCGAGTACGACGCGTTCGGCAATGTCACCCGGCGCATTGAAGATGTGGGCACGGCGACCGCGCGCGCCACCGAGTATGTGTACGACAATCGCGGGCTGCAGGTGCTGACGCGCTTCCCGGACGCCGGGATGATGGGGGCCGACGGCCAGATCCACGCCACGGGCTTCCGGCCCACCGTCGAGGTCACCTACGACGCCTTCGGCCGCGCCATTGCGCAGAAGGATGTGCTCGGCTACTACAGCTTCAAGGCCTACGATGCCGCCGGCCGTGTGCAGTACGACATTGATGCCGAAGGCTATGTCACGGAGTACGGTTACAACGGTTACGGGCAGCAGAACCGCCTGACGCGCTACGCGACGCCCATTGTGGTCGACGGCACGTCGGCCCCCACCTCGGCGCAGATCGCGGCGCTGATCGAGCCGTCGGCGGATCAGGATCGCCAGATCCGCACCGAGTACGACATCGCCGGCCGCAAGTGGCAGGTGGTCGAGGTGGTGACCTATGTCCGCGACTGGGACGGCCAGATCATGCCGGCCTACGGCCGCAGCACCGACTACGCTTACAACATCTATGGGGAGCTGATCTCCGAACAGACCTCCACCGACGAATACTCCCCGCAGATCTGGGAGGGCGAGTACGAGTACGTGCAGCCGCAGAACGGCGCGGCGCAGACCCGCTACTTCTATGACAGCGCTGGCCGCCAGACTCACCGGATTGACGCCGACGGATATGTCACCGCCTGGGAGTACAACGCCAACGGCGAGCGCATCCGCGAAGTCCAGTACGCCCAGCCGGGCGATGGCGCGCCGCAGGAGGAGAACCCCGGTGAGGAATGGCCGCAATCCCGGGCCCAGTCGCTGTTCGACCCGCTGTTCGCCGGCCACAACCGCGTCACCGAATGGGACTATGACGCGCTCGGGCGCAAGATCGCCGAACGCCGCAGCCTGGGCAACCCGGACGACGGCGCGTTCGTTGAGAGCCTGACCGAGTACGATGCCTCCGGTCGCGCCACGGCGGTGACGGTGCAGGGCGAGCAGACCCGCACCTATTACGATGCGTTGGGCCGGGTGACCTCCGTTCGCGAGAGCGAGCGCGATGTCATCAACGGAAACGCGGACATCCAGCTCGGCTCCACCGGCGTCACCCTGCAATCGGCGGCGCTGTACCGTCGCGCCTCGCCGTTCAGCAGCATGGCCTACGACGCCTTCGGCAACCTGGTCCAGGTCCGTCGCTATGCCGATGGCGCCGAAGCCGGGCAGGGCGGCGTGGCCTCCGCTCGCGACCACGTCATCAGCACCCTCTACGACTGGCAGGGCCGCAGCGTGCTCGAGCGCGACGCGGTGGGCACCCTGCATGCGCGCACCTACGACGCGGCAGACCAGCTGCTGGCGACACGGTCGCGGCTGGAGGGCAATTCCGGGCGCTGGTCGTTGACCGTCAATGAGGCGGTCTTTGACAAGGCGGGCCGCCAGATCATCAGCAAGGTCTCGCGCGAGCTGCATCAGGGCGAAGGCGGCCCGGTCCTGCAGGTGGTGGTCGATACCGCTTCGCAGGTGCGTTACAACGCGTTCGGCGAAATCATCGCCAAGGACAGCAATGTCGAGCGTGACCTGGGCACCTCCGACTTCGCCGTCCAATACCGCTACGACCAGCAGGGCAACGTGATTTCCAGCAACGCCGAAGGTGGCGTCAAGCGGGAGTACGTGTACGACCGGGCCGGCAGGGTCATCAAGGAGTCGCATTACGTCAGGGACTCGAACGGCGAGCTGGTCTCCGTCGAAACGCGCATGGAATACGACCTGCGTGGCAACCTGACCAAGCAGTATCTGCCGGGCAACAACGACCTCGCCAACGACGTCAGCACCATCGAGCGCAGCTACGATGCGTGGGGCAACGTGCTGTCCATGGTCGACCAGCGCGGCGGCATCACCTACTACGAGTACAACCAGCTGAACCAGACGGTGCGCGAGGTCAAGCCGACCGTGCGTGTGCTGAACAACGACGGCTCGGTGAGCAACATCGAGCCGGAGACGGTGTGGGAATACGATGCGCTGGGCCGGTTGGTGGGTACCCGCGATGCCAACGGCAACTGGCAGCGTTCGGTATACGACGCCAGCGGCCGGCAGACGTACAGCCAGACCGCCACCGGCGACAAAACCTACGCGGCCTACGATGCCTTCGGGCAGAAGCGCTACACCCAGAATCCGTTGGGATACCTGACTTTCCTGGAATACGACCAGGCCGGCAGGGTCGTGGCACAGGGCGACTTTCTGCGCGAGGCCGATGGCCAGAGCCGCAGCAAGGCCACCCGCGAACGCTACGCACTTGACCAGAATGGCAGCCGCCTGCGCGTTACCGACGCGCTGGGCTACGTCAACACCTACGACTACGACAGCCGCGGCCTGGTGATCCGCAGCCTGACCGCCGCGGGTGTGGCCATGTCCTATGGCTACGATGCCCAGGGCAACAAGATCCGCGAGACCAATGCGCTGTCCGATCCGAGCCTGGCCGCCGATGGCGTGCCGGTGTTCAACGGTGGCGTGGTCGACAGCCAGTATGCGGTGATCGGTCAGACGGTCAGCTACACCATCCCCGTCACCGCATTCACCACGGCCGAGGGCGAGACGCCGGCTGTTTCGGTACGTATTGAGATCTGGGACGACGCGGCCCGTGCCTACCGGCCGGCGGACGGATTCAGCTACGACCCACAGACCCGCACGCTCAGCGGCGCTGGTGGCCAGAACGGTCAGTACCGCATCACCTACACCGCCACCAGTGCAAGCGGCAGAACGGCCACGGCCAGCTCGATGCTGCACGTGGTCAGCCAGACGGCCTACACCAACTTCTACGCCGGCGCACCGGCGCCCGCGCAGGGCCTGTACAACCAGAAGGTGACGGCCGGCCAGCCCTTCAGCTACCAGGTCGCGCCGGGCACCTTCGTGGATACGCAGGGCCAGGGGATGTCGCTCTCCGCCGCGGTCCTGGTCACCTTCAGTGAGTACGACCCGGAGACCCGCCGCACCGAGACCCATGACGAGTGGGTGACCATTGGCTCGGCCGGTGATACCTCCGGCCTGAGCTTCGATCCGTCCACCGGCGTGCTGTCGGGGACCTTGAGCGGCGTGCAGCGCCGCGAAGTGCAGATCACCGCCACCGGAGCGAATGGTCGCACCACGTCGCTGACCATGGAGGTCCAGAGCCGCACGGAAACCGGGCGCCGCACCGTCATCGACTACGAGCGTGACGATGAAGGCGAGGTCATGAACCTCGACGAGCTGACCTGGGTGTACGACTACTTCGGCCGCCTGATCGACCACAACGATCTCAGCGGTGCCGACTACGACTACGAATACGACGGCGAAACCGGCCAGCTGCTGCGTGAGAACAGCCAGTGGACCGAGCAGGCGCGGCAGTACTCCACGCCCATCGACGACTACTGGTACGACCGCGACTGGTCGCAGTACGGGCTGGACGCCGACCAGACCAACCTGGACCTGCCCGAGCCGCTGCTGCTCAACGATCCCGAGCGCAACTACAGCTACTACCGCTCGGGCGCACTGAAGGAACTGCGCGAAGGCAACAACTGGTTCCGCTACACCTACGACGCGGCGGGCAACCGCACCTCCGAAGAGGCGTATACCTTCGATGCGGATGGCCAGCTCCTGCATGTCCTCACGCGCGTCAGCTACGACGCGCATGGCCGGATCACCAAGGTGACCCAGAAGGACATGACGGAGAACCGCACACAGCTCGAGCTCAATTACGACTACGACGCGGTGGGCAATCGCCGTCGCGTGCTGGCGCGTACCGCGTACGACGCCAACATGCCCGGCATCGACATCAACGGCATCACCAACCCGGACTTCGAGAGCGGCGATTTCGGCTGGACCCGTGGCGAAGGCTGGAGCGTGGTCACCGGGGGTGAGCGGCCCAGCACGCAGCGCGCCCAGTTCAGCTTCACCGGCACCAGCAAGATCCTCAACAAGCAGCGCGTGGAGGTCAAACCGGGCGAGACCATCACCGCCTCGGTGCGGGTGGACCAGGGTGCGTCCAGCGCGGGCGAGGCCGGCGCCGCGGTCATCATCGAATGGTACGACTACGCCGGCGCGCTGATCTCCACCTCGCAGGGCAACATGGTGGACTCGGCGTCCAACGGCAACATCTACGACTCGCGGGTGACCGAGAAGGTGCCGCCGGGCGCGGTGTTCATGTCGATCGGCGCGACTGCGTTCCGCAGTGGCGGCGGCGATCCGGTGTTCGTCGACAACTTCACCTGGGGTGCGGCGCCGAACAATGGTGACCTGGCGAACGCGGCCGGCTGGACCTTCGAGCAGGGCGCGTCCTGGACCTCCGAGTCTGGTGGCTCCATCCGCTTCAACCGCGATGCGGATACGAAGGCCGTCAACAACGAACGCATTGCCGTACGTGAGGGCAGCGTCGTCAATGCGCGTGCGAACGTACAGCAGGGCGCCTCCAGCGCTGGCGAAGCGTGGGGCGCGGTGTTCCTGCGCTTCTATGACGCCCAGGGCAACGTCATTTCCGACGTGCAGGGCACCCCTGTGACCAGTGGCTCAGGGGGCGAATGGCACTCCGCGTTCGTCTATACGCAGGTGCCCGCGGGCGCGGTCAGCATGTCCGTGGGTGGCGTATCGGGCCGAAGCGGCGGCAAAGCGCTGTGGATAGACGATTTCAGCTGGAACTACGAGCGCGGCGGTGAGTTGGGCGACATCGGCGACTTCGTCGATCCCGATCCGGCCAACCCGTACAACATGGCCGAGCCGTTCAAGCAGTACTGGTACGAGTACGACGCCCAGAACCGGGTCACCGTCGCCAACGGTACGATGAAGAACGGGCAGATCGTGCTGGGCAACGCCGAGGTCAGCTACGCGCTGGACTATGACGAGGCGGGCAACGCGGTGCGTCGCCGCTATCTGAGCGGCCACGCCGAAGTGGCCGAAACGACCCAGTACGACGAGCGCGGCCAGCGCCTGAACGTGTTCCAGGCCGTGCCGATGGACGGCTCGTCCGGCCTGGTGCTGAAGGACAGCTACCGCTACGACGCGGTCGGCCGGGTGATCGAGCAGCGCACCTACTTCGACAACGGTTCCACCCGTAATGGGGTGAACGTGTCCGGGTGGCTGAAGCACGCCGAGACCTTCAACTACGACGCTGATGGGCGCATCCTGCAGCAGTTGATCCTGGGCCGGCAGCTGGGCTGGACTGCCGGTGCACCTACCGATGGCGGGGCATTCCAGGTCACCAACCTGGGCGCGCTGCAGAACCTGGCCAGCGTCAACTACGGCATGGGCTACGACGCCGCAGGTCTGCTGCGTGGCTACACCTACCAGTATGCGCAGCACGAAGAGGGCAGTGGCGCGGCCGCGAGCGACCCGAAGGGCTACACGCACCGCTACAGCTACACCTATGAGGCGCGTGACAGCTACCTGGAAGCCCGTGTCAGTGGCGCAAGCAGCAACCAGAACTTCCGCGCCTCCAGCACCTACAGCACCTACGACGCCTGGGGCCGCCGGGTTGCCGTACGCGAGAACACCCCGCTGGCCAGCAACCTGGGCACGCTGGAAGACCGCATCCGCTACTTCAGCTACGACGGCACCGGCAACATCCTGCGCCGCCGCGAAGGCACGCTGGAGAATGGTGTCTTCACCCAGGACGCGGCGCAGAAGACCCAGACCCAGCTATACGCCTACGTGGGTGGCCAGCTGGTGGCCTCGGGCAAGCGCACCGGCGAAGTGGACGTCGTCGGCCGCCTCACCGCCTACCAGAGCAACAACGCCGCAGGCAGCAGCCGCACCACCGTGCTGGCAGGCGAAACCCTGCGCGGCATCGCCCAGCGGGTCTACGGCAACGCCAACCTGTGGTACGTGCTTGCCGAAGCGAACGCGATCGCCGATGACAGCGGCCTGACCGCCGGTACCACCCTGGTGGTGCCGGAAGTGAAGGTCACCGCCAACGACGCAACTACCTTCAAGCCGTTCAGTCCGCAGGAAGCCATCGGCAGCACCTCGCCGTCGCTGCCCTACATCGAGCCGCCGCCGAAGGAGCACTGCAACGGCATCGCCATGGTGTTGATGGTCATCGTGGCGGTGGTGGCGACCGTCTTCACCGCAGGTGCCGCGGCGCTGGCGCTCGGCGCAGTGGCATCCGGCACCGGCTTCTTTGCCGCTGGCGCGGCGGTCCTGGGTGGCACCGCACTGGCGGGGGCGACGACGTTCGCTGCCACCGCAGCGATCGCAGGCGCCGCGTTTGCGGGCGGTATGGCCGGCAGCATCGCCAGTCAGGCAGTAGGCAAGGCGATGGGCGTCGTGGACAGCTTCAGCCTCCGGAGCGCGGTGGCGGGCGGAATCGGCTCCATGGTCGGGGCGGGCGTTGGTGCTTACATCGGCGGCGGTGCCGAGATCGGCAAGTTGCTGGCGGACAACAGCTACGGAACGATTGCGGCCATGGGCGCGGCCAATGCGGCGGGCAGCTACGCAGCAGGCAAGATCGCGGGAATCGCCGATACGCACTTCAGCTGGCGCTCCATCGCGTCCAGCGCGGTCACTTCGGTGGTCGGCGCCAAGCTCGGTGAGAAGATGGACTCGGCATTGCAGGGCTTCAGCTCCAACGCAGTGGTGAACAACACCGTCAATGGCATGGTTGGTGGCGTCGTGAGTCAGCATGTGCGCCGAGCGTTTGGTCTCGGCGGTGACATCAACTATGGCGCCATCGCGGCAGATGCCTTTGGGAACGCGTTTGGCAACGGCCTGTCGCAGTGGATCCAGAACGGCGGGTATGCGCCTCCCATCCCCGAAACGGTTGGCCAGCCACCTGGGGCGATCTCAGTCGAAGAGGGCGGTGAAAGCATGCCTCCGTTTGCATCGCCGAAATTCTCCGTGGACCAGCAGGCGAACGTTGTATCCCGTACGTCCTACGACGCGAATGTAAAGACGTTGGAAACGATCAATGTCACGGCGCGTCCCTACGGAAACGGCTGGTACTTCTATCGTTGGGACGACGCGGGGAGAAACTGGGTGGATCTGCAGAAGCCAGACAGGCAGGCTGCGCCGATACTCCGGGGTGAGCGTCCATCGCTTTGGAATGGATATGGAACCGCGCGAAGCCCCAGTGGGTGGCGGATGCCAGGCGCAGGGGACTCGCCCTACCAACTCCCACGGCACGTGTTGATTCATGCTCCAGCCGAGCCGACGTCCGCTGCTCAAGGATCGATGAACCTTTCGTCCAAGAAGATCACAAGTACTCCGAGCGGAAACAGGCTTGAACCCATGGATCAACTCGGCGTTGCGATGGGGCTGGGCGGATTGGCCGCCGATGGCGTCGAAGCGCTCGGTGCGGGCGAGTACGCTGTTGGTCTAAAGTTCAATTCGCCCCCGGGTTGGGGCCAATACCTGATTGCTTCCGGCGGTCAGACCTATCCGATGCAACCCGGATTTGAGTTCTATGCGGAACGGTTCGCTACCCCTGACAACCTCAACTCTGTTGGCGTCAAGTTCACTCCCACGATCGGAAGGGTCGCTGGTAGCGTCTCGACTACTTTGACTTGGGCTGGTCCGGTAATCGAACTGGCGCAGGTAGGCACGGATGACAAGGCGACTGCTGGTGATTGGGGTCACTTGGGAGTTAACACGACCATGGCACTCGTTGGAATGACTGGGGTCGGAACAGTCCCGGCGCTTCTGTGGTTTGTCGCCGACACGGCGGCTCAATTCGATCACTATACGCCCCGGTACGAAACCGGCTACGGTCTCAAGGAAATCAATGGATGGAAGTCTGGAATTGCCAGGGCGAACGACAATAGGATCATAAGGGGCAATCTTGTGATGAAGGAGTTCCCCAATATGCCGGAGGCCGACGCTCGCGCCCTAGCGGAAGCGAGAGATTTTGCGCGTAGAATGGAGCTTGGTAAGCAGTAGTGGATACGTCATCTGTGTTCAGCTCGATCTACGCAATGTTTGCAACGTGGATGACTCACGACAGTCAGGCGCAACGGACGCGTTTCGCGTTCGTACTGATGTTCTTCTGGCTAACCTGTGTCGGGATAGGGGTGATCTTCTTCATAGATCACTGGGTTTATCCTTTGGTGGGTTGGCTGTCGTCACTTGGGGTAGCAGAAGCAGTGCCTTCAAGGAGTTCGCGCGGTCGCGGGTTTGCAATTTCCATTGTTCCAATGTGCATGGCGATGTTTATAGCTATCCGCGCGTCCATAGGGGTTCCGGACTCTGTTGGGCGAAAGAGAGGAAGGTATCGCGACTTCTGGAAGATTGCGACGTTCATGGTCGGCCCAATGGTATTAGTTGCGCTCTCCATGTACTTTGCGCTCGGATCCGCCTTCGCAGTCCTGGCAAACGGGGCGGGCCTGTGGGCGGCCTACCGATGGTCCCTTAGAAGTAGTGTGTCCATGAACAGCTCTGGACGCTGATGTGCCGGCGCGGTACCTGCGTTACGACCTCCACGGATTGTGGGAAGAAATACTCGGTGGAATGGTGCGGGATCCAAGGTGTCGGAAGTAGCGGGTTGCGTTTGGGTGTGAGCTAACGATCAGGGAGATTGGTGACATGAAGTATGATTGTCTTGACATGGAGGAGCTCTTCGCACTGGCTATCGATGCGGGCGGAGCCAACAGGCATGCGGATGCCATGGCTTTGTTGAAGACCATACTTGAGCGGGATCCGGGGAACACGAGCGCCACATATCTCTTGGCCGCGCAGCATGCCCAGCTAGGCATGGTCGACAGTGCAGAACATGGGTTCAAGCAGGTCGTTGAGGTAGCATCAAGTTTGCCAATTGCCCGTTTCCAGTACGGCCAGCTGTTGATGGGACAAGGGAGAAATGAAGAGGCGGCTAGCATGCTTTCGCCGATTCTGTCGCAGGCAGATGATTTGGGCGCCTTCGCCCGCGCACTGAATGCTGCGAGCCAGGATCGGATCCAGGACAGCCTTCGTGAACTGGATAGGGGGCTGGAACTGCCCCAGTCTATTCCTGCGCTTACCATTGACATGCGCCGGCTCAGGGAACAGCTCTGCGGTGTTACGTCGCACGTCGTCAGTGAAGTTGTTGCGATCAACGAAGCGCCGGCAGCAATGTTCCTGACCGGCTATGGTCGAACCAACTAGCCCTCGACATTGAGTTTCCTGTGCCGATCGATCGCACCCACCTCGCATCACCCCTGATCGCCGCCGCGCGGGCCGAGCTCGCGCAGCGCGGCGTGCGCACCCAGGTGAACGCCGGCAGCAGGCCGGCCACCCAGGCACCAGCGCGGCCGACCGGCAACCTGCGTACCGTGGTCGCGGCCATACTGCGCGGGGTGGATGTCGACGACCCCGTGGCGATGCGCTCGGCCCGCCGGCGGGTGATCCGCGCCGTGCTGCTGGCCGAACTCGGCGCCGAACTACGCGAGTACAGCCAGTGGCAACCCATGCTCGACAGCCTTGTAGAAAGTCTCGAGGCCAATGAGGTTCACCGTGACTCATTCAGCTCGTTGATCAAATCTGTGACGGCATAACGATATTTTGAACTTGCCTTGACGCGCTCTTGACACTGCCGAAGCGGCACCTGTACTTTCACTACGCACCGACGGGCGCTTCGCCGACCGTTCGAAGCAAGGAAGTCGTACAGGGGGCCGGCGCACATTCGTGCATCGGGACGTTACGAGTCATGGCAAGGATCGCTCCAGAGATGGATGGCAACGCTGTGCGTGTGGTACGGCTGCGGGAGTACCTCGCGGCTGATTCAGGAAATGCAGAACTGGCATGCGAACTTGCCGATCTATTGGCCGCCCAAGGCGCGCCGGAGGATGCGGAACAGGTCCTGGCCGGGCTGCCTGAATCCTCCCAATCCCTTGTGGCTGTTGGCTTTCGCCGGGCTCGCCTGGCGCTGGCAACGGGCCGCTACGCTGATGCGTCGCGGCAACTGTCAGCGCTGGTTGAACAGGGCGTTGACGCGCCAGCCGTCGCACATGATCTTGCTTTCAGCCAGCTGTGTCTGAGGCAAACAGAACGCGCACGCCAGACTGTCGCTGATGCGACGACGCGCCATGGCGCGACTGCTCCACTGCATGTGCTTGCCGCACGTATCGAGCTCCAGCAACAGCAGTTCGACCCTGCACTTGCTCACCTGCAGGCCGCCATCGCATTGGATTCCGGCGACGCACAGGCGCACGGCGTTTATGCCTTGGCGCTGTTCGACAGCAACCGTCTTGAGCCCGCACTGCTGGCGGCCAAAGCAGCGCTGCAACGCGATCCTGACCAGCATGAAGCCCTGCTAGTGGCCGGTACGCTCGCGCTGTGGAACAAGGCGTGGGATGACGCACAGGCCATGCTCGAACGAGCCGTTGCGCACCACGCCAACTCCGGTCGCGCACTGTCTGGCCTGGGTCAATGCCTGATGCTGCGCAATGATCTGCCGGCCGCCCGCGACGTACTGGAGCGCGCTGTAAAGGCGATGCCCGAACATATCGGCACCTGGCACGCGCTGGCCTGGACCCAGCTGCTGCAGGGCGAATCCACTGCAGCCAAGGCCAGCTACGAGAAGGCCTACGCACTGGACCGCAACTTCGCCGACACCCATGGTGGCCTGGCGTTGGTCGCGGTACTGAATGACCACCTGGACGAAGCCGCCGCCTCGATCGAGCGCGCGCTCCGCCTGGACCGCAACAGCATCACCGGGCGTTACGCCTGCAGCCTGCTGCTGCAGAAGCAGGGCGACACCGCCGGCGCTGAAGCGCTGCTCTCGCAACTGTTGGCAGACGGCGGCATGCCAGGCGTGCCGGTGGCCGAGTTCGCGCAGCGGCTGCAGCTCACGCTGTCACCCCGGTAGCGCAGGCGAGCATTCAGATGGATTCTGATTTCGCCATGCGCCTGTTGATCGACACCCTGATTGCCGCACTGAAAATGTCGGCACCGGTGCTGTTGTCGACGCTGGTGGTCGGCCTGCTGATCTCGATCGTGCAGGTAGTCACCCAGGTGCAGGAAATGACCCTGACCTTCGTGCCCAAGATCATCGTGGTCGGCGTGGTCTGCGTGGCCATGGGTGGCTGGATGCTCTCCATCGCAGTAGAACTTGCCAAGCGCATGTTCGCGGCCGCGGCGGGAATGTAAGCCATGGACGCCCTGCATTCGTTTGCCGGCAGCTTCCTGCTGGCCATGGTCCGCTACCTGCCGGCCACGGCACTGACATCGCTCACGCCGCTGCGCTGGGCACCGCCGATGGTGCGCATCGTGCTGGCAATGGTGCTGGCCTGGCTGACCGTGCAGGCCCAACCCGCTCAAGTCACTTTCCCACAGGGCGGCGCCATCGGCTGGGTGGGCGCGCTGGCCGGCGAACTCATGCTGGGCCTGGCCTTCGGCCTCGCAGTGATGCTGCCGCAGGCGGCATTGCACATGGGCGGCTGGCTGATCGATATCCAGGCCGGCGCGAGTGCGGCGGTGCTGTTCAACCCGGCCGCGCAGGGTGAAACCCAATCGCTGCTCGGCACCCTGCTCATGCTGGTGGGGACGGTGCTGTTCTTCACCCTCGACCTGCACCTGGACCTGTACCGCATGCTGGTAGCCAGCGCGCACCTGCTTCCGTTGGGGCAGGGCGGGCGCCTGCAGCCGGACGGACTGTTCGGCATGCTGGGCAGCAGCTTCCTGCTCGGTCTGGTCGTCGTGGCACCGGTGGTGCTGGCGCTGTTGGCGGTGGATCTCGGCGCGGCGTATGCCACCCGCTCCATGCCGCAAGCCAATGTGTACTTCCTCGCGCTGCCGTTGAAGATGATCGTGGCACTGCTGATGATGATGGCCACGCTGCCGTTCGTGCCGGCGTTGTTCGAGCGCATGTATCGCGATGCGTTCCAGCGCATTCCCACGCTGTTGGGGGGCGCATGAGCCAGCCCGACCAGGACAAGACCGAGCAGCCCACCCCGCACCACCTGGAGCAGGCGCGCCAGCGTGGCGAAGTGGCCAAGAGTGCCGATGTGTCCGGCAGCCTGGTGCTGGTGGTGTTCGCGGTGGCGCTGGCCATGACCGTCGGCGGCATCGCCCTGGCGCTCGCCGACGCCACCCGTCGCATGATCATCCT
Organism: Stenotrophomonas sp. PD6; assembly: GCF_049199305.1. NCBI lineage: Bacteria > Pseudomonadati > Pseudomonadota > Gammaproteobacteria > Lysobacterales > Lysobacteraceae > Stenotrophomonas > Stenotrophomonas sp. PD6. The sequence continues at coordinate 332,245 of NZ_JBLZQD010000001.1, read as the reverse complement.
GGCCGGCTCTGCCCCTGCCTTGAACGGCGCGTTCGCGCACTGGACCACGAAGGTCTATGCACCGCTGGGGCAGGCATTGCTGCCGCTGATGCTCGCGTTGGTGGTCGCCGGCGTACTGGGCAACGTGCTGCAGACCGGGCCGATGTTCACCACCCAGCCGCTCAAGCCTGACTTCAAGCGGATGAACCCGGCCAATGCGTTCCGCCGGATCTTCTCGATGCGCACCCTGTGGGAACTGGGCAAGATGGCCGGCAAGTTCCTGCTGCTCGGCGCCGTCTGCGCGGTGTTTGCCTGGAAGGCGCGCGGCCTGGCCGAGGCCGTGGTGCATGTGCTGCCCAACCGCCTGGCCGATCTGTTCCGTGACATGTTCGTGCAGACCTCGCTGTACGTGCTGCTGGTGCTGGGCCTGGCGGCGGTGGTGGACCTGCTGTTCACCCGTCGCGAATACGGAAAGAAGATGCGGATGAGCCGCCGCGAAGTGCGCGATGAAATGCGCCGCCGCGATGGCGACCCGGCCATCAAATCCAAGCGCCGCCAACAGTCGCGCGAGCTGCTGCGCAAGGCCCGTTCGCTCGCCCGCGTGCATGAGGCCGACGTCGTGCTGACCAATCCCACCCATTACGCGGTGGCACTGCGTTACCGCCCGGGCAAGATGGTGGGTCCGGTGGTGATTGCCAAGGGCGCCGGCACGCTGGCGGCGATGATCCGCCGGCTGGCAGGCCGCCACCAGGTGCCGGTGATGCGCATTCCGGCGCTGGCCCGCGCGCTCTACCGTGACTGCGACATCGACCACACCGTGCCCGAAGCGCTGTACGGCGACCTGGCGCCGGTGTACCGCACGCTGTGGAAGCGCAAGGGAGCCGTGGCATGAAGATGCTCTTGAGCCAGATGTGGGGCGGCCGCCGGGACCTGGCGCTGGTGGCGCTGGTGATCGGCGTGCTGGTGGTGCTGTTCGTGCCCATTCCCCCGATGCTGCTGGACTTCCTGCTGGTGGTGAACATCAGCATGGCGATGCTGATCCTGCTGGTGACCTTTTTCACCGACACGCCGCTGAAGTTCTCCACGTTCCCGACCATCCTGCTGCTGTCCACGTTGTTCCGGCTGTCGCTGAACGTGTCTGCCACCCGCCTGATCCTGGAAGGCGGCGATGCCGGCCGGGTCATCAACGCCATTGGCGAGTTCGTGATCGGCGGCAACTACATCGTCGGCATCGTGGTGTTCCTGATCCTGGTGGTGGTGCAGTACGTGGTGGTCACCTCCGGTGCGCAGCGCGTGGCCGAAGTGGCGGCGCGCTTCACGCTGGATTCGATGCCCGGCAAGCAGATGAGCATCGATGCGGACATGAACATGGGCCTGATCGACGAGAAGGAGGCGCGCCACCGCCGCGCCCAGGTCGAAAAGGAAGCCAATTTCTACGGCGCGATGGACGGTGCCACCAAGTTCGTGAAGGGCGATGCCATTGCCGGCATCATCATCATCCTCACCAACATCGTAGGTGGCCTGGCCATCGGCATCGCCCAGCTTGGCCTGCCGTGGGGCGAGGCGGTACAGCACTTCACCCTGATGACGATCGGCGATGGCATCGTCACCCAGATTCCTTCGCTGGTGATCGCCGTCGCCACCGGCATCATCATTACCCGTGCGGCGTCCGATGCGCAGCTGGGCACCGAGATTCCGCGCCAGGTGATGGCCAACCCCAAGGCGCTGGCGATCGTGGCCGCCGTGCTGCTGATGGTGCTGATGCTGCCGGGCTTCCCGAAGCTGCCGGTGTTCGCGGTGCTGCTGGTGCTGGGCGGGCTGGCGTGGGCGGCGATGCGCAAGGGCGTGGAACAGGTGGAGGAACTGGCGCAGGAAGCTGCCACGGCCGCCGCCACGCAGAGTGAGGAACCGCAGGACTGGATGCGGATCGAACCGCTGGAGATCCGCCTGGGTGCCGAGCTGGCCGATGCCTTCCTGGGCCCGGATGGCGACCTGGCCGACCGCATCGCACATGTGCGCAGGCAGTTCGCGCAGGACATGGGCTTCCTTGTGCCGCGCGTGCACACCGCACAGCGTGCCGACCTGCGCGGCAACGCGTACGAGATCCTGTTCCAGGGCACGCGTGCAGGGCAGGGCGAACTTACCATCGACCGCGTGCTGGCGATCAACCCCGGCGGCAACCGGCCACGGCTGGAGGGTCCGGAAACCAAGGATCCGGCCTACGGCCTGCCGGCGCAGTGGATCAGCAAGGAGCACCGCCAGCATGCGCGCGGCGCGGGATACACCCTGGTCGATGCGGACACGGTGGTGATCACCCACCTGAGCGAGCTGATCAAGCGCCATGGCGCAGAGCTGCTGACCCGCGCCGAAGCCGAGCGCATGGTCAACCGCCTGCGTGAGCAGCACGGTTCGCTGGTCGAGGAACTGGTGCCTGGCGTGCTGACCTGGTCGGAGATCCAGAAGGTGTTCCAGCACCTGCTGCGTGAGCAGGTGAGCATCCGCCACCTGGAAGCCATCCTGGAAGTGCTGGTCGATGCCGGCCGCACCACGAAGGCACCCGAAGAGTTGGCCGAACGCGTGCGCGAGCGGTTGGGCGCCGCCATCTGCCAGGGCCTGCGCGACGCGCAGGGCGACCTGCACGTGATGACGCTGACCCCGGAACTGGAGCGCACGCTGCTGGCCAATCTGCGCCCGGCCGACGGCCGCAGTGGCTCGCTGTTCGGTGACATGGCCCAGCTGGATGGCTTCATGAAGAACCTTGCCGCGCAGGCCGAATCGATGATGGGCCGCAGCCTGGTGCCGGTGCTGCTGTGCCCGTCGCCGGCGCGCCGCTCGCTGCGCGCGTTGCTGGGCCGTTCGATGCCCTACCTGGCGGTGCTGGGCCTGAATGAAGTGCCGGCCACGCTGCCGGTGCGCTCCTTCGCCGCGATCCATTCCCAATGAGGCACGCATGACCGACACCCTCGAAGCGATCAGCCGCAGCCTGGCCAACGAGGTGCGCACGCTGGGCACCATCAGCCAGAACGTCGCCAACGCGCACACGCCGGGCTACCGGGCCCTGCGTACCGGGCCGGATTTCGCCGACGTCGCCGGGCTGCGCACCGTGGGCGACCAGCGCGACGGCGGGCTGACCCAGACCGGCCGGCCGCTGGATATCGCGCTGCGCGGGCAGGGCTTCCTGGTGGTGGAGCGCGACGGCCAGGCGTTGCTGGCGCGCTCGGGCGCGCTGCGCCTGGATGAGGCCGGGCAGCTCAGCACTGCGCAGGGCGAAGCGGTGCTGGGCATGGGCGGTCCCATCGTCATTCCCAACGGCGCGGCGGCCAAGGTGCGCGTCGATGCGGACGGGCGCATCTGGGCCGACGACCGCGAAGTGGACCAGCTCCGTCTGGTCAGCGCCACCTCGCCGGATGGCGTCACCCCACTGGGTGCCGGTACCTATACCTACAGCGGCGAACTGCAGCCGTGGCAGGGTTCGGTGGTGCAGGGCGCACTGGAACGCGCCAACGTCGATGCCGCCGACGAAATGCTGCGCCTGATGGAAACCACCCGGCACATCGATTCGGTTCGGCGTGCCATCAGTACCTACGACCAGATGCTGGATCGTGGCATCAACAACCTCGGCAACAACTGAGCACGGAGCGCCACCCATGATTGATGCCCTTTACATTGCCGCCAGCGGCCTGCGCAGCGAGCAGAAGCAGATCGACGTGATTTCCAACAACGTCGCCAATATGCAGACGCCCGGTTTCAAGCGCAGCCGGGTCAACTTCGCCGACGTGGCCGGCACCGCCTTGCCCGCGGCGATCGCCACGGACACGCCGGCGCGTGCGGCCGAGCCGATGCCGGGCGGTACCCGCATCGGCTCCACCGTGGCCGAATTCGATACCGGCGAGCTCAAGCCCAGCGGCAACCCGCTGGACCTGGCCATCAACGGTGCCGGGCTGTTCGAGCTGGAGCTCGACAACGGCACCATGGCCTACACCCGCGACGGCCAGTTCCGTCTGGATGGCGAAGGCACGCTGCGCACCATGCAGGGTGCCCGCCTGGCCAACGCGCCGCAGATTCCGCTGGAGGCGACCGACGTGCGCGTGTCCAGCGCCGGTGAAATTTCGGTGCTGATGCCCGGCGACACGGAACGCACCGTGCTGGGTTCGGTGGAGCTGGCGGTGTTCGGCGCGGCCGATGCCCTGCAGTCGGTAGGCGACAACCGCTATACCGCCACGATGGCGGCCGGCGCGCCCACCTACGCGGTGCCGGGCGAAGCCGGCAGCGGCAAGCTGCAGCAGGGCTATGTGGAAATGGCCAACGTGCAGATGATCGAAGAGATGTCCAGTCTGGTCATGGCGCAGCGGGCCTACCAGCTCAACGCACGTGTGCTGCAGGCCGCCGACCAGGTGCTTGAAACCATCAACAACCTGCGCCGCTGAACATGCACGCCTTGCTGCTCATGTTCGCCCTTGCCCCTGCCGCAGAATCGTCGGGCACCGAGACCGGGTTTTCCGGTGCGGTGCTTGCCGAGCGCGTGGTTGCCGATGTCCAGGCCCGTCTGCGCGCGCAGGGCAGCGCCGCTACGGTGGCGCTGGTCGGCCGCGTTGCCGACATGCCCGGCATGGGACCCAACCCTCGTGTCGAGATCGGCCAGGTGGCCGGACGCTGGCCGCGCGCCCGCGCGTCGGTACCGGTGCAGGTCAACGGCGAAGACGGTGCGCGGCGCACGCTTGCGGTCTGGCTTGAAGCGAGCGAGCCGCGCAGCGTGCTGGCGTACCAGTCCGATTACCCGGCAAACACGCCCGTGGTCCAGGTGCGTTTGGCACCGGCAACCGTGGACATGGTGTGCTGCGATGGCACCCCGGTGGCCGCGTTGGACGCCCAGCAACCGCAGCGGTTGCGCCGCGCAGTGCGCGCAGGCGAACCCGTGCTGCAGGGCGACCTGGCCGGCGTGCCGGACGTACTGGCACAGCAGCCGGTGCAGCTGGCCGTTGAACGTGGCGCGGTGCGGATCGTGGTGTCGGGCACCGCATTGAACGATGGCGTGGTAGGCGAACGGATCAGCGTGCGGCCGCAGGGCTCGCGTGTGGCCGTGCAGGCGCGTGTGGTGGCACCGGCGGAGGCCATGATCGATGAGTAACAAGGCAAAAGTGTTGTTGGCCGGGTTGATGCTGGCCAGCCCGTTGGTACAGGCCCAGAGCCTGATCGAACCCGAGCGCTACCGCGCACTGGCGGCCGATCATCGCGCCTACCGGGTGGGCGATGTCATCACCGTGTTCGTGGCCGAAGCCACCCGCGCCCGTTCACAGGCCGCCACCGATGCCTCCAGTCGGCTGGAGCTCAACGCCGGGCTGCGCACGCCGACCACCGACTACAACGCCGACCTGGGCATCGGCGGCAGCAACTCCGGTGGTGCACAGACCACCCGCGTCGGCGAGTTGCGTACGCAGGTGTCGGTACAGGTCGTCGCGGTGGATCCCGATGGCGGCCTTCGCATCGAAGGCTGGCAGAACCTTACCGTGAACGGTGAGAACCAGCGCATCCGCCTGAAGGGGCTGGTGCGCCCGCAGGATGTATCGGCGCAGAACACGGTGTGGTCCAACCGCATCGCCAATGCCGAACTGGAGCTGGACGGGGTGGGCATCGTCAGCGAATCCCAGCGCCAGAGCGTGATCTACCGTCTGTTCAAGTGGCTGAGGTTGATGTGAGGATCGCACCCCTGATTGTGTTGTTGGTGGCGCTGGGCGGCATTGCGTCGGCTGAGGCGGGCACCGTGAAGGTCAAGGACATTGCCCGGGTGGCGGGTGTGCGGGAGAACGCGCTCACCGGCTACGGGCTGGTGTTCGGCCTGTCCGGCTCGGGCGATTCGCAGCGCAACCGTGCCACCGTGCAGTCGGTAGCCAATACGCTGCGCAACTTCGGCGTGAATGTCGATGATGCCGACATCGCCAGCCGCAACGTGGCGGCGGTGATCGTGACCGCCAAGCTGCCGGCCTTCGCCGAACCGGGCCAGATGCTGGACGTGCAGGTGTCATCGTCCGGCGATGCGCGCAGCCTCACGGGCGGCACCTTGATGCTTACCCCGCTGATGGGCGCGGATGGCCGGCTGTATGCCATGGCGCAGGGGGCCATCTCGGTCGGTGGCTACCAGTTCCAGGGCGTCACCGCCTCGCTGCAGAAGAACCATCCCACCGTGGGCTGGATTCCCTCCGGCGGCAGTGTCGAACAGGCGTCCCCGCTGCAGGTGGCCGGGCAGGGCCGGCAGCTGAGCATCCTGCTCAACGAGCCGGACTTCACAAACGCCACCCGCATCGCCAACGCCATCCGCAGCGCCGAACCCTCGCTGGCGGTGCGCGCCGACCACGCCGGCAAGGTCACGGTGGATTTCGCCGCGGCTCCTTCGGACCTGGTCGAGCGCATCTCGCGCCTGGAAAACCTCACCGTGGTGCAGGACCGCCCGGCGCGCGTGGTGGTCAACGAACGCACCGGCACGGTGGTTGCCGGTGGCGATGTGCGCCTGGGCAAGGTGGGCATTTCCCACGCCGGCCTACGCGTTGAAATTCGCACCGAGTACCAGGTGTCGCAGCCGAACGGCATCTACTACCGCCCCGGCCAGGGCATCGCCTCCACCGTGGTGCCCAGTACCACCATCCGCGCCGACGACCCGGAAGCACCGCTGGTGCAGGTGCCGGAGGGCGCCACCGTTGCCGAGCTGATTTCCGCACTGCGTGCGGTGCACCTGAGCACGCGCGATGTCATCGCGGTGCTGCAGTCGATCAAGGCCGCCGGTTCGCTGGATGGCGAACTGGTCATTCAATGACCCTCATGGAGAACGCAGGCTGATGTCACACGGCGATACCACCATCGATGCGATCCGGCTGGCCCTGGGCATGTACCAGACCCGTTCGGAAATCGCCAATTCCAACATAGCCAATGCCTCGGTACCCGGCAGCCTGGCGCTGCGCGCGGATTTCTCGCAGTACCAGGCCATGCTCGAAGCGGCCGCCAACGGGCAGGGCGACGGGCTGGCGCAAGCCATCCAGTCGGTGCGCGAACCCAGCATCCGCCCGCTGGAAACGCCGCTCAACCTGGATGAGCAGGTCAGCGAAATGGTCGGCGCCGGCGCCGGTTTCCAGTCGCTTACCGAAGCGCTCAGCCGCCAGTTCGGCTTGATGCGCCTGGCCGTGGTCGGGAGGAACTGAGCATGCCCATCGATTCGGTCCTGGATGTGGCTCGCGACGGGCTCAGCTACGAACGGCTTCGGCTGGACGCGGCCAGCCGCAATATCGCCGCCGCCAATGTCGCCGTACCCGCCGGGCAGGACGCCATGCTGTGGCGCGTGGGCAACGGCGCGGCCTTCAGCCAGTGGCTGGGGCAGGGCGGTGGCCTCGAACAGGCACCGGTCGCTACCCGTGTGGTGCATGACCCAGGCAACCCACTGGCCGACGCCAACGGCCAGGTGCGCTTCCCGCAGGTCGACCTGGTGCAGGAAATGACCACGCTGATGACCGCCAGCCGTGGCTACGAAGCCAACGTCCGTTCGTTCAACCTGCTGCGCAGCATGCTGCTGCGCTCGCTTGAAATTGGAGCCAAGTAATGAGCATGGAAGCCATCGCACCGATCGGCATGGACGCAGGCCTGTCGCAGGCAGTTCCCACCACCGCCACCCCGGCGGCGGATTTCGCCGGCTGGCTGGGCGCCGGGTTGGGCAAGGTCGAGAACAGCCTGGATACGGCCGAGGCGGGCGTGCGCGCCTTGGCCGCCGGCCGCGATGTGCCCGTGCACGAAGTGATGATTTCACTCGAGCAGGCGCGCCTGGACCTGAGCCTGGCCGCAGAAGTGCGCAACCGGCTGGTCGAGGCGTACCAGGAACTCTCGCGTATCCAGCTCTGAACCGCTGATCCAATCTTCTTTCTCAAGTGCCTGCCATGAACCCCAGCTCCCTCTACCAGTCCCTGCAACGACCGGCCCGTATCGGGTTGATCGTGGGCGTCGTGGCCCTGCTTGCCGTTACCGCCGCCGTGCTGTGGTGGGTGATGAGCCCGCGCGAGCAACTGCTGTTCGGCAACATGAAAGAACGCGACGCCGCAGAAGTGGTGGCCTCGCTGACCGAATGGAAGGTGCCGCACAGCATTACCGAGGGTGGCACGGCGATCACGGTGCCGGCGGACGCGGTGTATGAAACCCGCATGCGGCTGGTGTCGGCCGGCATCCCGCGTGGCGGCCACGTGGGCTTCGAGCTGTTCGATGACTCGGACTTCGGCGTCACCGAGTTCGCCCAGCGGGTCAACTACCAGCGCGCCCTGCAGGGCGAGATCGAGCGCACCATTGCGGCGCTACCGGGGGTGATCAGTGCGCGCGTGCACCTCACCATCCGCCGACCAGGACTGTTCGCCGACCAGCGCGATGATTCCAAGGCGTCGGTCGCGCTGGCCCTGGAGCCAGGCCAGAACCTCACCCGCAACCAGATCAACGGCGTACGCAGCCTGGTGGCCGCCTCGGTGGAGGGCCTGGCCCCGCACCAGGTGTCGGTCCTCAACTCCGATGGCGCGCTGCTGGCCGGCGCCACGGCCGATGCCATGGCCGACACCGACCTGCAGGCGCAGGCCGAGGAAGACCTGCGCATGGAGAACCGGCTCAAGGCACGCATTGTGGACCTGCTGGGCCAGGTGCTGCACAACGAGGAGTTCCGCGTCTCAGTGGAAGCCACCCTCAACTTCGACGCCGTGCGCGAAGTCAATGAGCGTCCGCTGCCGCAGGGTGGCGATGGCAATGGCCTGCTGGCCAACCGGCGGGTCAGCCACACGGCCGGTACCGACGGGGCGCAGAACCAGAACCAGGAAGAATCCAGCTATGTGCATGGCACGGCGCGGCAGGAAATCGCACGTGCGCCGGGGCGTATCGAAAATCTGTCGGTGGCGGTGATCCTGCCCCCGCAACTGGATGAGAGCGAAGTAGAGCGCATCCGCACCCTGGTGGCGGCGGTGGCCGGCATCAATGAACTGCGTGGCGACCGCCTGGCCGTGTCGCGGCTGGGCCGCGACCAGCGCTGGGACGAATCACGCAATGCGATCCATGACCTGCCCGCCGTGTCCGGCGGTGCTGCCGCCGAGCCCGCCCGAGCCGCCACCGCTACCCATGCCGGCCACGCATCCTGGTTGCGCTGGGCCCTGCTGGCGGGGGGAGGCGCGCTGTTCGGCGCACTGGTGATCCTGGCCACCCAGCGCCGTCCGAAGCGCCTCAGTGCACGCGAACGTGATGCCGTGCTGGCACGCATGCGCGGTTGGCTGGCCGAGGGCGGCACCCCGTGAACAGCTCCCGCGGTGAGCGCAAATGCGCCCTGATGCTGTCCACGCTGGCGCCCGCCGACCAGCGCCAGCTGCTGGCTGGCCTGCCCGCGGGCACCGCCGCGCGCCTGCGCACGCTGCTCGGCGACCTGCGTGCGCTGCGGCTGCCCATGGCCGATCTGGCCCAGGCGCTGTTGGCCGATGAAGTGGCCGGGCTGACCAGCGAGACCTCGCTGGATGTAAACCAGTTGATGGGCCTGGCGGCCGTGCTGCCTGACGCGTGGTATGCGCGCGTGCTGGCGGCGTGGGGTGAAGTGGATCGTTCGTTCTGCATTTCGCTGCTGGAGCGCTCGCGCGCCACCAGCGTCGGGCGCGAACTCAGTCTCGTTGCCACCCTGCCACCGCGCCTGACCCAGGCGCTGAAGGCCGAGGCCGTGCTGCTTGCGGCAACGGGGCCGCGCCCATGATCCAGCGCATTGCGGCCGATGATGAGCGGGTCACCCGACTGGGCAGCTTCTTCCAGCCTGCACCGTTGTCTTCGGTGAGCGCGGCAGACCGCGCGCCGGCCCCGGTGGATCCCGAACAACTGCGCCAGCAACTGATGCAGGACGCCAGCGCGGCCGGCCATGCGCAGGGCATGCAACAAGGCATGCAACAAGGCATGCAACAAGGCATGCAGCAGGCCGAGGCGAAGATCCGCGACGCCGTCGCCGCTGCCGAGCAGGCGTGCCTGCAGCGCCACGCACAGGCGCTGGACACGTTGGTACAGCAGCGCGACCAGCTCGCGAAGCTGGCGCAGCAGCTGCCGCAGCAGTGGGCCGCGCAGCAGGCGCAGACGCTGGAGAATGCCGCGCTGATCGCCTACACCGCACTGACCCGGCTGTTGCTGGAGTTGCCTGCTGCCGAGCGCGTGGCACAGATGTGCCAGCTCGCCGTGGCCGGGCAGGCGCAGCGACCGCTCACCCTGCGCTGCGCGCCGGACGAGGCGCCGCTGGCCGCCGCGCTGGAGCTGGGAGGCGTGCAGGTGGAAGCCGATGCCCGGCTGCAGCCGGGGCAATGCCGTATCGAAACCCCGCTGGGCACCGACGACGCCGGCCTGGATGTGCGCCTGGACATGCTGCGCACCGCCTTCCTGGATGGCCTGGCCGCGGCGGGCAAGCCGGCATGACGCACGCCTGCGCGCCGCTGCTGGATGCCATCGCCGCCGCACCCATGGTGCGCCGGCTGGGACAGGTGTGTTCCTACAACGGCCTCGTGATCGAAGCACAGGGGCCGGAAGTGGGCGTGGGCGAATTGTGTGAGATCGAACGCGGCAGCGCCGCGCCGATCCTGGCGGAAGTAGTGGGGTTCCGTAATGGCCGCACCCAGCTGATGCCCTTCAGCGATATCGAAGGGCTTTCCCCGGGCCAGCGCATCCGCACCTGTGAGCGACGCCTCGCGGTACCGGTGGGCGATGCGCTGCTGGGGCGGGTGGTCAACGCCTTCTGCGAACCGGTGGACGGGCGCGCGCTCCACTGCGAACGGCGCTATGCCCTGCGCCGCACCCCGATCAACCCGCTGGATCGCGCGCCGATCACCGCCGCGGTGGCCACCGGGGTGCGCGCCATCGATACCCTGCTCACCGTAGGGGAAGGCCAGCGCATCGGGGTGTTTGCCGGCAGCGGCGTGGGCAAGAGCACCCTGCTGGGCGCGTTGGCCCGTGAGGTCAAGGCGGACGTGACCGTGCTCGCGTTGATCGGCGAACGTGGCCGTGAAGTGGGCGATTTCCTGCGCAACTCCCTCGGCGAGGCCGGGCTGCGCCGGTCCGTGGTCATGGTGGCCACCGCCGACGAGCCGGCGGTTACCCGCGTGCACGCCGCGCATGCCGCGCATGCGGTGGCCGAATACTTCCGTGACAGCGGCCGCACGGTGCTGCTGGTGATTGACTCGATGACCCGTTTTGCCATGGCTCAGCGCGAAATCGGGCTGGCTACCGGCGAGCCGCCGACCTTCCGTGGCTATACGCCCTCGGTGTTCGCGCAGCTGCCACGCATGCTGGAGCGCTGCGGCAAGCTGCGCACCGGCGGCTCCATCACCGGGGTCTACAGCGTGCTGGTGGAGGGCGACGACATGAACGAGCCGGTCACCGACCACATGCGCGCGATCCTGGACGGTCACATCGTGCTGTCGCGTGAGCTGGCCGCGCGTGGCCACCACCCGGCCATCGACGTGCTGCACAGCGCCAGCCGCGTGATGGATGCGGTGGTCAGCGCCGAACAGCTCGCGGTAGCCCGCGAAGCCCGGCGGCAGCTGGCGTTGTACGAAGGCTCGCGCGACCTGATCGAACTGGGCGCGCACCAGCGTGGCGCCAACCCCGTACTGGACCGGGTCATCGACCGCCGTCCGGCGCTTGAAGACGTGCTTCGCCAGGGGGCGAACGAAACCACGGCCGCGCCGGAAGCGTGGCGCAGGTTGGCTGCCGCGGTGCAGGGGGGCGAGGCATGAGCGAGCGCAGCAAGGGCCTGCGCGCATTGGAGCGCTGGCGTGGCTTCGGGGAAGACCGTGCAGCGAGCGCGCGCCTGCTTGCCGTACAGGCCGCCGCCGCTGCCGGCGCAGCCGCGCAGCGTGACCTTGCCCACGCCCGTGGCGAAGCGGCGCAGCGGCTGGCGCTGCAGCAGCAGCCGCTGCTGGACCTGGGCCGGGTGAACGTCTGCGCAGCGATGGAGCAGGCGGCGTGGCGGGCCGTGGAGCACAGCCAGCAGCGCCAGCAGCAGGCGGACGCCGCCGCCGAAACCGCGCGGGAGCACCACGAAACCGCGCATCGCATGACCCAGGCCGTCGCCCAGCGGTTGCAGCGCGTGCGCGCGCAGGAACGCGATGCCGCCGAGAAACACCTGTTCGACAGCTTGGCCGAACTACGCCGCCCCGTATCTGGAGGTCCGCATGATTGAGGGTTTGATTCCCGCGCAGGATGCCGTGCCCCTGCCGCCGCGACGGGTGGAACGCGCACCGGACAAACCCGCGCGTGATTTCCGTGACTCCATGCAGGACAACGGTGTCGGTCGAGACCAGCAGCCGCAGGGCAGCGCCGCCGCCGGCATCGAGCAGGCGGCGGCACAGCGTGGCGACACCAGCGGTCAGTCGCTGTTGCTGCCGTGGCAACTGGTGGCCAACAACGCGCTGTCGCATCTGTTCATGCAGGGCAGGTCAAGCCTGGAGGGAAGCGTTGGCCTGGCCGCATTCGCCGCGGGTGCGGGACCCACTGCGGTCGCCGCGAGCGCCGCCGCGGGTCTCGCGTCTGCTGCCCTGGGCAGCACCCCTGCAGGCGCACGACTGCCGCAGGGTGGGGCTGCGACGCCAGTACAGGCGTTGTCCACCGCCAGCGTGGCAAGCACTGCAGAGCGCAGCGAAACCAGCGCGGTCCTTGCCGGCCTGGCCGACCGCTGGCAGGAACGGCTGCTGCGCTGGTCGGCCAACGGGCTGCAGGGCCTGAGCGTACGCGTGCGCGACTACCGGCTGGACGCCGACGGCCAGCAAGCGCTGGCGAACCGGCTGGTGGAATTCGCCCAGCGCAACGGGCTGCCCCTGCAACGCATCGTGATCAACGCCCGCGAGCTCTGGCACGCCGGCACCCCCATCCCCCCGTACACCGGAGAGCCACATGGCCGTTGAAGCAATCGGAAGCTCGTTGGGCACGCAGGACAGCGCTGCCATGGCCCAGAGCAGCAGCATCGACCAGGAAGACTTCATTCGCCTGTTCCTGGCACAGCTGCAGTTCCAGGATCCGCTGGAACCGGTCGACAACCGCGAGTTCCTGGCCCAGTTGGCCCAGTTCTCCGCACTGGAACAGTCGCGGCAGTTGTCGGAGAACACGGCCTCGATGCTGGCCATGAGCGCCTCCGACCAGGCCGTGGGCCTGTTGAACCGCCAGGTGGACATGACCTCGTTGGGGGTAACCCGCTCGGGCACGGTGGTGGCGGTGCAGTTCACCAGTTCCGGACCGGAACTGAGCGTGCGCGATGCAGCCGGTTCGGTAAGCACCGGTGTGCGTCTCTCCCAGATTTCCCTCGTCAAGCCCTGACCCAGGCGGCCGACCATGTTCCAAGCACTCTTCAACAGTCTGTCCGGCATGTTCAGCTTCTCGCGCAGCCTGGATACGGTGTCCAACAACGTCTCCAACATGAACACGCCCGGTTTCCGCGGCAGCGACGCGTTCTTCACCAATCTCGACGGTGGCTATGGCTCGCGCATCGCCGGCGAAGACATGCGCACCAATCCCGGCGACCTGCGCGAGACGGAGAATCCCACGGATCTGGCCGTCAACGGCAATGGCTACTTCGTGCTGCGCGATCCGGACGGCAACCTGCACTACACGCGCGCCGGTCAGTTCCGCTTCAACGCCGACAGCCTGCTGGTGGACAGCGTCAACGGCTTCTCGGTGATGGCCCTGGATGGTTCGGGCAACATGGTCGAGATCGACCTCGATACCTACCGCAACATCCCCGCGGTGGGCACCAGCCTGGTACGGATCACTGGCAATATCGCGCCTTCGTCCACCACCACCAACATCAATGCGGTGACGGTGTACGACGCGGCCGGCGCGTCGCGGGTGCTGTCGGTGAAGTTCACCAACAACACATCCGTCACGCCCGGCAGCTTCCTGGTGACTGTCAGCGATTCGGACGGCAAGGCCGTGGGCACCGGTGAAGTGCGCTTCCGTACCGATGGCACGCCGCTGGCGGGTTACTCCAACCTCAGTGTCGTGCTGCAGGGCCCGGGTGGGGCGCAGACCATCCAGGTGGAATTCGGCACGCCCGGGACGCTCACCGGCATGACATCCCTGAGCGGCACCACCAGCAGCGTGACAGCGAAGGTGACGGATGGCCACGGCATCCTGGCGGTGAACGGCATCCAGTTCGATGAGAAGGGCGTCATGCAGCTCACGTATTCGGAAACCGAGAAGCGCTCCGGGCCGCAGGTAGCACTGGCCACGTTCCCCAACGAAAGCGCCCTGCACCTGGAAGGTGGGCGGTTGATCTCCGGCGCCACCGTGCAGCAGCGCGACATCGGCCGCCCTGGCGACACCGGCTTCGGCCGCATCACCGGCTTCAGCCTGGAAATGTCCAACGTGGACCTGACCCGCGAATTTGCCGACATGATCGTGATCCAGCGCGGTTACCAAGCCAGCTCCCGGGTCATGACGGTGAGCAATGAAATGATCGAACAGCTGTACAACAGCACGCGGGGCGGCTGATGACGGTGCTTGCTTTCCGCCGCCATGGCCGCCAGCGCGTCGATCGCATCACTACCGTGCTGCAGCAGCGTGTTGACCACTGGCGCGCGCAATGGGCTGCCGAGCCTGGGAGCTGCCATGTGCAGCCACTTGCCGAACGGGTACCGGACATGGACGGCCGCTGGTGGGCGTGCCGCACCAGCCACATCCATCTGTGCCTGCCCGAGCAGGGCATCGCCGCGCTCGGCAGCGCACTGGCGGTCGTGACGCAGGGGCAGGACAACGCGCTGGCCGCCGCGATAGGGCGCCGCGCCGTGCTCGATCTGATGGCAGAACTGGGCGCGGCCAACGGTGAAGCGGGGACGCTGCCGAATGCTGCCCAGCTTGACCGCCGGCACGGGGTGCTCGCCTTCACACTCGAACTGCCGGGCACCGTCGCCGCGTTGTACCTGCCGATCGGCATCTGCGACGCCATGGCACCGCCGACAATCGAGGCCGCACCGCTCGCGTTGGCACCTCGACGCAGCGCGCTGCTGGCGTCCACCACGCGTCTGGTAGCCACGCTGGACCTGGGCGATGCGCCACTGGATGCCGCCTCGAACCTGCAGCCCGGCGAGATCCTCGGCGGCAGCCGCATCGCCGACGCTGTGGTACGTGTGCAGGACGCCGCCGGCAATACCGTATTCACCGCCCACCTGCAGTCGTCCAACGGCCGCAAGGCGCTCCGCTGCACCCATGTTGAACACCAGCCAGGAAAAGAATGATGGAACGTACTTCGGTATTGGAAGCAGTGCGCCCGGAACCGGCGCAGATCGACCGCGCCGGTTCTACCGAGCGCAGCATTGCCATGATCCGGCACGTGCAGGTTGCGCTGAGTGCACAGATCGGCACGGTCGACATGTCCGTTGACCGTCTGTTCGGCTTGAAGCCGGGCGATGAGGTGCTGCTCAACGAAGCCCTCGAAGCGCCGGTGACGCTGCTGCTCAACGGCCAGCCGGTGGCGCGGGCGGAGCTGGTGGCCATCGACGACCACTTCGGCGTGCGGATCCTGGAGATCGCATGACCGCAGTGTGGTGGAGCCTGCTGGCCGCCGCGCGGCCGATTCCGTTCAAGGCTGAAAATGGCGGCGCCACGGCCTCGCTGGCCCTTCCGTTGCTGCTGGCCGTGCTGCTGCTCGCACTGGCCGTCGGGCTGCTCTGGCTGGCGCGGCAGAAAGGCTGGCTGCGCCGCTGGTCGGCGGCACCGCCGGTGGCGGGTGAGCGTGCCGATGGCCTGCAGGTCGAGCAGGTACTGCGCTTGAGTCCACGCACCCGTCTATACCGGCTGCGCGATGGCGAACACCGTTTTGCGGTGCTCGAATCCACCGCGCACGCCAGCATCGTCGCGCTGCCGTCCGTCGACCTGCAGGGAGACAGCACCGATGCGCGCTGAACGAGCCGCGCTGCGGCTGCTGCTGGGGGTGGGGCTCCTGCTGCTGGCGCTGCCCGCGCTGGCCGGGCCCACCGAAGACGCCGTGGCCGAGGCGCTGAAGCAGGACTATTCCCCTGCGCTGCGCAACTTCGTCATCCTGACGATGCTGTCGCTGATTCCGGTGATGATGATCGGGATGACCGCGTTCACCCGCATCATCATCGTGCTGGCGCTGCTTCGTCATGCGCTCGGCATTCCGCAGACGCCGCCCAACAGCGTGATCATCACGCTGGCCATCTGCATGACCTACTTCACGATGTCGCCCGTGCTGGACCGCATGAACCATGATGCGATCGCGCCGTATATGAGCGAGCAGATCACCGCGCAGCAGGCCATTGAACTTGGCAGCAAGCCGCTGCGCGAGTTCATGGTCTCGCAGACCCGCGAATCGGACCTGCGGGCGGTGATCGAGATGGCCAAGGCACCTCAGCCGAAAACGATGGAGGAGATCCGTTTCGGTCATCTGGTCACCGCATTCCTGCTGAGTGAACTGAAGACCGCCTTCCAGATCGGCTTTGTGATCTTCCTGCCCTTCGTGCTGATCGACCTGGTGGTGGCCGCCGCATTGATGGCGCTCGGCATGATCATGCTTCCACCTACAACCATAAGCCTGCCCCTGAAAATACTGCTGTTCATCCTGATCGACGGATGGGTGCTGCTCTCCAAGGCCCTGTTGGGGAGCTACTGGAACTGACATGGAAGCCGACACCAGGGACGGTGAGGATTCGCTCTGGCAGCAACTCCGACATGACCGTGCAACGGCCGCGCGCGATGCGCTGTATATGCGTTACACGCCATGGGCCTCGGCGGTCGCACGGAGGCTCCACCGTCGATTTCCCCGACTGGCCGCGGATCGCGATGACTTCATCCAGAATGCCAACATCGGGCTGCTGGAGGCCATCGACCGGTACGATCCCGCCCGCGGCATCGCGTTCCAGGCCTACGCCATGGCCCGGGTGCGGGGATCGGTGTTCAACGGTCTGCGCGCGATCCTCGGCGGGCAGGCCCAGGAGCGCTACCAGGAGCGACTCGAGACACTCCAGGATCAGGATGAAGACCCCTTCGACGCCATGGTGGGCTCGATTGTCGGGCTCGGCATTGGCTTCCTGCTCGACGATGCCGCAGGTGCGTTCGCCGGTGAAACGCAGGACGGTCTGCGCTACGCCGAGGACAGGGAGATCGCCACCCGCCTGGCAGCCGCACTCGAGCAGCTTCCGCCGCGTCACAAGGCCATTGTGGTGAGGCACTACTTCGAGTTTGCCCCGTTCAACGCACTGGCCGAAGAATGGGGGGTGAGCAAGGGGCGCATCTCCCAGCTGCACCGGGCCGCACTCGATGGGTTGAACGCCGCATTGTCGCGGCGTTGAACAGGGTCAGGGCAGATCGCACTTCATCTTGCCGTCGACGTAGTACGGCTTCGGCACATTCGGGTTGTCGCTCGTCTTCTCGAACACCACTTCGAATGACGCCGCATCCGGCGTGCCCTTGCGGTCGGTGCAGGCATCCTGCAGTTTCTTCTTGACCGCGGCGATGCCCGCGTCACGGCTCGCGCCATCGGCGCTGTTGGTCAGGTTGGCGACCTCAGCGAAGGCGAGGGGGCTCATGCCCAGCAGGCATCCGGCGAGAACGGCAGCGTGCAGCTTCTTCATTGCGACTCCTTTGCAGTGTTCGGTAATGCCCGTCGATCACGTCGAGCGGAACGATTCAAACGCCGGGCGCGGTGGCGGCGGCGTGCCGCCAGAATAGGGCAGTCGGGTGAAGGCTCTGTGGCACCCCAAGTGCGCATTGGTAATGTAATGTTATAGTGTCACATTGAAGCGCGGGCCATGTCGGCCTGTCGCCCCCGCCTCCTGCCCACTGCCCTGACATGAAGATCCACGCCCTCGTGACGGCCGTCGCTGCCGTCCTGTTCGCCCCGGAATCCCGCGCCCAGTCGTCCGACGCCGCGCTCACGCTCGGCAAGGTCGACGTGCACCAACACACCGAAGGCCAGCTCACTGCCCATCAGGTGCTGACCTCGGTGGACGTGTTGGGGGCCGACCAGATCGAGGACAAGAATGTTTCGCACAGCTGGGAACTGCTTGGGCAGATGCCCGGCATCCAGCTGACCGAGACCCGGCAGGGTGCCGAGTCCGGCAAGGTCAGCTTCCGCGCCTTCAACGGCGAGGGCTATCTCAACGCGATCAAGACGTTGATCGACGGCGTTCCCAGCAACGTCAACAGCGGCAACCAGCGCTTCATCGACATGCTGTTCCCGCTGGAAATCAGCTACATCGAGGTGGTGCGCGGCACCAACGATCCGCGCTACGGGCTGCATAACATCGGCGGCAACGTGAACTTCGGCACCCGTCAGGGCGGCAACTACACGGATGCACGGCTGGGCTACGGCAGCTACAACACCCGTGATGCGCAGCTGGCCATCGGCCGCGAAAGCAACGGCTTCGCGCAGAACTACTTCCTGGGCACGCAGTCGTCGGACGGCTATCGCGACCATGACACGTCGCGAAAGTATGCCGTGGGCGGCAAGTGGTTCTACGGCAACCTTGATGACGGCATGCGCATCGGGCTCACCGCACGGGCCTACCACCATGAGGCCGACGAACCTGGCTTCATGACCGCCGAGGAGCTGCGCACCGACCGCCGCGATTCACAGCTGCGCAATGCCAACGACCGCGACGACCGCGACATGCGCCAGATCGGCGTGCACCTGGACCTGAAGCTGGCCGACAGCCTGTTCCTGGGCAGCAAGCTCTACTACAACCGCTACGAGGACGACCGCCGGGTGACCTTCAGCGACCTGGCCACCGGCAACGCGCCACGCCAGCGCCGGGTGTGGGACGAGAAGCAGGTCGGCATGCTCACCACGCTCACCTGGCAGCCGGCCAGCAACCTCACAGTGGAGGGTGGGCTCAATGTCGAACACCAGGACAACGGCTACATCCGCGAGCGCTTCAGTTACGCGGTGCCTACCGATTTCTCCGCCACGCCCGCGCGCGTGCAGAACAACGACCGCCACACCTTCGACAACTGGGGCGCATACGTGCAGGCGATCTACCAGCCCATCGAGGCGCTGAAGATCGTGCCGGCCTACCGCGTGGACCGCTTCGACGGCGACACCCGCCTGCCCGGCGGCATCACCGGCCCGCTGCAGCGCTACGGCACCATCGAGCAGCCGAAGCTGAGCGTGGTCTATGCGTTCACCGCCACCACCAACATCTACGCCAACTGGGGCCGCACCTTCCAGGTTCTGACCGGCTCGACCGCGCCGGCCTACCTCACCCCGGGCCAGGGCCCCATGAGCCCGTCGACCAACACCGGCATGGAGCTGGGCATGAAGTTCAGCCCGTTCGCGGGCAGCCAGGCACGCATCGCGGTGTGGCAGCAGGACGCCGCCAATGAGATCTCCAACATGCCCGCTACCGGCACCACCGTGACGTTGGGCAAGACCCGGCGCCGTGGCGTGGATGCGCAGATCAACGCGCAGCTGGCCGACAAGTGGACGGTGTGGGCGTCGCATGCCTACCAGGAAGCGAAGATCGAGCGGGACGGGCGCGTTGCGAGTCTGTCGTTGGAAGGGCGCGAAGTGGCGGCCACGCCGCGCTACATCAGCAACATCGGGCTGGACTACCAGGCCACCGAGGCGCTGCAGCTGGGGTTGCAGGGCAGGGCGCAGGGCGACTACTACCTGGAGGAACGCAACGTGGCCGGCAAGTACGGCGGGTTCGCGGTACTGGACCTCAGCGCCCGCTACCAGATCAACCCGCGCTGGAGCGTGGATGTTCAGATGAAGAACGCCACCGACCGCCAGTACGCCTATGCGTGGTACGACAGCTTCTTCTGGGAACAGCCGCAGCCGATGTTCTCGCCTGCCGCCGGCCGGTCGCTGTTTGTCGCCCTCAACATGAAGCTCTGACCGTCACGGTCACGCGCGCACGCGGCGTGCCACCCACCCGAAGGCGGGCACGCCGAGGAAACGCACCAGCGCGGAGATGAGCATGGGCACGAGGAAGATGATGGCCGGCAGCACCGAGCCGAAGACGAACGTCATGCCCAGCACGAAACCGAAGCCATATTCGGCGCGGTAGGCCGGCAGGAACACGCTGCTGGCGAAGATGGCCAGCAGCACGGCGAATGCCGCGTTTTCGTCGCCTGCGGCGAACGCCACCGACAGGGCGACGCCTGCTGCGAGCGCGCCGACGAAGCCCGCCAGCGCAGGCGCCAATGCGCCTGGCCGGTTCGTGTTCCGGCGGGTGACGACCCCGCCCGCTGCCCAGCCGAGCAAGGGAAGCACCAAGATGCCCCAGGCATTGGAGAGGGCCGGCAGCGTTGCATCGTTGAGCAGATGGTGCCGCTTGATGCCGCCATGGGTGTGTTCCCAGCCCAGGTGTACCAGGACCACGGTCATGGCCAGCAGGACAGCGCACGGTAGCAGCCAGCGAAGCTTGTGCTGAGCCATCAGCAATCCTTGTGTGATGGTAGGAGGCAGGTGCCCAGGCACCATAGCGGCCGGGAGCGCCGTCTGGCAATGTG
Source organism: Stenotrophomonas sp. PD6 (assembly GCF_049199305.1). NCBI lineage: Bacteria > Pseudomonadati > Pseudomonadota > Gammaproteobacteria > Lysobacterales > Lysobacteraceae > Stenotrophomonas > Stenotrophomonas sp. PD6. Next base: position 311,779 of record NZ_JBLZQD010000001.1, on the reverse strand, counting down.
ACATGCGGCAGCATGACTAACGGCAACGCTGTATTTGACGCCGACGCCGGTGTTGCCCGCCATGGGCAGGCACTACCGGTGCCGGGCGGCGCGGCACCGCGCGTGCCGTAATGCCCGCCATGGGCAGGCACTACCGGGGCCGGGCGGCGCGGCACCGCGCGCCGTAGTGCCCGCCCATGGCGGGCAACCACGGAGCGCACGCCGCCACGCGCAATCAGAACCGCGCGGTAGCGCCCACGAAGAAGGTGCGTGCGCCGCCGTCGTAGGTGTTGCCTTCATCGATGGTGGACACATCGCCCGCGTTGAGCACGCCGGCGCGAAGGATCAGGTGTTCGTTGACGTCATACCCGGTGACCACGTCCCACGTGGTGTAGGCCTTCGCAAAGGTGGAACTGGTGCTCGACACCAGCTGCTTGCCGATGTGCTGGGCGCTCAGGTTCAACGACCACGCATCGGTGACCTGCCACTCCAGCGACGTGTTGGCCGTGATCTTGGGCACCACCAGCAGGCTGGCGCCGGTGGTGCGGTTCTTCGACTCCAGCATGCGCGTGGCGTTGGTGGTCCAGTTCAGGCGAGCATGCAGCGGAATCGTGACGCTGGCCTCCACGCCGCGCGTGCGTGCCTTCTGGATGTTCTGCGCCACCGTCCACCAGAAGCCGTTGACGAAGCTGGAGTCGTAGCCGGGAATGTCGCGCAGCGGCACCTGTTCGATCTTGTCGTCGAAATTGGTGAGGAAGTAGGTCGCCGAGGCCGACCACTCGCCCCGATCGAAGCCGACGCCCAGCTCGTAGTTGGTGCTGGTCTCCGGTTCCAGGTTCGGGTTGCCGGCCATGTAGCAGCCGGTGGTGCCATCGGCACTGACCGAGCGGTTGGTCCAGCCCTCCACGGTGAGGCTGCGGCAGCCGTTGCCGCCCGACTGCGTGGCGGCACCGGCGCTGCCCTGTTTCAGGTTCGGCGCTCGGAAGCCCTGCGACACGCCGCCGCGCACCGTCCAGTCATCGGCCGGGTGCCATACGCCGTAGATGCGCGGGCTCAGGTTGTCGTCGTAGTTTTCCGTGTTGTCCCAGCGCAGGCCTGCGGTCAGGGTGAAGCGCTCGTGCAACGCGATGTGGTCTTCGGCGAACAAGGCCCACGAATCGGCCTCGTTGGTCGGGCTGATCCGGCCGCTGCCGCTCCAGGTCACCGGTACGGTGCCGATGGTGTCGGCGTTCTGCAGCTGCTCGCGCTTCCACTGTCCGCCAACATTCAAGCGGTGTTCGACGCCCAGGTGGAAACCGGTGGCGAACGCGGTGTCGAACACGGTTTCCTTGGAGTGGTTGCCTACCTGGCTGTCCTTGTCTTCGTAATCGTTCTGGGTCAGCGTCGTTTTGGAGGTACTGGCGTCGCCGTAGCGTCCGTCATGGGTCACCACATAACCGGTATGCACCAGCTTGGACAGGCCCCAGGCGCCGACGTCGCCGCCACCGCGGTTGCGCTGCACGCCATGCGTGGCCTCGAAGCCCACGGTGTGGTCGTCCGTGACTGCCCAGTTGAGCAGCGCATTTGCATTTTCCGCTTTGTTGCCAGGCGTCTGGCCGCGACCACGGTCCGACTCGCGGTCGGTCACGTTGGCGCCCACGCGCAGGCCCAGGGTGTCGGTCAGTGGACCGCTGAACAATGCGCCCATCTGCGTGGTGTTGCCGCGCGTGTCGCTGTCGGGCTTGCTGTAGTTGAAGGTCACCGAGCCGCCCCATTCCGGCGCGATTTTGCGGGTGATGATATTGATCACACCGCCCATCGCATCGGAGCCATACAGCGACGACATCGGGCCGCGCACCACCTCGATACGTTCGATCATGTCCGGCGAGAGCCAGTTCAGATCCTGTGGGCCCAGGTCGTCGCGATAGTTCACGCCCGACGAATTGCCCTGGCGGCGGCCGTCGATGAGGATCAGCGTGTACTGCTCGGGCAGGCCGCGCAGGCGGATCTTGGATTGCGCACCGGACAGCGCATAACCACCGGTCACGCCCGGCACGGTGCTGAGCAGCTGGCCGATGCTGGAGACCGGCTTGCGCTCGATGTCTTCGCGGGTGATCACGCTGATGCTGGCGGGGGCGTCGCGGATCCACTGCTGGGCACCGGTGGCGGTGACCACCACCGTGTTCATGTCCTTGGTGTCGGCAGTGGCGTCACCGGCGGCGTGCGCCTGGGCGGAGAGGGCGATTGCGATGGCGCCGGCCAGAACGGCAGCAGCGTGGACGGAACGGGGGGAGGAAACGTGCATCGAGCAAACTCCTGAGTAAGAGGGTCCGCTGGCGATGGCTGGGACGTCCATGTGGCGTGTTTCAAACAACGTTCACAATGCTATCACGACGCATTCGCATTTGACACAGTGCGACATATTGCCGCGTCGCACGCCGCATCAGCGGGCACACACGCTGCAACATCCCGCCAAACGTGCGCCTGCCCGCACTCGTAAAAAGAAGGCTCCGCATTCCTGCAACCGGCAGGGGTGCTCAACCCCAGGGAGTGCTTCCATGACCATGAACACCACGCAGGCCAGCGAGTTCGCGACGACTGCGCTCGCCAAAATATCCAAGCTGTTCTACGCCGGTGCCACCCCCACCACCTGCGACATGCCGATGGTGGGCAAAGTGATCTCCGAAAAGGGCGCGGTGCCGAACGGCAACCTGACGCCGGTCGACGATGGCATGGGGCTGGTGGTCAGCGAAGGCCTGCTGGCCTTGAAGGACAACATCACCATCAAGTTCGCGATCGGTCATGAGCTGGGCCACGGCACCAGCCTGCATATCCTGGGCGAAGTCGGGCTGGCCGGCATCAGCGGCCAGGCCACCGAGGTGATCGCCGACCTGAGCGCCGCCTACATCCTGGTCGAGCTCGGCCACACCTGGACCGAGGTGCTCGCCTCGATCGGCAACTGGCGCACCACGGGCATCTTCGACCCGCACGTCAGCGGCCACCATCCGCCGGGCGACGAACGCGTGGCCCATGTAAAGAAGCTCAAGGACCTGATCGAACAGAAGGTGGCGTTCAAGACGGCCGCCTTCCAGATCTGCAATCCGTTGCCGCGCAGCTGAGGCAACCTGGTCCGGCTGCGCCTGCGTGACGGCAGGCGCAGCGCTCGCGGCTTACCAGTCGGTAGGCGCGTAGTCCTTCAGGAACTGGCCCCACACGTGCTCGCCGGTGTTCACGCCGTGGATGATCGGGTCGACGATGCGCGCGGCGCCATCGACGATGTCCAGCGGCGGGTGGAAGCGTTCTTCTTCCACCTTGCGTGCGGCGATCTCCGCCGGATCCTCATCGGTCACCCAGCCGGTATCCACGCTGTTCATGTGGATGCCGTCGTTCTGGTAGTCGGCGGCCGACGTGCGCGTCATCATGTTCAACGCGGCCTTGGCCATGTTGGTGTGCGGGTGGCGGGTGGTCTTGAAGTTGCGGTAGAACTGCCCCTCCATGGCCGACACGTTGACGATGTGCTTGTCGCGCTCGGGCGTGCGCAGCATCAGCGGCTTCAGTCGCGCGTTGATGATGAAGGGCGCAATGGCGTTGACCAGCTGGGTCTCCAGCAGCTCCACCGAGGGTACTTCAGCCATCAGCAGGCGCCACGAATTGCGCCCGCGCAGATCCACCTGCTGCAGGTCCTGGTCCAGCCGGCCTTCGGGGAACAGATGCTGCTGGCCCAGCAGTTCATCGGCCAGCAACGGCACCTGCGAGAGCTCGGCGGCGCGGGTCAGGCCGTCGGCGCCGGTCGCGCTGCGGTCCTGCAGGGTCGGCAGTGCGTCGTCCGAACCCAGGCTCAACATCTCAGCGCTGCGCAGGCCCTCGTACTCGCCCACCAGCTTGCGGATGGTCTCGGGCAGGTCGTGCAGCGCCGCGGTCTCGCCGGCCATCATGTGCGCGTAGAACTGCGGCGGGCGACGCACCGTCTGGCAGGCGTTGTTGATGATGAAGTCCAGCCGCGTGCGGGTGGCCAGCAGCTCATTGCAGAACGCTTCCACGCTGGGCGTGTGGCGCAGGTCCAGGCCGAACACCTGCAAGCGGTGGCCCCACTCGGCGAAGTCCGGCTCTTCGGCATAGCGTGCCGCTGAATCGCGCGGGAAGCGCGTGGTCACGATCAACTCGGCACCCGCACGCAGCAGCTTCAGGCCCGCCTGGTAGCCGATCTTGACCCGGCCACCGGTCAGCAGCGCGACGCGGCCGCGCAGGTCGGCGGTCTCGGTGCGCTTGAAGAAGTTGAGCTCGGCACAGGCCGGGCACATCTGGTCGTAGAAGTGGTGCAGCTGGGTGAACTTCTGCTTGCACACATAGCAATGGCGCAACTCGGGCGAGTGCACCGGCTCGGGCGCGGCCTGGGCGTTCTCGCCGTTGTGCGCGTCATGCAGGCCTGCCGCGTGCGGCGGGAAATAATTCGGCGTGCTGAACACCGGCTTGCGGCGCAGGGCGCGGATGCCGGTCTGCTCCAGCAGCGCCTCGGCCTTGCGCACCTTTTCCTGGTGGCGGACCTTGGCCTGCTGCTTGAGCATGGCCCGCCGCGCCTTCGGCTCGGGGTGATAGACCTTGGCCACCACCTGGTGGAAGCGCACCCGGTCATCCTCCGGCAGCGTGTCGAGCACGGCCCGGTCGGCCTCGATCGCCTCCAGCAGGTCCAGCGCGGCGCGCAGGCGGTCGGTCAGGGGCAGGTCGTCCTGGGGCAGGGCGTCGGCGGGAGTAGAGGCGATGGCGTTCACGTTGGATCCGGAGGTAACGGCAGCTGCAGCGGGCCGCTATTCTCCCTGATCTGGCGCGTGGATGCTGGCCGGGCCTGAACAGCGGCGCTTCTGGGGGTGTTCTGGCAGGCCTGACGGCGTTCTGAGGGCTGTGTCACACTTCGGCGTCAGAGGCGGGGCTCCCGAGGGGTTGGGAGCGCGGCGGCCCGCCGTACGATCCACATCATGGAACAGCATCCGCCGTCCAGCGCGGGCGGTGCCTTATTGGGGGAAAGGAATGAATCGCACTTACCGGTTGGTATGGAACAAGGCCCTGCGCGTGCTGCAGGTCGCTTCCGAGCATGCATCCGCCCACGGAGGTGCCGCCACCGGGGCCAGCGATGCACCCCTGCGCCTCAATCTGCTCTGGTTGGCGTTGCTTGCTTCAGGCGGTTTTGCCGCTGCCGGCCCGGTAGTGGCGCAGACCTGCGTGCCCAGCGCCAGCAGCGGGTGCAGCGCGCCAGGCGGTGGTGTTCCGGTCTTTGCCACCGGTGACGGGGCCGGCAGCGGTGGCGCCGGCAATGGCATGGGCGGCGCGGCGCTGCACTACGGCGTTACGCTCGCACCGGCCAACCAGGCCGCAGGCGGCCAATCGCTCAACGGCGCGGGCGGCGCGGGCGCCAGCGGCGTACAAACCAGTTCCGGCGTGACCGTGCTCGGCGGTGCCGGCGGCGCGCCCGGTGATTTCTTCGCGGGAACTCTCGGCCAGGGGGTCAATGGCGGCGATGGTACCAACCACGGTGACAGTCCCAGCGGCGGCGGCGGCGGTGGTGCCGGCGAGTATGCAACCTATCCCGGCCTGAGCTTGGCCAGCGGCACAAACCTCCTTGGCGGTGCAGGCGGCAACGGTGGCTCGATGCTGGCGGGCAATGGATTTGGTGCGGGCGGCGGCGGCGGCGGCGGTGCCGGCATCGTCAGCGTCGCGTCGAACTTCACCCTGGGCCTGATCCAGGCTGACATCTCGATTACCGGCGGTGCAGGTGGCCGCGGGGGCGACAATATGCAGCCGGGCGCGGCGTTCAGTGGCGGCGGGGGTGGCGGCGGTGATGGCGTGCTGCTGTTTGGCGCGGCACCGTACGTCAGCAACGCAGGCACCATCACCGGCGGAGCAGGCGGTGCCGCCGGCAGCGCAACCGGCCCGGTGGGTACCGCCGGTGCCGGTGCTTCGGGTGCCGGCATCCGCGCCTTGAACACTGGCCTGACCCTCATCAACACCGGCACCGTCCGTGGCGGCGCACTGACCGGCAATGGCGCGGCCGGCGCCGGTGTCATCACCCAGGGCGGCGCGACGATCAACAACAGCGGCACCCTGGCAGGCGGCGCCAGCGGTGCCGGCTACGCCTCGGCGGTGGTATTCAACGGCACGGGCAGTACGCTGAACCTGATGCCCGGCTCGGTCATCCACGGCCTGGTGGAATTGAACGCCAACGCAACCGCGACCCTTGCAAGCAGCACGACGGCCACGCTGGACGGGGTGAAGCTCAACGGTGGAACCGCCGCAGTGCGTCTGAACACGGGCAGCATCGGCAACACCCTCACCGTCAACGGTCCGCTGTCGGGCACCGGCAACGCCACCAGCAGCGGTACAGGCAACCTGGTGCTGCGCGATGTCAACCTCGTCGGTGCGCTGGCGCTCGATCACATCGGCGGCACCGTCATCGGGGGCAACGTCTCCACAACCGGTGCGCAGTCCTACACAGGAACGCTCGCGTTGAACGCCTCGCGGGTATTCAACAGCGGCGCCACGATCGACTTTGTGGGTGGCTTCTCCGGCATGAGCAACATCAGCGTCACCGCCGGCGGCAACATCACGGCCAGTGGCGGGGTGATTCTCAGCGGCTCGGGCGACTTCCTGGCCACGGGCAAGGACATCTCGCTGAGCAATGCCGGCAACCAGCTGATCGGCCAGATAAACGCGACCGGCCGCAACATCACGTTCGCGGCGGCCAGTGCCCTGCTGATTTCGGGAATCGATTCGACCGGCAATACCTTGTTGGCCAGCCCGAACACCCTGCTGTTCGGCGACGTGCAGACGCAGGGTACGCTGACGTTCAACGGCGGCAGCGTCAGGCAGGTCGCGGGTGGGGTCACGGCCAGTACCGTGGCGGGTACGCTCAGCGGCGACCTGTCGCTGAGCGGCGCAGGCAACGTCATCAGTACGCTGGGCACGCTGTCGGCGCGGGACGTCACGCTGGGAGGCGTCAGCCCACTGACCATCAGCGGCGACGTCAACGTGCGGTCCATCAATCTTTCCCCGTTCGCGCCGACCACGCTGACCGGCACGCTGCAGTCGACCGGCAATGTCGTGCTGCCCACCGGCGGCGAACTGCGGGTGGGAACAGGCGCAACCGCCGGCGCATTGAACGGCAACGTCGACAACAACGGCACGCTGATCTTCAACCGCTCCGATGCCAGCGCTTATGCGTACGCGCTTTCCGGCGGCGGTGCGGTGCGCAAGCAGGGCGCCGGGACCTTGTCCTTCGATGGCAGCTCCGCAGGCTTTACTGGTGCGACTACCGTGGAAGCGGGCCGCCTGGTGGTCGGCAGCAGTGCCGGAAGCAGTGCCACCCTCGGTGGCGCGGGCATCACGGTGAACACGGGGGCCACACTGGGCGGCCACGGCACGCTCGATACCACTGTGGTGGTGCAGAGCGGCGCCCGGCTCGCGCCCGGCAACAGCATCGGCACCTTGACCGTCACGGGCGATCTGCAGCTTCAGCAGGGCGCCATTCTCGATTTCGAGCTGGGTGCGCCCAATGCCGCTACGCCGTTCGCCGCCGCCGGGCAGGGCGACAGCGTCGTGGTGGGCGGGAACCTGAGCATCAACGACGCGGTACTCAACGTCAGTGACGGCGGCGGATTCGGCGCAGGCTTGTATCGTCTGTTCACCTGGGGCAATACCCTCATCCTGACCAATGGCGGGTTCGCCAGCATTCCACAGGGCAACATCCTGCAGATTCTGGGCGCCAGCCGGCAGATCAACCTGATTGTGCCGGGCAATACCCCGCTGCAGTTCTGGAACGCCAACGGCCAGGCATCGGCCAACAGCGCGGGCGGTGGCAGCGGCGTGTGGAGCAACACCGCGCCGGTGTGGACCGACGCGCAGGGCACCCTCACCGCGATCATGTCGCCGAACCCCGGCAATGCCATTTTTGCGGGTGACGCGGGCACCGTAACGGTCAGCAGCAGCAATGGCGCGGTGTCCACCCAGAGCCTGCAGTTCGCCAACGACGGCTATGTGCTGAGCGGCGATGCGCTTACCTTGGTGGCTGACTCCCAGGGTGCCACCCCGGTCATTCGAGTGGGTGATGGCAGCGCACTGGGGGCCGGCTACACCACCACCATCAACAACGTGCTCACCGGCACCGCCGGCCTGCAGAAGACCGACCTCGGCACGCTGGTGCTGACCGCCGCCAACACCTGGACCGGCACTACCCGCATCGCCGGCGGCGTGTTGTCGGTGGCCAGCGAAAGCGCGCTGGGCGATGCCAGCAGCACACTGTTGCTCGACGGCGGCGTCCTGCAGGTCACCGGCACCGCGTTGGACCAGTTGCAGCGAAACGTGACGCTGGGCGCCGCCGGTGGCGGATTCGATATTGCCGATGCCGATCACACCTTCGTGCTCGATCACGCGCTGACCGGCAGCGGTGCACTACTCAAGCGCGGTGATGGCACGCTGCTGCTGCAGGGCGCGCAGCACTACTCCGGCGGCACGGCGGTGGAAGCGGGCACGCTGCAGGGCGACACGGAAAGCCTGCAGGGCAGCATCGTCAACAACGCAGCACTGGTGGTGGAGCAGGACAGCAACGGCACGCTGGCCGCCAATGTCTCCGGCACTGGCGCGCTCACTAAGCGCGGCGCCGGCACGGTGCTGTTGGCCGGTACCAATACGTACACCGGCGGCACCTTCATCGAGGCCGGCACACTGCAGGGCAGCGCCAGTGCACTGCGCGGTCCGATCCAGAACGACGGCACGCTGGTGCTCGACCGCAACGAAGACAGCGTGCTGGCCGACGCGTTCACCGGTAGTGGGCGTCTGCTCAAGACCGGCACCGGCATCCTGGTGGTGCAGCAGGCGCAGGCATACACCGGCAGCACGCAGGTGGAGCAGGGCACCTTGGTGGTGGGCGATGCCAGCACCGCCAACGCGACGCTGGGTGGCCGTGTCACCATCGGCCAAGGCGCGCGTCTGCAGGGGGTTGGCCGGGTGGGCAGCCTGGACCTGCTGGGTACCTTGGCTCCGGGCAACTCCATCGGCACCTTGCACGTCAGCGGCGACGCCGTGCTGCAGGCGTCGGCGCGTTACGAAGTGGAGGTCGACGCAGATGGTCGCCACGACCAGCTGGCGGTGGACGGCACGACCACCATCCTCGGTGGGTCGGTGGTCAGCCTGGCCGACGGCGCGGCGTGGAACCCGCTCACGCGCTACACCCTGATCACCTCGCAGGGCGGGGTAACCGGCAGGTTCAACACCGTGAGCAACAACCTGGCCTTCCTGACGCCCACGCTGGAGTACGCGCCCACCTCCGTGACGCTTGCACTGGCCCGCAACCAGGTGGCGTTCCCGGCGGTAGGCACCACCTACAACCAGCGCAGCACGGCCACCGCGCTGGAAAACCTGGGCAGCGGCGCGCTGTACGACCGCGTGGTGGTGATGGACGAAGGCAGTGCGCGGCAGGCGTTCGATGCCTATTCCGGCGAGGTGCATGCCAGCACGCAGGTAACAGTGCTGGACGATGCCGCCCGGGTACGCCGCAGCCTGGCCAACCGGCTGGTGGGTGCCGATGCCGCCGTCAGCGAAGGTGGCCCTGCCAGTGGGTGGGCCACCGTGTGGGGGCATCGCGGCCGCAACGACGCCGACGGCAATGCGGCACGTGGCCGTCAGCAGGGCACCGGCTGGATGGCCGGCGCGGATCTCGGTTTCGAAAATGAGGCCGTGCTGGGCGTAGCCGTTGGCCAGGCACGCAGCACGCTGGAGGTGGACGCGCGCACATCGGACGCACGCACCAACAGCAAATACGCCGGCCTCTATGGCGGCGTCGGGTTTGGCGCCTGGGCGCTGCGTGGCGGCCTGACCGGCGGCCGCACCGACAGCCGCATCCAACGGCGGGCCGCTGACCAGCAGCTGCATTCCACCGACGATGCACGTCTGTGGCAGGGCTTCGTGGATGTCGCCCATGGCAGCACCGTAGGCCGCCTGCACCTGGAGCCCTACCTGAACTATGCGCATGTGCGGCTGGAACAGGATGGCTTCCAGGAATGGGGCGGCGACGCTTCGCTGGTCGGCGATGCGCAGACGCGCACGCTGGACATCGGTACCGCCGGCCTGCGCACGCAGTGGCACCTGGAGTCGCGCTTCAGCACGGCGGTGGTGCTGAACCTGGGCTACCAGCGCGCCTGGGGCGACACCACCAGCGCGCTTTCCCAGCAATTCGCCGCCGGCGGCGCGGCGTTCGTGGTCAACGGTCTTCCGGTGGAGGAGAAGGCCGGCGTAGCCGAGCTGGGCTTTACCACCCAGCTCACGCCGCGCGTGGAGTTCAGGGCGGACTACCAGGGCCGCTTCGGCTCAAGCGTCCGCGACCAGGGCGCGCAGCTGACGGTCAGGGCGCAGTTCTGATCATGCATGCGTGAGACGGGGCGGAATCCGCCCCGTCTGAACCACGCCCTCAGTCGCTGGAAGCGCGAGGCACCGGGGTCAGCGCCGGCTTCTGCCAGGTGCGGTCCACGACCGCCTGCCCGGGGCTGTAGTTGCGCAGCACCAGATAGAACGGTCCGGCTGGAGCGGGGAGCCAGTTGGCCTCTTTGTCCGCGCCGGGCGAGGCATGCTGGATGTACAGCGTGAGGCCTCCATCGGGGTCGCGCTTGAGCTTGGGCAGCATGGCCGCATTGATCAGGTAGCGGTTCAGCGGATTGTCGACCAGCAGCTTGCTCTTGCCGTCGTACAGCGTGACCGACCAGAACGCATGGGTGGGCGGCAACTGGTCCTTGGCAAAGCGCAGCACATAATCGTGTTGGCTGGCATCGGCCGGCGCGCCCTGCGCATCGACGAAGTAGGTCTGGTAGTCCGCCTCGGAGGCCGAGTTGCCGTAGATGCCCAGCTTTGCCCCGGCGAAGCGGTACAGGTAATTGTTCTTCAACGCCGCGCGGGTGCCGAACAAATCGGCACTGGCAACCTTGGCGGTATTGACTTCGGTGGCGACGAATTGCTCCAGCGCCTGGTTGGCATCGGCGATTCCGCCGGCCAGCGCGTCGCGGTCGGCGGGCGGGAGCGAGGCCTCATCGAACGGCTTGCCGGGCGCTATCCCGATGGCGGCGAACCGCTGACGGAGTTCGGTCTCGCTGGGGTCCGCCGGCGCAAACTGCAGCAGGAAGTTCAAGTAGGAGAAGAAGCCGGGCCCGTTGGCCTTCTCGGCGTCATACGGCGGGAAGGCGACCGCTGGCGCCGGTGGTGGCGCAGGGGTGCCGAGGAACGCGCTGAGCGGTTGCACCTTGTACTGCGCCTGCAGGCGTTTGACGTTGGCCAGATCGGCGGGGGAGAACAGCTGTGTACGGAACAGCGCGTAGGCGAGCTGGGTTTCGGCGCGGAACACCTGGCGCACGCCCTTGGGCGTTTCTCCCTTCCAGTCCGGGCCGGCGATCATGAAGGCGCCGGCCTTGCCGTCGGTTACCGAACGGTTGATGTAGGCGAAATTGTAGGTGTATAGATCGATCAGCTGTACCGAGAAATAGCGCTTGGCGTCGATGGCGGGAACGCTGATCACCACCGGTTCGGCGCGCAGGTCCATCCACAGGAACGAATAGGGCGTGTCCGAATTGGGGGTGATGATCGAGGTGTCCTTGGGCGTTGCCACCTGGGAGACGTTGCCGATCTCATTGAACCCGGCATGGAAGTTCGCGCCGCCGCGATCCACCGCCTGCTGGTACATCGATTTGTACCCCTCCACGATCGGGAAGCCCCAAATGTAGGCATCCTTGGCCGTCGCACGCAGTTCGCGGGTATGCGCGGCATCGGCAGGCGCGGGTGTCGCCACCTGCGGTGCGGTGGGCGCAGCAGGTGTCGGGGCCGCTGCGTCGGAATCACGCCTGCCACATGCCACCAATGCGCACAGGCCAAGCAGCACTGCACCGAGGCGGACGATCGGAGGAGTAGCCATGGGGGCACGTTTGCGAGGGAAGGGGTGCGAAAGAGCATGATGGCGCGCTCATCCACGTTCCACCGCAATTCGTGCAGGCCACCTGGGTAAAACTACTTAATGGCCTAGATACGGGCAAGGCTGGCAATGGCAAGGACAACGGTGGCGGCGGTCACCACCGTGAAGTACAGCCACCCCAGCGCCGTGAACTTCAGGGTGGTCACCAGCCAGGACTGGCCATACACCCGCCGCTGCATGATGAGCAGGTAGCACGGCATCCACAGCACCAGCAGCGTGACCAGAATGCCGATGATGATGCCGGCCCCGGCCACGGTGGTCATCTGCCCGCCCAGCATCGACAACAGCAGGATGCCCAGCAGGGCCGCACACAGGAAGGCATGGCTGTACAGCGCCACCACCAGGTGCTCCAGATACAACCGGCCACTGCCAAGATAAAACACCTTCAGCAGCACCGCGAACAACGGCACCAGCACGAACAGCGCAGAGGGCACCGAGCCGAAGAACGCGTTCACCAGCAGCTGCGGCCGTTCGCTGATGCGCGGCAGGTTGAGGCGGATGGTCTCCGCCTGGCCGGTCAGCCAGCGGTTGGCGAAGCCGGGCAGGAACCCGATGTCTACCGGGTCTGACTTTTTCGTCGCCATATCCCGCACAGTGAACGGCTTGGCGACGGCGGGCTTGTCGGCAGACGCGACCGGCGGATGTTCCTTCAGTTCGCGCTCGCGCTTGGCGGCCTGCCTGTCCACCTTGGCGATGGCACTGTCGATCGGTGCGCGAAGGGCTTCGGGCATGGTCTGGCGTGACTGCTCCAAGGGTGCCAGCAACGCGCGGCGAACCTTGTCGACCTCAGCGGGCGTGGTGGCATCACGGAACGCGCCCGGCACCTCCGGCGGCGTGGGCGATTGGCTCACGAACGTGCCAGCGTCCACGTGGACCGCCAGACGCGCCACGAAGAAGGTAAGCACGCTCAGGATCACGAACAGCCGAATCGGCGGGATATAGCGGGTGCGATGGCCGGCCAGATAGGCCGCCGCCAGTCGACCGGGCAGCAGCAGCTGGTGCAGGGTGCGGAAGATGCGCCCATCCAGGTGCCAGAACGATTCGAATACCTCTTCCACCGCATGCGCGAAGCTGCGCACCGGGCTGTGCGCCGACTGCCCGCACTGGTGGCAGAAGTCGCCCTGCAAGGCAGTGCTGCAGTTCTCGCAGGCGGCGGGGTGGGCATGGGCTGAATGCATCGGCGTCCGGAACCGGGGGCAGCGAAGGCGCCTACGATAGTGGCGGCGGCGAGCCGGTGCCAGTGCCGGCGTGCGTCATTCACTGGACCCCGGTCGGTAGAACTACCGAAGCAGACCCGGCGGCCATCGGCCATCCTCGAAATGACCCTCGCGCCTCCGATGGTGATGAACCATGCACTGCTCATCCAACGCTGCTCGCCCCACGCGCCGTCGATCGCGCCTCCCTTCACTGGTCATGGTGCCGTTGCTGGCCGGGCTGTCCCAGCCGGTCTGGGCGCAGGATGCCGACGCTTTGGCGAAGAAACTGTCCAATCCGGTCGCGGCCCTGATCAGCGTGCCACTGCAGTACAACTACGACGACGGCTACGCCAACGGCGGCTATCGCCACACGCTCAACATCCAACCGGTCGCGCCCTTCTCCATTTCCCAGGAATGGAACGTCATCTCCCGCACGATTCTTCCGGTCGCCTACCAGAAGGACGTCATCCCCGGGACCGACCAGGCCGGCATCGGCGACATCACCCAGAGCTTCTTCTTCTCGCCGAAGGAAACCGGCCCGTCCGGCATTGTCTGGGGCATCGGCCCCGCACTGCTGCTGCCGAGCGGCACCGACGACCTGGGCGCCGATACCTGGGGTGCCGGCCCCACGTTCGTGGTGCTCAAGCAGGACAAGAGCTGGACCGTGGGTGCGCTGGTGAACCACATCTCGGACATCGGGGGCAGCGGATCGAAGCGTCGCGACATCAGCAACACCTTCGTCCAGCCATTCCTGGCCAAGGCATTCACCGGCGGCCGCACCCTTGCCTTCAACATCGAGTCGACCTACGACTGGAAGGCCAGCCAGTGGACCGTGCCGCTCAATGTCCAGTATTCCAAGGTCAGCAAGCTGGGCAGCCAGATGATCAGCTATCAGGGTGGGGTGCGCGCCTACCTGGACGGTCCCCGCGGTGGGCCCGACTGGGGCGTGCGCTTTACCGTCACGTTGCTCTACCCGCGCTGACAAGTTCCGACACCGCCTGCATGCCAGCTGCACGCGCGCTCCACATCCGGCTGCCTACAGTGGGGCGCATTCCATCAACGGCGCCCGCGCGTGAACCTGCAGACCACCCTCGTCCATCCGCTTCCCCGGCGTGCCTTGCCGGACAGTTGCCGCTTCGAACTGCTGGATGTAAACGCCCTGCAGGATCCGGGGACCGGTCGCATCGTGCACCTTTACTCCATGGTGGCCCGCTGCCTGTCGTGCGAGGTGATCTTCAAGGCGCACGAGGGCGAGGGCTTTGTCAGTACCTCGGCGGCACGTGTGCTGCGGTGCCCGTCAGGCTGTGGCGAACAGGCACTGAAGGGGCCGATGCTGCGGCAATGGCGGCCGGCGGCCGCACCTGCTTCCGCGGCGATTGCGCCCGCCTTGGCTGCCACTGCCGGATAGACAGGCTCGAAGCGCGGCGTCACGGAACGGTCGTTGTGGCTCAGTCAGTGGGTGGTGCAAGATCCACAAGTAGCGTGGGAATCAGCTCGGAAACCGTGGGGTGGATCGGTACGGCCCAGCGCAGCTCGTCCAGCGGCCGGTCGGCGCTGATCATGTCGAGGATGCCGTGGATGGCCTCGTCGCCGCCCGTGCCCAGAATCGCCGCGCCCAGTATCCGCCGTGTTTCGGCGTCGGCAACCACCTTCATGAAGCCCTTGGATTCGCCTTTCTCCACCGCACGGCCGACCCGGGTCATCTCGCGCTTGGCGAAGAGCAGGGGGCGACCGGCCTTGGCGGCCTCGGTTTCCGACATGCCGGCCCGGCCCAGCGGTGGATCGATGTACAGCGCGTAGCCTGGTACCCGGCTGCTGACCCGGCGGTCCTCACCATCCAGCAGGTTGGCCGCCACGATCTCGAAGTCGTTGTAGGCGGTATGGGTGAAGGCACCCCGTCCGTTGCAGTCGCCCAGCGCCCAGATGCCCGGCACGGAGGTCTGCAGGCGGTCGTCCACCGTGATGTAGCCCCGGGCGTCGCGCGCGATCCCTGCGCTGTCCAGGCCCAGGTCGTCGGTATTGGGGCGGCGCCCGATCGCGATGAGGACATGGCTTCCGACCACCTCGGTTTCACCGTCGCGGCTCTTGAAGGTCACGCCGACGCCACCCTCCACGCGCTTGAACGCCATCTGGTCCGCGCCCGTGTGCACTTGAATGCCCTCATCTTCCAGAATGCCGCGTACCGCGTCGGAGATGTCGGGGTCCTCGCGGGAGATCAGCCGGTCCGACCGCTCCAGGATCGTCACCTCTGCGCCGAAGCGCCGGTACATCTGCGCGAATTCCAGCCCGATGTAGCTCCCACCGACGACCACCAGATGGCGGGGCAGGGTAGTGAGCTCGACGATGCTGCTGTTGGTCAGGTACGGCACACCTGCAAGGCCGGGCATGTCCGGCACCGCTGCCCGGCCGCCCACGTTGATGAAGATGCGCGGCGCCGCGAGCCGCGCGCCGTTGACGGCGACCACGCCAGGCCCCTCGAAGCGGGCGTGGCCGCGGATCAGCTCCACGCCGGCCATGCCGGCCAACCAGTCCTCGTTGCCCTTGCGCGAATCCAGAATCACCTTGCGGGCGCGCGCTTCCACCACCCGCATGTCAACGCTGACCGGGCCGGCAGAGAAGCCGTAGTCGGCACCGCGCCGGGCCATCTGTGCGGCATAGGCGCTGGCCACCAGGGTCTTGGTCGGCTTGCAGCCGGTATTCACGCAGGTGCCGCCCACCAGGTGGCGTTCGATGATGGCCACGCGCATGCCGGCCGCGTCGAGCCGGCCTGCCAATGACGGACCGGCCTGGCCTGTGCCGATGATGATGGCGTCGAAGGGACGGGTGCCCGCAGGAGCGTCCAGCGGCGAGGTGTTGGTTGGCATTGGCGACTCCCTCATGTGGTCCCGACGTGGCAGGGTGCGCCGGTGTGGCACCCAGTATCGGGGAGGGCGTGCGTGGAGGAGGTCAAGGCGTGCTATCCGCGCCACCAGGGACCTGAAACGGCCATTGGCCCCCAGGAGGCCAATGGCGATTTACTTCATGCCAGATTGTTAGAGCCGGAGCCCTTCAAAGATGTTCCAGCTATCCGCGCCCTTCACTTCCTTCAGGTAGTAGGCGTAGTTGGCGGTGGTCGCGTAGATCAACGTCATTGCCAGGCCGAGCACACGGGACACAATATCCGCAAAGGCGCTGTTGGCACCAAAGATGGCGTAGAGCAGAACGGCGACGATGATGGTACCCAGCGAAAGCGCCAGTCCAACCAACGCTTTGCGCCAAAGACCCAGAATAAAGAAGTAGATGGGGCCGAACAGGAAGGCGAGAATGCTGCTCTGGATCCTGATCCGGCGCAGGAAGGGCAGTGCCTTGAAGGCCGCCTTGTAGGACAGCGAGCCAGGTGCGCCGTGGGCGTCGAAGAACTGGAATCGGTCGCGCCACTTCTGGGGGTAGTTGCTGTAAGACGGGGTTTCCACGGTGTACCGCTCCTTTGTGATGGATCAAGGCGCGGAATTCTGACCGTGATGCTCCACCGTCGATATCAGGCACGTCCGAGAATGACGGCATGGGGCGGTCGTCGGCGAGGCCGATGAGATCGAACGTACGATGGAGCGCGCACGAAAAAGTGTGCTGGCCGAAGCCAGCACACTCAACCAGCAATCCGTGCTTGTTCGATCTGGGCAGTACGTTTCGATATCATCGCGGTAATGAAGCCGGTCGCAACGCCCGCAGCAATGATGCATCAGCGGGTGTCGGCACTGAATCAGACGGATCCGATTTTCAGGGAGCGCGCGTTGAAACATCTGTTGTGGGGCACTGCTCTTCTCCTGTTGCTTTGCGGTTGTTCAAGGACTACCGAAGCGAATCCAGCCGCACCCGCGCGTGATGGCGCGCCTGCCGTCGATCACGCCCCCGCACAGGCTTCCGCCCTTGGTGGGCAACGAGGCGCTGGGATGCCCTACGAAGTGGTCGGCAGCGAGGTATGGAACGTTCCGGACCCGGTCTCCGGGCGCACCTACCAGGTGTTTGTCGCGTTGCCACCCTCGTACGCGACCTCGCCGCAACGCAGGTACCCCGTGCTGTATGTCACCGACGCGGACTATGCGTTTCCGTTGGCGCGGCAGATCGGGCGGCGCTTGAACGTTGAAGGGCCGAAGCTGGAGGAGTTCATCCTGGTGGGGCTGTCATACGCGGTAGGCGACGAGGGCATGCCCAGCCGGCGCCGCGACTACACACCCACGCCCAATGGCCCACGCAGTGCACCGGCAGATGCCGTTCATGGCGGCGCCGCTACCTACATCACCTATCTGCAGAAGCAGGCGCTGCCGTTCGTGGCCAGCCACTACCGCACCGATGAATCACGGCGCCTGCTGCTGGGCCATTCGTATGGCGCCTTGCTGGGCACCCAGATACTGTTCACCGACCCGGGCATGTTCTCCGGCTACATCGTGGGCAGCCCGTCCTTCTGGTACGACCGCAATGTCATGACGCGATTCGAGAAGGACTATGCGCGCGGGCATGGCGACCTGGCCGCGTCGGTCTACATGTATGTTGGGGAGTATGAGACGCCGGCCTTCGGCAACGACGCGGACATGGTGGCCGATGCGAAGCAGATGCATGCCGCCTTGCGGGAGCGCCAATACCCGTCGCTGCGCCTGAAACTCGACGTACTCAATGACGAAGACCACCTGAGCGTGGCGCCGCGCGGGCTGACGCATGGGCTGAAGTACCTGCTCGGCAAGACCCCGGAATCGGATGGGTAGCGCATCGCGCTCCCTCACTCGCGTCGTAGCTTGATATCCACGTCGCGCGCCGTGTTGCCGATCAGCTGCAGCCCGAAATCTCCCGTTCCGCGCCGGGCCTTCACCAGCACATCCTCGCCGTCGTCGACTTCCACATGGAAGCCTTTGCCCAGTGCGACCCGCAGCGCGTCACGGGCGGATGAGGCGATGCGGTTCTCCGACTGGCCGTCGATCACCGCCACGTCAACCTGTTGGGGTGCACCGTCCTTGGGCCAGATCCGGAAGCTGATGGTGCCGTCGGACTTGGCGCGCTCGTCGAACACGATGCGCCACTTGTTGGAATGGCGCGGTCGCTCGCCCTCTGCGGCCACAGTACCCGGTGCCGCGACAGGGGCCTGCGCGAGGACGGCCTGGGGGATCGCCAGACCTGCCGTGGCGGTCGCCAGCGTAAGTGCGATATGGAACGGCCAGTGTTTCATTGCCATGCTCCCGGGCGGTTGAGCAGCCACGCTGCCATCGGCCCCATTGTCTTGCCCGGCGCAGGGTTCGCGCATGCGTGTCAATGCGGAGCAACTGCCAGTAAATCTACGGTTCTCTGCCGGCGCGAGACGATGGCATCGCGCCGCGCCGCAAGCGCGTTCGATGGAGCAGGGCATGGAACGCCATCCCCGTCATCATGGCGGCAAAGAACACCAACGCGAGGGGCTCGCCCGTGCCGAGCAGCACCACCGCAGGTCCCGGGCAGATGCCCATCAATCCCCAGCCGACACCAAAGACCGCAGCTCCACTCAGAAGGCGTCTGTCGATGCCCCGCTGGGTGGGCAGGTGGAGCGCGCCGGGAAGCAGGGGGCGCTGGCGGCGGCGTACCCAGGCGTAGGCCAGCCCGGACGGCACCAATGCGCCGACCATGACCAGGCCGAGCGAGACGTCCCAGTTGCCGGTCACGTCGAGGAATGCGAGCACCCGCGCCGGGTTGGCCATGTCGGCCACCACCAGCCCGACGCCGAACAGTGCGCCGCACAGCAACGCAACGAGGCGGCTCATGGCCCGCCTCCCAGTACCTGGCGGGCGGCAAACACGGTGAGCATGCCTGCCATCATGAACACCGCCGTTGCCAGAACCGAGCGCGGCGAGAGGCGGGCCATCCCGCAGACGCCATGCCCACTGGTGCACCCCGAGCCAAGCCGGGCTCCGTAGCCGACCAGAACGCCGGCAAGTACGACCAGGTGCCAGGTGGCACTGCTCAGGGGCGGAAGTGCCACGGGCTTGAACGCCAGGGCTACCGCCCCTCCCGCAAAGAGCCCGATGACGAACCACCTGGCGACCCCCTTGTTGCCGCCTCCGGCACCACCGCACGCACTGGCCAGCAGCCCGGAAATGCCGGCGATGCGTCCGAGCAGCAGGAGATACGCGCCAGCCGCAGCGCCGATCATCACGCCGCCGAGCAGCGGCCAGTACCACGCAAGATCGTCTGCGCTCATGATCGGCCTGCCGGTAGTCGAGGAAGTGGGAGAAACATGCACAGGGTCCATCAGAAGGTCGGTGCGCCGGAAGGATGCGTCAGCGCTGTACGCGGCGCTTGGCGGGATTCTATTACATAGATACGGCATCTATGTAACTCTAGCTTCCATAGCATTCAGGATGAGTCACCCCACGCCGATGTCCAACCCCTCCAAAACGGCCTCGACTCCCCGTTCCACGCTGTCCACCGCCCATCTCATGGAGATGAAGGAGCGTGTTCCGGTAGTGGCCGAGCTGCTGCGCTTCGTCGCCACGCCGCAACGGCTCCTGTTGCTCTGCCAACTCTCGCAGGGCGAATCCACCGTGGGAGCGCTCGAGGCGGCCACGGGCATACGACAGCCCGCTCTTTCGCAGCAGTTGGCCGAACTCCGCCAACGTCATCTTGTCGCGACACGCAGGGAATCGCGCTCGATCTTCTACCGGATCGATGACGCCCGCATTGAAGCACTGCTCATCGCCATGCATGACATCTTCTGCGCCGCACCGCCTAGTGCGTGATTGCACTCACCGGGGATGCAGGCGCACCGGGGTATAGTCGGGCGATCGTCCCCAAGGATCGACGCTATGCGCAAGGGCTCGGATCTACTGGTCGCCGCGCTGGAAAATGAAGGCGTAGACCGCATCTTCGGCGTACCGGGCGAGGAAAACCTCGACTTCCTGGAATCGCTTCGCAACTCCAGCATCGAACTCGTCCTGACCCGGCACGAACAAGCGGCCGCGTTCATGGCCGCCACCCACGGCCGGCTCACCGGCAGGCCCGGCGTCTGCCTGGCCACCCTCGGTCCTGGCGCGCTGAACTTCTCCACCGGCGCCGCCTATGCCCACCTGGGGGCGTGGCCGATGATCCTGATCACCGGCCAGAAGGCCGTGATGAGCGCCAAGCAGGCGCGCTTCCAGATCGTGGATATCGTGGCGTCGATGAAGCCGCTCACGAAGATGACCCGGCAAATTGTCAGCGCCGCCGCCATTCCCTCCACCGTGCGTGATGCCTTCCGCGTTGCCATGGAGGAGCGACCGGGCCCGGTGCACCTCGAACTGCCCGAAGACATTGCCGGCGAGGAAGTGGAGGATGTGCCGGTGATTCCGGTTCACCCGCTGGAGCGACCGGTCGCCCATGCTGCCGCGCTTGACCGGGCGGAAGCGGCGATCCTCGCCGCCAAGCGCCCGCTGGTGATGATCGGGGCCGCCGGCAGCCGGCCGTGGTTGACCGAGGCGCTCTCCGCGTTCGTCGGCCGCACCCGCCTGCCGTTCTTCAACACCCAGATGGGCAAGGGTGCCGTTACCGGTGGCTCCAACCTGTACATGGGCACCGCTGCGCTCTCTGAAGGCGATTATGTCCATGAGGCCGTTGCGCGTGCCGACCTGATCATCGCCATCGGCCACGACACCGTCGAGAAGCCGCCCTTCCTGATGAAGGGCAGCGGCGGCCCCAAGGTCGTGCATATCGGCTTCCAGTCCGCCACGGTTGAACAGGTCTACCACCCGGATATCGAAGTGATCGGCGACATCGGCGCCACGGTCGATGCCCTGGCCGCGCGGCTGGAAGGCAAGCTGTCGGAAGACCCGGGCATGGTCGAGCTGCGCCAGAAGATCCTGGCCCGTCTCAACGACCGTTCCGAGGAAGACCGCTTCCCGGTCACCCCGCAACGGCTGGTGCATGACGTGCGCCAGGCCATGCCGGAAGACGGCATCGTCTGCCTCGACAACGGCATGTACAAGATCTGGTTCGCCCGCAATTACCGCACGCACGTGGCCAACACGCTGCTGCTGGACAACGCGCTGGCCACCATGGGCGCCGGCCTGCCGTCGGCCATGATGGCGTCCATGCTGTATCCCACGCGGCGCGTACTGGCCGTCTGCGGCGACGGCGGCTTCATGATGAACTCGCAGGAAATGGAAACCGCGGTGCGGCTGGGGCTCAACCTGGTGGTGATCATCCTCAACGACAGCGCCTACGGCATGATCCGCTGGAAGCAGGCGGTGGATGGCTTCGAGGATTTCGGTATGCGCTTCGGCAATCCCGATTTCGTCCGCTACGCCGAAGCTTATGGCGCGAAGGGCAGCCGGGTCACCGCCGTAGAGGAACTGGTGCCGATGATCGAAGCGGCCTTCGCCGGCGGCGGCGTGCACCTGTTGGATGTGCCCATCGACTATTCCGAGAACACGCGGGTGCTGGTGAACGAACTGCGCAACCGCACGCCTGACGTAGGCTGCGCGTAAGCGGCCGCCTCATTGCCTCACACAAGGAATTCATGATGTTGACTGTTGTACAAGCCTTCGACCGCGCGCCCATCGCAGAGATTCCGTTCGACGATGCCGCTGCATTGGAGCGCAAGCTCAGCGCCGCCGAACGGGTATTCAAGGACCGCGATGGTTGGCTTGCCCCGCACCAGCGCATCACGATACTGCGCAGTCTGGCCGCATTGATGGACGCCAAGCGCGACCACCTGGCCCTGCAGATCGCGCGCGAAGGCGGCAAGCCGCTGCCCGATGCCATTGTCGAGACCACCCGCGCCATCGACGGCGTGCACAACGCGGCCGACGAGCTGCGCAACTTTGCCGGTCGCGAGATTCCGATGGGCCTGTCGGCGGCGGCCGAGAACCGCTGGGCGTTCACCACCCGCGAACCCATCGGCATTGTCGCGGCGATTTCGGCCTTCAATCACCCGCTCAACCTGATCGTGCACCAGGTCGCACCGGCCATCGCCGTGGGCTGCCCGGTCATCATCAAGCCGGCGTCCACCACGCCGCTGTCCTGCCTGGAGCTGGTGGCGATGGTCCACGAGGCTGGCCTGCCGGAGCCGTGGTGCCAGACCTTCGTGCCGGACGGCAACGAACTGGCCGAGGCGCTGGTGACCGACAAGCGCGTCGGCTTCCTCAGCTTCATCGGCTCGGCCAAGGTGGGCTGGTCGCTGCACGCCAAGCTGGCCCACGGCGCGCGTTCGGCACTGGAGCATGGCGGCGTGGCGCCGGCCATCGTCGACCGCAGCGCCGACCTGGGCAAGATCATCGAGCCCATCGTCAAGGGCGGCTACTACCACGCAGGGCAGGTGTGCGTCTCCACCCAGCGCATCTTCGTGCACAACGCCATCGCCGACGACTTCACCCAGGCACTGATCGCCCGGGTCGAGAAACTGCGTACCGGCGATCCCACATTCAAAGACACCGAAGTCGGCCCGCTGATCCAGCCGCGCGAGGCCGACCGGGTGGCTGAATGGATCGACGAGGCGGTGCGCGGCGGTGCCCAGCTCGCGACGGGTGGCAAGCGCCTTTCCGAAACGACGCTGCAGCCCACGGTCCTGCTCAACCCGGCGAATGATGCACGGGTGACCACGCAGGAGGTCTTTGGCCCGGTGGTGGCGGTGTATCGCTATGGCGACTTGGACGAGGCTATCGCGCGCGCCAACGCACTGCCCACCGCGTTCCAGGCCAGCGTCTTCGCCCAGGACATCGACATCGCCATGTGCGCGGCCAACCGTCTCGATGCCTCCGCCGTGATGATCAACGACCCCACCGCGTTCCGCACGGACTGGATGCCGTTCGCGGGCCGCCGCGAATCCGGCTACGGCACCGGCGGCATTCCGTACACCATGCGGGACATGTCGCAGGAAAAAATGATCCTGATGCGCAGGAGCTGAGGCCCGTAGGAGAGGGTAGGGCTGGTAACTTTTCTGGGCGCGGCACAGTAGTAGTACGGGGGCGCCGGGGCGGGGCAGCTGATGCAATGAACGCATCTGCCGCTGCCCCGTTCTGGAGATTTCCATGCGCCTTCTTGCCTTGTCGTCATCCGTCACGCTCGTTGTTGTCGCGCTCGCCACCGGTGGGTGCCAGAGCACGCCCCCGGCGGCGGAGGCCGCGCCCCCTTCGCCCCGGTCCATGCCCGGCCCGATGACGGCCGCTTCTGCCGGAATCACCCTGCAGGGGCGGATCACCGCCATTGATGCCCGCTCCCGCGTGGTGACGGTCGCTGGAGCCGACGGCAGCAGCGTGGATGTCCAGGCGGGCCCCGACGTGCGCAACTTCAGCCAGCTGAAGGTAGGTGACAGCGTAACCCTCGAATACACCGCGGCCGTTGCCCTGGACCTGCAGCCGGCCGGCAGTGCGGCCGTGGGCGTGACCAAGTGGCAGGCGGGCACGGTGCCGATCCGGGGCGCCACCCCGGGCGGGGCGCGCTCCAGCACCATCGAAATCGTCACCGAGGTGGCGGCCGTGGACCCGGTGGCCAACACCATCGCGCTGCGGGGACCGCGCGGCAATACGCAGATCATCGCCGTTGAACGCCCCGACCTGCGCGCCAAGCTGCCCAGCGTGAAGCGGGGCGATCTGCTGAAGATTTCCTACACCGAGGCCGTGGCGCTGGGCATCCGCCGCGATAGTCCCTGAAACAACGACGGGGGAGGCCCGGGGCAGGGAGGGTTCATCCCTGCCCCGGTGGAGCGCTTGACGGCCCAAAGCATTGCCTAGAAGATCGGCGTATTCAGCTTGCCGCTCAAGGATTGACCATGTCTGGCCTCATTGGTGACCTGTTGGAAGGCATCGTCGATTTCGTGACCGATATCTGGGTGGTACGCCGGAAGCGCGCGGCGAACGGCCGCCCGGCAAACTCGTGGGGGCGGGACGCGGCGGACACGGCGGTATTCGACGCCTGGGTAATCGGGCTGTCGATGCTGGCGCTGGCCGTAGGCGCGGCCATGATGTTCATGTTCAAGCTGCCGCTCTGGCTGAGCCTGGCGCCGTTGGCCGCCGTCATTGTCTACATCGGCTACCGCTGGATCGCGCTGACGCGCGCGTAGAAAAGCAAAACCCCGGCGGGAAACACAACCCCGCCGCGTCGACTGCCCGACACCCCGACTGCCTCACCCACCGACTGCCTCACCCCTCGACGGGGTAGAGCGGACTGTTAGTCCGCTGCCTTCGCTGACGCTCGCGCACCCAACGCCGAATGCGTCACGCCATCCCAAGCTCGCGATTCGCCGACTGAGACGAGGCCACCATCACAAGCGTGATCCCAGACCGCCAAAAATGCGCGGCGCCACACGTATTTCTGTGCAAATGACGCAATCGGAATGCCGCATAGACGCCTTCCATCGGAAGGCGGCGATCAGATGATCCCGCCAACTTCCGCTATCCTCACGACCGCGACACGGTTGCACTTCGGAGCTTAAGAACTCCAACGAGATGTACGAAGTTGAACTCCCCGCGTCGGGAGGGTGGCGAAATAGAACACCCCCGTGGAAATACGTCGCGCCGGTCTCGTTACGGTTCTTAACCTCCCGACTCCCTCGCCATCCCGGCGAGGGAAGCTCCCCATTGGAGGTCACCATGTCCAATCATTTCACCGATGCAACTCCCGCTGCCCGCCAAAAGCTCTGGTGGCGCAAGCCCAAGAGCGTCATGACGAACGCACTTCACCACGACGGATTGGAAACGTACCCGGGCTGCCCACCGATTCCCTGCCTCAAGCTGCGGGGGCTGTGGATTCATGCGCTCGGCATCGAACCAGGTACCCGCTTGTATGTGGAGACGAACCCTGGCGTCATCACGCTATCGGTGGCTGCTCCCTGCACAGCCGATCGGCCCACAGTTGCATATCGCAGGCTGGGCCGCGGCTACGTTGCACTGGACACGCAGTAGCGATGAGGCGGAAAAGAACGTGTGAGCTTGCTGGTGATCGGTTGGCAATGGAGTGCCACTTATCCAAACCCGGTAGGCGCTCCGTATCGCGGTGAGGCTGGCGCCTTCTCAAACGGCGCCCCGCTGAGACTGCCCGCACAGATCAAGCATCTCGCGGTCCGTGCCGGGCGAACCGGACATACAATCCGATCTACAGCGGCCCGCAGCTGTCAGCCTTACGTAGGACGAAAAATGACCAAGACATCGCGCATTTCAGCATCGGCTACGGTTGCCACAAGCCAATGTGTTCGCAAGGATCACGCAGCGCCAACGCGCAGGACGCTAGCCAGTGCATCCGCGACGCCTGCGACAACCACGCATAATCCGCCATCGAGCGGCCGAAAAAAAAGTCCCGCAGAAAAATCACGACCGTTGGCTGGAAGTTTGCGGGGGCACACCAGCACCTTCCCCATCAAGCAGTTTCGCGTCTACGGTTGCACCCTTACCAAGGCCCAGCGCATCAGCGCAGTCTTCTCGGTCATGAAGAAGAAGTAGTCATTACAATGATCACGTCACGGATCGACGCGAGCACTGCGGACTACGTTTTCATCAATTGTCCGTTTTCGGATGACTTCCGTCCGCTTTTCCACTGCGCCATTTTCACCGTACTCGCATGCGGCTTTCTTCCGCGATCGGCGCTGGAAGCCGCAGACGGCTGCGAGGTACGTATCGATAAGATTACGCGGCTCATCAAGGAATGTCAGTACAGCATTCATGACTTATCCGCCGTTCAATTGGACGGAATCAATGAGCTGCCTCGCTTTAACATGCCTTTTGAACTGGGAATGGTGATTGGCTCCAAGCGATTTGGCGGTGCGCGCTTCGCCAACCGATCTGCGCTGATCATGGAGCATACCCGCTTCACTTCTCAGAAGTGCCTGTCTGACATCGCCGGTCAAGATCTCACTGCGCACAACGGCGTTCCCAAGCGGGTTTCGCGAATCATACGGACGTGGCTGGCTCAGGAGTCTAGGCGGAATGACCTTCCGGGAGACCGACGGGTATTTACGGCATATGAAGCGTTTGCGGCAGAACTTCCGTCAATGTGTGCATCGCAGGGGCTGGAGTACGAAGGTTTGAGCTATGCCGATTTTCTCGGATTGGCTCAAGTCTGGCTCAATGCGCACTGAGCTTTCGATGACACTGGGAGCCTGCGATCAGGGCATCCTGCGCGGCGAGGCCGATGTCGCTGCCGTCGCATACCGCAGATCCGCAGGAACGCGCGTGGCACTTGACCGGCAGTAGCGCTCCAACCGGGTGAATGCGCCCGCAGCAGTACTTTTACTGGGCCTCCATAGGTGGCCTTTCGCTTGTTGCTCCACACCGTGCCCGCGATGCTTGGTCCGACGTCTTTTCCTGCGCGACACGCAACCTTCGGAGCACCACCATGGCCAGCCCCCGGAATTCCGGCAGCCCTTCGGCACCCAACCCCGCCCAGGTTGGCGCGTTCTCACCCGCGCACCCGGACCTCACCAATGGCGCTGCGGTGCCGGCGCTCGTGGCCAGCCAGCACTACGCCGAAGCGTTGGCGAGGGTGGTCTATATTTGGGGACACCCACTGGTCAACACGTTCCGCCGCACCAGCACCTGGGAACTGATGAAGGGCCATGGGCCGGGCATGGCGATGGGCCTGTTCCCGGGCTCGCCCAAGAACCACATGGGCTATGTGGACGACTACCTGCCGGCCGCGCAGCGCAAGGTCGTCACGCCGAACAACGACACCATCTACGGCGCCTGTTTCGCTGACTTGGGCGAGGAGCCCGTCGTGGTGCAGACGCCCCACAACGTGCCGCCGGGGCATTACTGGACCATCCAGATCGTCGATGCCTTTACGACAGTCACCCATCAGCTGGGTTCCGCGTCGGCGACGCCTGCCGGAAAATACCTGCTGGTTGGACCCGGCTGGCAGGGTGAGGCACCGGTGGGGTTCGCCGGCGTGCTGCGCTCACCCACCGACGTCGCCGTCGTAATGGCACGCAGCTTCGCCGCCCGGACCTCGGAAGGCAAAGCGCAGGCCCGCGCCGTCTTGAACCAGTTGGGTGCCACCCCGCTGAGTGAGGATCGCCCGGGCCTGCGCCAGTTCGACTGCGAGGCGAGTGCGCGCAACAAGGTGTACCCGCCGGAGCTCAACGCGGAGATCCTAGCGGCCGACCCGGACATCCTGCGCACGCGCCCCGTCCACGGCGACACCTTCTGGGACGACCTGAAGCGGGCGCTTGATGCCAACCCGCAGGTGAGCCCGGGCGATGCGCCCATGGCCGAGCAGGCGCGCACGCTGCTGGCCCTGCGCGACAGCACACCCGCCTGGAAGGCGCTGCTGGACCGCGCCGTGCTGGTGGCCGACAACGAGCTGTACACCGGTGCACGCTACGAACAGGTCGGCACGCCGGTAGGCAATGGCTGGCAGCGGCAGACCAACGGCGGGCGCTGGGGCAGCGACTGGCTGAGCCGGGCGCAGGCGGCGGTGATCTACATCTACGTCAACGACTTCACCGAAGCCGCCTACCTCATCCGTGGCACCGACGCGCAGGGCGCGATGCTCAATGGCCGCTATCGCTACACGATGCGTTTCGAAAAAGATGCACTGCCGCCGGTGGACCGCGCACGCGGTGGCTTCTGGTCGCTCACCATGTACGACAAGGACTATTACATGATGCCGGAGAGCCCCAACGGCCGGCACAACATCGGCACCGTCAACCTCGACGCCAATGAACTTCAGTTCGCTGATGACGGCTCACTAACGCTCGTGCTCTCCAGTGACGAGCCGACGAGCGCGGCGGAGAAGTCCAACTGGCTGCCTGCACCGCGCGATACCTTCGCGCTGATCGTGCGCGCATACGTTCCGGAGGCGTCGATACTCGACAGCAGCTACGCACTGCCAGACGTGGTGCGCCAGCGCTGATTTGTGGGCCACACCCCGCGACGCTATGCTGCCGCAGGAATCATGACGGGAGCAGCATGTGCGTAGTGGCGTTGTGGGGTGGGGCATGCTGGCGTTGCTGTGCATTGCGGGAATCGCCCATGCGGCCGAACCAGACCGGCGCATCGCGCTCACCATCGACGATCTTCCCTGGCAGCGGCTGGGCGAGCGTGCCGAGCCCGAACTGGCCGCCCAGCATGCGCAGTTGATCGCCGCCCTTAAGCGCGCCGACGTGCCGGTGGTGGGCTTCGTCAACGAGGCCAAGCTCGAGGTCGACGGCCAGGTGCAGCCTGCGCGGGTGCAGATGCTGCGTGACTGGCGCGATGCCGGGTTCGAGCTGGGCAACCACACCTTCGGCCACGTGGACCTGCACGCGGTGACACTGGAGGCTTACGAGCAGGACATCCTGCGCGGCGAAGCCACGCTCCGGCCGCTGCTGGCCGAAACCGGGCATGAGCCGCGCTGGTTTCGGCACCCGTACCTGCATGCCGGGCAATTGCCGCAGATTCGCGCCGCGCTGGCCACGTTCCTGCAGCAGCACGGGTATCAGATCGCCCCGGTCACTATCGACAACAGCGAGTGGATCTGGGCCTTCGCCTATGACCATGTGCGCGATACCGAGACCGACCCCGCCAATCGGGACGCACTGCTGCAGCGGCTGCGCCGTGGCTACGTGCCGTACATGCTCACCAAGCTGGACTACTACGAACAGCGTTCGCAGCAGCTGCTGGGCCGGCTGCCGGCGCAGGTCTGGCTGATGCATGCCAACGCGCTCAACGCCGATTGCATTGAAGAACTGGTGGCCGCCACCCGCCGGCGCGGCTACCACTTCATAACGCTTGAAACCGCGATGCAGGACCCGGCGTACCAGCATGAAGACGGGTACAACGGGGGCGCCGGCATGGGCTGGATCCAGCGCTGGGCCATGGCCGAGAAGGTGCCCAAGGTGTTCTATGCGGACGAGCCGATGGTGCCCGGTTGGGTGATGACCCTTGCCGGGCGGGAAGGGGAGTAACCCGCGCGGGCTACTCGGCGTCCAGTTGCTTGACGATCGCCGCCACCACGCCGGGGGTGGATTCCCAGTTCATCCCGGTAACCAGCCGGCCATCGGCCTCCACATGCGCCGTGCCACGGGCGCCATGGGCGAAGCGGCCCTTGCCTTGCCGCAGCCGCTGCTCGATCGAGAAGGGGAAGGTCTTGTAGTAGGGGGCGCCCATGTCCTCGAACGCATCGGGATAGCCGGTAACCCGCTTGCCCGCCACCAGTGCGGAGCCGTCCGAAAGGGTCAGGTTCACCAGCCCTGCGCTGCCGTGGCACACGGCCGCCACGATGCCACCCTGCTGCTCGTAGATGCGCACCGCCAGCGCCTGCAGCCCCGGGTGCTCGGCAACGCCGTACATGGCCGCACTGCCGCCGATGTACATCAGCGCGGCGTACTCACCCGGGTTCACCTCGTCCGGCCGCTGCGTGTTGGCTAGCGCCCACATCATGTCGGCGTCGTAGATGCCGGCCTTGTGCTCCGGGTTGCGGGTATCGATATAGGCCAGCGGCACCGCGCCGCCTGCGGGGCTGACGAACTGCACGCCATAACCGGCCGCGCGGAACCCGGCATAGGCGTGGATCAGTTCCGAAAAGCTGTTGCCGGCCGAGAGGCGGGTCCCGGGCATGGTGTCCACGTTGGACACCACCAGCACCACCTGGCGGCCATGGGCGGGCGCCGATTCGCGCGTGGCGGTCTTGCTGATGATCTGCCAGCGGCCCTCCAGCTTCTTCAACAGGAACAGGTCGACGAAGCGCGCCTGAGCCGTGGCGATCAGGATTTCGGCCTTGGCGGTGGCGATGTTGCCCTCGATCTGGACGCCCAGCAGGCGTCCGACGCGGCCGTTGAACTGCCCCGGGTTCCGGGCGAACCCGTTGGCGTAGTCGGCGATGCTTACCTCGCGCATGCCGTCCACGCCCTGGCTCAGGTAGAGCCGCGCATCGGGGTAGAAGGCGCGCCGGAGCTGATCGGGCTGGTTGTAGGAGCTGCCGTGCAGGTAGTCCTGGATGACCGCGGCGACCTCGCGGCCGTCCGTGTCCGGATCGGCGTACGCGCGGGGGGAGAACAGCAGTGCGACCGAAGCGATGCCGATGGCGAGCCAGGCAGCGACGCGTGCCGGCACAGAGATGACGCCGGCGGCTGCCGGCAGGGAAGGGGACGCAGACATGCAGCAGACTCCGCTGGAAAGGTGTCTGGAAGTCTGGCGGAATCCCTTATGAATCAATCTCCTGAAGCGTATTTGGGGAATCCTGAAACGCGTTTCAGGAAGCCGCTTCCGCGCGCAGCTGGGCCTGCCGCCAGGCGCCGGGCGGGGTTCCCTCCACCTTGTTGAAGCTGCTGTAGAAGCTGGAGAGAGAAAGGAAGCCAGACGCCTCCGCCACCTGATCCATCGGCACGGCCGCCTGCGTGCGCAGCAGTTGCTTGGCCGCCTCCACCCGGATCTGCGCCAGGTACGGCTTGAACGCGGTGCCGTGGTTGTCGTTGAGCAGCTGCGACAGACGGGCCGGGGGTATGTTCAGGCGCCGGGCGAGTTTGGGCAGGGTCAGGCGGGCGTCCTTATACAAGCCCTCCTCGGCCATCAGCGAATGCAGGGCGCGCAGGGTCGCCTCGGCATCGGCCGGCGCGATCTTGCGGTCCCGATAGGGCTCGGCGGCGAGGGACGGCGCGGTGACGGCGGGAGGTCTGCGCTGGGCCACCGCCACGGTGATGCTCAGGTAGAGCACCAGCGAGAAGGACAAGGCGCCGACGATGTATGACGTCAATCCGGCGGTGGCATACGCGAGCCAGATCACCGCCACGCCCGCGATGACCGAGGCCACATGGGCGCGACCAGGTGCACCGGACGCGCCGGCGGCGCTGACCTGCCGTGAGGCGCGCAGGAACAGCCCGGCGGACGCCAGCAGACACGCCAGCCAGATCACCTGTATGGACGCCCAGACCGGACCCGCCCACAGGCGCACATGCTCGGTATAGGGGTAGGCCAGGCCGAAGACGATGGCGAGCGCCAGCAGGCCCAGCGCGACCGTCGGATCATGCCGGGTGCGCCTGCGATCGGGGTCGAGCCAGGCGCGCACGAAACCGATCAAGCAGATGCCGATGAAGAAGCAGGCGGTCAGCCCCACTTGCAGCACCAGCTTGGAGACGTCGGGCCAGAAATAGAACAGCACGGACTTTCCCGTGCGCAGGCTCAGCATCAGTACCAGCGCGGCCAGCCAGCACTGCGCCGGCCGGACCGGTTGCCGGCAGAGCAGATAAAGGGCGAGCGCCACGCCGTTGAAGGCGCCCAGCCCGGCGAAGAAGAAGAGCAGGTAAGACGCTGGCATGCTGGCCTGGTGACCCCGTTTGGTAAATCGGAGTATGCCCGCTTCCTATCTCCCGGGCAGCAACGAAAAACCCCGCCATGGGGCGGGGTTCTGGATCATGGGCTCTGCGGAATGCAGCTCAGTCCCAAAGGTTCACGCCCTTCGGCTTCGGGTTGGCCGCGTCGGCCTTCTTGCGGTCCTCTTCTTCCTTGGCGTAGCACGCGGACACGGCATCCAGCATCTTGTTCTGCTGCGCCGGCGTCATGTTCGGCGGCGTCATCCGCGCGCGCACGTCGTCGCAGCTTTCGGCCTTGGCCGGGGCGGCGGTGTCTGCGGTGGTGGTGGGCTTCGCGTCGCTGACAAGGCCGGAAAGCGAAAGTGCGAGAACTGCAATCAGCTGCATGTTTGAACTCCCTGTAGTGGACTCCAAATTTTGAAGAATCCGCTGGAGGTCGTCAATTTCAATGGTGCGCCATATTATTGACGCCGCATCCGGTCTGTTGGTTGGCGTGGACACCGCCATGCCGATATATCATCCGTGCTCGCCTCACTGCTTGACCTCTAAAGTGGAGTCCTTTTGTGAGCATGAGAACGCACCTCGTGGCAGCGGTCCTGGTGGGCGTGATGATTCCGGCCATCGCGACTGGCGCGTCACGTGGCGAAGCGAAAACCCAACTTGAATCAGTGCTGCTTTCCGCCATTCGCGAGGCGAAGCGATGCGGCGTTGACGTTGACAACGTGGATGTGAACTCCGCCCTGCAGGACGAGGCGTACAGGATCACGTTCGTCGCACGGGGGAAACGGGGCGGGGGAGCAGAGGTGGTTGTTGAGCGCGCCTCCGCGCGGGTTCAAACCAGCACCTGCCTGCAGTGATTGTGCTTGAGGAAACCATGGCGTATCGCTCGCTGCCCCAGTGGCTGAAACAGTCGGGAGCCGCGGGCCAGATCAAGGCGCAAAAATGAGAACAGTCTTTCCGTTGATCCTGATTGCTGCCCTGGCGGCTGCCCTCGCAGCTGCACTTGTCTGGGTGCTCTTTCCCACCGGTCTTGAGTCCAAACTGTCCACGTTCAGGACCTTGACCGTGGAAGAGTACAAAATGATTCGCGACGACGCGTCAGCCTTTGCAAGAACGGTTGAATCGAAGGGGATCAGGGTGCATCTCGGGCCAGATCGAGGTACGTCTTTCGAATTCACCTGCAAGGGTGTGCCTCTGCTGTTGATCGACAATGGCCCGATATTGCTGACTGCAAACACGTTTGGGAACACCGATCAACGTGCGCCCGCTCTTCGGGCGTTTCGAGAGCATCTGTACGCCCAACTTACCCCCGAGGGTCGACCTGGGGCATCGGGGCTGATCCATGGCGAGCCGACGGGGCTGGAGGCCTTCATCCTGAAGCATCGGGATGGCATCGATATTGCCGAACAGTGCAGGTGAATTGGTGGTATTCCGGTCGTGTGGACAGGGTAGGCAAGGCGCCAACAGCCGGCTGAATCGGCCTTCAGGGTCTTCACAGTCCATGTACGCATTGCAGCGCCATCATCTCGCTGCATGGGGGGCGCACTTTACATGAACCCGAGAAGGAGTACTGGAATGATGATGACCAAGAAGAATGTGGTGCTGGGCGTGGCCCTTGTTGCCACCTTGGGCCTTGGCGGCTGCGCCACCTACAAGGAAGAGTTCGCGACGATCAACTCGCGCCTCGATTCCCTGGATACGAAGGTGCAGGGCGCAGCCCAGAGTGCCGAATCGGCGAACCAGTCGGCACAGCAGGCCAACCAGCGTCTGGACCAGATCGAGAGCCGCGTGCAGCGTCTCGAACAGGTCCCGCCGAAGCGCCAGCCGCGCGGCTGATCGCTTTCTGCGTGTGATGTAGCGAAGTATGAAACCGGAGACCCGGTGGCCTTTACTGGCCACCGGCATCTTTGTTTTACCCTGTAGTGGCTCCAAGGAATTCCCCCATCAACATGTCCCATTACCCCGCACTCCGAGCTACCTGTGGCGCTCTGGCGCTGGCCTTGGCACTGGCGTTGGCCGGCCCCGCCGTGGCCCGTACCCAGGAGCCGACCGAACAGGCGGCATCCACCGCAGCGCCCTCCAACGACCAGCTGCCGCCCGACCAGCCCGTGTCCGACACGGTCATCCAGCTCGCTGGCTGGATCAAGGCAAGCCGGGACACCGAAGGCTATCCGTTCGCGGTGATGGACAAGGGCGCCGCCCAGATCTTCGTCTTCGACGGTAACGGCAAGCTGCTGGGTGCCACGCCGGGCCTGTTCGGCTCCGCAGTTGGCGATCATACGGCGCCGGGCGTGACCGGTTACGCGCTCAAGGAAATCCCGGGCCAGGACCGTACTACCCCGGCGGGCCGCTTCATCGGCGGTTACGGCCCCTCACTCGACGCCGGGCGCGTGCTGTGGGTGGACTACGACAGTGCGATTTCCATGCACCCCACCGCGATGGGCGTTCCGGCCGAGCGGCGTGTCGAACGCCTCGAGTCACCCTCGCCGGACGACAACCGTGTCACGCACGGCTGCATCAACGTCAACCCGGACTTCTACGCGCGTGTCATCCAGCCGACGTTCGAGAAGGGCGGCGTGTTCTACATCCTGCCGGACACCCAGTCGCTTGCGGAAACCTTCCCGGACTTCGCGAAGAGTCGCGCGACGGCGCAGAATGACGGCGGCAACAGCGCGGGCGCGGGCAAGTAATCCGCGACCGCCCAAACTGAGACGGCTTCTTTTCGATGCGCTAAGGGCGTGACACCGAATCGCGCAAGATCAACGCGTGCGCGAGCACCTGGTTCACGGTAACGCGCGGCGAGGCAGGGGAGCGACGCACCTCGCGCAGCAGGATATCGATGGCGGCATCCGCCATCTCCGCCACCGGCTGATGGACGGTGGTCAGTTCCGGCCACACCATCGTTGAGGCCGAGGTGTCATCGAAACCCACCACCGAAAGATCGCCTGGTACCTCCAGGCCGCGACGGTGTGCCACCGAAACCACGGCAGACGCCATGTCGTCGTTGCTGGCGAAGATCGCACTCGGCGGCTGGGGCAGTGTCAACAGTGTTTCGGCCGCCTCCAGCCCAGAGCGATAGGTGAAATAGCCCGGCTGGACGAGCGCAGCGTCGTAGCCGATGCCCGCAGCAGCCAGTGCATCGCGATAGCCCTGCCAACGGTGTGCGCTGGCGGTCTGGTTCGGGTCGCCGGTGATGTAGCCGATGCGGGTGTGCCCGTGCGCAATCAAATGCGCCACCATCTCCTGGCTCGCCATGCGGTCGTCGATGCGCACGCAGGAAATCCGATCGCTGAAATGGCTGGAGGCGATCGAGACGACGGGAATGCCGGCGTTGACGAATGCGTCCACGATCTCCTTCGATTCGCACAGCGGCGGCGGCAGAATCACGCCCGCAACGCTGCTGCACAGCTGCCGCGCCGCCTCGCGGCGCGCCTTGGGGCCCAGCCCATCCCAGGTGGCGATCACCATCTGCGCGGCCGCCCGCGTAGAGCCACGCATCGCACCGACCAGCAGTTCGCGCAGGTAGCTGGAACTGGGGTTGGTATAGATCAACGCGATGCAGGTGTGTTGTGCCGCCGCCAACGCGCTTGCCGCCAGGTTGGGCCGATAGTCCAGTTCGAGCACGCTGCGCATGACCCGTTCGCGGTTGTCGTCGCGCACGCTTGAATGGCCATTGATTACACGCGAAACCGTCATGGCCGAAACGCCGGCGTGCGCCGCGACGGCATCGATGGTGACTGCGCTGCCCTTCCGACGCACCACTTTCTGGCTGTTTTTCAAGGAATCAATTCCTTTGCTGCGCTGCATGATGACAGGGCTGTCATCGAGTGATTAGTCTGCGCCCTGACGCGATGGTAGCGCTACCACTGAGCCGGGGTAAGGCTCAGCGAGTACCCCCCCTTTACCGCGCGGTTGTTCTGGCAAGCCTGTAAAGAAGGTTGACTCGCAGTGCACGCAACGCGCACTGCGATGTTCGGTGTGGAAGACGGGCGTCGCCCGTACGTGCCCCAGAAGGGGCGATACATCCATTCGATCGTATGTCAGAGGGGAGAGTCATGAGCGCTTGTACTTTCCGTCGTATCCCAGATCTGAGGGCTCATTCATGAGCAGGAAGCTGGCGAAGTTCACTTCCAGGGCCATGTTCACCTTCGTGGGCGGCGTCCTGGTCATCAATCCCGCATTCGCGCAGGACGCGCCGGCGACGCCACCCGCTGCCACGCAGCAGGCCCAGGCCAGCCCGACGCAGCTGGACACCGTGCAGGTGACCGGCATCCGCAACAGCCTCAGCCAGGCGATGGACATCAAGCGCGACTCGGCCGGCGTGGTGGACGCGATCAGTGCCGAAGACATCGGCAAGTTCCCGGACACCAATCTGGCAGAATCCCTGCAGCGCATCACCGGCATCTCGATCGAGCGTCGTGATGGCGAAGGCGCGCAGGTTACCGCGCGTGGTTTTGGCCCGCAGTTCAACATGGTGACCCTCAACGGCCGCCAGATGCCCGGTGCCGACGCGTTCGGTGCGGCGGGGCAGGTCGCCATCGGCGGTGTGGACGGCGGTACGCGCGCCTTCAACTTCGCGCAGTTGGCGGCCGAAGCGGTCAATGGCATCGAGGTCTACAAGACCAGCCAGGCCAACGTGCCCAGCGGCGGCATCGGCGCAACCATCAACATCCTCACCGCGCGTCCGTTCGACCATGAGGGCACTGTTGCCAGCGCCGGGGCCAAGATCGTCTCCGACCAGAGCCAGCCGTTCGACAACGACCTGACCCCTGAACTCTCCGGCATATTCAGCTACACCAACCCCGACAAGACCTGGGGCGTTGGCGTAAGCGCGAGCTACCAGAAGCGCAAGGGTGGGTCGGTGCAGGCCACCAACAATTACTGGAACATCCAGCCGTGGACGGGGACCCTGCCCGGCAACCCGACGGTGACCAATGCACCGGCGATCGGCGCGCTGTACGGGCGCCCGAACGACCTGCGCTATGCGTTCGCCGAATTCGAACGCGAGCGCATCAATGGCCAGGCGGTGCTGCAGTTTGCACCGACCGACGCGGTGACCCTGACCCTGGACTACACCTATTCGACCAACGAGATCGAAGAGAATCGTGGCGAGCAGGGCATGTGGCTGCAGAACAGCAACTACACCGACGTGACCTTCGATACCAGCGGTGCGGTAGCCACGCCGATCTACATCCGCGAAATCGCCGGCACCAAGGACTTCGGGCTCGAACAGCAGCGCAGCATGCAGAAGTACAAGCTGGGTTCGCTTGGCTTCAATGCCACCTGGAACGTCACCGACCGCTTCAAGCTGAGCTTCGACGGCCACGACTCCAAGAACGAGAGCCGGCCGAACGATCCGCTCACCGGCGGTGGCTCCATCTTCTCCAGTATCGCCGGCACCAACAACTGCACCACCGGGCCGCAGTGCGGTGGCACCTATGTGCAGGAAATGGTCTGGAACAACGGCCTGCCGGTGGGCACCCAGGTCTGGTACCCGACCGCTGCCGATGCCATCGCCAAGACAAATGGCATCGTCAACGGCGGCTTCACGTCGGGCGAGATCGGCTCGCAGGTGCTGCGCATCAATTCGCAGACCCAGATCAGCGAGATCAAGCAGGGTCGCGTTGACGGCGAGTGGGCCTTCGACAAGGGCCGCTTCCAGTTCGGCGTGGATTCCAGCAAGCAGACCACCCACCGCATCCAGGCCGCGGAGAACTACAACACGCTGGGCGATTGGGGCGTAGCCAATGTCAACGGCGATGTGGCCAACGGCCTGATGGACCTGCTGCAGCCGGTGAATATCGTCGGCCTGTTCAACGACTTCAACGTCAACAGCTTCAGCGCCTGGCGCGGTGACGCGGGCCGGCTGGCGCAGTGGGCAGGGCAGTACTACGGCGCCAACCTGGGCGTGAGCCCACAGAATGCCGCCGACAACCGGGTCGAAGAGAAGACCAACTCGGCCTATGTCCAGATCGAGCTGGACGGCGATCTGGGCGGCCACCGCACCAATACGCGCCTGGGCGTCCGCTACGAAACCACCGATGTCGTGTCGACCTCGATCATCGCCACGCCGGAATCCATCCAGTGGCAGGCCAACAACGACTTCCGCGTGCTGCTGTCCGATGACAAGCAACCCTTCACCGAGAAGACCAGTTACAGCTACATCCTGCCCAACCTGGACTTCAGCATCGACCTGTTGGACGACCTGAAGGGGCGAATCTCGTTCGGCAAGAGCATCGCCCGTGCGCCGATCGGCAACCTGTATGCCGGCCCGACCGCACAACAGCCGTTCGGCTCGGTGCTGATCGACCCGTCTTCGCGGGCCAGCGGCACGGCGCAGAACCCGGCCCTGAAGCCGCTGGAGTCGGATAACCTCGATCTGGCACTGGAATGGTACTTCGCCGATGCCAGCTACCTGTCGGTGACCTACTGGAACAAGCGGGTCGACAACTTCGTCGGCAACACCGTCGTGCGGGAAAACCTGTACGGGCTGCGCGACCCGACCTCCGGGCCGGACGCACAGACGGCGCTGGGCTTCCTGACCAGTGGAGCCTGCCTCGCCCAGGTGGGCCCGGCCAACGCGGCGGCCTGCTCGGCCAATGACACCTCGCTGTTCACCGCGCTGGCGCTGCTGCGCAACAACCCGGCCGGGCTGGGCGCCTACAACGGCACCGACGCACAGGTGCTGGCCACCGAGGCGGCGTACGACCTGTATGGCACGGCGGCCGACCCGCTGTACCAGTTCGACGTGAACCGCCCCATCAACCAGAACCAGTCCACGCTGCATGGCTGGGAGCTGGGCGGGCAGTACTTCTTCGGCGACACCGGGTTCGGCGTGCTGGCCAACTACACCATCGTCAATGGCGACGTGGGCTTCAACGACGGCGGGGATCCCAACGTCGACCAGTTCTCGCTCACCGGCCTCAGCGACACCGCCAACGCCATGCTGATGTACGAAAAGTATGGCTGGTCGGTCCGCCTGGCCTGGAACTGGCGCGACAAGTACCTGATCCTGGCCAACCAGGGCTCCAGCCGAAACCCGTACTATGTGGAAGCGTACGACCAGTGGGACCTCAGCGTGGGATACACGCTCAATGACAACTGGTCGTTCAGCCTGGAAGCGATCAATCTCACCGGTGAGGACGTGCGTTGGCGCTCCCGCACCTCGCAGATGATGGTGAAACTGGCCGACCAGGATCCGCGTTACATGTTTGGCGTTCGTTACAGGTTCTGAACAGGCCACGGGTGCCGCTGTCTCGGCAGCGGCACCCGTGCAGGCTCCTGCAGGGATTGGACTACACATGCCGCGTTACGAAATGCTCAACAACATTGCCCACCGGGAGCTGCGTGTAGCGACCGGTTTCGGGCCCGAATTTGGCGACGCGGTCGGCATGGTGCCGGCCTACCCGAGCGAGTACGCCGAGCTGCAGCGGGAATACCCGATCTTCCTGCGCAAGGACACCGCCTCGGGCGAGTGGCAGTCGGTGGTGCTGCTGGGGTTCGAGCAGCACGAGAACCTGTACCTGCAGGACGGCCGCTGGAATGCGTCCTATCTGCCCGGGGCAGCGGCCAAGGGGCCGTTCCTGATCGGGTTCCAGGAACATCGCATCGATGGCGCGCTCACACAGGAAGCGGTGCTGCACGTGGACCTCGACCACCCGCGCGTAAATACCTCGCAGGGTGAGCCGGTGTTCCTGCCGCAGGGCGGCAACAGCGCGTACCTGGACCATATCGCAACCGTGTTGCGTGGCATCCACGACGGCCATGCCTTTGGCGCCGAGATGTTTGCCATGCTCGACACGAAAGGACTGATTCAACCGGTCACGCTCGACGTGCAGCTCGACCCGCAGAATCGGGTCAACGTCAACGGCCTGCACGCCATCGACCGCGACCGCCTGGCCCAGCTGGACGGTACGGCGCTGGCCGAACTCAACCGCGCCGGCTACCTGGAAGGCGCGTACCTGATGCTGGCCTCGCTGCACAACATGCGGCGGCTGATCGCCGAGAAACAGCGTCGGCTGCGCACGCAGGATGCCGCCATGGCCGCGGGCAGGAACTGAGCGATGCTCGACGGCGTTGCCATGCGCACACTCGAAGGCCTGCAGCCCGATGCGCTGCCGCTGGAGGCGCTGGTCGCCGCCGGTGAGCCGGTGGTGCTGCGTGGCATTGCACGGGACTGGGCGCTGGTGCAGGCCAGCCTGCGCTCCACGCAGGAGGCGCTGGGTTACCTGCGCGGATTCGACGCCGGCGTGCCGGTGCAGTATTCCTTCGGCGGCCCGGAGATCGCCGGGCGTCCGTTCTACAACGATGACTTCACCCAGTTGAACTTTGAAGTGCGGCGCGGGCTGCTGAGCCAGGTGCTGGACGAGATTGGCGACACCCTCGAGGCCGCCCGGCCGCCCACCTACTATGTCGCCTCGCTGCTGATCGAGCGTGCGTTGCCCGGCTTCGCCCAGGCCAACGACGCCGGGCTGGCGGGGCAGGGCATCGATGCCTCGGCCAGCATCTGGATCGGCAACCGCGTCACCGCCTCCTGCCATTACGACACGCCGGACAACCTGGCGTGCTGCGCCGTGGGCCGGCGGAAGTTCACCCTGTTTCCGCCGGAGCAGATCGACAACCTCTACCCGGGCCCGCTGGAACCCACCCCGGGCGGTCAGGTGGTCAGCGTGGTGGATTTCGATCAGCCGGATTTCGACCGCCATCCGCGCTTCCGTGACGCGCTGGCCAGCGCACAGACCGCCGTGCTGGAGCCCGGCGACGCCATTTTCATTCCCAGCATGTGGTGGCACCACGTACGCAGCCTGGAACCGTTCAACGTGCTGGTGAACTACTGGTGGCGCAGTGTGCCCAGCTTCCTGTCCTCACCGCTGCCGGCACTGCAGCATGCGATGTGGGCGCTGCGCGACCTGCCTGCGCGCGAGAAGCAGGCCTGGGCAAAGATCTTCGAGTACTACGTGTTCGGTCCCGGCGAGCGCGCAGGGCAGCACCTGCCCGACGCCGCCCGGGGTGAGCTTGCACCGTTCGACGAGACGCAGGCGCGCCGCACGCGCGCGCAGCTGCTCAGTCGACTCAACCGCTGATGGGAGCATCGCATTGAACGCTGCGAACACGACAGAAGGGCGCATCCGCAAAGTGGTCATCGCCGGCGGTGGCACCGCAGGCTGGCTGGCTGGCTGCGCGTTGTCGCACCAGTTCCGCGACCAGCTGGACATCACCCTGGTAGAGTCCGAACAGATCGGCACCGTCGGCGTGGGCGAGTCCACCGTGCCGCCCATCCGCACCTTTCACCGCTACCTGCAGATCGATGAGCAGGAGTTCATGCAGGCCGTGGCCGGCACGTTCAAGCTCTCGATCTCGTTCGAGAACTGGCGTCGCCCGGGCGAGCGCTTCATCCATCCCTTCGGCACCATCGGGCAGAACACCTGGGCCACGCCGTTCCATCATTTCTGGCTGGACAGCCTGCGCCGTGGCATGCCCTCGGACCTGGGCGACTTCTGCCTGGAAAGCGTGGCCTCACGCGGCGACCAGTTCTCGCTGCACACCCAGCCGCAGGTCAACTACGCCTACCACTTCGACGCCAGTCTCTACGCGAAATTCCTGCGCCGCCGCGCGGAGGCGCAGGGCCTGCGCCGGGTGGAAGGCAAGATCCGCGAAGTACGGCAGCATGCCCACGACGGCTCCGTTGCGGCGCTGGTGCTGGAAGACGGCCAGGTGCTCGAGGGCGACCTGTTCATCGACTGCACCGGCTTCCGCGGCCTGTTGACCGAGCAGACCCTGAACACCGGCTACGAAGGCTGGAACGAATGGCTGCCCAGTGACCGCGCGGTTGCCGTGCAGACCGAATCGGTCAAGCCACCGGTGCCGTACACCCGCGCCATCGCGCACGAGGCGGGCTGGCGTTGGCATATCGCCCTGCAGCACCGGGTCGGCTGCGGGCTGGTGTTCTCCAGCCGGCACATGTCCGACGACGAGGCGCAGGCCAAGCTGCTGCGCGACGTCGAAGGCGAGCCGCTGCGCGATCCCTGGCTGGTGCCGTTCCGCAGCGGGCGCCGGTTGAAGGCCTGGAACAAGAACGTGGTGGCGCTGGGGCTGGCCAGTGGCTTCATCGAGCCGCTGGAATCGACCAGCATCCACCTCACGATCAGCGCCGTGGTGCGCCTGATCCAGCTGTTCCCGTTCGATGGCATCAGCCCGACGCTGGTGGACCTGTACAACGATGTCAGCCGCCAGGAAATGGAGCACGTGCGCGACTTCATCATCCTGCATTACCACGCCACCCAGCGCGACGAGCCGATGTGGAAGGCCTGCCGCGAGATGGAACTGCCCGAATCGCTGGCGGTGCGTCTGCGCGCCTGGCGCGAACGCGCCCATGCCTGGCAGGACCCGGGCGAGCTGTTCCGGGTGGATTCCTGGACCAGCGTGCTGATGGGGCAGGGCATCCAGCCGGGGCCGCCGCACCCGTTGGCACGCGCCATCAGCGATGCCGACCTGCGCACGCTGCTGGCGCGGATCCAGCAGCCGGTGCAGCAGGCGGTGGCGACCATGCCGTCGCAGGCGGACTTCATCGCGCGCTACTGCAAGGCTGCACCGGAAGTGTGGCAACGGGGCATGGCCGTCGCTTAGCGGGAAACCGCTTTGTCGCATGAAATTGGTAGCGCTACCTTTCAGAAACTACGGGGTGCAAGGGATGGAGCTGGTTGCCGGAATCGATGCAGGTACGCAGAGCCTGAAAGTGCTGGTCTACGACCCGGCCAAGCGCAGCGTGGTGGCCAGCACCAGCGCGCCGCTCGAACTGGACAGCGGTGCCGATGGCAGCCGCGAGCAACGCCCGGCGGATTGGGTGGCCGCGCTGCACGCCTGCTTTGCGGCGATTCCGGCCAACGTGCGATCACGGATCGCGTCGCTGGCCGTCTCGGGCCAGCAGCACGGCTTCGTGCCCGTGGATGCGGCAGGGGAGGTTCTGGCACCGGCCAAGCTGTGGTGCGACACCAGCACCTCGGCCGAATGCGTGCAGATCATGGACGCGGCAGGTGGCACGGCGCAGACCATCGCACTGGGCGGCAACCCGATCCTGAGCGGCTACACCGCCTCCAAGCTGCCGTGGACGAAAACGCACCGGCCGGACGCGTATGCACGGCTTGCCACCATCCTGCTGCCGCACGACTACCTCAACTTCGTGCTGACCGGCGAACGTTTCTGCGAGTACGGGGATGCCTCCGGCACCGGCTGGCTGGACGTGCGCACCCGCACCTGGTCGCCCGAGCTGCTGCGCGCCACCGACCCGGACCGCGACCTTGCCGCCTGCCTGCCGCCCATCGCAGCGCCCGACGCCTTGTTCGACATCGCCCCTGCCGCAGCGAAGGCGTTCGGCCTGCCGGCGAGCGTCAAGGTGGCCGTCGGTGGCGGCGACAACATGATGGCGGCCATCGGCACCGGCTGCGTGGCACCGGGGCGCCTGGCGATGAGCCTGGGCACCTCGGGCACGCTGTTCGCCTATTCCGATACGCCCGTGGTGGACCCGGACGGCGCATGGGCCGCGTTCTGCTCGTCCACCGGCGGCTGGCTGCCGTTGATCTGCACCATGAACTGCACCGTGGTGACCGAACAGGTGGCCGACGCCTTCGACTTCAGCACCCGCTTCGGCGATGGGCACCTGCGCACCACGCCGCCCGGTGCGGACGGCCTGGTGATGCTGCCGTTCCTCAACGGCGAGCGCACGCCGGACCTGCCGCACGGGAAAGGCGTCCTCGCCGGGTTGGACACCACCAACATGACACCGGCGCACTTGTACCGCGCGGCCATGGAAGGGGCCACCTACAGCCTGAAGTACGGCTACGACGCCTTCGTGCGCGCCGGCATGCAGTTCGACCGCATCGTGCTCACCGGCGGCGGCAGCAACAGCGCCGCATGGCGCCAACTGGTCGCCGATGTGTTCGGGCTGCCGGTGGACGTGCCCACCCAGTCCGAAGGCGCGGCATTCGGTGCGGCCCTGCAGGCACTGTGGGCGCTGGGCCATGCACGCGGTGATGCCGACAGC
The DNA here is from genome assembly GCF_049199305.1 of Stenotrophomonas sp. PD6. NCBI lineage: Bacteria > Pseudomonadati > Pseudomonadota > Gammaproteobacteria > Lysobacterales > Lysobacteraceae > Stenotrophomonas > Stenotrophomonas sp. PD6. The sequence continues at coordinate 268,397 of NZ_JBLZQD010000001.1, read as the reverse complement.
ATCGCCGACATCGCCAACCGCCACGTGGCGCTCGATCCGCAGCTGGCGGCGCGCCCAGAACCGACGCGCACTGCGGCCTATGCCGAAGCCTACGCCCGCTACCTGCGCTTTCTCGACGCCATCACGCCGCTGCAGCGCGGCTGATTTCCCGCTACGCAACACCCCGCACAACGAAAGGACCCTGCACCATGAGCACACAGCCCTTCATCGGCGCCAAGGAATTCTTCCCCGGCATCGGCCGCATCCCCTTCGAAGGACGGGGCTCGGACAACCCGCTCGCGTTCAAGGTCTATGACGCGAACAAGGTCATCGGCGGCAAGACCATGCAGGAGCACATGCGCTTCGCGGTCTGTTACTGGCACACCTTCTGCAACGCCGGGCACGACCCGTTCGGCCCGGGCACCCGCCACTTCCCGTGGGAAGCCGGTTCGCCGATAGCCACGGCCGAAGCCAAGGTGGACGCCGCGTTCGAGTTCTTCACCAAGCTGGGCGTGCCGTACTGGTGCTTCCACGACATCGACCTTTCGCCGGATGCCGACGATGTCGGCGTGTACGAAAAGAACCTCAAGCACATGGTCGGCCTGGCCAAGGAACGGCAGGACGCCACCGGCATGAAGCTGTTGTGGGGCACCGCCAACCTGTTCTCGCACCCGCGCTACATGAACGGTGCGTCCACCAATCCCGATTTCGCCGTGGTGGCGCGTGCCGCCGTGCAGGTGAAGGCCGCACTGGAAGCCACGGTGGAACTGGGCGGCGAACATTACGTGTTCTGGGGCGGCCGCGAAGGCTACGCCTCGCTGGTGAACACCCAGATGAAGCGCGAGGTCGACCACTTCGCCCGCTTCCTCACCATGGCGCGCGACTACGGCCGCAGCATCGGCCTGAAGGGCAACTTCCTGATCGAGCCCAAGCCGATGGAGCCGATGAAGCACCAGTACGACTTCGACAGCGCCACGGTGGCCGGCTTCCTGAAAGAGCATGGCCTGCACAAGGACTTCAAGCTCAACATCGAGGCGAACCACGCCACGCTCGCGGGCCACACCTTCGAGCACGACCTGCAGGTCGCCTCGGACCACGGCCTGCTGGGCAGCATCGACGCCAACCGCGGCAATGGCGAGAACGGCTGGGATACCGACCAGTTCCCGACCGACCTGTACGACACCGTGGGCGCCATGCTGGTGGTGCTGCGCCAGGGCGGCCTGGAAGGCGGCCTGAACTTCGACGCCAAGGTGCGCCGCGAATCCACCGACCTGGAAGACCTGTTCATTGCCCATATCGGTGGCATGGACGCCTTTGCGCGCGGCCTGGAAGTGGCCCACGGCCTGCTCAACGAATCGCCCTGGGAACAGTGGCGCAAGGAGCGTTACGCCAGCTTCGACAGCGGCGCGGGCAGGGACTTCGAACAGGGCGCACTGAGCCTGAGCGAGCTGGCCGCACTCGGCGCGAAGGGCGGCGAGCCGAAGCAGATCAGCGGCAAGCAGGAGCGTTACGAAAACCTGCTCAACCAGTACCTGCTGCGCTGAGCCCACCGCCAAGGATGAGCACCATGACGAACTACCACGCCACGCGCCGCACCGGGTTCCTGCTGGCCACGCTGCTGCTTGCGCTCGCCGCCTGCAAGGGCGACGACACGCCGGCCGCCCCGACCCCAGCCGAGTCCAAGGCCGACGCCAACCCCTGGCCCCAGGTGACCTGGCCGTTGCCCGACGACCCGGTGCTGGAAAAGCGCATCACCGACCTGATGGCCACCATGACGGTGGAGGAAAAGGTCGGCCAGCTGGTGCAGGGCGACATCGCCAGCATCACGCCGGACGACGTGCGCAAGTATCGGCTGGGCTCCATCCTTGCCGGCGGCAATTCCGACCCCGGTGGCCACTATGATGCCGCGCCGGCGAAATGGCTGGCGCTGGCCGATGCATTCTACGAAGCGTCCATGGACACTTCGCAGGGTGGCAAGGCAATCCCCGTGCTGTTCGGCATCGACGCGGTGCACGGGCAGAGCAACATCGTCGGCGCCACGCTGTTCCCGCACAACATCGGGCTGGGCGCGGCGCGCAACCCGGACCTGGTGCGGCGGATCGGGGAGATCACCGCGCTGGAAACCCGCGCCACCGGCATGGAGTGGGCGTTCGCGCCCACAGTGGCGGTACCGCAGGATGACCGCTGGGGGCGCACCTACGAGGGCTATTCCGAATCGCCCGAGGTGGTGGCCAGCTACGCCGGCGCGGTGGTGGAGGGCCTGCAGGGCAAAGTCGGCTCGCCCACCTTCCTCGACGGCCGCCATGTGATCGCCTCGGTGAAGCACTTCCTGGGCGATGGCGGCACCCATGATGGCAAGGACCAGGGCGATACGCGGATCAGCGAAGCCGAGCTGGTGCGCATCCATGCGGCCGGCTATCCGACTGCGATCGCGGCGGGCGCGCAGACCGTCATGGCCTCGTTCAACAGCGTCAACGGCGAGAAGATGCACGGCCACAAGGCGTACCTGACCGACGCGTTGAAGGGCCGCATGAACTTCGGCGGCTTCGTGGTGGGCGACTGGAACGGCCACGGCCAGGTCAAGGGCTGCACCACCACCGACTGCCCGGCCACCATCAACGCCGGCCTGGACATGGCCATGGCCTCGGACAGCTGGAAGGGCTTCTACGAAACCACGCTGGCCGCCGCGAAGGCCGGCACCATCTCCCAGGAACGCCTGGACGATGCGGTGCGCCGGATCCTGCGGGTCAAGATGCGCCTGAACCTGTTCGAGGCGGGCAAGCCGTCGTCGCGCGCGGTCGGTGGCCAGTTCGCGCTCATCGGCGCACCGGAGCACCGGGCCGTTGCCCGCCAGGCCGTGCGCGAATCGCTGGTGCTGCTGAAGAACCAGGGCGGCGTGCTGCCGCTGGCGCCGAAGCAACGCATCCTGGTGGCCGGTGACGGGGCCAACGATGTCGGCAAGCAGGCCGGCGGCTGGACGCTGAACTGGCAGGGCACCGGCACCACCCGCAAGGACTTCCCGAACGCGGACACCATCTTCGAAGGCTTCGCGCAGCAGGCCAAGGCGGCAGGCGGTGAAGCAGTGCTGGCCGTGGACGGCAAGTACACGACCAAGCCGGATGTGGCCGTGGTGGTGTTCGGCGAGAACCCGTATGCCGAATTCCAGGGCGACCTGGCGACGTTGGCATACAAGCCGGGCGACGAGTCCGATCTTGCCTTGATCAAGCGGCTGAAGGCCGATGGCATTCCCGTGGTTGCCGTGTTCCTGAGCGGCCGGCCGCTGTGGGTGAACCGCGAGATCAACGCCGCCGATGCGTTCGTGGCCGCGTGGCTGCCGGGTTCGGAAGGTGGTGGTATTGCTGACGTGCTGCTGCGCACCCCCGACGGCAGCGTGCAGCACGACTTCAAGGGGAAACTGAGCTTCAGCTGGCCGCGCACGGCGGTGCAGTACGCCAACAACGTGGGTCAGAAAGACTACGACCCGCAGTTCGCGTTCGGCTTCGGCCTGACCTACGCCGACAACGGCGACCTGGCCGCACTGCCGGAAGTCTCGGGCGTGACCGGCAACGAAGGCGCCGCCGGTGTGTTCTTCGCCCGCGGCGATGCCGGTTCCGGCATGGCCCTGCGCCTGGAAGACGCCACGGGGCAGGGCGTGACCGTCACCAAAGTGCCGGAGGCGCTCAACGGCGACCTGCTGAAGGTCACCGGCGTGGACCACCTGGTGCAGGAAGACGCGCGCCGCCTGGCGTGGTCGGGCAAGGGCGAGGCCACCGTCGCGGTGCAGTCGCACGTGCCGCTGGACCTGCAGCGCGAGAGCAATGGCGACCTGATGCTGCTGACCACGCTGCGGGTGGACGCTGCGCCCAAGGGCGAGGCGTGGCTTGCGGTGGGTTGTGGTGCCGGCTGCACCGCCCGGGTTCCGGTGGGGCCTGCACTGGCCAAGCTGCCGGTGGGGCAGTGGAAGCGCGTGGGCGTGCCGTTGAAGTGCCTGGCAGCGGCAGGCGCCGATGTCGGCAAGCTGGACCGCCCCTGGTCGCTGGGTAGCGCAGGCGCGATGACGGTTTCGGTGTCACGCGTCGCGCTGGGCGCCTTGAACGAAGCGGAAGCCACCGTCGCGTGCCCCGGCAAGTGACGCTGCCTGCTGCGCCATCACCGCCTGGGCGGGTGCGCGACCGAGTCGCGCATCACCAGCCCATGCGGCAACACGTGGTCCGTCAGGACGCGCGTGTCGTCGCCTCTATGGCGGATGGTACGCAGCAGGATATCGATGGCCGCGTCGGCCATCTCGGCGATGGGTTGATGCAGCGTGGTGAGCTCGGGCCACACGGTGGTAGCGGCGGAGGTGTCATCGAAGCCCACCACCGACAGGTCGCGGGGAACGTCGAGGCCGCGTCGGTGGGCGACCGAGATCGCCGCGGCGGCCATGTCGTCGTTGCTGGCGAAGATCGCGGTGGGCGGCCGGGGGTGAGCGAGCAGCAGCTCGGCCGCCGCCAGCCCCGAGCGGTAGGTGTAGTCGCCCTGCTGGACCAGGCCGGGTTCGACCTCCAGGCCGGCGTCGTGCAGGGCGGTGACAAAGCCATCGTAGCGGCGCGCGCTCGCACTGAGGTCGTTGCGCCCGCGGATGAAGCCGATGCGGGTATGGCCCTGCTGGATCAGATGTTCAGTCATCTCCTTGCCGGCATGGAAGTCGTCGATGCGCACGCAGGAGACGTCGTCGCGCAGGTGACCCGACGCGATGGCAACCACCGGGATGCCGGCCTTGACCAGCTCGGTCACGGCCACCGGCGATTCGCACAGTGGCGGCGGCAGAATGACGCCGTCCACGCGACCGTTCAACGCACGTGCGGCCTTGCGCTCGGCGGCGGCATCCAGGTTGTCCCAGTAGTGGATGACCAGCTGGATGGCCGCATTGGACGCGCCACGCAGCAGGCCGACCAGCAGCTCGCGCAGGTACGCGCCGCTGGGATTGGTGTAGATCAGTGCAATGCGCGTGTGCTGCGCGGCGGCCAGCGTGCTCGCGGCCAGGTTGGGCGTATAGCCCAGCGCCTTCACCGCGCGCATCACGCGCTCGCGGGTGTCATCGCGCACCTTGCCCTGGTTGATCGCCCGCGACACGGTCATCGGCGATACGCCAGCCAGCGCCGCCACCTCGTCGATCGTCACGCCACTGGTTTTGCGGCGGACCGATTTCTTCGGTTTGTTCAATACGCGCTCCCGTTCTTCGTCGTGACGCTGCTGCATCCAGCGCACCGCCCGAGCTTACAAGGTTTGCGGCCGACGCTGCGGATGCGTCCGCGTGTCGAGCGGTGTCATTGGATGTTGGCCGCCGCGCTGGCGTTGATGGCCTGTACCCCCAGCGTGCGCGCGGAGGATGGGTATGCTCTGTGGATGCGCTACGTCCCGCTCGAACCCGCACTCGCGGCGCAGTACCTCACGCCACTGGGCGGGGTGGTCGCCCCAGACAAGACGCCCATGCAGCACGTTGCACGCGAAGAGCTTTCGCGTGGCCTGACCGGGCTGTTGGGACGCGCCCCCGGGCTGCACGCCACGCCGGCCGGCAATCACGCCGTGGTCCTGGGCACCCCGCAGTCGTCAGCGTTGATCGCACCGTTCCGTGAGGAGATCGAATCGCTCGGTGACGAGGGCTACCTGCTCAAGGCGACGCGGATAAAGGGGCGCGACGTACTGCTGGTGGCCGCGCGCCACGACATCGGCGTGCTGTACGGCGTGTTCCATCTGCTGCGCCTGCTGCAGACGGGCGCCTCACTGAACGGCCTTGCCGTGCGCGAATCGCCAACGCTGCGCCTGCGCGTGCTCGATCACTGGGACAACCTGGACGGCTATGTCGAGCGCGGCTATGCCGGGCGCTCACTGTGGGATTGGCAGACGCTGCCGGAATGGCGCGACCCACGCTACACGGACTACGCCCGCGCCAGCGCCTCGCTGGGTATCAACGGCACCGTGCTGAACAACGTGAATGCCAGCGCGCAGAGCTTGGCGCCGGCGTACCTGGACAAGGCGGCGGCACTGGCGGATATATTCCGGCCCTTCGGCATCCGCGTGTACCTGAGCGCACGCTTCAGCGCCCCCATCGAACTGGGTGGACTGAAGACCGCCGATCCACTCGACCCGAACGTTCAGCGCTGGTGGCGCGACAAGGCCGATGAGATCTACGCGCGCATTCCGGATTTCGGCGGCTTCCTGGTCAAGGCCAATTCGGAAGGCCAGCCCGGCCCACAGGACTACGGCCGCACCCATGCCGACGGCGCCAACCTGCTGGCCGACGCGCTGGCACCGCACGGCGGCGTGGTGATGTGGCGCGCGTTCGTCTACGCGCACGACGTACCCGCCGACCGCGCCACGCAGGCGTACACCGAATTCGTCGGCCTGGATGGCGAATTCCGCTCCAACGTGGTGCTGCAGGTGAAGAACGGGCCCATCGACTTCCAGCCCCGTGAGCCGTTCCATCCGTTGTTCGGAGCCATGCCGCGCACGCCGCTGATGATGGAAGTGCAGATCACCAAGGAGTATCTCGGCTTCGCCTCGCACCTGGTCTACCTGGGGCCGCTGTACGAGGAAGTACTGAAGGCCAATACGCAGCGCCCACACGGCGCCACCGTGGCGCAGTCGCTGACCGGCATGGCCGGCGTCGCCAACATCGGCACCGACCGCACCTGGAGTGGCTCGCATTTCGACCAGGCCAACTGGTACGCCTTCGGGCGCCTCGCCTGGAATCCATCGCAGTCCGCCCGCGACATCGCGGCGGACTGGGCGGCGATGACGTTCTCGCCGGACCCGAAGGTCGTGCAGCCCATCGTCGGCATGATGATGGCCTCGCGCGAGGCGGCCGTGAATTACATGACCCCGCTGGGACTGCATCACTTGATGGCACGCGGGCACCACTACGGGCCAGGCCCTTGGGTCGACGGCGGCCCCCGCGCGGACTGGACCTCCGTGTACTACCACCGCGCCGACCGCAACGGCATCGGCTTCGACCGAACGGCGCAGGGCAGCAACGCCGTGGCCCAATACGCTCCCGAAGTAGCTGCAGTGTACGGCGACCTGTCCAAAGTGCCAGAGCCGCTGCTGCTCTGGTTCCACCACGTGCCATGGGATCACCGCATGGCCTCAGGGCGTCCGTTATGGGACGAACTGATAGGTCGGTATTCGCAGGGCGTGCGCGATGTACAAGCCATGCAAGCCACCTGGGCAACCCTGGCCCCAACGGCTCCCCCCGCGGTAGAGCGGGGCTCTGCCCCGCTGCGCAATCCCGCCGCGCCCGTGGCACCCACCGCCGTAGAGCGGGGCTCTGCCCCGCTGCCGCACACTGTGGACGCCCAACGCCACGAACAGATCGCGGCCTTCCTCAACATCCAACTCCGCGAAGCGCAATGGTGGCGCGACGCCAGCGTCGCGTACTTCCAGTCCATCAGCGGCCGGCCGTTACCGCCGGGCGAAGCCGCACCCGCGCATCCCTTGTCGTACTACGAAGCACTGCAATTCCCTTCCGCACCAGGAGACGGGCGATGAGCAGGTCAGGCTGGCTATTGGCAGCGGTTCTACTGGGCTGGGTCTCGCCGTCACTGGCCCAACAATCCGTGACGCCCCTGTTGCACCCGCTGTTCCAGGACCACGCCGTCCTGCAGCGCGACCAACCGATCGCGATCTGGGGCCGTGCCGAGCCCGGCGCTACAGTCTCCGTAGCCTTCGCACGCCAAGCCGTCAGCACCGAGGCGGATGCAGACGGCCGCTGGCGCACGACCCTGCAACCCATCGCGGCAGGTGGCCCCTACGTCCTTAACGTGCGGGCAGGGCAGTCCACCCAGACCGTACAGGACGTGCAGGTGGGCGACGTGTGGCTGTGTTCCGGCCAATCGAACATGGAGTTGCCGGTACGCCGCGCGCTCGACGCAGACAGTGAAATCGCATCGGCTACGCATCCGGACATCCGCCTGTTCACCGTGCCGAAGGCCGCAGCCGTCGCGCCGCAGAACGGCTTCTCCAGCTCCGTGTCATGGAACCCTGCGTCACCGGACACCGTGCGCGACTTCTCCGCCGCCTGCTACTACTTCGCGCGCGAGCTGCAGAAGACCGTCAACGTGCCGATGGGGCTCATCCAGTCGGCATGGGGCGGCTCGCGGATCGAGGCATGGACCAGCGCCGATGGCCTGCGTGCGCAGGGCGGCATGGACGAGGCACTGGACGTGTTGGCGCTTTATTCCAGCGATCCTGCGGCGGCGAACGCGCAATGGGGGACGCACTGGGAGCAGTGGTGGATGCAGCGCGAGGGGGCCACCGCCGGCGATGAACCCTGGCAGCCCGGCGCAGCCCCCACGGGATGGAGCGTCGCACCGGCCCAGCTGGGGGCGTGGGAGCACTGGGGCATCCCGGCGCTGTCCGCGTACAACGGCATGGTCTGGTACCGCACGCAGGTGACGCTGACCGCTGCACAGGCCGGGCAGGGGGCGCGACTCGAGCTGGGGCCCGCCGATGAAACCGACGTGACCTGGGTCAATGGCGTGGCCGTGGGCAGCCAGAACGCGCCGGGCGATGCGCGGTCGTACCGGCTGCCGCCCGGACTGCTGAAGGCCGGCACCAACACCGTGGTCGTCAACGTGCTGGACACCTGGGGCGACGGCGGACTGGCCGGCCCCGCAAGCGCACACGCGGTGCAATTGGACGATGGCACGCGGATCGTTCTGGACGCCCACTGGCAGTACCGGCCAGCACCCGGTGACCAGGCGCCGCCGCTGGCACCGTGGCAGTCGGCCACGGGCCTGTCGACGCTGTACAACGGCATGATCGCGCGGCTCGGAAACTATGGCCTGCGCGGCATGCTCTGGTACCAGGGCGAATCCAACACCGGGGACGGTCCGGCGTACGCGGCGAAGCTGCGCAGCCTGCGCGACGACTGGCGCAGCCGGTTTGGCACGCAGATGCCGCTGCTGGTCGTGCAGCTGGCTGGCTACGGCCAGCCACCCGTGGCGCCGGCGGAAAGTGGTTGGGCACACGTGCGCGAGGCGCAGCGTCGCGTCGCGGCGGAAGACCCGCATACCGGTCTGGCGCTGGCCATCGACATCGGCGATGCCTACGACATCCATCCGCCGAACAAACAGGAACTCGGCCGGCGTCTGGCGCGCGTGGCGCGGCAGGTGGTGTATGGCGAACAGGCAGTCGCAGCCTCCGGCCCGACCCCAGGTCGCGTATCCCGCACGTCGGTCGAGGTGCGAATCGCGTTCGACGGCGTCACGGAAGCACTGGTCGCCACGGGTGCGAACGGTCCTATCGGCTTTGAGCTGTGCGATGCCGAGGCGAAGCACTGCGCCTACGCCGACGCCACCCTGGAGGGCCACGCGGTAGTGCTGAACAGCCTGCGGGCCGCAACGGCCGCACGTGTCCGCTACTGCTGGGCCGACGGCCCGGTCTGCACCCTGCGCGACAGCAGTGGGGCACCTGCCGGACCGTTCGAACTCTCCCTCACCGAAGCAGGGGCCCCGTGATGCGACTGCTGCTTGCCACGTTACTTCTGTTTTCCGCCGCATGGCCGGTGCAGGCGGCCACACCCGCGCCACCGGTTTACTTCGACTGGTTCGAATACGCCGGAAACGATGCGGCCTTTGACACTGCGCTGCCTGCAGGGCACTACCGCAACCCCGTATTGGCCGGGTTCCATGCAGACCCGAGCATCGTCGCCGCCAACGGCAAGTTCTACCTGGTCAACTCCAGCTTCACCTACTTCCCGGGCATCCCGGTGTTCGAGAGCGTGGACCTGGTGCACTGGAAGCAGATCGGCAACGTGATTGACCGCCCGTCGCAGTTGAATTTCGATGGCCTGAGCGTGTCACGCGGCATCTTCGCACCCGCCATCTCGTTCCACGACGGCATGTTCTATGTGGTCACCACGGCGGTCGACAGCGGCGGCAACTTCATCGCCACCGCGCGTGATCCGGCGGGACCGTGGTCGGACCCGCACTGGCTGCCCAGCATCGACGGCATCGATCCGTCGCTGTTCTTCGACACCGATGGCCGCGTCTACCTGCTCAACAACGATGTGCCGCCGGGGGCACCACGCTACGAAGGGCACCGTGCGATCTGGATGCAGCAGATCGATCTGGCCGCGTTCAAGCCGGTAGGTCCGCGCAAGGTACTGATCGATGGCGGCGTGGAGCCGGCCAAGAACCCGATCTGGATCGAGGGGCCGCACCTCTACCAGCGCGGTGGCTGGTATTACCTTTCCGATGCCGAGGGCGGCACCGGGCCGCAACACTCCCAGGTGGTCCTGCGTAGCCGCGACGTATGGGGGCCGTATATCCCCTATGCGGGAAATCCGATTCTCACCCAGCGCGACCTGCCCAATGACAGGCCGTTGCCGGTCACCAATGCCGGCCACGCCGACCTGGTGGAAGGCCCGGACGGTTCCTGGTGGGCGGTATTCCTGGCCAGCCGCAACTACGACACGCGCCACTACAACACCGGGCGGGAAACCTACCTGCTGCCGGTGCAATGGCGCGATGGCTGGCCGGTGATCCTGCCAGCCGGCCAACCCATTCCGTATAGGGCCAAGGCGCCTGCGTGGATGCAAGGCGACGCGGCGCAGGCGCCGTCCACCGGCAACTTCGTCGTACGCGACAACTTCGATGCACTGGCGCTCGGCAACGAATGGCTGCGTGTGCGCGTTCCGAAACAGGCATGGGCGGATCTGCGCGCGCGTCCGGGCTCCCTGGCGGTGCATCCGCTGCCGGAGCACCTGGACACGCTGCGCAATCCCGCCTTCCTCGGCCGGCGCCAGCAGCACCTGCGTTTCGAGGCCAGCACGCAGATGACGCGCCCGGCGTCGGGCGTGGCGGCAGGGTTGGCGGCGTTCCAGAACGAGGCCTATTGGTACTTCGTTGGCGTACGCAGCGCGGGGAAGAATCGTGTGGCAGTGTTCCTCGAAGGGCGCGACGGCAGCGGAGTGACCAAGGTGCTGGCCACCAAGGAGCTGGACGCATCCGAGTCCTTGCGCCTGAAAATCACCGGCGACGAGGGCAAGTATGCGTTCGCGTTCGACAGCGGCGACGGGCAAGGCTGGCAGACCCTCGCCGATGACGTGGACGGAACGGTATTGAGTACGGATCGTGCAGGCGGCTTTGTCGGCGCTCTGCTGGGACCATTCGCGCGCGATGAGCGTGCCTTGAGGAGCAACTGATGACGCGCAGGCCCCGGCTCTCCAGCCCGATGTTCCGCACGCTGGCGCTGTGCGCCGCGATCACCCTGGCCACCGTCGGCAACGCCGCCGAACCGCAGCCGTGGCTGGACACCTCGGCCAGCTTCGAAACGCGGGCGGCGGCGCTGGTCGCGCAGATGACGCTGGAGGAGAAGGCCGCGCAGATGCAGAACGCCGCGCCCGCCATCGAGCGGCTGGGCGTTCCGGCCTACGACTGGTGGAACGAGGGCCTGCACGGCGTCGCGCGGGCAGGGCAGGCCACCGTGTTCCCGCAGGCCATTGGCCTGGCCGCCACCTTCGACGTGCCGTTGATGGGGCAGGTGGCCACCACCATCAGCGACGAGGCGCGTGCCAAGCACCACCAGTTCCTGCGCGAGGGCTCGCACGAGCGCTATCAGGGACTCACCTTCTGGTCGCCCAACATCAACATCTTCCGTGACCCGCGTTGGGGCCGGGGCCAGGAAACCTACGGCGAGGACCCGTACCTCACCGCGCGCATGGGCGTGGCCTTCGTGCACGGCCTGCAGGGCGATGACCCGATGTACCGCAAGCTGGACGCCACCGCCAAACACCTGGCCGTGCACAGCGGCCCGGAGGCCGACCGCCACCACTTCGATGCACGGCCCAGCAAGCGCGACCTGTATGACACCTACCTGCCGGCCTTCGAGGCGCTGGTGAAGGAGGGCCAGGTGGACGCGGTCATGGGCGCCTACAACCGGGTATATGGCGAGTCCGCCAGCGCCAGCCACTTCCTGCTGCGCGACGTGCTGCGACGTGACTGGGGCTTCAAGGGCTACGTCGTGTCCGACTGCTGGGCCATCGTCGATATCTGGAAGCATCACAAAATCGTGCCCACCCGCGAAGCCGCCGCCGCCCTGGCGGTCAAGAACGGCACCGAACTGGAGTGCGGCCAGGAATACGCCACGCTGCCGGCCGCCGTGAAGCAGGGGCTGATCAGCGAAGCGGAGATCGACGATGCGGTCACCCGCCTGTTTACCGCCCGCATGCGGCTGGGCATGTTCGACCCGCCCGAGCGCGTGAAGTGGGCGCGGATACCGGCGTCGGTGAACCAGGCGCCGGCGCATGACGCGCTGGCCCAGAAGGCCGCGCAGGAATCGCTGGTGCTGCTGAAGAACGATGGCGTGCTGCCGCTGCCACGCACGCTCAAGCGCATTGCCGTGGTCGGCCCGACCGCCGACGACACCATGGCGCTACTCGGCAACTACTTCGGCACGCCGGCCGCACCGGTCACCATCCTGCAGGGCATCCGCGACGCGGCCAAGGGTGTGGAGGTGCGTTATGCGCGCGGTGTGGACTTGGTGGAAGGGCGCGACGACCCCAGTGCGACGCCGCTGATCGAACCGACCTACCTGCGTCCTTCGGCCGATTCCCCGGAACGCGGCCTGCGCGGCGAATACTTCCGCACGGCCGATCTATCCGGCACGCCGGCGCTGGTGCGCACCGATGCCCAGATCGGGTTCCGCTGGGACCGGGGCTCCCCCACCGACAACCTGCTGGCCCGTGGCGAGGCGGCACCGGGGCAGGGCATTCCGGCCGATGGGTTCAGCATCCGCTGGAGTGGCCAGTTGCTGCCGCCGGTATCGGGCCGCTACCGCATCGAAGCCGCCGCAGATGATGGCTTCCGCCTTTACGTGGACGGCAAGCGCGTGCTGGACCAGTGGGCCAACGCCGACCGCCTGCACGGCGATGGCGTAGAGCTGGACCTGCAGGCAGGCCGGGCCTACGACATCAAGCTCGAGTACTACGATGCCGAGCGCGACGCAGGCGTGCGGCTGGGCTGGCGCATGCCCGGTGCCAAGCCGCCGTTCGAGGAGGCCCTCGACGCCGCCCGCAGCGCGGATGTGGTGGTGTTCGTCGGCGGGCTCACCGGCGATGTCGAAGGCGAGGAAATGAAGGTCAATTATCCCGGCTTCGCCGGCGGCGACCGCACCGACCTGCGCCTGCCGGCCCCGCAGCGTGCCCTGCTGGAGGCGCTGCACGCCACCGGCAAGCCGGTGGTGATGGTGCTCACCGGCGGCTCGGCGCTGGCGGTGGAGTGGGCCGAGGACACGCTGCCTGCGATTCTCATGAGCTGGTACCCCGGCCAGCGCGGCGGCACCGCCGTGGGCGAGGCGCTGTTCGGCGACACTAATCCCGGCGGGCGGTTGCCGGTCACGTTCTACAAAGCGGATCAGACAATGCCGGCATTCGACGATTACACGATGGAAGGCCGCACCTACCGCTACTTCCGGGACAAGCCGTTGTATCCGTTCGGGCATGGGCTGTCGTACACCACATTCGACTATGGCAAGCTCCGCCTCGATGCGCCGCGCATCGCCGCAGACGGGCGCCTCAAGGCAACGGTGGACGTGGCCAACACCGGCAAACGCGCAGGCGACGAAGTGGTGCAGCTGTACGTGCGCCGGCTGGACGCGGCGCCGGGCGATGCACTGCAGGCACTGCACGGTTTCCAGCGTGTACACCTGGCACCGGGCGAGCGGCGCACCGTGGCCTTCGATCTGGATGCGAAGCAGGCGCTGCGCCAGTACGACGAAGCGAAGGCGGCGTATACCGTGCCGTCGGGCGCGTATGAGGTCAGGGTAGGGAGCTCCAGCGCGGACGTCCGCGCAACCGCCGGGTTCACCGTGGAGGCTGCCCGTGACTGATTCCCGCCGGATGGAAGGCACGGAACACACCTTGTCGGTCCGCGAGAAGCTGGGCTACAGCCTGGGCGACCTGGCCGCGAACCTGATCTTCCAGACGTTGATCACCTACCTGGCGTTCTTCTACACCGATGTGTACCGGCTGCCGCCGGCCACCGCAGCGACGATCATCTTCGTGGTCGGCCTGCTGGGCGCCTTCGTGTTCACCCCGCTGATCGGCATTGCCGCCGACCGCACCGCCACCCGCTGGGGCAAGTTCCGGCCGTGGATCCTGTGGACGGCGATTCCGTTCGGCGTGCTGTCGCTGCTTGCCTTCAGCACCCCGGACCTGGGCGACCACGGCAAGATCGTCTACGCCCTGACCACCTACGGCCTGCTGATGCTGGTGTACGCGGCCAACAACCTGCCGTACTCCGCGCTCAGCGGCGTGCTTACCGGCAGCATGGCCCAGCGAAACAGCCTTTCGGCCTACCGCTTCGTGGCGGTGATGATCGCGCAGTTCATCATCCAGGTCCTGCTGTTGCCGCTGGTGCTGATCCTGGGCGACGGCGACCGCGTGCTGGGCTTCGAGCGGGTGATGACGGTGTTCGCCGTAGTGGGCACGGTGTTCTTCCTGATCACCTTCGCCACCACGCGCGAGCGCATCGTGCCGGCCAAGGAGCAGACCGGTGGGGTGCTGCAGGATCTTTCCGACCTGGTGCGCAACCGGCCGTGGAAGGTGATGCTGGCCCTGACGATCCTGGTCTTCATCAACCTGGCCCTGAAGGGCGGCACCTACATCTACTACTTTCAGTACTACATGAGCGAGGCCGCCTTGGCCGGCTTCCTCGACAGTACCGGCTTCAATCGCTTCATCGGGGGGCTGAACGCCACGCTCAACGGGATGGGGCTTTCCGGCTTCGCGTGGCCGGAGGACCCTGCAACATCGGCCTTCAGCCTGTTCAACGCCTGCGGCATCATCTGCATGATCCTCGGCATCGGCGTGTCACGCCGGCTGGCCGACCGCTTCGGCAAGCGCGATGTGTTTGGCGGCGCGCTGCTGGTCTCCACCGTGTTCCTGCTGGTGTTCTACTTCTTCCCGCCCACCGCCGTGGCGGTGGCATTCGTTTCCTTCATGCTGCACGGCTTCTTCTACGGCATCACCATCCCCTTGCTGTGGGCGATGATCGCCGACGTCGCCGACTACTCCGAATGGAAGAACAACCGGCGCGCCACCGCCATCATCTTCTCCGCGATGCTCTGTGGGCTGAAGATCGGGCTCAGCGTGGGGGGTGCGCTGGTCGCCGGCATTCTCGCGTACTACGGCTACCAAGCCGGCGCAGACCAACAGCCCGAGGGCGTGGTCAACGGCATCCGCCTGACCGTGAGCGTCTACTGCTCCCTGCCGTTCCTGGTGGCGGTGGCGATGCTCTTCCTCTACAAGATCGACAAACGCATGGAAAATCGCATCGAGCAGGACCTGCTGCAGCGTCGGCAAGGAAATGACCTTGGCCACCTCGCCGCACACGCCATCTCCCAGCCGCTGGTGAGCCACATCTTCACCGCAGATCCGTCGGCCCACGTGTTTGAGGGGAAGCTGTACATCTATCCCTCCCACGACATCGACGCCGGCACGCCGTTCGACGATGAGGGCGGGCACTTTGGCATGGAGGACTATCACGTACTGCGCATGGACCGCCCCGACGGCGAGGCCACCGACTGCGGCATGGCGTTGCATGTGCGTGACGTGCCCTGGGCGGCAAAGCAGATGTGGGCACCGGACGCGGCCCACCGCGACGGCCGCTACTACCTGTATTTCCCGGCCAAGGACGCGCAGGGCATATTCCGCATCGGCGTCGCCGTAGCCGATCGCCCCGAGGGTCCGTTCACCGCCGACCCCGAGCCGATGGCGGGCACCTACTCGATCGACCCGGCCGTCTTCGAGGACGACGACGGCGCGCATTACCTCTACTTCGGCGGCATCTGGGGCGGTCAGCTGCAGAAGTATCGTGAGAACCGCTACGACGCCGCACACGAGGAGCCCACCGGAGCCGCACCCGCGCTTGGGCCGCGCGTCGGCCGGCTGGAGGCGGGCATGACCCGGTTGGCGGAGCCCACCCGCGAGGTGGTCATCCTGGACGAGCACGGGCAGCCGCTGCGCGCCGACGACCATGAGCGCCGGTTCTTCGAGGGGCCTTGGCTGCACAAGTACAACGGCCGGCACTACCTCTCGTACTCCACCGGCAACACGCACCTGCTGTGCTACGCCATCGGCGACAGCCCGTATGGGCCGTTCACCTATGCGGGCGTCATCCTCAAGCCCGTGGTGGGCTGGACCACGCACCACTCCATCTGCGCGTTCGAGGGGCAGTGGTATCTGTTCTATCACGACTCCCTGTTGTCGGGCGGAGTGACCCACCTGCGGTCGGTCAAGTGCACGCCGCTGCACATCGAAGCGGACGGCAGCATTCGGACCATCGATCCCTATGGCAACTGACAGCGCGTTGCCCATCGACGACGCGCAGGCGCCACTGCCTGCTGGCCGCCTGTACTGGTTGCGGGCGGGCAGGCTGGAGGTCGCGCTTGCCCCCGAGGCGGGCGGACGGATCGCCCAGATCCGCTACGACGGGGCGGAGTGGCTGGTGGACGAACAAGCGGGTGGGGCGGCCACCATCGCGTGGGGCTGCTACCCGATGGTGCCGTGGGCCGGGCGCATCCGGCACGGACGTTTCAGTTTCGATGGCAAGACGTACGCATTGCCAACGAACTTCGGCGAACACGCCATCCACGGCGTGGGCTTCGCGCTTCCCTGGAAGATCGACAGCCTCGATACGGACAGCGCCACGCTGTCATTGAAGCTCCCTGAGGACGGCTACTGGCCCTTCGGTGGCAAGGCAACGCAGCACATCCAACTAACGCCGCACGGCCTGGTGCTACGCCTCGCCGTGCAGGCCGGCACCCAGCCGATGCCGGCCGTGCTCGGCTGGCACCCGTGGTTCCGCAAGCCGGATGAGTTGCTGTTCGCGCCCGAAGTCATGTATCCGCGCGACGAGGAGGGCATAGCCAAATTGCCACTGGTGAGCGCATCAGCCGGTCCATGGGACGACTGCTTCATCAACCAGAAAGACATAACCCTGCTGTGCGCCGGACAGCGCCTACGGCTGCGAGCCAACACCAACCACTGGGTGGTCTACGATGCTGCCCCACACGCCACCTGCGTAGAACCCCAAACCGGCCCGCCAGACGGCTTCACCCTGGCACCAAACAGGATGGAAGCAGGCGAACGACTGGAACTGGCCTTCGAACTCGAGTGGAACACGGCCCGGTAGGGTTGGTTCCCAAGCAACCGCCGATAACGGTGATCGGCACGGCAACGCATGACCAGCATCGATGAGGCGCACGGCTGCCGAAGAATCAACCTACAACCTGCCCACCCTTGACCACCGACTTTGCCCGCTCAAGCCAACGCGCATTATGGTCCCGCGCAAACCGCGACCAGCGCTTCGAATCCTCAACAATGCTGGCAAACAACGCCCGGGCCCGCTGTTGGTCATCGGCATCCTGTTGCGCCAGCAACCACTCCCCAAACCGGCACCGCGCAGCCGCCTCGTTGCCACACTCAACCGCGCGCTCGAATGCCGCACGCGTCCCCGGCGCATTGCCCGCCGCCAACGCTTCCGCATACAACAGCGTCGGCTGCGGCTTCCGGCGGGTGTCAGGATGGCGTGTAAACATGCCCTCCAGCGCCTCCACCGCAAGCGCAGCATCCCCCGACTCAAGGCGGGCCTGCGCAAGCCCAAGCAGGATATGCGGCTCATCACCCAGCGGCGAGCTGGCCGCCTTCTCAAAAAGCGGGCGCGCTTCCTGGACATGGCCGGATTCCAGCAGCACCGTCGCCAGGCGCACCCGGTTCTGCAGGGTGGGCGTGTGCTCCAGCTCGGCCCGCGCGTTGCGCAGTTCCTGCCCAGGGTTGATCAGCTGATTTGCCGCGCGAAGGGTGCGGCGCGCCCCGCGCGAATGGCGGATCTCAGGGAAGTAGATTGCGAGGAAGTAGACAACGCTCCCCAGCAGCGGGAACGAGAAGAGAAGGATCAGCCAGTACAGGCTCTGCCCGGAGCGGATGGCATGCACCGCAAAGAATATGGCGGCGAGCACATGGAGTCCGATTCCGATGAAAGGCATTTCATTCCACCACGTCCTTTGGGGAACCGAACTATAGGGTTTCTTCGGGCACTGGGGAACACCCCAAGGGCGGGTAGGGGATGGGCTATCCTGAGCGTCCTGCCAACCACAGCGGCGACCAGCCCGCGCGGGCGATGGAACAATGAACATCTTTACCCATCCACCCAGCCGCCCCTATCGGAATCTGTTCGTCGCCGCCCTGGGTGGGGTGCCCGCAGGAAGCCTGGTGGTTTCGCTGTACATCGCCCTGTTCGAATCCAGCTCGCTCGCGCAGGCGTTTACGATTGTCGCTGATGCTCTGCCTGTCTCATTTCTAGGTTACGTCGTCATGGCGCCACTGCTACTGCTGTACGGGTTTCCTGCACTGTGGCTCACACTGAGGTTTCGCCTTGCTGGCCCGGCCATTGCGCTCGCAATCGCCATGTTGCCGGCTCTGTGTATCTTAGTCAGCGAGGGCGCAGGCGACGACGCCATCTCATGGTTGCCACTGGCCATATCCTTGGCCACGGGCGTTGCATTTGTAGCCATGGCCTATCGGGGCGCTGCCCAACCGCATCAGTTTCGGATGGGGTAGGGTCGCTTCCCAAACGACCGCCGATAACGGCGATTGGCCGGCATACAGGAGCCCAGCCGGCATGCAGCAGTGCGGCAGGCACAACCGGATCCAACCATGCGCCTCAGCCTGACACCTGCAGATCATTGCCCGGCGTCGCACGGCGCCACGCGGCCAGGTAGCGCAGGTACTTGCCGATGAAGATGCCGGTGAATCCGCCCGACAGCAGCAGATAGGCAGCGCGGAAACCAATATCCCCAGCAAGGGTAGGCGACATCGCAAGCGCGGATTCAAACCCGTACTTCACCGCGAACGTCACCAGCAACAGTGGCAGCAGGCTGTAGTCCGCGCCGCGCCACAGCTTCCCGGTTGCACGGTTGGGAGTGAGCGTCGAACGACGCAGCAGCATCCAGCCGATGCCTGCCCCCACCGCGATACCGACCAGCCAGAGCGCCCACGCCTGCCAGGAAGCGCCGTAGCGGGCACTGATCGACCACAGGCCCCACGCGGTGAACAGCGCAGGCACGACGGCCAGCCTCCCCAACGAGACTTCACCCGGCTTCATGGCCGCCACACCGCGCGTGATCAGGAAGACCAGAAGCGCCCAGACCCAGAGGGGGGTGTGCGAAACGAAGAGCTGCAGCATGTTCATGGAACGTCCTTGGCGTGTGGTGGGTGCCGGCCGTACAGCGCCGTGCGGGAATGGGGTAATTCTCTCTTTGCGCCGAAACGGAACAAGTGACAGCTGTCAGCCATCGGGGAGTACAGGTTGCCGGCTACCATAGGCCGCCCACCAGACGCTCAAGATCACCGGATGACGAAGCACGACAAGGACGCCCTGCAGCGGCTCGGCGCCAGCAGCGCCGGAACCGCCAGATGTCACCCGCCCATCGCCCGGGCGGCGCTCCTGGCACTCGCCCTCGGTATCGCGCCGGCATGGGCGGAAGAACCCCAGGCATTTATCCTGCAGGCCAGCGGATTCGACAGCGCCGTGGTGGCCAACGATCAAGGCCGGCTGATTCAGGCGTGGCCTGGCCGACCACAACAGATCGCGCCTGACCGATGGCTCGCCGTGGATTACGACACAAGCAGTAGTGTGTGGTTCGATGACAAGGGCCGGGTTTCCTTGCGGGGCCCGTATGTCGAGCTCCGATCCGACGCGCCGTTTGAGCGCCACCCGGCCGACCCGGACCCAACTCCACTGTTCAGCACCTGGTCCAAGGCGGGCACCGGCCTGTTGCGGGCTGATGGAAGCACCTTCGTCGACTGGCAGCCCGGCAGCGGCGAGTGGGCCATCACGCCGCACCCCCAACGTTACAGCTGGCGCTCACGGGAGGCCGGCGAACGCATCTTCGATGCGCGCGGGCAGCTGCGCATGCAGCTCGCCATGGGTGAACTCCGGGCAGCGGGCCCGTTCCCGGGCCTCGCGCAATATCTCGTCTGCGACCTCGAGCCGGGCACACCCTGCGCATTGCGCGATGAAACAGGCAACACCCTGTGGACCGAGCGCATCGACAACCTTCTGCCGCTCGACAACGGCGGTTGGCTTGGGCTGCAGGGCAGAGCGTGGCGCAGACTGGATGCGCGCGGGCAACTGACCGGTGATCGCACGCTTATCTACCTGGTGGGCTACTCATCGCCGCGGTCGCGCAGCCTCGCCTCTGAGGACCTTGGTAGCTGGCCACGCTGGGCGACGGAATATCGTGTCATCCGTGAAGATGCCGAGGGCATCTTCGCAAGCGAAGCCGACGCCGTGGGCGGCCTCATGTACCCGGATGGGCGCTTCTTGGCAATCGCAGGCGCGACCAAAGGCGAGGAGGTCTGCCCAGGTATCTGGCGCACGACCATGGGCGACGCCGGTGACAAGCTGGTTGATGCGGGTGGCAAGGTGCTCGGGCCATTCTCGGCGTACGCGTGGAAAGAGGTGGACGGGCGTCCCGAGCTGAGGCAGGCGATTGCGGAAGACGGGCAGGAAACCCTGGTGGACTGCAGAGGAAAGCTGCTGGTTCAAACGCCGCCGCTGAGTCGCCTGAGCGCAGAGGCCACCGGTTTCTTCGGCACGCTGGCCGATGAATCACAGCCACGGCTGTGGCTCGACGCCAGCCTCGGCCAGCACCTGCTGCCAAAGGGCACCTGGATCGACCAGGTCAGCGCCGATGGCGCGTTGCTCCTCGTGCGCAGCGACGAGGAGGGGGTTCGCCTGTATGACGTAGAGCGACAGCGCTTCGTGGGCGAGACCATCAGATATGCAGAGGCGTTGCTGCCTGGTGGCGTCGTATTCCTGCGCGATGGCTACTACGGTTTCATGGATGCAGATGGAATCGAACGGCTGCCGGCTCGCTACACCGCGATCACCCCTTGGGGAGAGGATCGTCTGTGGACGTCGCGCTACCTCGCCGATGACGCGCCGGGCAGGGTTGCAGCCCTGCATCGCATGGATGGTTCGGTCATCGCCAGCTGGCTCAACGCCTCCATGAACGACAGCCACGCGCTGCGAAGCCTCCCCAATCAAGGATCGCTGACGGAGCTGATCGGTCCCACCTTCGAGCGGGCAGACGGGGAGTACCTTGGCCAGCAATGGGTAGATCGCAACGGGCGAACGCTGTTCCTGGCGCTTCATTGCGAACGCGGTTCTAGAGAGACCGAAGGCGCTGTGATCGAACCGCTTACAGGGCCCGCGCGACGCCAGGGCAGCGATTGCAGGATCACGGATGACATCCGAGCCGCAATGGCCGCGACGCCTGCCGACTGACACCGACGCGACGGGCAAACGGCAGGGTAGGGTCGCTTCCCGAACGACGACGTGCATGGATGCACAAGTGGTGCGGCCGCAGGACGCGGAGGAGCACCGCCGCCGATAATGGCAATCGGCACGGTGACGCGTTACCTCAAATCGAAACGCGCCGCCTGCGTTTGAGGTCATGCCATAAAGGGGTAATCACCACCCCGGCAGTTGATTGGGATGCAACCCAACCATCGAATGTTCCGGCGCCTATCGGCGGGCTGCCGGCAGATGCGCGACGCCTCAACAACGTGCACAATCGCCCCGGGACCGGGCATGACGCCGGGTAAACTCCGTGTAATGTCCGGGGGTCAGCACGGAGCAGGACAACAGGGGGATGTACATAATGGATTCGCTCTATCCGGCGGGGCCTTCGGCCGTGCCTGCGCAACTCACCGCACCCAGCTCCGCCTATCGCCGCCATGCATGGTTGGCCGTGGCCGGCCTGCTTGCGTTCGCCATTGCCTACTTCGCCCTGATGGGTTGGTTCGGCTGGACCGCCTACCGCGTGTTCCGCACCCTGCTGGCCGGGGAGGGCGGCAACACGTTTGCAAACGTCGTCGTCGGCGGGTTCTCCGTATTCCTGGTCGCGTTCATGGCCAAGGGGCTGGTCTTCCTGAAGCGCGGTCAGACCTCCAAGGACATGGAGCTCAAGCCGGCCGACCAGCCCGAGCTGTTCGCCTTCCTGCACCGCCTGGCCGATGAGGCCGGCGCGCCGCGCCCGAAGCGGGTGTACCTGTCGCCGCGGGTCAACGCCGGCGTGTTCTACGACCTCTCACTGGTCAACCTGCTGCTGCCCTCGCGCAAGAACCTGGACATCGGCCTGCCGCTGGTGAACGCGCTGAACCTGGGCGAATTCAAGGCCGTGCTGGCCCACGAATTCGGCCACTTCGCCCAGCGCACGATGGCGGTGGGGCGGTGGGTCTACGTGGCCCACCAGATCGCCAGCCAGCTGGTGGCCCGACGCGACGCGCTCGACACGATTCTGGCGACGGTTTCGCGCCTGGACTTCCGCATCGCGTGGATCGGCTGGACCTTGTCGCTGATCGTCTGGGCCATCCGTTCGCTGGTGGATACCGCCTTCAGCGTGGTCGCGCTGTCCGAGCGCGCCCTGTCGCGCGAGATGGAATACCAGGCCGACCTGGTGGCCGCTTCGCTGGCCGGCAGCGATGCCCTGGTGCATGCCTTGCACCGCTTGGGCGCTGCCGACGATGCCTGGGGCCGCACGCTCAGCTTCGCCTCGCGCGAGTTCGCCGCCGGCCATGCCGTGGCCGACCTGTTCGCCGTGCAGACACGCATGCTGGCCAACCTGCGCCGGGTGTCGCCCGACCCCCTGTATGCCGAACCGCCGCAGCTTCCCGAGCGTGAGCGCGAGCAGCACCGCGTGTTCCGCCAGGCAATGGTACGCGCGCCAGAAATGTGGTCCACTCACCCGGCCAACGTCGACCGCGAGAACAACCTGAAGCGGCGCTACGTGGAAGCGGTCATCGACGAACGTCCGGCCATGCTGCTGTTCCGCGACGCCGACGCGCTCAAGCACCAGCTCTCCAACGGCCTGCTGCGCGAAACCCCGCCGGCATTCGCCGATGGCGAAGAATCGCTGCGCCGGCTCGATGCCGAATTCGATATCCGCGCCCTGCAGCAACGCTACCAGGGCACCTACCTGCGGCGCTCCTTCGTGCGTGGCGTGGCCACGCCGGCCGAGCTGTTCCTCGGCCCCGCCGAGCCGCTGAACAACGACCAGCTGCGCGACCGCATCGCCACTCTCTACGCGCCGGCGCATGGCAAGGCACTGCAGCAGCTGCAGCTGCTGGAGGATGAGCGCGCCACGATGGAGGCCGCCCGCGCGGGGCATCTGCGCGCATCGGGCAACCGCGTGCATTGGCGTGACCAGGTGCTGGACACCTCGCGCCTCGGCCCGGTCATCATCACGCTGGATGCGGAGATCGCGCCACTGCGACAAGCCGTCACCCAGCACGACCAGGAATGCCGCACCCTGCACCGGCTGGCCGCGAGCCGCAGCGGGGCAGGGTGGGAGGCGCTGCTGGAAGGGCAGGTGGCCCTGCTGCACTTCTGTGAGCACACCGAGGCCGACCTGCGCGACGGGTACGGGCTGTTCGTCAACGTGCTGCAAGTCGTGACCGCCGACAAGCGCGTCTCCGAAAACGAACTGCGCCGCCTGATCGTGGCCGCCGGGCGCGTGCAGCAGGCCCTTGTCTACATCTACGACACCGCCGGCAGTTGCGTGATCGATGAGACCGTGATCGCCCACGGCGGCAAGCCGCTGGTGGAGGCGCTGGGCAAGCTGGGCCTGAGCGCGCCGGTGCAGGGCAACATGGACAACTGGGTCCGCAATGCAGGCGACTGGGTCAACCACACCTGCGGCGCGCTGTCACAGCTGCGCGCGGCGACGCTGGAAGCCCTGCTGGCCAACGAAGACGCCGTGGTGGAGCGCCTGGATTCCACCGAGCTGGCGCCCGCTGCACCGGCCCCGTCCCAGCCCCCCAAGGGCTACCCGCTGCTGCTCCCCGGCCAGGAGCGCAAGCTGCAGACCAAGCTGGGCTGGTGGGACAGGTTCCAGACCGCAGATGGCTGGGCCGCCGGCGCCGCCCGCGCCACCGCAGCGGCGGCGATCGTCGTGGGCGTGCTGGTGTTCGGCATGCTGACCGGTACCGCCACCGTGTCGCTGTACAACGGCCTGGCCATTCCGGTGCAGGTCACCATCGACGGCAAGAGCGTCGCGCTGGAGCCGCTGCAGAGCACCAGCATGGACGTGGAGCCCGGCATCGCGCACAGGGTGGTCACCCAGACCGCAGACGGGCAGCTGATCGAATCCTTCGACAGTGAGCGCATGACCGGCCGTTCGCACTTCACCTACAACGTGGCCGGGGCGACGCCGATGGTCCAGTGGTCGGCCGTGTATGGCGGCGCAACTGCAAACCCCGAGCGCCCGCTGGGCGCGCAGCGCTGGGCGGCCACCAGTGCCGACGTCGTGCTGAAAGAGCCGCCAGAATCCATCCAGACCCAGAAGCATTCGAGCGGCGGCAAGCGTTCGGTGGTGACGGCGGTGGGCGACGCCTCGCCACAGCGGCAGGTAGGCATGGTGAGCGATGAAGGCGAGCGCCAGGCGATGATTCTGGCGCATGCGCGCTGGGATGCGCCGGAGTCGCGCCATCTGACTACGTGGCTGGCCATGGTCTCGGAGAACCCGCAAACCCTGCAGGCCATCATCGAAGAGCGACTCAAGCGCCACCCCGAAGACGTTGCGACCCTGCGCATGGAGCAGCAGGTCAGCCTCAGCCAAGGCTCCAGCGCTGCATGCGAACGGCATAAGCAGCTGGCCTCTGGCGATCCTGCCTCTGCGTCCTTTGCCTATCTGGCCATTCGGTGCATGGACGACAGCCCCGAGCAGGACGAGGCCTTCCTGGCCGGGCATCGCCGCTGGCCAGAGAACCCGTGGTTCACGCTTGCCTCGGGCTATGTGCTTGCCCAACGCACCGACTGGGCGGGCGCCAACGAGGTCTGGACGCAGGCAGCATCGGTGCCGCAGACGGCGGAGTTCACTGCTCTGGAGCTGGCACGGGTGAGGCGCATGCTGGGCGCCAGCAATGGTGCGCTTGCAAAGCTGGCGCGGGAGTCGGCTGTCCTGGCCAACATGCTGGCCCTGGAAAGCAATGAAGCCGACGGCACGCCATACGAGGCCTACTACCAGCTCGATCAGGGCGAGTACCAGCGCGCACTGAGCTTGGCCGAGGCCAATGCCAACCTGCTGCCGCGCATCGTGCGCCTGGTGGCAGCCTCTGACGGCGCCCAGGTCGACTGGGTGAAGCAGGCGATGGCGCTGCCGGAAGCGCAGGGTATCGATCCGGATTCGGTGTGGAGCATGTGGGCACTGGCACTGCGGCATGGCGGCAATGAAGCGGCCTGGCGCGAGAAGGTGCTGGCCACCGATCCCAACGAGGCCGCCAGGGTGGTGGCGTTTGTCGACGCCGTGCGCGCCAATGCCAGCGTGCAGCAGGCAGAGAACGCATTGGGCCGCGTCAGCCCTGCCAATCGTGGCTACGCCTACACCGTGGCCGCCGTGGTGCGAGGCGAATCGTGCCCGCAGGCGTGGCGGGACGGGGCCAAGAAGCTGCTGTTTGGCACCGAGCGCCCGCACTTGATGTGAGGCTTCTGGCACGGCGGGAAGCTCTCCCGCCGTGCTTTCTGGAGACTGCATTAACTCGCCCACCCATATCTGGATAAAGCATGCCAACAATCTCCCCTCTGGGCTGCGTAGCAATCCTCCAGCTCGGAGCTGGCCTGCTCGGATGCATGGTGTGCGTGGAAAACAGCAGAGTCAGGTCGCCTGAGGCTTGCATCGACGATCCCGGCAGAGGCTGGCGTGTCTTCTACCGCACCATGCTGTTCCTCATGTGCAACATGTTTTCCTTGTTCGCCACGGTAGTGCTGCTCGAAACCCTGCTGGATGACCCGGTGAAACACATGTTGGCGTTAGGTCCGGACTGGGCGGATGCACTGTTGATGCTGGTGGTACCACTTCCAATTGCCTGGCTGCTCTACCTTACCTTTGCCGGACTGAGCCGATGGTGGAACAGAGCATGATCAAGCAAATTGACAGCTGAAACCGTAGCTGCGGTTCTACAGCCGTAAAGGGGGTTCCATGCTCTTCCGAAAGTTGCTGATGGCAACATTGATGGCCAGTGCAGCCGCAGGTTGCCAGAGCGCCGCTGTAAAGCAAGCCGATGCCCCAACGGAAGCGTTGATGGAGGTCAAGGGCGTGATTGAAATCCATTCCGGCGGACATGGCCTGGGCTACGTCACATCGGATGATGGCAAGTGCTATGACTTGGCACTTCCTGCCAGCGTATTGAAGAACAGCAGGCGCTGGGATACGAAGCGGGTTGTCATCACCGGCTCACTTCAGTTCCGGCCCCGAATCGACGAAATGATGTGGTTCGACATCAAGGATAGAAAGATCGAAGGCTTTGGCTGTTCTGAAGATGTGATCTACGTGGAATCCATCAAGTTGCTCTAGACAACCCACTAGCCAGTGCCAGCGTACGGCGAGACCCCGTGCCGGCAGGCGGGCTGGTGGCTGATGCAGTGAATCCCACGTGATGCACGCCGCTCAAGACTTCACTACATGGAAACCGTGACGGTGCAACGCTCTTCCGTCCCTTTCTTCCCCCATGAAGTGCAGGCTCTCCATGACCCAGAAGCAGCTCACCACGATCAATCCACTGACCGAAGAGGTGATTGCCACCTATTGGTACATGTCAGACGACGAAGCTGCCGCCGTAGTCCAATCCAGCCACACCGCCTATCTGGAATGGCGCCTGCGCTCTCTGGAAGACCGCGCGGGAGTGGTAGCCGCCATCGCCAAAGCACTTCGCGATCGCAAGGAAGAATTCGCCCAGCTCATGACCCGCGAGGTGGGCAAGCTCATTGAAGACAGCCGCACGGAAGTGGAACTATGTGCCGCCATCTGTGACTACACCGCCAAGCAGGGCCCGGAAGCGTTGGCGGACGAAGAGCGCGATGTCGAAGGCGCCACCGGCATCGTGACCCATTCGCCAATCGGTGTGGTGTACGGCATCCAGCCCTGGAATTTCCCGGCCTACCAGGCCATCCGTTACTCCATCGCCAGCCTGATGGCCGGCAATGGCGTCCTGCTCAAGCACGCCGAAAGCTGCACCGGCAGCGGACTGCTGCTCCGTGATATCTACGAAAGTGCCGGCCTCCCCAAGGGCCTGTTCGGCGTACTGTTGATCAGCCATGACCAATCAAACGCCATCGTCGAGAACGATCTGGTTCGCGCTGTGACCTTGACCGGCAGCGAGGCTGCTGGACGCACCGTGGCAGCCAAGGCGGGCGCAGCACTCAAGAAGACCGTGCTGGAGCTGGGCTCCAACGACGCCTACCTCGTCCTTGACGATGCCGACCTTGAGCTGGCGGTCGACACCTGCGTCAAAGGACGCCTGTTCAACAACGGGCAGACTTGCGTCAATGCCAAGCGCTTCATCGTGACGCAGAAGAACTACGATGCCTTCGTCAGTGCCTACGCCAGCAAGTTCGAGGCGATCAAGATGGGCGACCCGAACGCCGCCGACACGCAGCTGGGTCCGCTGGTCTCCGAGGCGCAGCGCGACAAGCTGCACGAGCAGGTCACAAAGAGTGTCTCGCAAGGCGCCCGCCTGCTGGTGGGCGGTGAAGTGCCAGACCGCACCGGGTGGTTCTATCCGGCCACCGTACTGGCCGACGTGGCACCGGGGCAGGTGGCCTATGACGATGAGCTGTTCGGCCCTGCGGCGGCCATCATCCGCGCCAAGGACGATGAAGATGCGCTGCGCATTGCCAATGACAGCCGCTATGGCCTGGGCGGCGGCATTTTCAGTCGCGACGTGAAGCGCGCCCGCGAGCTGGCCACCAAGTACTTCGATACCGGGATGATTTTCATCAACACCTTTGACGTTGCCTCCCCGGCGCTCCCCTTCGGTGGGGTGAAGGCGTCCGGCTACGGCCGCGAGCATGGCCCGGAAGGGTTGAAGGAGTTCGTCAACGTCAAGTCGATCAAGATTCCGGCTGCCGCTTGACAGTTGACCGCTCGAGCGCGGGGTGGCGGTAGCGCTACCCCGCAGCGAGCGCGGGCGGGATGCGGGGTGAGTCTTGCCCTCACTTGAAGTAACGCATTCGGCACGGTGCCAGAAGCGCTTACAATCGCGTGCACCGCGCGCATTGACCGGTCCACGAAGAAGCGTAGTGCCACGCTATGCGTGGCTGCCCCAGGAGACGTCACGCAAGGGCGTTCATAAAGAAAGAGAGCAGTACAAATTGATCGCAAGCGAATGGTGTAAGTCCCTCGGTCTCATTGGAATGGCACTAGCCTTGGCACCCATGGCGTCAGCGGCAGAACCAGCCCGGAACCCCGCCCCCAATCAGGAACAAATCGACCGCGCCATAGCCCTCGCGACCTGCAAGGCCGACCGCCCAGCGTTCCGCACATTGGCCTATGAGCTACGCGACGTCGCATCCAGCCGCGAGCCCTCGGCAGGCTGGCAACCGGTCGCCCGCGAAGCGGGGGAATACGGCATGGCGCTGGGCAACATTGCCGGTGTCCTGGCGGAAATGCAGCTCAGCGAACCCGTGCTCATTTTCGGCCATCCGACCAGGCGCTTGATACTGTCGCGCAGTTCCGTAGTCGCCACCTTCGATGACCCAGCCATCGGCGCAGACCTTGCCAAGTCCATGGGCATTGAACCGGAGACGGGGCAGGGCGGTCCTGCAGGGATGCGCATTGTGGAGTCAACGCCGGAAGCCGAAGGGGATGGCATCGAGGTGAAGGCATTGATAACCTCGCGGATCGGCGCCGATCATGGACCGTCCGCCGTGGCAGGGTGCCTGTATTACACCCAGTAGACGCGAAGCCACCTCGGCTCACTGTATTGGCCGCGAGAACGGCCCGGAAGGCCTCAAGGAATTCGTTAACATAAAGTCCATCAAGATCCCCGCGTCACCCTGACTCGCGGGCTTGCCACCCCGTTCAGCGAGTTCGGAAATGCAGTGGATTGATCTGCGCAGCGACACCGTCACCCAACCCACCCCCGCGATGCGCCAGGCCATGGCCACCGCGGAAGTGGGGGATGACGTCTACCAGGACGACCCCACCGTCACCCAGCTTGAGCGCCTCGCCGCCGACATGCTGGGCAAGGACGACGCCCTGTTCGTTCCGACGGGAGTATTCGGCAACCAGCTCGCGGTGTTCACCCATTGCCGCCGTGGCGACGAAGTCATCGCGGGCGACGACTCGCATCTGGTCTGGCACGAAAACGGTGCTGCGGCGGTGATCAGTGGCGTCCAGCTGCGTACCATCGCCAGCAACCGGGGCCTGTTGGAGCCCCGCGAGATCGCGGCCCGCATCCGGGTGGGGGAGGACATCCACATCCCCCGCACCGGACTCATCTGCCTGGAGAACGCGCACGGCAACGGCCGCGTCATCCCGCTGGCAACCATGGAGGCCACCTCCGCCATCGCCCGGCAACACGGCGTTCCCATCCATCTGGACGGCGCACGCGTGTTCAATGCCGCCACCTACCTGGGGTGCGACGTAAAAGCGATCACCCAGCATGTGGACACCGTGATGTGCTGCCTCTCCAAGGGCCTGGCCGCGCCGGTAGATGGTCGGCAGGGAATCATTACGTACAGGGCCAAAAGCTGCCTAAGCGACTGAATTTCAAGGTTGATTGCTCGTCTCTCGGGCAGGTTCTCCCCATCTATGGGGTCTGTTCAAGCACCTTGGCTGTGTAGCTCAGCGGCGCCACTTCCCTTTCAAGATCCAGGTGGTAATCGCCGAAGCGATTGATGTGGCTGGTCCGATAAGGCGACAGACCGGCCAGGATCTCGGGCGTCAGTTCGATCCCCTCCTTCCGCATCTCAGCCAACGTCCGGCTCATACCCTCCACGTTGTGGAGGATGATCATGTTGGCCACCAGCTGGCTGTACTTGATGATCTTGCGCTGCTCGTGTTGGACGTTCTCAGCGATGATCCCTTGGCTGCCAAAGAAGACCCACTTCACGAAGCCGTTGTATTCCTCGCTCTTGTTGGTCGCGGCATTGATCGTTTTGCGGATCTCGTTGTCATCAATGTAGCGAAGCAAGAACAGCGTTCGGACGGCCTTGCCAAGTTCCCGGAATGCGAAGTACAGCTTGTTCTTCCGGCTGTAGGTGCCCAGCCGGCGCAGGATCGAGGACGCGGTGATCTTGCCCAATCGGATTGAGATCACCACCCGCAGCATGTCGTGAAGATGGGTGGCGATCAGTTGCCAGTCGATGCTGTCCCCGAACAGTGCCTGGATGTTTTTATAGGCCCTGCCCGGTTCGGGCCGGAAGAATGTCAGGTCCTTGATGTTTCGGATTCTGGGCATCAGCTGGATGCCCAGCATGTGGGCCAAGCCGAAGACCGGATAGCTTTGGGCCTGCGTGTCGCCATGGACGATCTCAGGCTGGATGTCGGAAGTGTTGGCCAACAGGCCGTCCAGGATGTAGATGCCCTCGTGCACGCCACAGGGAATGAAGTGGCTGAACAGCGCCACGTATTTGTCGGACACATGGTAGTAGCCGATGCCGCCATAGCCGCCGTACCGGATGTGGTACTCCGACAGCAGGTTGTCTTCGTAGACGCTCCACTTGGTGCCATCTGCTGACGCGCTCTTACCGCTGCCCCAATAGCCAGGCAGGTCAAATTTGTTGTAGGTATTGATGACCTCTACGATGGCCTTCTCAAGCACATCCTCGGTCACGTATTTCAGGTTGAGCCAAGCGACCTGGCGCCGGCTGAAGCCCTTGATCGACCGCGCCGTCTGCGTCGGCCCCAGGTTGCAGCCATAGCAAAATAGCGTGGTGATCACGCGTCGGGGCAGATCTTCGACTTGGCTCTCGGTCCCGGCGATCGGGCGGAAAAAACGGTGCAGGTCCAGCCATTGGCTGGCATCGATCAGGACATCTACGATGCTGGACTCTGGGAGTCGTTCGGCGATGAGGCGATCCACGGTGGTAATCGCGCTGGAGACTTCGGCCCGTTGCCCCTTCCGCAGCACCAGGCGCCCATCCAGGATGTCCGCATGAACGTTCTCCGGGAAACGCGCGTCGACCTCATCGGCCAAAGCCGTCAATTGTGCGCGCAACCCCGCCACGAAAGACTCGGCGTCGGTGGGCAGGCCTGACACCTGGCCATAGGCTTCCAGTTCCTGGGCCAAGGTGGCCTCATCGACCAGCTGCTCGCGGTAATCGTCAAAGCGCTCGCTGCTGGGAATGAAGAGATCGCCGGACTTCAGTTCGTCCTTGACCTGCACCAGCACGGCCAGCTCGAAGTACTTACGGTGCATCCAGCCAGCTCCTGCCGCGCTGGCCCGTTTGCCGAACACGTGCTGACGCCAGAGCTTGGACATCCAGTCGAAGTCCTTTTCCGGGTCCAAACCGAGGAAAGCGACCTCGATCAGCTCACGGCGTTGGTTACGCAGCGAGAGCACGGCTGCGATCAAGGGCTCCATGCCGGCATCGTGGCTGGTCGCCCGCAAGTTCATGAGCTCCAGCCCATTGAACAGCAGCGGCCTGACCGCGCCGTAAGGTTGCAGCATGAAAGGCAGGTAGTTTTTCCCTGCGTAGGCCATATGTTCTTCGCATTCGGCCAGCAAGGTGGACACTTCCGCTTCCAGACTATTGTCGATCGCGTCCACGCGCTGGCTATCGCTGCCGTCGAGCTGGTAGGCCTGCAGGATCTCCTTGAGCTGGCCGATGAGGAAGTCGGCGCGTTTGGCATGTTCGAGCTGATAGGCCAGCAGCTTCTGCTGCGCGGTGTTCTCCAGCCCGCGCACCTGCTTGATGAACAACTCTGCCGCATCGTCTAATGTCTTGGCATGCTGGGCGCGGATGAAGATGGTGGCCAGCGCATAGCGCTTGTCCTCACCCAATTCGGCCAACTCGCTGGCGTCATACGCCCGGGCCATTGCACGGAATTGCTTGAGCTTGGGGACCGGTACATCGATTGGAGGCAGTTGCTCCGCCAACTGCTGCAGCATACGGATGTGCTGCAGATAGAACCGGACCTCTTTGTTGGTCGGCCGGCCAGGCTCGCGCTTGAGCGAATGCCAGCCGGTAAATTTGGATCCTTCCGGTGCGCGCAGTAGCTCATCAATCAGCGTGCGCGTGGCAGGCGTCAGTGCGTGGCTGATACTGCGGTAGTAGCCCAGGTTGACCCGTTCGCGCGCCCCGATAGCGGCCATCTCAAGGGTCCGGAAGACTGGTAGCTCGTAGCGATGGTGCACCAGCTCTTCGAGCAGGACGTTCACGATGTCCGGGATGGTGTGCTTGGTCTGGGCTGCGGCGGTGGCCACTGTGTCCAGCCAAGACAACCCAGATTTGTCCAACGGGCGTACCCCAATGAACTGCCGAAGCTGCGGCATGTGCCGGCGTTTGCTGCCAGAGCTGTCATAGCGATCGAGCTGGTCAGAGGCCAGCACACGCCCGAGACGGGCGGCCTTGGCGATGTGCTGCCGGATCCGCTCAGGTACCTCCGCCAACAGCGTGAAGTAGCCTAAGCGTTGGAAGAGCTTTAGATGGATCAGTACCGCCAGCTGCGGACCCGGCTGGGTGGTCAGCTGCTTGGCAAATGCAATCTCAGCGGCGCTCGGGGTGTAGATCTCCTCCAGTTCCTTGGCGGTAGGATCAGGCTTCAGTCGCGGGTAGGCGGTCTCGTGAAGGGTAGCCATTGGATCCGGAGGTTATGAGGGGGGTCAATCCCAGTGGCGGCCGTCGTCTGTACTGAGAGACGCTTCCAGGAAACACTGGTGCGTATCGGCCATGCGGTGCATGTCATCGAGCAACGTGGCCAGGATTTCATCCAGATCCCGGTCGGGATCGGTGGGAACAGTCAACCGGTACTCGCTGCTGGCGGTGTTCAGCCGCACCGCTTGGAACGGGGCCAAGCAGATCTCTTCGATTCTGCCCCGGGCCTTGGCCGCGCCGCGGCCGGCGCGGGCAAACGGGGTCAGCACCATGCGTAGGAGCAGCTGCAGGGCAGATTTGACCTCGGGCGCCGGCAGCGCCATCGCCGGAGCTGGCGCGGTTGGGCTGGGCAGGCTCGCTTCAATGCGATCCCGGGCGAACGGGTCACGCCCGTCCAGGTAACGCATGGCCGACTGAACATCGCGCCAGCCCACGTACTCCATCAACGCCTTCATGTCCCAGCCCTGATCGTTGGCCCAACTAGCAAAGCCGCGGCGCAGCGAATGGCTGCTGTGGAGCCCCGCATCGGCAAAGCCGGCACTGGCCAGCAACTAGCGCAGCAGGCGCACCAAACTGTTGGGATGGAGCCCTTCGGCACTTACGTGGCCCCACTGGTTGATTGCCCGAAACACCGGCCCGTCTTGCACGTTTGCCGCCTGCAGCCACACTTGGGTCGCCTCTACCGGACACAGCCGCGACAACGCCGGCACCTTATGGGTAACGCCGGCCGCTTGGCGATCGCCCTTGCTGCGCGGCAGGAAGCAGGTCATCCCCTGTCCCGGCACCAGCGTGAGATGGGCCACTTCCAGACGCAGCAGTTCATCGCCACGGAAGCCACGCCAGAATCCGAGCAGCACCAACGCGCGATCCCGCTGATGGCGAAGCGCCGCCGCCCCGTCGCCCCGGGCATGGGCCGCAGCAATCGCTGCGGCCAGCCAGTCATCGAGCTCGACCAGCCGCCGGATCTGCAGTGGCGCAGCCTGCTTGACCCGGGTCGGGTGGAGGGTCTGAATCCCTTTAAGTACCTTGCGCACCAGTGGCGAGCGGGTGGGATCCACAAATCCGTGATCCCGATGCCAAAAAGCGATCGCCGCCAGGCGATGCCGCAGCGTGCTGGTGGCCAGGGTCTGCGCGTAGGTGGCCAAGTACCGCGCCACACTGTCTGGGGTGGCCGGAAGGTGTCCTTGCCACTCGACCTCAAAGTGCCGTAACGCCGAAGCGTAGCTGCGCACAGTGTTCTCGCGGGTGGCGGCATCAATGTACTGATCGAGGATAGTCACCTGGCCCAGAACACGCACGTTTCAAAGGTGGCCGGCCAATCGTCCATCATTCGACGCAACTATGCAGATTGTGCTAGGCTCTCCAGCCAGCGGCCGCAAACAACAGCGGACCCAACTCTACTCCCGAGCCAGTGCCCATAGTGATTACGCCGCCCTAAATCCTGTCATCGGATCAAGCCCGCAAGCGGGCTTAGGGTTGTTATTTCGTAAATCACACTGTTGGCCCGACGACCAGTCGGGACTAGGGATATTCTGTTTTGACTACGCTTACTCGACTGCGCCAGGACTGGCTCGGCAATATTCGTGGCGACTTGCTTGCCGGCATAGTTGTTGCGCTCGCTCTAATTCCTGAGGCCATTGCGTTCTCAATTATTGCCGGGCTTGATCCCCAGGTGGGCCTCTACGCCTCATTCTGCATTGCAGTGGTTATCGCCTTTACCGGCGGTCGTCCGGGAATGATCTCGGCAGCTACCGGGGCCATGGCGCTGCTGATGGTTGGCTTGGTGAAGGAGCACGGACTGCAGTATTTGTTGGCAGCGACGCTCCTAACCGGGATGCTGCAGATCTTGGCTGGCACGTTTAGGCTCGGGGCGTTGATGCGTTTCGTCTCGCGCTCGGTCATCACCGGTTTTGTCAATGCGCTGGCGATCCTGATTTTCCTGGCGCAGCTCCCCGAGCTAACCAACGTCCCTTGGACCGTTTATGCGATGGTCGCCGCAGGGTTGGCCATCATCTATCTGTTGCCACGCGTGACCAAGGTCATTCCCTCGCCGCTGGTGGCCATCGTGGTCCTGACGATAGTCGCGCTCCTGCTCAAGCTTGATATCCGCACCGTGGGGGACATGGGCGAACTACCCGACAGCTTGCCGGTGTTCTTGTTGCCTGATGTTCCCTTGAATCTAGAGACACTGAAGATCATTTTCCCGGTTTCCGCCACATTGGCGGTCGTGGGCCTGCTGGAATCGATGATGACTGCAAAGATCGTCGATGATCTGACCGATACGCCGAGCAACAAAAACCGCGAAGCGGTCGGTCAGGGCATAGCCAACATCGCATCCGGCTTTGTTGGCGGCATGGCCGGTTGCGCCATGATTGGCCAGTCTGTCATCAACGTTAAGTCCGGCGGTCGTGGTCGCCTCTCATCACTGGCCGCGGGCGTATTCCTATTGTTGATGGTGGTATTTGCAGGCCCTTGGGTAAAGCTGATTCCCATGGCGGCGCTGGTCGCTGTAATGATCATGGTCTCCATTGGCACTTTCAACTGGGGTTCACTGGCGGCACTTAAGGCAAATCCCAAGACTTCTAGTGTGGTGATGATCGCCACAGTTATCGTGACGGTGTCCACCCATGATCTGGCAAAGGGCGTTTTGATCGGCGTACTGCTCTCGGGGCTGTTCTTTGCTCGCAAGGTAGGCCAGGTGCTTCATATCGGCTCCACTTCTGAAGAAGGTGGGCGTCTGCGGTGCTACACCGTGACCGGGCAGGTTTTCTTTGCCTCGGCTGACCAGTTCATTGCTAGCTTCGATTTCCGCGAGGCTTTGGAGCGCGTTCAAATTGACGTGGGCCGTGCCCACTTCTGGGATCTCAGCGCGGTGGGCGCACTGGACACGGTTGTGGTGAAGTTCAGGCGTGAAGGTACTGAGGTCGAAATCCTAGGAATGAACGAAGCCAGTGCGACGCTGGTGGATCGCTTGGGCGTCCACGACAAGCCCGACGCCGTCGAGCGGCTGATGGGCCACTGAGGAAGCAACCATGACAGACAAGATTGGACACTCCCATATAGATCACAGCGGCAGTGTATTGGCCGCCACCGACGCATCCGCTTACAGCGAGAGCGTGGCGCATTACGCCGCTTGGGCAGCGCACAGACTGGAAGCCCCGCTGGAATACCTTCATGTGCTTGACCGCCATCCGGAAGCGGCCAGTACCGCGGACTTCAGTGGGAACCTCGGAGCGGATGCCCAGCCCAGGTTGCTGGAAGGGCTCGCCTTGCTGGACGAGACCCGCAGCAAGCTGGGCCAAGAACGAGGCCGCCTAGTGCTGCAACAGGCCAAGGGGATTGCGGCCGCTTTCCATGGCATCGAGGCGGAGACGCGGATGCGGCATGGGTCCTTGGTGGACACCCTCATCGAGTTGGAAGGCGATGCACGCCTGTTTGTCCTTGGCAAGCGTGGCGAGCATGCGGATTTCGCCAAGGGACACCTGGGCAGCCAACTGGAACGCGTGGTACGTGCAGTCCATCGCCCATTGCTGGTGGCGTCGCGCAGCTACACGGAAATCGAACGCGTGCTGATCGCGTTCGATGGGAGCGCCACGACCCGCAAGGGCGTGGAAATGGTGGCGGCCAGCCCGTTGTTCAGTGGACTCGATATCCGTGTGCTCACCGTCGGAGCGACCAATGCCACAAACGAAGCCGCATTGCGCTGGGCGCTGGACACGCTGGCCGCGGCCGGATTGTCTGCGGCCGGCGCGGTGCGACCGGGCGAAGCGGAAGAGGTGATCGGCCATTACATCCGTGACGAGCATGTGGATCTGCTGGTCATGGGGGCCTATGGCCACTCGCGTATCCGCCAGCTGATTGTCGGCAGCACCACCACCACGATGCTGCGCACCTGCCGCGTCCCGGTGCTCCTTCTCCGTTGACGCCAACCACCGGCAGTAAGTCAAATGACCGAAGCATCAACCAAGCATAAATCCACTGAAACAATCAATCGAAACCACCTCCATCGAATGATGGACGAACTGCTGGAGATCGCTGATGTTCGACTGGGCGGTGATCGCCCATGGGATATCCGGTTGCTGGTCGATGGCGTCCCGGAGCGCGTATTTGCACAGGGCAATCTCGGCCTTGGGGAAAGTTACATGAACGGCGCATGGGAGTGCGATCGGCTGGACGAACTGTTCGATCGCATCCTGCGTGCGCGGCTCGATCGCCACGTCAAACCGTTGCGGCTCATGTTTCATTCGCTACGGGCCAAGCTGCTGAATCGGCAGACATCGCGACAGGCCTGGGAAGTCGGCGAGGCCCATTACGACCTCGGGAATGATTTCTACACGGCAATGCTGGACCCGCGCATGACCTACACCTGCGGCTACTGGGCCGATGCGAAGAACCTGGCGGAGGCGCAGGAAGCCAAGCTCGACATGATCTGCCACAAGTTGCGCCTGGAGCCCGGCATGCGGGTGCTCGACATCGGTTGTGGCTGGGGCAGCTTCATGGCGTACGCCGCCGAGCACTACGGCGTTGAGTGCGTGGGGGTGACGGTTTCGAAGGAGCAGACCGCATGGGCGACGGAGCGTTATGCCGACCTGCCACTGGAGTTCCGGCTGCAGGACTACCGCTCCATCAACGAGCGCTTCGATCGCATCGCCAGCGTCGGCATGTTCGAGCATGTGGGTCGCAAGAACCATCGCAGCTACATGGAAGTAGCTCATCGCTGCCTGGCCGATGACGGCCTGTTCCTGCTTCACACCATCGGCAAGAACCGGCGCAAGTCCACTACCGACCCGTGGATCGATCGCTACATTTTCCCGAACGGCGAGTTGCCGTCGATTGGCCAGATCGGTGATGCTTGCGACGAGCTCTTCGTCGTCGAGGATCTGCACAACTTCGGCGCCGACTACGACAACACATTGATGGCGTGGCATGCCAACTTCGAGCAGGCATGGCCTCATTTCGAGGACGAACTGGGGCAACGGTTCCATCGGATGTGGCGCTACTACCTGTTGTCCTGCGCCGGTGCATTCCGCGCCCGCGACCTGCAACTGTGGCAGTGGGTGCTGTCCAAGGATGGGGTTCGTGGCGGCTATCAGCGCCCAGAAGGCCCGAGGTAATCCCCCGTCGTTTGACGGGGGACTTGACATGCTATGATTTAGTGAAATTCACGATACAACACCCCTCCGCCTGTCTCGTCGATCTTGAGGATGGCCTCAAGCTCTACTAGGTGATGTGGTTTCCGCACAATGGGGTGCGGTTCAGAGGGTCAAGACGAGGCTCTCTCATGACCACTCCAATCTAACGCTCACTTCTTGGCCGCGGGCGCAATGCCCGCTTCCGGATGCCGCTCCCGGCATACCGCCTACCAAGATGAGGAGTCACCATGTCCGTACACGTTCAAAGTCTGGACGAATTCTTCAGCATGCTCGTAGAGGAGCAGCGGGACATTCGCATCACCCTCGCCGGTTTGGAAGACGCGGGCCAACCCGTCGCCCTCGATCAGACCACGCAAGGCCGCGTCAGCAGGATCGACGCCATCTCCCAGCAGCACATGGCCAAGGCGGGCAGCAGTCGCCTGATGATCCAGTTGGATCGGATCAAGGCGGCGCTGGATCGCTACGAATCGGGGCGCTACGGCATTTGCTGCCGATGTGAACTCGAAATCGGGCATGGCCGTTTGATGGCCGATCCCGCCGCGCCTTTTTGCCTGGAGTGCACCGAGGAACTGGCCGAGGCGAAACAGCACAACATGCGCCGAAACGCCGGTCGCTGAGTCCGCGCGGCACCCATTGGGCCGCCTCTGCGGTGGTCGGCATATCCTTGTTGATGAAAGGAAAACATAATGAATCTGATGACGAATGCACCGGCTAAATTACCGGTCGTGAAGCGCTGCGCCTTCGGGGCGCATGAACTCACCCTCGAAACCGGCGAGATCGCCAAGCAGGCGTCCGGCGCGGTCATAGTCCGCATGGGCGATACGGTGGTGCTGGTAACCGCGGTCGGCAGCAAGCGCGCGAAAGATGGACTCGACTTCTTCCCGCTCACCGTCGAGTACCGGGAGCGCTTCTACGCAGGCGGTCGTATCCCCGGTGGTTTCTTCAAGCGCGAGGGTCGCCCGACCGAAAAGGAAATCCTGACCTCGCGCCTGATCGACCGGCCGGTAAGACCACTGTTTCCCGATCAGTTCCGCCACGAGGTCCAGGTCATTGCGACCGTGCTGTCCGTCGATCCGTTGATCGATCCCGATATTCCAGCCATGGTCGGCGCCTCCGCCGCGCTGCGCTTGTCGGGGTTGCCGTTCAAGGGGCCGATTGGAGCGGTCCGCATCGGCCGCCACGGCGACAGTTTTCTGGTCAACCCGACCACCGAAGAGCTCAAGGCCTCCGACCTCAATCTGGTCGTCGCCGGCACCCGGCACGGCGTGTTGATGGTCGAGTCCGAAGCCAACGTGCTCTCGGAGGAGATCATGCTGGCGGCGGTGTCGCTTGGCCACCACGCCATGCAGCCCGTGATCGAAGCGATCGAGGAACTCGCCCAAGAAGCGAAGGTGACCAAGTGGGAGTGGAGCCATCCACCACGCGACCTGGCCCTGGCCGATACGGTGCGCACACAGATTGGAAACAACCTCAACAGCGCCTTGCTGATCACCGACCGGATCGCACGCAAGAAACGAGTGCAGGCGATCAGAAATGAAGTGTTGATTGCGCTAGCTGCACCGACGACCTCGGCAACGGGTTGGGAGGTCGCCCAAGTCCGCGCGGAGCTGGACGACCTCGAGTACACCGCTGTGCGCCGCATGGTGCTGCAGGATCGGCGTCGGCTGGACGGTCGCGGTCTCGAAGACGTACGTCCGATCTCGATCCAACTCGGCGTGCTGCCGCGCACTCATGGCTCGGCGGTGTTCACACGCGGCGAAACCCAAGCCATCGTGACCACCACGCTCGGCACTACGCGTGACGGCCAGGTCATCGATGCCGTCACCGGCGAGTACAAGGAACACTTCCTTTTCCACTACAACTTCCCGCCTTACTGCGTCGGCGAGACGGGTCCGATGATCGGCCCAAAGCGACGCGAAATCGGCCACGGCCGTCTGGCCAAGCGTGGCGTCGCCGCGATCATGCCGTCGATGGAAGCATTCCCTTACACCATTCGAATAGTGTCGGAGATCACCGAGTCCAATGGTTCTTCCTCGATGGCTTCAGTGTGCGGCAGCTCGCTGGCCCTGATGGCTGCGGGCGTTCCGGTCAAGGGGCCTGTGACAGGCATCGCCATGGGCCTGGTCAAGGAAGGCGATCGGTTCGCGGTGCTGTCCGACATCCTGGGTGACGAGGACCACCTGGGCGATATGGATTTCAAGGTCGCCGGCACTATCGACGGTATCTCGGCCCTGCAGATGGACATCAAGATCGACGGCGTGACCGCCGAGATCATGGAGGTGGCATTGGCGCAGGCGCGAGAAGGGCGACTGCACATCCTTCGGGAGATGGCCAAGGCCATCCAGGCCCCGCGCGAGCAGATGTCGGAGTTCGCACCGCGCCTGCTGACGATCAAGATCCATCCGGACAAGATCCGCGAGGTGATCGGCAAGGGCGGGGCCACCATCCAGGCGCTCACCAAGGAAACTGGCACGCAGATCGATATCCGGGACGACGGCACGATCGTGATCGCTTCGACCAGCGGCGGAGCCGCCGACACGGCGCGCAGGCGTATCGAACAGATCACGGCCGAAATCGAACCGGGTCGGGTCTACGAAGGTAAGGTGGCAAAGGTGCTTGACTTCGGCGCGTTCGTCACCATCGCGCCGGGCAAGGTCGGACTGGTGCACGTCTCGCAGATTTCTGACGAGCGAGTGGAAAACCCGAATTCCGTTCTGTCGGAAGGGGATGTGGTGAAGGTCAAGGTCCTGGAAGTGGACATGCAGGGTCGGGTTCGGCTTTCGATGAAGGCGGTGGACGGAACGAAAGTGTTGCTGCCGGAGTCGGCGTATGCCGGGGGTTCTGGCGGCTCCCCTCCGGCATGCGTTTTTATTGCGGAGGAACGGTCATGACGCACAGAGAGATCCTTTTCGATAATGATGCGCGGCTGCGCCTGCTGCGCGGCGTCAACATTCTCGCCAATGCCGTCAAGGCCACCCTGGGCCCGAAGGGCCGCAACGTCGTGCTCGAAAAGAGCTTCGGCGCCCCGACCATCACCAAGGACGGCGTGTCTGTCGCCAAGGAAATCGAACTGGCTGACAAGTTCGAGAACATGGGCGCGCAGATGGTGAAGGAAGTTGCTTCCCGCACCAACGATGACGCCGGCGACGGCACCACCACCGCCACCGTGCTGGCCCAGGCCCTGATCCGCGAAGGCGCCAAGGCCGTTGCTGCCGGCATGAACCCGATGGACCTCAAGCGCGGTATCGACAAGGCCGTGATCGCCGCCGTCGCCGAGCTGAAGAACATCTCCAAGCCGACCACCGACGACAAGGCGATCGCCCAGGTCGGTACGATCTCGGCCA
Organism: Stenotrophomonas sp. PD6; assembly: GCF_049199305.1. Taxonomy (NCBI): domain Bacteria; kingdom Pseudomonadati; phylum Pseudomonadota; class Gammaproteobacteria; order Lysobacterales; family Lysobacteraceae; genus Stenotrophomonas; species Stenotrophomonas sp. PD6. Next base: position 227,273 of record NZ_JBLZQD010000001.1, on the reverse strand, counting down.
ACTCCGACGAATCGATCGGCAACATCATCGCCGAAGCGATGCGCCGCGTGACCAAGGAAGGCGTGATCACCGTTGAAGAAGGCTCGGGCCTGGAAAACGAGCTGGACGTCGTCGAAGGCATGCAGTTCGACCGCGGCTACCTGTCCCCGTACTTCATCAACAACCAGCAGTCGCAGACCGCTGACCTGGACGATCCGTACGTGCTGCTGCACGACAAGAAGATCTCCAACGTGCGCGACCTGCTGCCCGTGCTGGAAGGCGTGGCCAAGTCCGGCAAGCCGCTGCTGATCATCGCCGAAGACATCGAAGGCGAAGCGCTGGCGACTCTGGTGGTCAACACCATCCGTGGCATCGTCAAGGTCGTGGCCGTCAAGGCACCGGGCTTCGGCGACCGTCGCAAGGCGATGCTGGAAGACATGGCCGTGCTGACCGGCGGCACCGTGATCTCCGAGGAAATCGGTCTGTCGCTCGAAAAGGCGACGATCAAGGACCTGGGCCGCGCCAAGAAGGTGCAGGTCTCCAAGGAAAACACCACGATCATCGATGGCGCCGGCGAGAAGGCCAACATCGAATCGCGTGTCACCCAGATCAAGACCCAGATCGAAGACACCTCGTCGGATTACGACCGCGAGAAGCTGCAGGAGCGCGTTGCCAAGCTGGCCGGCGGCGTGGCGGTGATCAAGGTCGGTGCGTCGACCGAGATCGAGATGAAGGCAAAGAAGGCCCGCGTCGAAGACGCCCTGCACGCCACGCGTGCGGCGGTGGAAGAAGGCATCGTCCCGGGCGGCGGCGTCGCGCTGCTGCGCGCCAAGGCCGCGATTGCAGGCCTGAAGGGCGCCAACGAAGACCAGAACCACGGCATCCAGATCGCCCTGCGCGCGATGGAAGCACCGCTGCGCGAGATCGTCGCCAACGCCGGTGAAGAGCCATCGGTCGTGGTCAACAAAGTCAAGGAAGGCAGCGGCAATTTCGGCTACAACGCCCAGACCGGCGAATACGGCGACATGGTCGCGTTCGGCATCCTCGATCCGACCAAGGTCACCCGCTTGGCCTTGGAGAATGCGGCCGCTGCTGCCCGCATGTTCCTCAGCAGCGGCGTCGCGATTGCCGAAGCAGAACCGCCGGGCGCGGTGCAATCGGAAGACGGCTGATGTCCCGCCTCAACACGATCCTGCGCCTACCGGTCATCCATCGGGCTGATGCGACCGAGCTCGGCCCGTATTGCCTGGAACAGGTGCATCTCGAATTCGCGAACGGGGAGCGACGGCTCTACGAGCGGCTCCACACCCGCTCACCTGGAAGCGTCATCATCGCCGCGATGCCCGATCCGCACACGGTACTTTTGATTCGCGAGTACGCGGTGGGCACCCATCGATACGAACTTGGCCTGCCCAAGGGACGTATGGACCCCGGCGAGTCGATTCTCGAGGCCGCCAATCGCGAGCTGAAGGAAGAGGTCGGAATGGGCGCCAAGGTTATGCGCTATCTGCGGCCACTGACCTTGGCCCCCACCTACATGAGCAACGCCATCCATCTGGTACTGGCGGAGGACCTGTACCCGGAGCGCTTGCCGGGGGACGAACCCGAAGAGCTCGAGGTGGTCCCTTGGCAGCTCGATCGCCTCCACGAATTGGCCCTGCGCGAGGACTGCTCTGAAGCGTGCTCGATCGCGTCGCTGTTCATCGTGCGCGAGGTGATGCGGGAGCGTGGGGGTTAGACGTCCGGCATCAATGCCTATCGAGCACGCGGTCGACGTCCGCGCCGATCAATTGCCGATTCGACCGGAGGTGAGGGGTTCATGAACGTGATGGTTTCCCCTGCGCTGCACGCGACCCACGGCTTGGGAGTGTCGCAGTGCTCGCAGTACATCGTCCGCGCCGATGGCTTGAGGTAGATCGTGACGGTCCGGCTGTCATCCTCAGGCCACGCCACGCGCTCTACCCGATAGCCTTCCCGGCCATCCAGCTTTTCGATCGTCTTCCGGTCCAGCATGGCTGCATCCTCGAATCTAGGAAATCAGGCCTCAAGGGCACCGTTGGTCAGCCGAGGCTCCACGGTAATCCGCAAAGAACCATTTTTACACGGACAACCCCTAGTCCGCGCGACCCACGGCTTGGGAGTGCTCGCGTGTGGCTGTGAAGCAAATCTTCGGTGCACGTTCCTGCGCCATCTGCAGGTTGACGCGACTGGGTGCCAGGTAGACCAGGGCTCCGGAAGCATCGAGCGCAAGATGGGTTGCCGCCTTCTCACGGAACTCTTCGAGATCGGAATCGCTCTCAGCCTGGATCCAGCGCGCAGTGTGGATCTGGACCGGTTCGAAACTCGCTTCCACGCCGTACTCGTCCTTTAACCGATAGGCCACCACCTCGAACTGCAGGGTTCCGATTGCCCCGAGGATCAGGTCGTTGGACAACAGTGGCCGGAAAAACTGCGTGGCTCCCTCTTCAGACAACTGGGTCAGACCCTTTTGCAAATGCTTGAGACGCAACGGGTCCCGCAGGCGGATGCGCCGGAACAGCTCGGGGGCAAAGCTCGGTATGCCGGTGAACTGCAACGGATCGCCGACGGTGAACGTGTCGGCGATGGCGATCGTGCCGTGGTTATGAATGCCAATGACGTCGCCCGGGTAGGCGTGCTCGGCCAACTCACGCTCGGACGCCATGAACGTCAAGGCATCGCCAAGCCGCATCTCCTTGCCCGTGCGGACATGGAGTGCCTTGATGCCGTGCTGATAGCTGCCGGAGCACACGCGCAGGAAGGCGACGCGGTCGCGATGCAATGGATCCATATTGGCCTGGATCTTGAACACGAAGCCACTGAAAGCCGGCTCCTCTGGCGAAACCTTCCTCAGGGATGCGTCGCGTGGCTTGGGTGCCGGCGCATGCGTGACGAAGAAGTCGAGCAGCAACTGGACACCAAAGTTGTTCACCGCCGAGCCGAAGAATACCGGAGTCTGCAGACCTGCCAAATACAGTTCGCGATCGAAGGGATGAGACGCGCCCTGAACCAGGGCCAGCTCCTCCCGGACCTCATCGAGGAGCTGCGCTCCGACGCGCTTGACCAGTGCAGGATCCTCTATGGATGGGAAGATCGTCGAATCCTGTCGCGTGAAGTTCTTGCCAGTTTCGAACAGGTGGACCTCGCCGGTCATCAGATGGATCACGCCCTTGAGCCTCGATCCCATGCCGATCGGCCAGGTGATCGGTGCGCAGGGGATGTCGAGGACGCGCTCGACCTCGTCCAGCAGTTCGACCGGCGACTTGCCTTCGCGGTCGAGCTTGTTGATGAAGGTCATGATCGGCGTGTCCCGCAGCCGACAGACCTCCATCAGCTTGATCGTGCGCTCTTCCACGCCCTTGGCGCAGTCGATGACCATCAGCGCCGAATCGACCGCGGTCAGCACACGGTAGGTGTCCTCGGAGAAGTCGGCATGCCCCGGCGTATCGAGCAGGTTGACGATGCGGCCATCGTAGGGGAACTGCATCACCGACGAGGTGACCGAAATGCCGCGTTCCTTCTCCAGCGTCATCCAGTCGGACGTGGCGTGCTTGGCTGACTTCCGGGACTTGACGCTACCGGCCTGGCGAATGGCGCCGCCAAACAACAGAAACTTCTCGGTCAGGGTGGTTTTCCCGGCATCCGGGTGCGAAATGATGGCAAACGTGCGGCGGCGCGCGGCCTCCGCGGTATGGGTCGGCATAAGACTCCCTCAAGCGCTGTGCGCTGTAACCACGTCTTGACGATCTAGGCCCAGGCTGGGTCTAGGGCGGCATTGGCGTGGTCGTGGGAGAAGAATGGGCCATTCGCGCTCAATTTTAACCCAGCACGAGGCCCCTCTGGATGGCCTGGTCGATAGAGGTGCCATAGGCGTCTGCAGGGGCGTCTCCTCTCGGACCGTTTCGTACGTGCCACCGGTGAAATCTGGAGCAAAAAGACGATCAGGCGGGATAATTCAATATTATCCCGCTTGATGTTTGGGTCGCTGGCTCGGCCTTCTTTGGCGTTGAGTAGTACGTAATTACATGGTATGTAATACATTACGAAATAACCGGAGAGGACGCATGGCTCGGTCTGGCTTGTACAAAAGCGATGTGCAACGTGCCCGGGACAGCCTCCGGGCCGAAGGCAAGAACCCCTCGGTAGACGCCGTCCGCGTGGCGCTGGGCAACACGGGGTCCAAAACCACCATCCACCGCTACCTGAAGGAGCTGGAAGAGGAGGACGGGCAAGGCGTAGGCGCCAAGATTGCCGTCAGCGACGCCCTGCAGGACCTGGTGGCTCGTCTGGCCGAGCGGCTGCACGCCGAGGCCGAAACCGTGGTCGCTCAAGCGCAAGAGCGGTTCCAGGCCGAGCTGCACGAGCGCACCCAAGCCTTGGAGCAGGCCCGGCAGGACACCGGCAATCTCAGCGCGCAGCTTCAGCGCACCGAGACGCTGCTACAGACAGAACGCCAGGCGAGTGAAGTGGCCAGGGGCGAAGTGGCCAGCCGCACCACCGAACTGGCCCAGCTGGAGGAGCGCATTGCCGGCCTCACGGCGCGGCTGGCAGAGCACGAAAGCCACGCGCGCTCCCTGGAGCAGAAGCATGAGCATGCCAGGGAAGCCCTTGAGCACTACCGCACATCGGTCAAAGACCAGCGCGAGCAGGAGCAACGCCGGCACGAGCACCAAGTGCAGGAACTACAGGTCGGCCTGCGCCAGGCCAACGAGGCATTGACCGCCAAGAACCATGATCTTGTGCAGCTCAACCGGGAAAACGGCCAGTGGCTGGAGCGTCATACTCGACTGGAAAAGGAGGTGGCGCAGCTGCGTCAGACCATCCAGACGCAACAGGGCGAGCTCGATACGCTGCGCCTGACGGCGGCCGAACACCAGGCGGTGCAGGTGCGCTGGGGCCAAGACGCTCAGAGTTTGGACACCGCTCGGCAAGACCTCGCACAAGCCAGAACCGAGCTGGCCCAGGAGCGCGAACGACGCGAGCAGGCCGAGGCGGAAACGCTGCGCGCAACCGTGCGCCTGAGCACCTTGGAGCCGCTGTTGGCCCAGCTACAGCCGGCCAGTGCCGGCGGCAAAGGCGCCAAGCGGATCTCATCGGAAGAGACGCCGGCGCCATAGCCTGCGAAGAGAACACCCGGCGCAACGATCACAAGGAGCTTTGGCATGAGCGGAATAACCACCACACCCCCGGAAATCACCCGTGCCGTGCGGCGCCTGACCGAATCCGTCGTGCGCGGCGCAGAGCCGGTCTATCTTGATGTACAGCCGGAAGCCGACGCGATCGTGCACGAGTGCTTTCCCAACGTGCAGGCCAAGGTCGCGCGCGACGGTGGTCAGATGCTGTGCGGGTGGCAGCTGTGGGAATGGCCGCACGTGCTGGTTGAGGCAGAATTCCATGCCGTGTGGGTCAGTCCCGCAGGGGAAATGGTCGACATCACGCCAAAGCCTGAAGGTGAGACACGCATTCTCTTTGTGCCGGATCCGCGAAGACGCTACGAGGGCCTGGCCATCGACAACGTCCGCATGCCATTACGCGATGACCTGCTGATCAAGCACTTCATCCAGATGTCCGAAGCGATTGTCCAGGTGATGAACCGCGGCGAGCGATCATCCCAGTATGGCGAGGTCAGCGTGCCCGCCAATGAAATCCAGCCTCTTCTGCAGGCCAGAGACTTTCTGGGCCAGTCACTCGGTGCGGGATTGCGCGAGCATGCACCGTGCCTGTGCGGCAGCGGCAGCAAGTACAAGCGCTGTCATGGCGCGCAAGTAGAAGCATTCTTCCGTCGTTGACGGTGGTGCCCCTGGTCGGAATCGAACCGACGTGTACGCGCTTATCTGGCGCGTGCTCTCACCGGGGTATAAGGCCGGCGCTCTGACCAACATGAGCAACAGGGGCGTGATCGATCGATGCGATCACGCCGGTATTCGAGGGTCGAGCTGGCACAGGCGGTTCATGGGGCAAGCATACCGGGGATGGACGCCATGCCGCTATCCCCGGGCGCGGCGATAGGAGTGGGCCCACGCCGGAGCAGGGATGCGGTCGGTGGCCACCAGCCAAGCCATCCGCAAGGCCTGCGCGTCCACCAAGGCATGGTGGCGCCTGGCCCTATGTTCCGGATGGGCCGCGAACCAATCTTCCACCAGCAATCCCGGAAGGCCTTCCTTGGACATGCGCGTCATGACCGGGGCCGGCCGGGGGCCGCACGCAGCAACCTGGGCATCAGGGAGCTCAAACCCATCCAAGGCATACCGCAGCAGCTGAAGGTCGTTCGGGAAATCCGCCATCACCGCCGGCGCGTCGGCCTCGCTGAGGAAGGCGCGCAGCTCGGTCGTCAGGGCGGCATCCGGCAGGGCTGCGTCGCCGCGGTCTAGCAGCGGGTAGACGCTTTGACGAACGAAGTCGGTGGGAGCCTCGGGCAGGCTGGCTCGCTCAGCGTAGAAAAGGCGGTCTCCACCTTCGTTCACCAGCGCCAGACTCACCAGCTCGCTGCCCGTTACATCGGCCCACTCGGTGTCCAAGAAGTAGTACGTGGTGGCCATGATTGAATGGTGCCACAGCTTCCCGGGGAGGGCCGAGCCTGGACGTGCGGCCGAGGGTAGAATTCAGCGATCCATCAATCGGTTAGCGAAGATCTGGCCGTGTTCGTAACGATTCCCTGCCAACCCTCAAGCCGAAGTTTTTAGCCGCTAAATTGGCCCTCGTCATTGCTGTTTCGAGCACGCTGGCGGTCACACCTGTGCAGGCTGGCATCCCCGTCATCGACGGCACCAACCTGTCGCAGAACATCATGACGGCCATCGAATCGGTGGCCCAGACGCTCAAGCAAATTGAGCAGTACAGCACCCAGCTCCAGCAGTATCAAAACCAACTCCAGAACACGATGGCCCCGGCCGCGTATATCTGGGATCAGGCGCAATCGACCATCAACGGGTTGATGAACGCGGTCAACACGCTGGATTACTACAAGACCCAACTCGGCAGCCTGGACAGCTACATCGGCAAGTTCCAGGACGTGAACTACTACAAGAACTCGCCGTGCTTTACGGCGGCAGGGTGCTCCGACGCGGAACGCGCAGCACTTCGGAATGTGGCCCAGCTCGCGAGCGAGTCGCAGAAGAAGGCCAACGATGCCTTGTTCAAGGGCCTCGATAGGCAGCAAACGAATCTCACGGCCGATGCAGCGACGTTGCAGCGTCTTCAATCGGCAGCGCAGGGCGCGCAGGGCCAAATGCAGGCCATCGGCTACGCCAACCAGCTCGCCAGCCAGCAGGCCAACCAGCTCTTGCAGATTCGTGGCCTGCTGATCGCGCAGCAGAACGCGATGGCAACCAAGATGCAGGCCGACGCCGACAAGGAAGCCCAGCAGGCGGCAGCGGCCGCACAACTGCGCCAGGGCAGCTACCGGGCCAGCCCGGCGCGCACCTGGTAAGGGGGATTCATGAAAGCAATCAAGGCTCTGTCCTTGGCCTCGGCCGCCCTCGTGGCGGCCTTGGTCGCCGGCTGCGACAACAAGCCGGCCACGGCCCCCATGCCGGAAGTGAACGACGAGAACTGCAAGCCCGAGAACATCGCCAAGATCGAGGACAAGGGCGTCCAGCAGGCTTTTTCGTCGCTGTGCTTGCGTCGTGGTGGGGATTTCAAGCCCAGCCCGAAACGCGAATGGTGAGGTGCTGACGATGAGAATGCCAGCCAATCTAAAAACCCTCGCCCTGCCGCTGTTCGTCTGGCTGGCGTTCTTCGCGGTCGATGCCCACGCGGCCATCGACAACGCCGGCGTGTTCGATAGCGTGCTGGATCGCTACCAGGCCGCCGCGAGCGGCTGGGCCGGTGTCATCACCACGGCCGCAACCTGGCTCTTCTGGACGCTGGTTGTGATCTCGATGGTCTGGACGTTCGGCATGATGGCCTTGCGCAAGGCCGACATTGGCGAGTTCTTCGCGGAGTTCGTCCGCTTCACGATCTTTACCGGCTTCTTCTGGTGGGCGCTGACCAACGGCCCTAACTTCGCCTCGTCCATCTATGCGTCGTTGCGGCAGCTCGCCGGCAACGCGACGGGCCTGGGCAATGCTCTGTCGCCCTCGGGCATCGTGGACGTGGGCTTTGCGATCTTCGACAAGGTGATGGATCAGTCCTCGGTGTGGTCGCCGGTGGACAGCATGGCCGGCATCCTCATGGCCGTGGCGATCCTGGTCATCCTGGCCCTGGTCGGTGTGAATATGCTTCTGCTGCTCGCGTCGGGCTGGGTGCTCGCCTACGGCGGCGTGTTCTTCCTCGGCTTCGGTGGTTCGCGCTGGACTTCCGACATGGCGATCAACTACTACAAGGTCGTCCTGGGCGTGGCCGCGCAGCTCTTCGCAATGGTGCTCCTGGTGGGCATCGGCAAGACCTTCCTCGATGACTACTACTCGCGCATGAGCGCCGGCATCAGCCTCAAGGAAATGGGCGTGATGCTGATCGTCGTCATCATCCTCTTGGCGTTGGTCAACAAGATTCCGCCGCTCATCGCCGGGATCATCACCGGCGCGAGCGTGGGCGGTGCCGGCATCGGCCAGTTCGGTGCAGGCGCTGCGTTGGGTGCCGCAGGCATGGCAGCAGCAGCGGCCGCGACCGGCGGCGCCGCTCTGGCCGCCGGCGCAGCCTCGGCCGCCGGTGGTGCCTCTGCCGTCATGGCCGCCTTCTCGAAGGCCAATGAGAACGTGTCGGCAGGCACGGACGTTATGTCGGCCTTCTCGGGCGGCGGCAGCTCGGGCGGCGGTGCGGGCGGCGGCGGCGACGCCGGCACCGGCAGCACGCCCTTCGCTCAGGCTGCGGGCTTTAGCGGCAGCTCCGGCGGTGGCTCTTCGTCGGGTGGCGGCAGCCCCTCGACCGGCAGCAGCTCGGGCAGCTCGAAGGGCGGCGATAAGGGCGGCGGCAAAGCCGACGCCGGCGGCCAGGGCAGCAGCTCGACGGCCAGCACCGGCAGCAGTGCCGACAAGGCCGCCAAGAACGAACCCAAGCCCGCCGGCGGGGCAGGGCAAGGGCAGCAGGCCGCACCGGGCAGCACCGGCCCCGGCTTGCTCGCATCGGCCGCATCGGCCCTCGGCACGGCCGGCCGCATCGCCGCCGACGCCGGCGCGAACTTGGCGAAGGGAACCGCCGATGTTGCCAAGGCCAAAGCCGCGAGCCTGCGCGAAGCCGCAGCCGAGCGGATCGCCGACACCACTGGCGGAAAGATCGCCGCCGCGATCAAGGCGCAAGGAAGCGGCACGGCCGAGAACATCGACGTGCCCGACCAGCAGCCCGCGCCGAGCTTCGGCGACAACAGCCTGGCAGGCGGCCCCGCCGATGCCGATCCCGAGTCCGAAGTAGCTGCGTTCGCCAACCGCGAGCAAGGCCGCGACGGCACAACTGCGTAACCAAGGAGAGTCCAACCATGAAGAAGAAACTGTTTGCCCTGGCCGCCCTCGTGGCAGCCCTCGGATCGACCGCCGGCACGGCCAGCGCGCAAGACGTGCTGACCGGCGACACGCGCCTGGCCTGCGAGGCGATCCTGTGCCTGTCGTCGGGCACGCGCCCGAGCGAATGCACGCCGTCGCTGTCGCGGTACTTCAACATCACGAAGCGCAAGCTGTCGGACACGATCCGCGCCCGCCTGAACTTCCTCCAGCTTTGCCCGGTGGCGAGCCAGACGCCGGAAATGCAGTCGCTCGTGTCGGCGATCTCGCGCGGCGCTGGCCGTTGCGACGCGCAGTCGCTGAACTCGACGTTGGTGATGTGGACGGGCGGCTACGACGATGGGCGCACGTACATCAGCAACCAGTTGCCTGACTACTGCGGGGCCTACACCGGCCACGCCTACACCGACTTCGCCAGCAGCGGCACGCTGCCGCGCTATGTCGGGACGCCAGAGCGGGGCGGGTATTGGGTCGAAGCGCGCGACTATGACCGCGCCTTGGCCGAGTACAACGAACGCATCCGGCGCGAGGACGAAGAGCGCCGCCGTCAGTCCTGGCTGAACTGAGGGAGGGGAGGGCATGCCGTTCTTCGCCGATCTGCCGCCGCAGCTCCAGGAGCGCGTCGTCTGCTCGATCTCGGCCGCCGTCAAGTACGAGGTGCCGGTCAACATCGTGTTGGCCGTCGCCGAGAAAGAGGGCGGCAAGCCGGGCCAGTGGGTGCGCAACTCGAATGGCACGCATGACGTTGGCCCGATGCAGTTCAACACCGCGTACCTGGGCGACCTGGCCCGATACGGCATCACGGCGAACGATGTGGCGGCTGCCGGCTGCTACTCGTTCGACCTGGCCGCCTGGCGGCTGCGGATGCACATCCGCAACGACAAGGGCGACCTCTGGACGAAGGCGGCGAACTACCACTCGCGCACGCCGCAGTACAACGCGGTGTACCGGGCCGACTTGATGCGCAAGGCGTCGAAGTGGGCCGATTGGCTCGAAGCTCGGTTCGTCACGCTTGACGTGACGAAGGCCGGGGCCACGCCCTCGACGCCCAGCCAGCCCGCGACGGTGGCCCAGCGGGCGACGCCGGCGGCCAGGCCGGCACCAGCACCCCAGCAGGCCGCCCCAGCGGCCGCAGCAGCTCGCAGCGTGTCGGTGGCCGGCTACGTGCCCCGCACGGTGTCTTTCAACACTTCACGCGAGGGGTCGGCCGAGTAGGCCGGCTCTTCCGATTTAGCGGCTAAACATGGACAAATTCCACGCCTTCATGATGCGGTACACGCTGGGCGTCGGCCGGTTGCTTCAAGCCTATTGCAAGTGGGCGGAAGGACAGGCCAAGAACCAGCTCGATTTGCTTCTGCTGGGCCTCGGCCCGATCTTCGCCTTGGGCCTTCTGCTGTGGGCGCTGCCGGCGTGGATCGGCAAGCCCATCGCCTTCGTGCTCTCACTGCCAGCGCTCTACATCATCTTCCTGGTGCTGCGCGCCTACGCGATTCGCGGGGGCCGGCGCTGATGAAGGCCCTGCGGATTCCTGATGGAACCGTCGAAGCGTTGAAGTGGCTCGCACTGGTTCTCATGACCGGCGATCACGTCAACAAGTACCTGTTCAACGCGACGCTGCCGGTGCTGTTCGAGGCCGGCCGCGTGGCGCTCCCCCTTTTCGTGTTCGTCCTGGCCTACAACCTGGCCCGGCCGGGCACGCTCGAACGCGGCGTGTACGGCCGCACCATGTCGCGCCTGGCGATGTTCGGCGCGCTGGCCTCCGTGCCCTTCGTGGCCCTCGGCGGCCTGTACGCCGGTTGGTGGCCGCTCAACGTGATGTTCACGCTGCTGGTCGTCACGGCCACGGCTTACCTGGTCGAACGTGGCGGCAAGCTGCACCTGGCGGCCGCCGGCGTGGTGTTCCTGGTCGGCGGCAGCTCGGTCGAATATTGGTGGCCGGCCGTGGCTTTCGGCCTGGCGGTGTGGTCGTACACGCGCCGGCCGAGCTGGGCCGCCGCGGCGGTCGCGGTGCTGGCCTGCGCGGCCCTGTGGTTCGTCAATCGCAACCTGTGGGCCTTGGCAGCCCTGCCGGTGCTCTTCCTGGCCTCGCGGGTGGATGTGCGCGTGCCGCGCCTGCGCTGGGCCTTCTACGCCTATTACCCGCTGCACCTGGCCTCGCTCTGGTTGATCCGCATCCCCATGAGCAAGGCCGGCTACCTGTTCTTCTGATTGGAGTCCTGCCCCATGCGAAAACCCGTTCTTCTGGCCCTCTCTCTGGCGTTCCTGGTCAGCGCGCAAAGCGCACTGGCCGCCGGCGACGCCGGCAACTTCGGCACGCCGATCAAGTCCGGCGTATCGGTGTCCTTCCCCGACAGCAGCGCGACATTCCAGCCGACGCCAGAGGCCCTGGAGCTGCTGGCCGACGCTAGGAATGCGGCGATCATCTACATCAGCGGGCGCACCAGCACACTACGGCCCAGCGCGGCCGATGAGGCCCTTGCACTACGCCGTGCGCTCTCGGCCAGGTCGTACTTGGTGGCGCGCGGCGTCTCGCCGCTCAAGATCATGGTGAACTTCGCATCGGCCGCCGATTTCGTGGCAGACAACTCGACGGCCGAGGGCCGGCGCGAGAACCAGCGCGTGGACATTGAGGTGGTCTACATCCCCACCTACTGAGCGATCCGGCATCGCCATTCCTGGCGGTGCTGCAGGACGCTCCAGCAGCTTCGCATCGTCGGCTCTGACGATGCAGGCCCGGCCGGCTTCCCTTGACAGCATCGCCATTTCTGACGATGCTGGCCAAGTCCCGATTTACTCCAGGAAGAAGGCCATGAGATACCCCGGCGGCAAGGGCGGTGCCGGCGTCTACCAGACGATCATCAACAACATCCCGCCTCACGACACGTACATCGAAACGCACCTGGGCGGCGGCAACATCCTGGAGCGCAAGCGGCCCGCTGCCCGCAGCGTCGGCATCGACGTTGATCCCGAGGTGATCGAGGTCTGGCAGCAGCTCGACGTGCCCGGCCTGGAGCTGCACCACGGCGACGCCGTGGCCTGGCTGGAGTCCCACCAGTTCACCGGCTCCGAGTTCGTCTACGCCGATCCGCCCTACGTGATGGACAGCCGGCGCGGCGGCAAGCTATACCGCCACGAATACGACGACAAGGGTGCGGTCAGCGTCAAAGTGCGCGGTGAAGCGCCGATCGTCTATCTGACGGGTCAAACGTTCTATCAGCCCAAGAGCGCACCCGACACGCAGGTCGTCAACGCTTCCAAGACGGACGCTGCCAAGGTGATCAGCTTCCGCCTGAGCAACAGCAAGTGATCCCGGTGCTGCCGGCGTGACGAGCGTCGGCAGCGTCCGTCCCCGCGGCCTATTCATCAGGCCAACACCAACCTAGGAGTGCATCATGTCCAAGCCCCTCAGCATCGGCGCTTTCGCCGCCGTGCAATACCTGCCGCATATCGAAACCTTCCTGGCCACCGGCGACGGTGACTTCGACGGCCCGATCTGGGCCAAGGCCACCAGTGAAATCAAGTTCGTCGACGGCCGCGCGAGCTTCACGATGGTTCATGAATTCATGAGCCGCGACGGCAGCCGCATCTCGACGGTCGACACCGCCACAGGCATCCAGGTGCCGGGCATCGACGAGGTCTCGCTCACCGTCATGCACAAGGTGGTCGATTCCACCGGCAAGTTCGAAGGCCTGCGCGGCACCTTCCCGAGCTTCGGACTGCACAACTTTGCCACCGGCAAGGGCGTGCAGCGCTTCGGCGGCGAACTGAGCTGAAGTCAGCGCTAAGCAGCAGGTGCACCCGCTGATCGTGGGTGCGCCGGACGACCTCTCAAGGCGGCGCCGCCGGCACAGACCGACGGCGCCGCTTCTTCAAGGAGCACAGACGTGACACCCGAAGTTGAGGCAGCACTGCCGCGCCGCCTTCTGCTGCGGAATCATGCGCGCGCATTCGACCGCAGTCAGACTGGTGCCGTGGGCCATGATGCCGGCATAGACCATCAGCAGCTCGTCGGTAGAGCGCGGCTCACGTCCGAGCATGATCCAGCTAAAGCGCACCTGGGCGTCAACGGCCAGAATCACTTCCGGCAATTGAACCTCACCGATGCGGTGATCCAAAGCCGCGCGCAGCTTGGTCACTTCTGGGTCTTCGTCCTCTGCGGGCAATGGCGACAAATGGAGTTCATCATCCACGCGCAGTACGCCACTGCGGGCTGCAGCGGCCACCGCATCGACACCGGCAGTTACTCTGGCCAGCAAAGGCTTCAAGAAAGTGGCAGCCTTGCTGGGTAACGATAGACGGGCATAGTGTTTCTTGGACTCTGCCTGCCAACGCTCGTCCGTGAAGAACAAGCGCGCACGACCCCGAAAGCTCAGGCTGTGCTCAATCCAGACCGAGCCATTGCGCACCGCGCGGCGCAGGGCAAACAGGGTGGCCACCTCCAACGCCTGAAACGCCCGTTCCCGGTCTGGGCTGGAGATCGAAACCTGCCAGATCATTCCCAGACTTGGTGCCACCACTTCAACTGGCAGCTTTCTGGATCCTTTGAGATATAAAGCTTGCAGCTTGGCAAGGTACTCGATGGCAGGATGCTCGCCGGTGGCCTGCCAGGGCAGCTTTGCAATGGCGACGAGCAACGACCGCACGGGGCGAATTCCATCAATCAATCCCTCGCGGACCAGGGAGGCCCTGCTCGGTGGTTTGCGTTTCTGGGTTTCGGTGATCAAGGCTTCAAGACGGGCACGCAACTCAGCATCTGGCACCGCACCTTGCGCGCTCAAGGCAACAAGTTCGCCGAGCAGCGTTTTGTACATTGCGGCCCAATTGACGGTAGCGGGGACATCGGCGGCAGCCTGACGCCACAGATCGGCGATCCGGCGCTGCACCATAAGGATCAACTGGTCTGTGGTGGTGAACAGGCAATACCGAAGAAAGCATGCGACCTCCACGGTGCGCGCTGGCTCTTTGATCTTGGCTCCGGCTGAGGGCGGCCTGGAGACAAGTCGGCGCGCGTAGCGGCGCAAGATGAGATCGGGGATGTCTGCCAGGTGCTTATGAACGTCCAGCGTGTAAAGCAGGTCGATGCGCTCCAGTACCTCGCTGATTTGGCGGGTTGAGTGTTTCGCCGGTGCAGCCCATAGCCAACTCTGCTGGGTTTGTCCATCTGGGCGCAGCTCTGAAACTGAGGCTCGCCAGCGATCAAGTGTTGCTGGATCAACGCTGGCGGCGATGGCGGTGCCTGTTTCAACTTCAAGCTGGGCAAGTGCCGCCGCAATCAGTGTCCGAATTGCCCGCTCGTGCACGATCACCAGCTTGTTCTTGTACAGCCATTGACGCGCCCGCACGAGTAGCTGATCGCGGTCGGCGCAGCGCGCCACTTCGTCGCGCAGTTCACGTACCAGTGAGCGGCGCTGGTGCTCGCTCATCCACTGGAATCCAAGGACCGTGCAGGCTACTTGTTGGTGATCGAATAGCGTGCGCCCGCGTTCATACATGGCTCTCAGCGAGGCGACTTCTGGTGCTGCAATGCCAAGCTCGTTGCCAAGGTGGCGCCACAAGGCTACTGGAATTACCCGAAAGGCACCGAGCAAACGCCCACTCATGCGCAGGAAACCAATATGGAGCGCCAGACCAAGCTTGTGGGAATCACCTCGGCGTGCATTGATTGCGTCGCGCTCGGCACCATCGAAGGTGAAAAATGCCTTCATCTCGAAGTCGCTGATATCGCGGGGGAGCCCACGCATCCCCAAAAACGTTGTGTGCCAACCCTGCATCGTGAACCTCAAAAGTGGGAGGCCACCATACCCGTTTACAAAGCGAACAGGAAAGTCAATGAAATCAACGGTCTACCCAGACCACCCCCGCGCCAGTGCTAGCTTTGCGTACCGTCACTTATTGCACTGAAAACGAGGAGACCCCGAGCGAGGCGAAAAAAAAGGTTCTTCTCCCATCTGAGGGGAGAAGGCGCACGGCCGACCAGCTAGATTTGTAGTTGTCGAGAAAACAAACCGAGGCCGGCCGTGGCCAAGCTGGATTGTATGCCGTTACTGGGAGGCTGGGCGGGGTATCGCCTGGATGGATGGCGCCGCGAGACACGTGGCGGAGCCACGTGGCTGGTGCTTTCGCTGTTGCCTGATTCACGCCGTCGACGGCGCTGCAGTGGCTGCGGCAAGTGGGTCGTGGCCATCCACGACCAGACGCTCCGGCGCATCCGTGACTTGCCCGTGTTCGACGAGCCGGTGGAGTTGGAAGTCCAGCGGCAGCGGCTGGCCTGTCCTCGCTGTGGGCCGAAACTGGAGCACTTGGATTGGCTGGAGCGGCATGCCCGGGTAACGCAACGGCTTGCGCAGAGCGTGGCACGCATGTGCGCCACCACCTCCATCCACGCCACCGCAAAGTGGCATGGTCTGGACTGGAAGACGGTCAAGGCGCTTGATTTCAGGCATCTGATGCAGACGCTGGGCCCGGTGGACCTATCGGACGTACGCGTGATCGCGATGGACGAGTTTGCGATCCAGAAGGGGCATCGCTACGCCACCGTGGTCGTCGAGCCATCGCGCAAGCGCGTGCTATGGGTCGGCCGAGGACGCAGCCGCGCTGACATCCGTCCCTTCTTTGAGCTACTCGGCAGGGTCGGTTGCGAACGCATCCAAGCCGTAGCAATGGACATGAATTCGGCCTTTGATGTGGAGGTCAAAGCCCAGTGCCCCAATGCTGAAGTGGTCTACGACCTCTTCCATGTGGTGGCCAAGTACGGGCGCGAAGTCATTGATCGGGTGCGGGTGGACCAGGCCAATCGCCTGCGCAACGACAAGCCCGCCCGACGGGTGGTGAAGACCTCGCGCTGGCTCCTACTGCGCAATCGGCACAACGTCCCGGCAGAGCAGCGCGTCCAACTCGAGGAGTTGCTGGCCGCCAACAAAGCCCTGCTGACCACCTATCTGCTCAAAGACGACCTGAAGCAGCTGTGGCGCTACCGAAGCCAGAGCTGGGCGGAGAAGGCCTGGCGATCATGGAAGCATCGCGCCCTGCGAAGCGGGCTGGAGCCGCTGCGCATCTTTGTCCGCCGTCTGCAGCCTTATCTCCCGGGCATCCTGGCCCACTGCCGATGGCCGCTCGGGACGAACCTGGTGGAAGGCATCAATAACAAGATCAAGGTCATCAAGCGCGTCGCCTACGGATACCGAGACGACGCGTACTTCTTCCTGAAGATCCGGGCGGCCTTCCCCGGAGTTGGGTGAAGAACCTTTTTTTAGGATGTCTCGCTATTCAGTGACTCTGCGTAGCTCAGCCTTGAGGCGGCGCACTTCCGCGTTCTGGTCCTGCTCGACACGCCGGCCAACATCGCCTTTGCCTTGTTGCCGCTTCCAGCCGTAAAGACTATGGATCGACACGCCCAGTCGCTCGGCAACCTCCGCTACCGGACGGCCGTACTCAACGATCTGTCGGACCGCCTCGATCTTGAACTCATCGGTGTACCGCTTCGTGCTCATAACCACCTCCGCCTAAGCCATAGTTTATGGCTGCGAGGTGTCTACGGAACCCTGGGCGATTCACTCGAGCCCAAGCAGCGCCTGCACTTCAGCCGTAGTTGGCTTGGACGCAGGCACCACTGTCAGCTCGCCGCCCATCCTTTCCAATACCGCGACAACGGTCCCAATGGCGATCCCGGCAGCACCCTTCTCCAGCTCGATGATCGTTTTCCGGTTCACGCCTGCGGCTGCGGCTAGGTCCGACTGGCTCAGACCGCGCCGAATGCGCATGCTCTTGATCTGGTCGGCCAAGCGGAAGAGGATCATGTCTTTCATGTCCGTTATTCTACACATCCCGAGCCTCATGTCCGAAATTTCGGTCATTTTGAGCGCCGAGATCTCTAACACGGACGACTCAGTGCCCCGATCCCAATCAGCTTGGCCCCCAACGAGGAGCCGTCGGCGACTAGGGACCGTTATCGGGGGTAACAGGGCGGCTGCCAAGTGAAATGGAGCTTTAAGCTTTGGCAGACACGCGACCTACTTTGCGCCTTCCCCCTGTAGACGGCACCGACTTCCATTTCGTGGGTCACGCCGCAGCGGTGTTTGTCCCGAAAGCATCTAACATGACTGCTTGGAAGACTTGAAGCAGCGGCGCAGCAGCCACCCAGCGTCGAGTCGCAATCTAGGAAACCTCCGGTAATGAATGGCCAGTCAGGCTGCGATATCAAATGCGTCACCTCGGTGGGTGCGCCGCTCAACCAGCGGTGTGCATGCGAAGTGGTTGACGTCTTTCGTCTACATGAGTCGATCCGCGGTGCCTTTCCGGAGTTCATGACTGATCCCGCCGTGCACGCGCACCTGTTTTCCCCGTATGCCCTGTTCGTTGACCGTGCGGCGTTGGACGCCATGGGGCGTGTCGCAGCGGCGGTCTTCGACGTTGCAGGGAATCCGCGATACCGCCAGCACGTCCTGCAATGGGCCCCCGACATAGCAACCCATGAGCCAGGTTCGGCGGGTGGCGTCCTGGGACTGGACTTTCACCTGACCGTCGACGGCCCGCGGTTGATCGAGGTCAACACCAATCCCGGCGGGCTGCTCCTCAATGCAGTGCTGCTCGATGGCGTGCGGTCCTGCGCGCCGGCTGCGTGGACCACCTGGACCACCGCTGCAAAGGCTCGCAACGCGGCGGTCCATGCATGGCTGCAGGATGCCCGGCAGCAGTCGGGCTATGCGCTGTCGCGTCTGGCCATCGTGGACAGCGCCCCGCGGGAACAGTTCCTTTACCCCGAGTTTGGGCTCTACGCGGACGCGTTCCGGGAGCACGGCGTGGACTGCGTGATACGCGCACCCAACGAACTATGGCTTGGTCCGGACGGGCTTGCAGATGCCCACGGCCGGATCGACATGGTCTACAACCGCTTGACCGATTTCGCACTTGAAGAAGCCTCGCATACCGCCCTTCGGCAGGCGTACCTGGCAGGAGACGTCACGATGACCCCACATCCGCGTGCGCACGCGCTGTTCGCCGACAAGCGCAACCTTGCGGTGCTCGGGGACCCGGCGGTGCTCGGCGGCTTTGGGGTGGATGCGGCTTCGGCGGCCTTGCTGGCCCAGGTGATTCCGCCCACGGTCGAAGTGGTCCCCGGGAACCGGGATGCATTGTGGGCAGCGCGCAACAACTACTTTTTCAAGCCTGCAGCAGGGTTCGGCAGCCGCGGGAGCTATCGAGGCGACAAGCTCACCCGGCGGACGTGGGAGTCGATGACGTCCGCCACCTATATCGCACAGGCCTTCGCGCCACCGAGCATTCGGATCGTGCATGGGGGCCAGTCCCTCAAGGCCGATGTGCGCTGCTTCGCGACCGAGGCCGGTGTGCTGTTGTTCGCAGCTAGGCTGTACCAAGGCCAGACCACGAACATGCGCACGCCAGGCGGCGGATTCGCAGCTGTGCTGACCACGCCAGCCGTGATTGCATGATCCCCGGTCTCAAGCGGTGTTTGTCCCTCGTCGACGCTGCGATCCCAATGAGCAACCATTCATTCACGCGACACAGCCACGCGATGGCGACATTTTAATTCGCCAAAAGCCAGTGCGCGGAGTGTCTCTTGGAATCAGGCCGGGTATCGGAGCGGCGGCTAAGCCGATACCCGGCAGTGAGTCAGTCGCGCAGGAGTTCGACGCTATCGTTTATTTTTACATTGCCGTCCACCACGACTGCGTTGGCATAGTGATCATCAATGATCGAAGTGATGCGGACCTTTCCAATGTCCGTGCGCACGAAAGTAGGCGAGGTTGACTTGTGCCTGTGAGGGCCGCGCTTGTGGCGGACAACATTGAGTACCTGGCCCACCTGGGCGCCGTCCTCTTTCCCGATGCAAACGACCAGCGTGTTGTCCTGGACATCGAGTACTTGGCCGCGCATCACGTACTTGTGGGTGAAATTCGCGGCATTAGCGGCAGTTGCAAGCGACAACACCAGCACCATCGCTATGCCTAAGGCAAAGCGTTTGCGGGTGTCTCGGGTGCGGACATTTGTGGCCAACATTTGCATGCTCATAAGTTTTCTCCAAGGTTTGTCGACCTCAATGGCCGACGGGTGGACGCCGGCATCAAAACGCAGCCGGCGCAGGTGCCAACGTCTAACTATTCCTGCTGTAAAGTTTGCCAAGCTAACCGTGCGTTGCCGAGCGGGGATTCCCTTGCGGTACTGCCGACAACAGCCATGGCTTCTGATCCTTCTTGCTGATTGCTTGCGTGCTGGACCGGGCAGGTTCTAGATCCAGGCCGCCGATTCGGCCAGCTCGCGCTCCTCATCGACAGCGATGTTCCATATGGCAGGCCCCACGCCTCGGTCGATACGGGTGGCACCGGCCTCATTTTTGTCAGTATCCAACCCAAGGCCGAGCCATTCCAGGCGCGCGACGATTCCTGCCCGCAGCAGAGGCGCGCGATGGCCGATGCCGCCGGAGAACACCAAATGGTCGATGCCTCCGATCCCCGTCGCCATCGCGGCAATCGACTGTGCAATGCGTACGGTGAACAGCTCCAAGGCAAGCTGCGCACGCGGACCGGGGTCGGTGAGCAGCACGCGCATGTCGCCGTGCCCCGCGATTCCTGCCAGACCCGCCGCGTGGTACAGCTGGTCTTCGACGGCGTCAGCACCCAGACCGTCCTTTCGCAGCAGATACAGCAACGCGCCCGGATCGAGGTCCCCCGATCGGGTGGGTCCCGGGATGCCGCCCAACGGAGTAAGTGCCATGGTGGTGTCATGGCTGCGGCCGTCTTTGACCGCACAGATGCTGCAGCCGCCACCCAGATGTGCCAGTACGGCGCGACCCTTCAGGATGCTTGAGTCGTGGGCGGTTACTTCGCGTAGAGCGGACGCGAAGGCAAGCCCGTGAAAGCCGTAGCGGCGAACGCCCGTGGCATCCCACTCCGCAGGGACTGGCAGGCGCCGGCTCCAGGGCGCAAGCGAAGCGTGGAAGTCGGTATCGAACGCCACGCCTTGCCGGGCCAGCGGCCACCGCACGCGCGCGGCGCGCACAAAGGCAAGGGCAATCGGCTGATGCAATGGCGCGAAGGGTGCCAATGCATCGAGTTTAGCGATCAGTTGCTCGTTGAGCTCGTGCGCGCCCCTCAGGCCACCCCCATGCACGATCCGGTGCACTACCACGTCAGGGCATTGTACGGGTTCCGACAATGCCTTGAGCAGGGCAACAAGACTTTCCTCCGGCTCGGGTCCCGTATGGATCTCGGCTCGGTTGCATTCGACCAGCTGAGGTGGCGTGCCGGCCGTTGCGGACTCAAGCGCATACACGGCGCCTTTGAGCGTCGTAGAACCTACATTGAGGGCGAGAAGACGGCGGCCGGTCATAGGTGTCCCGATCGGGTTATGGCAATGACCAGCCGCAGCGAGAGGAACCCTGCTGCGGCGAATGCCATCACCGCAAGGAAGGGCAGGTGGCCGAGCACCTGGGGGCCGTCCGTATGCAGTGTCAGCAGCGCTCCACTTACGTACAGCCCCAGCGTCACCAAAGCCAGCGCCAGCCGGTTGCCCGTGCGCGCTAGTGCCTCTTGGGTCGAAGTCAGGCCATGGTGGTGAACCGAGAATGCTGGGCGGCCATCGCTAAGCTGTGCCTGTCGCAACAGGTCGGTGGCGATCTGCGGCAACTGACGCGCAGTGCGAGCCAGCCGCATGGCCAGCGGTCTGCTACCGTCGGGGCGGCTGGCATCGGCGATGTCGGCGATGTCCGATGCCTGCGCCGACAGCGACCCCAGCAGGTCAAGGTCCGGATCCAGCGCCCGCAGCGTGTTCTCGACCAGGAAGAGCGTGCGGATCAGAGACAGCAGGTGGGCCGGAAGCCGGAAGCCAGCGCCCTGGCCAATACGCGCCACGCGCCAGATCGCTTCGGCAATGGACCACTGCGCCAATGGACGACTGGCCATCTCGGCCAGGATCAGATACATCTCGCGCACATGCGAGCGCCGCTCGACCTGCGGCGGGAAGAAGCCCAGAGCGATTGCCGTATCCAGCACGCCCTCGGCATCGTCCGCCGCGATGGCTTCGACCATGCCGCCAAGCGCGAGCCGGGATGCCGGGTCGAGCACGCCGATCGAACCGAAGTCATGCAGGCACAGACGACCGTCGCCGAAGAAGAACAGGTTCCCTGGGTGCGGGTCGGCATGGAATACGCCGGCGCCGAAGAGCTGATGCACGTAGGCATCGAGCAGTGCGCTCGCGAGCGTAGGAGCGACCGCTGTCCCGTAAGCCGCCTCCAAACGGGTGCCGTGGCTTCGATCCTGGACCAGTACGTCGCGGGTGGCGTAGGGCTCGACGACGTGTGGCTGGGTGATGCCGGGCAGGGGGTCGAGCACCTTGGCCATGCGCCGCATGTTCTGCGCCTCGTGACGCATGTCGATCTCGTCGCGCAGGAAGGCACCCAGTTCATCCACGAGTTCGAGCGGGCGGTGCCGTTTGAGGGGCGGCCAGATCCACTGGGCTACGCGCATCGTGCGCCGCAGGAGCCGCAAGTCGGCCTGCACCTGGGCATGGATGCCGGGGCGGGTGATCTTGACGACCACGTCGCGACCATCATGCATGCGCGCAGGGTGGATCTGGGCTACTGAACCTGCAGCCATCGGCTTGTCATCGAAGCTGGCAAAGAGCGCGTCGACCGGTGCGCCGAACGCCTCTTCGACCATGTGCCTGGCCTGGTCCGCAGGAAACGCCGGCACGTCGCTGTGCAATCGCGACAGCGCCTCGCGATAGGGCACTGGCAGCAGGTCCCAGCGCAGGCTCAAGCCCTGGCCCAGCTTGACGAAGGTGGTCCCCAGCCCCACCAGGGTCGTGCTGATGTAGGCGGGGAGGCGGTCGGGTGCGCGCCGGCGCAGGCGCAGCACAGCGACTCCGAGCGTCAGTCCGGCCCAAGCGATCTGGCCTCCGCGCCGCACCGTGCCCGCCATCAGTGCGCGCTCCCGGTTGGCCAACTCAGCGGCGTCGACCCACTTGCTGGACGCAGGATGGTGGCCGGATCGCCCCGACCATCCACTGCCGCCAGTTCCACCTCGGACAAAAGGCTGCCACGGGACCAGCGGAGGACACCCGCGGCCGCATCGACCACGTGCGCCCAAGTGCTCCGGTTGGCGAACAACAGTCCCGGCACGTCCAGCGTGCCGCCGCGGTTGACGAAGCCCAGTGCCGCGGTCGTCGCCGGACCGGTGTCGAGCCGACGCAGCGCGCCCAGGAAAGGCTCAGGTCGGGTATGGGTGACGAATACGCGCGGCCGCCCCGTCGGGAACAGTGCATGGACGTCGCTGCCGGAGTGCACGTACCGCGCCTCCTCCGGATCGCGCGGCGTGCGGAACCGGCCGGGCTCGCCGAGATAGAGGATCGCCGCCGCCACACCGCGTTCGACGAGACGCACCTGCGCGCGGCGCACTTCCTGTAACTGGTAGGCACCAGTGGCGACCAGCAGGATCGCCGCCAACGCCGGATCGCCGGCCAGGCAGATCGCGCCGGTCACGGCCAGTGAGTGGGCCTGCTGCGGCGTCAGCTCATGGGGCACCGGCCTTTTGGGGACGACCAGGGCGGTGACCGTGCCGCGTTGCGAGTAGGCGTGGGCAAGGGCTGCTGCGGCGCCGTTGGCGTCAGGCGGAAATACCACGCGTGAGATGTCGGCCATTTCGCCCAGAAGCGCCTCGGCCATGGTCGGATCCTGATGGGACTGCTCGTTCTTCGCGTTTTCCCACGTGTGGGAAGTCAGCACCAGAGGCACGCCCAACCAGCCGGGCGGACGCCCCGCCTGGGCCTGATGGCGGGCGAAGATCAGTTCTTGGCGCACGGCGCCGAGCATCTTCGGTGCGAACGCCTCGTAAGTGACCACCAGGTTCAACCCACCCTTGTTGCCGAGTGCAGCGCTGACCACGGCTTCCTCGTTGAGTGCGGTGATGACCGCGCCGGTCGTTGATTCGGCGATGCCGGGTTCGGGCTCGTGCACCCGGTGTTTCATCGCGTCCAGGGTGCGGTCGAGCTTGTTGCTGCGCAGTTCGTCAGGATTGCCCACGCGCACGCGCAGCCCGGGGTTCGCTTCAGCGATGGCGACGAACTGCTCGTCGAGCGCGATCATCGGTGAGCTCTCGCCGCCCGCGCCGCGGTCGGCGATCGCTGGCACGCGGGGCGGGTGCACCTGGCGATCGGCCAGCGCATGATCGCGCTCGCGCACCCGCTGCTGGAGCTCGTGGCTGTTGAGGGCGGCAACGGCCTCATCGAGCTCGGCCGCGGCCACGAACAGCGCCGCAGCGCCTTCATTGAAGAGCGTGCGCGCCTGCGCATCCTTCGCCGGATTTCCGGGCAAGGGCAGGTTGTGCGAGGCGTTGGTCCCGGCGCCGGGGAAGCCGAAGCCCTTGACGGTTTCGGCGATGCCGTAGGGCAGCCGCACGTCTGTATCGGGAACGGCGGCGCCAGCTTGCAGGCGCGACTCCATTACGTGGATGCCCCACGCGATGCTGGCCGGATCGCGCCCGTCCAGCGCGATCGGATCAAAGCCGTTCAAGCGCAGGTGCCGGTCCAGCCACCGCTCGCCACCTTGCTGGGTGATCTGACTGCGCTGTTCGATGCGCCGCCCGTTGAGGATGATGATCGGGCTGACCAGCCCGCTGTCCTCGGCACGCCACCAGCGCGGCGCCCAGTCGCTGCCACGCTGTTCCTCGAACGCGCCGTCGCTCAGGAACGCCACCAGGCGTTCGTCCTTGAGCGGCCCATGCACGTATTGCAGCTCGGCAAAGCCGAGATAGCCGCCTTCCATCACGCCGCCGGCGGTGTGCGCATTGACGTGCGATCCCAGGGGCGACGCCGGCGTTCCGTCCGGATTGAGGGTGTAGGCGTAAAAGTCGCTGACGAACCTGCTCAGCCCCGCGTCGGAGCGGTCGTAACGTTCGGCGTGGCGGTCGGTCATGTTGTCCACCAGCAGGTTCAGCGCGTCGATGGCTGCCACACAGTGCCCTTGGCCCATCATCCACGCGCGGGTGACGCCATCCAGGGAATCCATCAGCAGGTAGCCGGCATAGGCGGGCACCATGTTGAGGGACCCGCCGGTGTGACCTTCAGGCGTGGTCTTGAAGTCCTCAAACTCGAGCGCCGTACCGTCGGTACGGACCCGGTGACTGTAGGTCATGTGCGCCACCAGCCACATCCCGGCGCTGGTGACGCGGTCGGCGGCGGCGAGCCGCTGCCAGGCGGTGCGGGCATCGGGCGTGCGGCCCAGGGCTACCAGCTCGTCCACCATCTGGCGGACCCTCAGCTGGGTGAGCGGGTCATGTTGGATTACGCCGTAACCGGCCGCCCAATGGGCGAACGCGGGATCGGCCTGCCGGTGGGCGTTAGCCAATTCGGAGATCCGCTGGCGCTCGGCGGCCGACAGCTGGTCGGCGGTACAGCAGTTGAGATGCAGGTTCATGGGTCCTCCGGGGAATCGGGCGAAGCGGTCATCAAGGACAAGGCTGCGGCGGCAAGGTCCGCGCCCAGCGCGATCGCGTTCGACGGGTGGGCAATGCTGTCGGTGCTCACGATGCGGGCGAGGCCCGCCTGCTGCAGGCGGGCATAGGCATCGCCGGCGAACACCGGATGGATAGCGACCAGCAACGGCGGCGGCAGCGACAACCGACGCAGGTGCGCGAGGGTCTCCAGGATCGTGTGGCCGGACGACACGATGTCGTCGATCAGGACCGGGGTCCGGCCGGCCACGGCCGCCGGGTCAGGCAGGCTCACGCGCACGTCATAGTCGCCATGGCGTTCCTTGGCCAGCACCTGGTACGGCATGCCGGACCGGGCCGCGATGTCGGCGACCCATTGCTCACTCTCGCTATCGGGTCCGATCAGCACCGCGTCGGGGACGGTCTGGGCGATCCAGCGGGCCACCGCTGGGGTCGCCGATACGTGGGCCGCCGGCATTCGGTAGAGCGACTGCAGGCGGTCGACGCGGTGCAGGTGCGGGTCCACGGTCACCAGCCAGTCGAACGACTCCTCCAGGAACTGCGCGAACAGCGGCGTACTGACCGCTTCACCGCGATGGAAACGGGTGTCCTGGCGCATGTATCCCAGATAAGGTGCGATCAGGCCCACCGAGCGCGCCCCGAATTCGCGCGCCGTCCGGGCGGCGAAGCGCAACGGGAGGGCCAAGGCATCGGCGTTGCGCAGGCTGGCCAGGATCGCAACATCGGCGCCGGCCAGCGCGTCGTCCAGGGTGACCAGCGACTCGCCATCGGGAAAGTGCCGCCAGGCCACGGGTGCAATGC
The DNA here is from genome assembly GCF_049199305.1 of Stenotrophomonas sp. PD6. Lineage (NCBI taxonomy): Bacteria > Pseudomonadati > Pseudomonadota > Gammaproteobacteria > Lysobacterales > Lysobacteraceae > Stenotrophomonas > Stenotrophomonas sp. PD6. The sequence goes on along the minus strand of NZ_JBLZQD010000001.1, from coordinate 201,577 downwards.
GCGCCTGCAGGGGCTGGTTGATGGTGCCGCCTAATACTGCATCGGCCGGGAACGGCATCAGCACACGGGTCATGGGGCCTCTCCCAGGACAAAGGGTTGCAACGTGACGGCGTGCTCCAGGGCATAGGCCAGTTCTCCGCGCGACTCCGCATGCAGGGTCAGCAAGGGCTGTCCGCGCTCGACCGTATCGCCGACCCGCAGACCGGTTTCCAGGCCGGCGGTGGGGGATGTCGGTGCGCCGGCCAGCTTGGCCAGCTTGGCCAGCTTGCGGTTGTCGATCTCAAAGATGCGTCCCGATGTGGCTGCCGGCACGTCGGCGGTAAACGCCGCCCGTGGCGGTTCGCGAAAACCTCCCTGGGCCTCGCAGATCGCCAGGAACTTGGCCAGTGCGGCCCCGGAATCCAGCACGCTGTGCGCGCGCTCCAATCCGGTGCCGGCGCTGCTGCCCGGTGCCATGTCCAGCAGCGCTGCGGACAGCGCAAGCGCGCGTTCGCGAAGGTCGGCCGGTGCATCGGCGGCGTTGCGCAGCACCTTGAGCACATCGTGCGCTTCGAGCGCCGGACCGATTCCCCGACCCACCGGTTGGCTGCCGTCGGAGCGATGGATGCCCAGCTGCAGTCCAAGCGCGCCCGCGGTGTGTGCGAGCCGCGAGCCGAGGCTGTCAGCCGCGGCCTCACTGCGCACCTTGGCGGTCGGACCTACCGGCATGTCGATCAGGACGTGGCTCGAGCCTGCGGCCACCTTCTTCGACAGCACGCTGGCGACCAGTTGGCCGTCACTGTCGAAGTCCAGCGGCCGCTGGACCCGGATCAGGATGTCGTCGGCCGGGCTCAGGCGCACGTTGCCGCCCCAGACGATGCAGCCGCCCTCGCGCTCTACCACCCGCCGCATCGCCGCCAGGTCGAGCGCCACCGGCGCCATGACTTCCATGGTGTCGGCGGTGCCCGCGGGCGACGTGATTGCGCGTGATGAGGTCTTCGGAATGCGGTAGCCCAGCGCAGCCACGATGGCCACCACGATCGGCGTGGTGCGATTGCCTGGCAGGCCGCCCACGCAGTGTTTGTCCAGCACCGGCCCTTCGCCCCAGTCCAGGTGCTGGCCAACGGCAATCATGGCCCGGGTCAGTGCAGTCGTCTCCGTATGGTCCAGGCGGTCGCCCGCGCTGGCGGTGACGAACGCGGCAAGCTCCAGATCCGACAACCTGCTTTCCATCACGTCCTGCACCAGGGCGAGGTACTGGGCGTTGTCCAGCCGTGCACCGAACACCTTGGCGCGGAGCGCACCGGCCGACGCCGCGGGTTCCGCATGCTGGACCCAAGCCAAGGCTTCTGGCATGGGGTCGAGGAGCCTCCATGCGACCTCCGACAGCGCCATCTCGTCCAGGCCGAGCCGATCATCGATGACCACGTTCAGCGTCGCCACCAGCGTGCGCGTGCCCACGTCCAGTCTCACGCGCGTCATCGCAGCAAAGCCTTCCGAGCGACAGACTTCGCAGTCGCGGTGCATATAGACCACCGGCTGCTGGTAGGTGTCGATGCCGGCACGGGTGACGCGCAGCCGGTTGTGGCCGGGGACCTGCTTGGTCATTGCGCATCCTCCAGTCCAACGCGCTCCAGGTGCTCCGGCACCCGTGCGCGCCAGCCCAACTCGCGTTGCACGCGCCCGCGCAGCGTGTCGGCTGCGTCGGGCTCGCCGTGGGTGAGGTAGACGATGCGCGGCGCGGACGGCGCGGTGCGCATCCAGTCCAACAGCTCCCCGGCGTCGGCGTGACCGGAAAAGCCTTCCAGCTGCACCACCTCGGCGCGGATGGGGACCTCCCGGCCGAACATGCGCAGCGTGCGCTTTCCCGCCGCCAGCGCGGCACCGCGTGTTCCGCCGGCCTGGTAGCCCGCCAGCAGGATCGCATTGCGGTCATCTTGGCCGAACGCTTCGATGTGGTGCAGCACGCGCCCACCGGTCGCCATGCCGCTGGCGGAGATGATGATCATCGGTCCGCGCTGGCGGTTGAGCGCCTTCGATTCTTCCACCGTGTTGACGAAGGTGGCCACCTCGAACATCCGCTGGCAGTCCTCTTCGGACACGTGGTGCTCGGAATGGTGCGCGTGGTAGAGCTTGGTGGCGTTGATCGCCATCGGACTGTTGAGGTAGACCGGCACGCGCGGAATCTCCCCGCGCTCACGCAGCCGGGCGATATGCAGCATGAGCGCCTGGGCGCGGCCGATGGCAAAGGCGGGGATGACGATCACGCCCCCGCGGGCGGCCACGCGGCGGATGATGGGCGCCAGCTCGGCCTCCTGGTCGATGGCCACATGCGCCCGGTTGCCGTACGTGGATTCGCAGACCAGCACGTCACAGGCGGGAAGGGGCGTCGGCGGGTTCATCAGCGACTCGTGCTGCCGCCCCAGATCGCCGCTGAAGTGCAGGCGCTGGCCTTGCACGTCCACACTGACGTGGGCGGCGCCCAGGATGTGGCCGGCGGGATGGAAGCGGACCGTAAAGCCGGGGGCAACCTCGACGTCGCGCTCGTAGTTATATCCCTTGAGCTGCTTCAAGCTGCGACGGGCATCGTCCTCGGTATAGAGCGGTCGGGGCTCCTTGTGTTTTGAGTAACCCTTGCGCGCCGCGTATTTCGCCTCTTCTTCGAGCAGGTGTCCGCTGTCGGGGAGCAGCAGACCACACAGGGCGACGCTGCCATGGGTGCAGTGAATCAAGCCGCGGAACCCCTGCTTGACCAGCGCCGGCAGGTAGCCCGAATGGTCCAGGTGGGCGTGGGTCAGGACCACCGCGTCGATTGACGCCGGGTCGACGGGAAACGGAGCCCAGTTGCGGTCGCGCAATTGTTTGTAGCCTTGGAACAGGCCGCAGTCCACCAGCACGCGCTGGCCATTGGCTTCAACCAAATAGCGCGAGCCGGTCACAGTACCCGCAGCGCCAAGGAACTGGAGGGTGGGATTGGTATCGTTGTTCATGGGTGCTCCTGTGGGGCGGCGGCTACGCCACGGTCTCGAGAGAGGAAGGGGTTGGGCCGCCTGCGGTACGCGGGACTAGCCGCACGCGGCGCAGCAGCAAGGCGTTGACCGCGACAATCACCGAACTTCCCGACATCGACAGCGCGGCGATCTCGGGTGACAGCACAAACGGATAGAGCACGCCGGCCGCCAGTGGGAACGCCAGGACGTTGTAGCCCACGGCCCAACCCAGGTTCTGGTGCATCTTGCGCAGGGTGGCGCGGGCGATGGTGGTCGCGCGCACGACGTCGTAGGGGTCGCTGTGCATGAGCACCACGTCCGCGCTTTCGATCGCGACATCGGTGCCCGCGCCGATCGCGAATCCCACGTCGGCCTGGGTCAGTGCCGGTGCGTCATTGATGCCGTCGCCGACCATGCCGACCTTTAGGCCCTGCGACTGCAGCTTGATGACCTCGTCGGCCTTGCCGCCCGGCAGCACGTCGGCCAGCACGATGTCGATTCCCAGGTCCTGCGCCACGCGCTCGGCGGTGGGGCGGTTGTCGCCGGTAATCATCGCCACCTTGATATTGCGCCGGTGCAGCTCGTCGATGGCGGCGCGCGAGGTCTCGCGGATCGCGTCGGCAATCGCGAAGAAGCCCGCGAGCTGGCCACCCACCCCGGCATAGATCACCGTGCGACCGGCACCGGTGAGGTGTGCGGCCTCCGCTTCCAGTCCGGAGAGGTCGATGCCGTGCTCGACCATCAGGATCCGGTTGCCCAGCAGCACCTGCACCCCGTCAACCACGCCGGTGGCACCCTGGCCATCAATGTTGGTGAACGCGGTAGCGCGCTCGGCGACCGCACCGGCGCGCTTGAGGATGGCCTGGGCCAGCGGGTGCTCGGAGTGCGCTTCGACCGCGGCAGCCGTGCCCAACAACCGCTCCTGCGTCCAACCTGGAGCGACCGCCATGTCGACCACCTCGGGGGCGCCGACCGTAAGGGTGCCGGTCTTGTCGAAGATCACCACGTCCAGGCGTGCGCTCTTCTCGATGGACTCGGCATGCTTGAATAGGATGCCGTGGCGTGCGCCCAGGCCCGTGCCGATCATGATCGCCATCGGCGTCGCCAAGCCGAGCGCATCCGGGCAGGCGATGACGAAGACGGTGATCGTCAGGGTGAGCGCGAACAGGAGCGGCTGTCCCAGCCACCAGAACCAGACCGCGAACGTCAGCAGCCCGATCACGATCGCGGCCAGCACCAGCCACTGCGAAGCGCGATCGGCGAGCAGCTGCGCGGGCGCCTTGGAGTTCTGCGCGGTCTGGACCAGCTTGATGATCTGCGCCAATGCCGTGTCGCTGCCGATCTTGGTGGCGGTGTAGGCAAACGCGCCGCTCTTGTTGATCGATCCACCGACCACCGACGCACCCGGGTCCTTGCGCACCGGCATCGACTCGCCGGTCAGCATGGATTCGTCGACCTGCGAGCTGCCTTCGGTGACCATGCCGTCGACCGGAATCTTGGCCCCGGGCCGCACCACCACGATATCGCCAACCAGCACTTCGGCAGTGGGGATCTCGAGCTCTTGGCCGTAGCGGCGCACCACCGCGCGGGGCGGGGACAGCTTCAGCAGTGCTTTCATCGCGTCCGAGGCGCCGGCGCGGGCGCGCATCTCGAGCCAGTGGCCGAGCAGGACGAACGTCAACAGGACCGCCGAGGCCTCGTAGAAGTTGGGGCCGTCGAAGAAGAACGTCGACGCGATGCTGAAGCCATATCCGGTGCCTACGCTGAGAAGCACCAGGACCGCCATGTCCAGTACACCGCGGCGCAGCGAACGGATCGCTGCGCTGAAGAACGGCCAGCCCGGATACAGCACCGCGCCGGTCGCCAGCAGGAACAGCCAGACGTTGTCGCGCAGCCCGAACGGCACCGGCGGCGGCTCCATGAGACCGCCCATGGGCGACCACAGAAACACCGGGATCGCGAACGCTAGGGCGACGAGGAAGCGGCGGCCCATATCGCGCGCCGCGGCGTGCAGATCGCTGCCGTGGTTCATGCCCGCGTGGGCGTCGTGGCCCCCCGCAGCCTTGACGTCATCGCTGTGGCCGGCGTGGGCGGCGGCAGGGTGCTGCACGGCCGGACTCTGTCCGTGCCCGGCCTGCGAAGGATGGGAAAGTGCCCCTGCGGCCGGGTCGGCATCCTCCATCGGTGCGTCGCATCGGAAGCCGCAGTTGCGGATCGCGGTGGCGACCGCCCCCGACGACAGGCGGGCCGGATCGTAGGACACCTGCAGGGTCGCGGTGGCGAAATTGGCGCGGGTGGCATTGACTCCAGGCAGCGCGGCCACAGCCTTCTCCAGCGTGCGCGCGCAACCGGTACTGACCATGTCGCCGATAGGCCAGGTGCGCGTGCGCACCGTGGGTTCGTGGACGTGCGTCATGGGGCTTCTCCTTGGGATGGGGCGGGGCCGCGCCGGAGTCGCGGGATGAAGGCCGGCACCTGCTGCATGTAGCGGACGTAGTCGTCGCCAAAGCGGCTCAGGCAGTCTTTTTCCTCACGGCGTGCCAGGCGGGCATAGGCCCACACCAGCACCGGATAGCTGGCGAGCGTGAGCAGCGTGGGCCACTGCAGCAGGAAACCGCTCAGCACCAGCACGAAGGCGACGTACTGCGGGTGGCGCATACGCGCATACACGCCCTCCCTGGCGAGCCGGCCCTCTCGCTGTGCGTGGTACAGCACGGGCCAGGCTGCCGACAGCAGCCAGAAGCCGCCGCCGATCAGGACGAAACTCGCCATGTGGAATGGACCGAAATGCGGGTTGGCGCGCCAGCCGAACCACATCTCCAGCAGATGGCCCGCGTCATGGCTGAGCCAGTTCACCTGCGGATAGTTGGCGCTGAGCCAGCCGCCCAAGACGTACAGCGTCAGCGGGAAACCATACATTTCCGCGAACAGGGCCACGACGAAGGCGGAGAACATCCCGAATCCCCGCCAGTCCCACCGGGTCAACGGCTTGTAGAAGCTCCAGGCAAAGAAGATGAATAACGCGGCGTTGATGGCCGCAAGGAGCCACAGGCCATAGCCATTTTCAGATGCATGCATGTCAGTGTCCTCCATGTGGGGTGTCGGACCTTTCGTCGGTCATTGCGGGCTTGCCACGGCTGTCGGGGCTGCCATTGGGTTTGTCGTCGGCATTGCCGCCGCGCCCGTGACCTCCATGCCCCTTGTGCATGAACATGTGCATGAACGGGCACAGCAGCAGGATGGCCAAAGGCAACCAGCGGAGCATTCCTGCGAGGTGTGCACGATGTTCGACGCCCAGGTAGAACACGGCGAACGCCAGGAAAATCCAGAAGACCCAACGTCGGGATCCGGGCGTGTTTTGAGTACGGTTGGCAGTCATGGCGATACCCTCGGTAGGCGGCGATCGGGTGGCGTGACCCGGACGCGCCGCGGACGGCCGGGAGATCGGATCTGCGCGCGCGGACCGCCTGTGGATCAGCGGACCGGCGAGCAGCAACAGGATGGGAAGCCAGCGCGCACCCGCGACGAGATGGACACGGTGCGCGATGACTCAACGATTCCGGCTGCGGGCAAACGCGTTGTTGACCAGGCCGAACAGCAGCCCGGCGATGAAGCTGTAAGCCATGATGACGAGCAGGCCCACCAGCACGGCGGTCAGGCTCATCGGCGCCACCTGCTGCATCAACGGGGCGAGATTCAGACTGTGCGCGACCAGACCGAGCGCTGCCATAAACGCGCCGGGGGCAAACGCGACCACAAGCGCGCACATGAGGTAGAGCAGTCCCACGGTAATGGCCAGAGACAGTCCGGTAGTGATTGGGTTGAGACGATTCATGGCAAATTCTCCCGAGTGAGGCGACGTCCGAGGAGTCGTCGCGGGGTGGACTTGACGAACTTGCCGCCTTGCGTCGCGGCAACGGCCTCGATCAATGCGCAGACATCGCCGCCAGTCGGAATGGAGTCCGGCAGCGTTTCCCAGGCGTGGATGGCCTGCTCCATCCGTCCGTGCATGGCCAGCAGCGTGTCCAGTTGTTGGCGAGTGTCGTCGAGCCTGCGCCGAATGATGTCCCTCACGAGCGGGCAGGGACTATGTCGCACCAGGCTGCGGCGGATAATCTCCTCGATTTCCGCCAGCGTGAAACCGAGCTGTTGCGCCGTACGAATGAAGTGCAGGCGCTGGAGCTCCGAGGCTGAAAATAGCTGGTAGCCGCTCTCTGTTTGCGTGGCTGCTTGCAGCAGGCCGCGCCGCAGATAGTTGCGCACCACATGCACCGTGACATCGCCCCGCTGTGCCAGCTGGCGTACTGTCATCAGAGGCGGGCCTGCTTCGTCTTTGGACATCATTGGCCGACTCCTGGAAAGATGCTGAGCAGGCTAGACCTGTGTCTCGCACACAGGTCAAGCGCGACTGGCGCGATTCCATCTACAAAGGCTCGATGCTCCAGAGACGGCCCCCGCGCACCTGCGGACCGACATTGCCCGCTTACGTTGGACGTGCGCCGCATCACGGCACTTCCACCGGCAGCGCGGCGGGTGTCGGCAGCTTCCTGGCCAGCTGCCGCTGTTTGATCAGCGAGTACAGCGCCGGAATCACGACCAGGGTGAGGACGGTCGAAGAGACCATGCCGCCCAACATCGGTGCGGCGATGCGGCGCATGACTTCCGAGCCGGTGCCGCTGCTCCACATGATCGGCAGCAGGCCGGCCATGATCGCGACCACGGTCATCATCTTCGGCCGCACCCGGTCGACCGCGCCTTCGATGATCGCCTCGCGCAGGTCGCCGGCATCCAGCGAGCGGCCTTCGGCCTGACGCTGCACGGCGCGCGCCTCCAGCGCGTGGTCGAGGTAGATCAGCATCACCACGCCGGTTTCGGCGGCGACGCCGGCCAGGGCGATGAAGCCCACGATCACCGCGACGCTGATGTTGTAGTCGAGCAGCCACATCAGCCACACGCCGCCGACCAGTGCGAACGGCACGGACAGCATCACGATCAGCGACTCGGTGACGCGTCGGAAGTTGAGGTACAGCAGCAGGAAGATCAGCGCCAAGGTCACCGGGACGACGACGCGCATCTTTTCGGCGGCGCGCTGCATGTACTCGTACTGCCCGCTCCAGGTCACGTAGTAGCCGGGCGGGAACTGCACCTGTTCGACAACGGCCTGTTGGGCCGCCTGCACGTAGCGACCGAGGTCGCTCTCGCGCGTATCCACGTAGATGTAGGCCGCCAGCATCGCGTTCTCGGTGCGGATGCTGGGCGCACCCATCGTGACCTCGATGCGCGTGAGCTCACCCAGTGGCACCTGGGCGCCGCCGGGCACCGGCACCAGGACCTGCGTCCCGATGCGGTGCGGGTCGTCACGCAGCTCGCGTGGATAGCGCACGATCGCGCTGAAGCGTTCGCGGCCCTGGAGGATGGTGGTGACCATCTCACCCCCCAGCGCGGCCGCTACCACGTCCTGCACGTCGCCGAGGGTCACGCCGTATTGGGCCAGGCGGCCCAGGTCGGGGGTGATGTCGAGGTAGTAGGCGCCGGTCAGGCGTTCGGCGAACGCGCTGGTTGTCCCTGGCACCTCGCGCACCACCGCTTCGATCTCGGTGGCCAGGGCGTCGAGTTGCGCCAGGTCATTGCCGAACAGCTTGATGCCCACCGGGGTGCGGATGCCGGTGGCCAACATGTCGGTGCGGGCCTTGATCGGCATCGTCCAGGAGTTGGCGACGCCCGGGAACTTCAGCGCCGCGTCCATCTCGGCGATGAGCTTGTCGGTGGTCATGCCGTCCCGCCATTCGTCCTCGGGCTTGAGGTTGATGACGGTTTCGAACATCTCCAGCGGCGCCGGGTCGGTGGCGGTCAGGGCGCGACCCGCCTTGCCGAACACCGACTCCACTTCCGGGAAGCCCTTGATGATCCGGTCCTGCTGCTGCAACAGCTCGGACGCCTTGGTCACCGACATACCCGGGAGCGACGCGGGCATGTACAGCAGCGTGCCCTCGTTGAGCGTGGGCATGAACTCGCTGCCCAGACGTGACGCCGGCCACGCGCTGGCAAACAGGGCGACCAAGGCGATCGCGATCGTGGCCATCCGGTGTCGGAGCACGACGTTGATCACCGGACGGTAGGCCGCGATCAGAAACCGGTTCACCTGATTCTTCCGCTCGGGCACGATCTTGCCGCGCACGAACAACAGCATGAGCACCGGCACCAGCGTCACCGAAAGCAACGCGCCCCCGGCCATGGCGAACGTCTTGGTGAAGGCCAGCGGCTTGAACAGGCGGCCTTCCTGCGCCTCCAGGGCAAACACCGGCAGGAACGAGACCGTGATGATCATCAGGCTGAAGAACAGCGCCGGCCCGACCTCGCGGCAGGCGTCGATGATCAGCTGGGCCCGGCTTCGGGAGCCGTCGGAGCGCTCGATGTGCTTGTGCGCGTTCTCGATCATCACGATCGCCGCGTCGACCATCACGCCGATCGAGATCGCGATGCCGCCCAGGCTCATGATGTTGGAATTCATGCCCAGCGTCCGCATCGCGATCACCGCGATCAGCACGCCAACCGGCAGCATGACGATCGCGACCAGCGCGCTGCGCGCATGGAACAGGAACACCAGGCACACCAGCGCGACGATCAGACTTTCCTCGAGTAGTGTCGTGCGCAGGGTCTTGATTGCACGCACGATGAGATCGGACCGGTCGTAGACCGCCTGGACGCTGACGCCTTCGGGCAAGCCCCGTGCAAGTTCCGCGATCTTGTCCTTCACCCCGCCGATCACGGCCAAGGCGTTCTCGCCGAATCGCGCAATGACAATGCCGGCCACGACGTCGCCTTCGCCGTCCAGGTCGGCGATGCCACGGCGCTCGTCGGGCACCAGTTCGACCCGGGCGACGTCGCCGATCAGCACCGGGGCGCCCCCTTCGGCGCGCAGCACCAGGCTCTCGATGTCCTCGATGCCACGCAGATAGCCATGGCCCCGGACCATGTACTCGGTCTCGGCCATCTCGATCACGCGGCCGCCGACGTCGCGGTTGCTCGCGGCGATCACCTCGGACACCCGCGAAATCGGGACGTCGAACTCGCGCAGCCGGACGGGATCGACGGTAATCGAGTACTGGCGCACGAAGCCGCCGACGCTGGCGACCTCGGCCACGCCGGGCGCGGTGGTGAGCTGGTAGCGCAGGTACCAGTCCTGCATGGCGCGCAGCTCGTCCAGCGAGTGGCGGTCGCTTTTCAGTACGTATTGGTAGACCCAGCCCACGCCCGACGCGTCGGGCCCGAGCGCCGGTGCCACGCCGGCCGGCAGGTTCTTCGACGCGACGTTGAGGTTTTCGAGCACGCGCGAGCGCGCCCAGTACAGGTCCGTGCCCTCTTCGAAGATGACGTAGATGAAGGAGGCGCCGAAGAACGAGAAGCCGCGGACGTCCTTCGACTTCGGCACCGCCAGCAGGGCGCTGGTCAGCGGATAGGTGACCTGGTCCTCGACCACTTGGGGCGCCTGCCCCGGGTACTCGGTGAACACGATCACCTGGACGTCCGACAGGTCCGGCTGTGCGTCCAGCGGGGTGTGCATCAGTGCGTAGATGCCGCCGGCCACGATCGCCAGCGTCATCACCAGCACCAGGAAGACGTTGCGGACCGACAATTCGATGAGGCGGCCAAGCATGTCAGTGCCTCTCGTGACCGGTGGGGGAGGGCGGAGTCTCCTCCGGGGTGGCGGGCGTGGAATGACCCGCGTGCGGATCAGAGGCGTCGTCACCATGACCTGCGTCCGGGTCGGCGGCGTCCTCGCCGTGCCCGGCGTGTGGATCCTCAGCGGTGCCCGAGGGCGCGCCGTGTCCTGCGTGACCCTCCAAACCCTGGAGGGCCGACTGCAGGTTGCTTTCGGCGTCGATCAGGAAGTTGGCGGAGACCACGACCTGCTCGCCCTCGGCCAGTCCGTCAAGGATCTCGATACGATCGCCACCGCGCCGCCCCAGGATGACGTTGCGGGGGGCGAAGCGACCGGGGCCGGTCTCGACCAGCACCACCTGGCGCGTGCCACTGTCGAGCACGGCCGAGCGCGGAACGGTCAGGACCGGCCCGGCCCCCGGCTCCTCGAGCAGCACTGTCCCGTAGAGTCCCGGCCGCAGATCGCCATCAGGGTTGGGCAGGGCGATGCGCACGTCCACGGTGCGGGTCATCGCATCGATGACGGGCTGCACGAAGGTGACCTCGCCCTGTGCCACCTGGCCAGGCAGGGCCACCGTTTCGAACCGGGCCGGCTGGCCGGGCTTGATGCCTGCGGCCTGCGCCGCCGGAACCTTGGCGATCACCCACACCGTTGACAGGTCCGCCAGGCGCAGGATGGTTTCGCCGGGCGCGAAGCGGGCGCCTTGGACCACCGGCTTCTCGGTCACGACTGCGTCCGCTGGCGCAGTGAGGACCAGGCCCGTCTTGCCCAGCTGTGCGTCGCTGATTTCCCAGTTGCGCAGGCGGGTGCGGGCGGCATCGCGCAGACGGACCATCGACACCGCGCTGGCGGGATCAGAATCGGCCAGCCTTCGGGCAGTTTCGTCGGCCAGCCGATATTCCTGCTGCGCCGCAGCCAGCTGCGGGCTATAGACGGAGAGCAGTGGCTGCCCGGCACGGACCCGCATACCGGTCTGGTTTGCGTACAGCCGCTCCACCCAGCCTTCGAAGCGCGGCGCGATTGCGTATAGCCGGGTCTCGTCGACCTCGACCGTGCCGCTGGCGCGCACGGTGCTGGCCAGGGCCCCGCGCTTGACCGCTTCGGTGCGCACGCCCAGCGCCTGCACTTTGTCGGGTGGCATCACCACCGTGCCCGGCGCCGCTGGTGGCGTGTCGTCGGCATAAACCGGAACATAGTCCATGCCCATCGAGTCCTTCTTGGGCACCGGCGAGGTGTCCGGCAGACCCATGGGATTGCGGTAATAGAGCACCTTGCGTTCCGCGGCCGGCGCCTCGGCGGACGTGGCTGCGGTCGGGGAATCATTCGTTGCGCGGCCAGCCATCCAGCCGACGGCGAGGGCGGCGACTGCGAAGCCGATGGCGAGCGACAGGGTCTGGACACGGGTCATCGGATCTCTCCTTCGATAGCGCGCACGGCGGCGGCGCCCAACAGTTCGTCACGCAGTGCATCGACCCGTGCGAGGTCGGCGCCCTGCCATTCATTGAGTGCTTCCAGCAGTGTTCCGAAGTCGACTTCGCCAACCTGGTAGCTGGCCAGCGCGGATTGCCAGGTGGCGTCGGCCTGCGGCAGCAGCGTGTTCTCGATCAGCCCGCGGCGCTCGCGTGCGCTGGTCCACTGCGACCATGCGGTGGTGCTGCGTTCCTCGACGGCCCGTAGCGTGGCGTCCATGCGTGCCAGCGCCGCGTCTTCGAGCAGGCGTGATCCGCGCTCGCGCTCGCGGCGCGCACGCTGCTGGAACGGGATCTCGAGTTCAAGCATCAGCTCTGTGCTCTCGATGCCATTGCCGAGCTGCATCGCACCCACGCCCAGGGTGAGGTCGGGAAAGCGGTTGCGACGCTCCAGCACCACGTTCGTGTGTGCGGCTGCGGCGCGGGCCTGCTGTGAACGCACCGCGGGGTGCCCGTCGGCGCGATCCAGCGCCTCGGCGAGCGAGGCGCTGTGAACGGTCAGACGCGGCGCTTCATCAGGAGTCACCAGCGGTGCATCGGAACGGCGCCCCAGCACGGCGTTCAAGGTTGCAGCCGCCTCCTGCTTGGCCGCGAGGCGTTCGATCCGCTCGCGCTTGAGGCTGGTCTGCTCGACTTGGGCACGGATGGCATCCTGCTGCGCCGCGCGGCCCAGGGCGTAGCGCACCCCGGCAATCTCTTCGACCTGGCGGAGCAGGGCGATGCGGCGATCGAGTATGGCCACGGCTTGATCGGCGTGCCAGTAGCGTGCGTAGGCCGCCTCGGCGTCAGCCAGCAGATCCCGCGCAGTGGTGATGCGGTCGAGCCCGACCGCGACCGCGTCTTGGCTGGCCGCGGTCCGCGCCAGGCCGCGCTTGCCCCAGAGCGGGAAGCGTTGGCGCAGCGCGTAGTCGAGCTCGCGGTCAGCACCGGCGCTTCGCCAGGGCTTGTCCGGATCGAGGCCGCGGAATCCAACGGAGGCCGTCGGGTCGGGCAGGGCACCCGCTGGCTGGATCCGTGCTTCGGCCGCCTGTGCCTCGAAGTCCAGCGCCCGCAGCTCGGGGTTGTGCGCGAGAACCCAGGCGCGGATCGACTCGAGGCTGTGCCCTGGTATGGGTTCGGTTGCGGTGACAGGCAGCGCCAGCGTCCACAATGCGGCGGCGAGCACGAAGGAAAGCAGGTGCCGGAGCGGTGGCCGACGGCGGATCAGCAGGCGAGGGTGCAGGCGTCTAGCCTGAAACCGTTCGAACAGGGATGCCATATCAGTGTCCTTGTGCCGACGCGACGCAGGTCGCTCAGACGAGGGCAGGAGCACATGCCGTGACGCGCACGGCACGAACGCACAGCACTGCGCCGCACGGATGTGCGGGGCAGTCAAACAACGGTGGGATCGGGGGGATGCGCCCACTATCTGCCGAGATGCCCCCCTCGTTGCAATGAGTGTCACAGAGAGCCTTGTCCGCCGACGGAACTTTCGATTCGCAATCGTGGCCGTGACGGGTGTCCGCGACGGCAGCCATCGATGTACCTGCAAGATCCAGGCAACCGCCGTGGCCCGCCAGCGCTAATTGCGACCAGAGCAGCGCCGCCATCGCCAAGAGGATGGTGCGCTGGAACCATTTCCGATGGCGAAGGCGGGCCATAAGTTGAGCTTACCTCTTCTCCGGTCTGCGCAACTGATCCAGATCAATCCCTGGCCAGACCGGGGGTACGGTCCGGCGCGATCGTGTTCGGTGTCGCAGGAACCGCTGCCGACTTGGCCAGGCGAAGCGCATTGGCCACCACTGACACCGAGCTCAGGCTCATGGCAAGCGCCGCGACCATCGGGCTCAGCAGGATCCCGAACGCGGGGTAGAGCACCCCGGCCGCAACGGGAACCCCCAGCGCGTTGTAGACGAACGCGAAGGTGAGGTTCTGCTTCATGTTGGCCACGGTGGCTTGGGAAATCTTCCGCGCGCGCAGGATGCCGCGCAGGTCGCCCTTGACCAGGGTGATCTGGGCACTCGACATCGCGACGTCGGTGCCCGTACCCATGGCGATGCCGACATCGGACGCGGCCAGCGCGGGCGCGTCGTTGATGCCGTCGCCCGCCATCGCCACCCGCCGGCCTTCGCGCTTGAGGCGCTGCACCAGCTCGGCCTTGTCCTCTGGGCGGACCTCGCCATGCACTTCGTCCAGACCCAGCTCCGTGGCCACGGCCCGCGCGGTGGTGAGCCCGTCGCCGGTGGCCATGATGATGCGCAGCCCGGCAGCGTGCAGCTCATCAATGGCGGCCGCGGCTGATGCCTTGATCGGGTCGGCGACCGCGATCAGGCCCGCCAAGCGACCATCTACGGCGAGGAACATGGCGCTCGCGCCCTCGCGACGCAGACGCTCGGCCACGTCGACATGCGCACCGGGGTTGGCTCCCAGATCCTCCATGAGTGCGGTATTGCCCAGCGCCAATTCGTGGCCCGCCACGGTCCCGCGCACACCCATGCCGGTCACCGAGTCGAAGCCCTCCACGCGGTCGAACTCGAACTTACGGCGCCGGGCCTCGGCGACGATGGCGTCCGCCAACGGGTGCTCACTTCCCTGGTCCAAGCTGGCCGCCAGGTGCAGCACCCGGTCTGCATCGAAGCCCTCGAAGGCCACGACTTCCTTGAAAGCCGGGCGCCCTTCGGTGAGCGTGCCGGTCTTGTCGACGATCAGGGTGTCGATGCGGCGCATATGCTCGATGGCCTCGGCATCGCGGAACAGTACGCCCACCTGTGCCGCCTTGCCGGTGGCAACCATGATCGACATCGGCGTGGCCAGACCCAACGCGCAGGGGCAGGCGATGATCAGCACCGAAACCGCGTTCAGCACCGCGTAGGTCCAGGCCGGGTCCGGGCCGAAGACGCCCCAGATGAAGAACGTGGCCACGGCGATCGCCAGCACCGCGAGCACAAACCAGTAGGCGACAGTGTCGGCCATCCGCTGCATCGGCGCACGGGAGCGCTGGGCCTGCGCAACCAGCTGCACGATCTGCGAGAGAACGGTATCGGAACCCACCTTGGCGGCACGGATCACGAGTGCACCGGTGCCGTTCTGGGTCGCACCGATGACCTGGTCGCCCGCGGTCTTCTCGACCGGGATCGGTTCGCCCGTGAGCATCGACTCGTCGACGCTGGAGCGGCCTTCCACCACTTCGCCATCCACCGGCACCTTCTCGCCGGGGCGCACGCGCAGGTGGTCGCCGACATGCACGTGGGTCAGCGGGATGTCCTCCTCGGTGCCGTCGGCATTGACGCGCCGGGCTTCCTTTGGGGCCAAGCCAAGCAGGCCCTTGATCGCCGCGGACGTTTTTGAACGTGCCCGCAGCTCCAGCATCTGGCCAAGCAGCGTCAGCGACAGGATCACCGCCGCCGCCTCGTAATACACACCGACGCGCCCATGCTCGGTAAACGACGGCGGGAACAGGCCGGGTGCCAGCGTGGCGACCAGGCTGTAGCCAAAGGCAGCCGCGACGCCAATCCCGATGAGGGTGAACATGTTCGGGCTGCGGTTGCGGATCGACTGCACGCAGCGTTCGAAGAACGGCCAGCCCGCCCACAGCACGACCGGCGTGGTCAACACCAGCTCGACCAAGGTCTGCACGTGGATCGACAGTGGCAGGATCTCGACGCCGCCCAGCTCGAGCCGCGGGAGATGCCGGCCGAACATGGCCAGCACGAGTGTCACCACCGTCAGCGGAAGCGTCCACCAGAAGCGGTGCGAGAAGTCGCGTAACTCGGGGTTGTCGTCGTCCTCCAAGCTCGGCATTTCCGGTTCCAGCGCCATGCCGCAGAAGGGACAGTTGCCTGGTCCTTGTTGCCGGACTTCGGGGTGCATGGGGCAGGTGTAGATGGCGCCGGCCGGTGCCACCTCGGGCTCATCCTGGGGCGTCAGGTAGCGATCAGGGTCGGCCACAAACTTCGCGCGGCATCGCTCCGAGCAGAAGTGGAAAGGAGTGCCGGCGTGGATCGCATGATGCGCCGTGCTGGCAGGATCCACCTGCATGCCGCAGACCGGATCGGTCACCTGTCCCCCGACGGCCTCTGCAGCAGTTGCGTCTTTAGGGGAGGAATGGTGCTGGGAGGACGGTGCGGTCATACCGGTGCTCGTTGAGTTGAATGGGCTGCCAAGGAAGTTTGCTACAGGAGTTTTACAGCTGAATGGGGCTCTGGCGTAGGTCAGTAGGGCAGGGACGAATAAATTCGCACGGTGTCCTCTCGGCCGGTGAGTAACCAAGGTCAAGACCGTCTCGAGCGGCGCGCCCGTATCTGCCGGAACGGCGCAAGTCTCGCAGTTGCCCTGGCCTGTCCCCCAGAGAAAGGGGGCCTGCAACATCCATCGCGAAACTGGCACCGAACGTGGGGCATCACCGGGAAACTTCAGCCAAGTTTGGTATCGGTGTCGTCAGCCCTCTGACGATCTGGTCTGAGGGAACGTAAACCAGCATGCCGGCTACGTGGCTCAGGCCAGTGGCCTATTTAGTGCGAGGTCGTTTCGGTGCTGCGGCTGCTCTGGGCCTCGAGCCCGGCCTCAGGGCTGGCGTCGCGTAACTGCAGGGGCGGCGCGTCGTCCCTGATGCCCTGTTTGAAACCCTTGACCGCCTCACCGACGTCCTTGCCGGCATTCTTCAGCCGCTTGGTACCGAACACCAGTACCACGATCAACAGCACGACCAGCCAGTGCCAAATACTGAAACTTCCCATGAAAAAATCCCGCCAAAATGAGTGATAACGACTCACGCCTCGACACTAATGCCGCGAGTGGTGCTGAAGAGGCGCTCGATATTTCAACTGCCGCAAAGCAAGCAACTGTTACGCAGGACTGAGCGTCCCGAGCACTGAAACAACAATCAGGATCAAGAGGGCCAGGGCGGACTCAGCCGTAACGCTCTGCCGCAACGCACGCACCTCCTGCGCGGGATCACCGCTGGTCAGCGCCTGTCCCAAGCGCGGCACCAACGTCCATCGGTGCAGCGCGCCCAAGCCCAGCATTCCAGCGAACAGGGCCAGTTTGAACAGCAGCAACTTCCCGTAGGTGGTCAGGAACAGCGCGGAAAACGACCAAGCGGTGAGATCCCCGTAATGCACGATGCCGGACACCATGAGCGCCCCAACGAAAATCGTTCCCAGAGTCGAAAATCCATGCAGCAAGTCATGCGTTGATCGCAGACGCCCGTTGCCCGAGGCCTGCTTGTCGCGCAGGAGCATCCCCAGAAACATCAGGACCGCTGCGATCCAGCCGCCTGCCGCGAGAAGGTGGACGATGCCTGCACTGAGCCGGGCCACGCCTGCCACGCCCTCACCAGCGGCCGCGTGGCCGTTCCATGCCAGTGAAGCGAGTGCGCCGCCCGCCAGCGTCGCCGCCAGCGGGAAGGCGGACTCCACCTTCCCGTGGCGGCGATGCCATCCGAGCACAAACATCAGGGCGACCAGCAGTGCGCCTCTCGCCATCGCTGCCCGACCCGCGGACGTCTCGAGCAGATACCAGCCAAGCGAATCACGATCAACTTCGGCAATCGCCATTCCCATGATGCCCGCGGTCTTGAAGACGACATCGGCCCCGGTAAGTACGACAGCGACGGCGGCACTCGCCAATAGAACGCCCATGAGTGGCCACCCGGCCAAGGCGTCGGCGACTGCCGATCGACGCGAACCGTACCATCCGAACAGTGGGATCCCGAAGAGCACCATGAGAACAAGGTATTCCAGGAATCTCAGTGCATAAGCCGACAAGTCGAACATTTGGATCTCCTCAGCGCACCGTGAAGCTGAAGCTGCCCGTCATGGGGTGGTTGTCGCCTCCAACGGCGCGATACTCCACGCGATACATACCCGCAGCCAGCGGCTTGGGCAGCTTGGCACGCAAGGTCTTGCCATCATTGACGATCTCCGTGGTGAAGTTTTTGATCGGCATCGTGGAATTGCCGTGCACCATCAGCAACTCGAGACGCGACGCCCGCGACAGCAATGTTTCATTGAACACGAGATCGATTTCGTTTGGAGAAACCACCACGCTATTTGCCGCCGGTGTGGACTGCTGCAGAGCTGCATGGGCGTGGGCGACCTGTAGTGAAAACTGCCCCGCTGCAATGCCGAGGACGAGCGCGAAGGAACGAAAGATATTTGACGACTTCATTTGGATAATCCTCATTGGGAATGTGAAAAAAGCTCGTTTCGTGGAGCCGTGCTGTGGTGCAAGCGTTATGTTTCGGGGTGTGCGCGAGACCAACATTGTTCCGCTTTTGATGTTTCCGGTTTGCTCGTAACGCTGCCCTTTTGCCCTGACGGATCAGTGCTGTGCGAACGGCTCAGTGGTCCCGTCGTGGTGGACCAGCTCGACCGTGTACGGCTGCTGGCGCCCGTCCGGGACCTCCATGCCCGGTGAACCGAGCGGCATTCCCGGCAGCACCAAGCCACGTGCGTCGGGTTTTTCTTCCAGCAGACGCTTGATGTCAGCTGCAGGAACATGGCCTTCGATGACGTATCCCTCGACCTGGGCCGTGTGGCAGGAGCCCTTCGCATACGGGACACCCAGACGTTCCTTGACGGGGCCCAGGTCCTCCATGTCGTGCACATTCACCGCGAACCCGGCTTCGCGCACGTGGTCAATCCACGCGTTGCAGCAGCCGCAGGTCGGGGTCTTGTGGACTGTTATGCGCGGCAATGCCGTAAGCGCTTGGCCTGCTTGCGATCCGGCCTGTCCAGCAGGTGCGGGTGGTGATACTCCAAGGGGTGCAGCGGCTTGGCTGCAGGCGCTTAGGCCTGCCATGGCAAGCGCGGCCCAAGCCAGTCGATTCAATCCGTAAGTGCGCATCTGGAACATTCCTCAGGACCTGGTCTGCGAGGACCAGTGAATGTGGACGATCCGCCAGCCGTCCGCAGTCTGCTTCAGCACCATCGTCTCGGCGCTCTGGA
Source organism: Stenotrophomonas sp. PD6 (assembly GCF_049199305.1). NCBI lineage: Bacteria > Pseudomonadati > Pseudomonadota > Gammaproteobacteria > Lysobacterales > Lysobacteraceae > Stenotrophomonas > Stenotrophomonas sp. PD6. Next base: position 182,550 of record NZ_JBLZQD010000001.1, on the reverse strand, counting down.
CGGTCAGTGGCTTTCCGTTCTTCTGGGCATGCAACTCGCTTTCGGTTCCGACCCATGCGAACTCGCCAGCGGCGCGTGCGCGCTGACGGAGCAACTGTCGATGGGCCCCCTTGAGGAACGCCGCATCGCTGGCGGCGTGATGGCCCATATATTCCCCGCGAGTGCGCTCCGCGCCTCCGGACTCGAGGATGAGGACGTCGGCAGCAAGCAGGGATTCGACCGTGGCCAGGTCGCCGCTGGAGAGGGCGGTGTTGAATCGCTCCGCCACGGCGACAGCGGCCTTTGCCGCCGCCGGGACGTCCATGTCCGCCGATGCCGCGGCTGCGGGGTGATGTGCATGCGACTGTGTCGCCTGCGCCATGGCGGGCGATATGACCGCCAGCGCCATGGCTAGGGTGAATGAAGTTGTTATTGCTTTCATGCGTGGTGGACTCCAAGAAATCAGTGGTTGTGTGCTTGCCCGCGGAGACGCCGACCCGCCAAGCGTGCTTCGGGTGTATCAGGTTTCAATGTTCTGGCCCTGTCAGAACCAGATTCGAACGCCGGCCACGATGCGGGTGTCGTCGATGTCCCCGGACTGGGCGCGACGTTGGTCCGCCGTGCCTCCGTAGGCACGCTCCCAGACCACGCCGACATAGGGAGCGAACTGCCGGTGGAACTCGTAGCGCAGCCGGAAACCGGCTTCGACCTTGCTCAGCCCGCTGCCGATTCCAACCGCCGGATCGTCCTTGCTCCAGGCCTGGCCCTCGACCAGCCACTGGCCGATCAGACGATTGGTAAACAGCGTTTCGTATTCGGCTTCCGCGCCGAGGCCGACCTGGCCGGACTCGCCCACGTAGGCGGTCGCTTCGACTTCGAACTTGTACGGGGCAAGACCGATGACGCCAAGGGCGGCATAGGTGCGCGACGGGCCGCCGCCAAAGCCGAAGTCATGGCGGACACCGGCGACTGCGTCCCACCATCGGGCAATGGCCCGGCCGTACAGGACTTCCACATCCGCCGATTCTGTGGATCCGCCCGCACGCTCGCCCTCGCTGCGAAGCCAGAGCCGGTTCAAGTCGGAGCCGATCCAGCCCTTCGCTTCCCAGGCCATGCCGGTGCCGTCCTCCTCCGCGTCCCACGCCTCGAGCCGGTCAAGGGACCAGTAGGAGTTAATCGATTCGCCGTGCATCGCGTGCGCCTCGAGGTCCTGGAATGCCGCCGCCCGATCGGCAGGGGTAATGACAGGAATGGGCTCGTGCGGCTCCGCCGTCGCCGGGAGATCCTGACTGGCAGCAGGCTGATGGCCCATGGACGCGTGGTCCATGCCCGAGTGATCCATCATGGAGTGGTCGCTTCCGGCAGCTTCCGCACCCTTGGGTTTCCTGGTGCCGTGGCCCATGTTTCCGTGGTCCATGGCTCCGTGGTCGTCGGAACGCGTGTCTGTCGGAATCGGCTGGTGGCCGGCGTGTGGATCGACGGGCTCGGGCGACGAGGGTGTCGCAGCCGGCTTGGCTTCCGGGTGGTGCGAGGCGTGGTCCGTCTCCTGCGCCCACGCCGGCGATAAACCAGCTGCGAGAGACATTGCGGAGGCCAGGCCGATGGCCAGGGGGTGGCGACTGGAAAGGATCATGGCGTTCATTCCTCCACCCGTACTTCACGGAACATGCCCGCTTCCATGTGGTAGAGCAGGTGGCAGTGGTAGGCCCAGCGGCCAAGGGCATCGGCGCGTACCCGGTAGCTGCGTCGGGTACCGGGCGGCATGTCGATGGTGTGCTTGCGCACCATGAAGTTGCCGGATTCGTCCTCGAGGTCGCTCCACATCCCGTGGAGGTGGATTGGATGCGACATCATCGTGTCGTTGACCAGCACGATCCGCAGGCGCTCGCCGTATTTCAGGCGCAGTGGTTCCGCGTCAGCGAACTTCACTCCGTTGAATGACCAAGCGAAGCGCTCCATGTGGCCGGTCAGGTGCAGCTCGACCGTGCGCCCGGGTTCGCGCCCGTCCGGGTCGCGGAACGTGCTGCGCAGGTCGGCGTAGGTCAGCACGCGGCGGCCGTTGTCGCGCAGCCCGATGCCCGGGTCATCCAGCTTGGGCGCGGGCGCCATCGTCTGCATGTCGACGAGCGGATTGCCGGTTTCGCTTGCAGGGTGTTCCTGCATCCCGCCGGCACCGTGATCCATCCCCGCCATGCTCCCGCCGGCTGCCGCGCCTCCGGCCATCGATGACATGTCGTGGCCGCTGTGGTCCATTCCCGCCATGGCACCGCCGGTCATCGCACCGTGTGACATCGAGGACATATCATGACCGCCGCCGCCCATTCCGCCGTGTCCCATGTCGTCCATGGTCAGGATCGGCTTGGGATCGAGGTTGGGCACGGGCGCACGCAATCCCTCCCGGACGGCGAGGGTGCCACTGATGTAGCCACTGCGACCCGTGTCCTGCGCGAAAATGGTGAACGCATCCTGCCCGGTCGGTTCGACGATGACGTCGAAGGTCTCAGCGGTGGCAATGCGAAACTCGTCGACCGCGACCGGATGCACATACTGGCCATCGGCTGCGACCACCGTCATCTTCAGGCCCGGAATGCGCACGTCGAAGTACGTCATCGCCGACCCGTTGATGAAGCGGAGGCGGATCTTTTCGCCCGACCGAAACAGTCCGGTCCAGTTGCCGAGCGAAGTCGTGCCATTCATCAGGAAGGTGTAGGTGTTGCCATTGACGTCCGACAGGTCGGTTGGCGTCATCCGCATATCGCCCCACATCTTGCGGTCTTCGGTCGTGGCGGCCCAGCCGTTCTGCTTCACGTCGTCAAAGAAGTCGCCGACCGTTCGCTTGGAGAAGTTGTCGTAGTCGGAGCGTTTTTTGAGCCGGGCGAATAGGCGCTTCGCATCGAGATCGGTCCAGTCGGTCAGCATGACCACGTAATCGCGGTCATAGGCGAAGGGCTCGGGCTCCAAAGGCTCGATCACCAGCGGGCCGTAGAGCCCCGCTTGCTCCTGGAAGCCGGAGTGACTGTGATACCAGTAGGTGCCGTTCTGCACGACGTTGAACCGGTACTGATAGGTCTCGCCACGGTTGATGCCATTGAAGCTTAGCCCTGGTACGCCGTCCATGTCGGCCGGCAACAGGATGCCGTGCCAGTGGATCGACGCCTGGTCGCCATGGATGGAGCCGGGGGGCAGGGCATTACGGACCCGCAGGTTGACGGTGGTGCCTTCGCGCAAGCGCAGCAGCGGCGCGGGTATCGATCCGTTGACCGTGATCGCAGGGCGCGTGGCGCCAGTGAAGTTCATCGGCGTCTCGCCGATGGTCAGGTCGAAGTCGGTGCCTGAAAGCACATTGGGTACACCTTGGGCTTGCACGGCCCAACTCAAACGGGGCCACAGGCCTAGGGCAGCGGCGGCGCCGCCAAAGGCGAGACCTTGGACAAAGCGGCGCCGGGAAGGGGCAAGCAGCCCCTCGGCACGGCCGAAAGAATCGGATGACATGGGAACTCCCGGGAAAAAATGTCGAGTGCTCGCGAAGCGAGCGTTACCCCGTGCGGAACCGCAGGCAGGGTAAATCCGCGCCTTAGGAGGCGCGTGGCGACACTTAGCCGATCGGAGGTCGGAAGAGATTGGTCAGTGCAGCGGACGCATGCACTGACAACAGCGGCTCGGCGATCTGCCGGTAACGGACGGTAATGTCGGCAAGCGCGGGCCCATCCACTGCGGCGTAACAGTGATGCATACAAGCGCAACAGTTGCCCGTCTCACAGCAATCGTCTGTCTGGGGCGCTGCATCGGGTTGACCAGCGGCCAGCGGATGATGCTCGAGGGCCGCCAGGGTGATCTCCCCAGCGTCGTGGCAGGCCATGCCCTCAGCCATTGTCTGTGTGGTGGTCATGGGAGTTGCGTGACCCATTGCATCGCGCATGTGCTCGGCGTGCATATGCATAGAAGCACCTGCGACCCCGGGACCGTTGACCAGCACGGCCACGATCAGAAACAACCGCATCAGGAGTGCGCGCACAGACATGCGCTGGAGTATACATGATGTACGCCCAGATGAGACACGTAAAGCCAAGGGCCACGTGTCTGGCTGAATGAATGAAGGGCGCCGCGCACGCTGATCAGGTGCGTCATGAGTAGCCCGGGCACATGATTGTCGGCAAGCTGCTGAAGCATGGCGAGTTCCTCGCTGCATGAACCGTGGCTTTTGTACCATTGATCAGCTCGGTGTTGCGGTAACAAGGTCTAGCCAAGGACTTTGCGCGCAACACCAGCAAAAGTACCAGCTTTTCGCATTCTTGGTACATATCCAAAGCGTTGCGCTCGCAAATGCCCGGCACCGCAGGCATTTCTTCTCGAAAGGGGATGGAACCCGTTGCGCCTCGCGCATCCCCTCAGGTGTTGCGTTCGCACCCGGCGAGTACGCAACACCCATCTCCGCCTTTCCCCTCGGCCCTGTTGCGACCGTTGCGCTGAGGACATCCCTGGACTGGGGCAACTACGTGCCATGAATTGCGGGATTTGAAAGGCACGTTCGGCCGAGCTGTCCCGCCTATCGACGGCCAAGCTTCGTCTCTGATGCCAGTTCAGCGCGAATTCGCGCCAAAACGACATCGCGAAGCGTCCCTGAGATAGATCCCTCAACGGCCGCCGCGTAGAGGTCATCATCGCGCGTCGAAATGGGCAAGCCTTCTAATCGGAGCGAAGCCTTGGCTTCAACGAGCGCCTGTTGGCGCTGAGCCTTGCTGGTCATGGATGCCACCATTATTTAGCTCAATTGTAGCCAAATTCACCTGGGCAACCTGCGGCTAGGCTGCTCCACCGTGCAGACTTTGCCCACTGCAAGCCGCCTACCGCCGCTCAACGGCGATGGCGGGAAGTTCTGGCACAGACTGTCATTGAACAGTCACACAGCCGGAGAATACTTCCATTATTCCGGATAGATGGTTTAAAGAGCATGAGAAAGTTGAACGTTCTTTTCCTCTGCACGGGCAACTCAGCCCGGAGCATCATCGCCGAGGCTCTGGCCAACCATCTTGGGCGCGAGCGGTTGCACGCCTATAGCGCAGGAAGCCATCCGAAGGGCGTTGTCCACCCCATGGCCATCCAAGTGCTTGAGGAGACGGGTTTCGAGATAGAGAATCTGTCCAGCAAGCCGTGGGAGGTCTTCGCGGGCCCCGATGCGCCGCACATGAATCTGATCGTGACGGTGTGCGATCGTGCAGCAGGCGAGGCATGCCCGGTTTGGCCTGGTCATCCGGTCACGGCTCATTGGGGCATTCCCGACCCGGCGGCGGTGCACGGAAGTGAGGAGCAGGTCCATAAGGCCTTCCTGACAGCACTTCATCAGCTTCAACATCGCCTGACGTTGTTGCTTGCGCTTAAGCCTGAAGCATTGGACCGCATGACACTGCAGACAGAGGCGCGCAGCCTCGCCGACGTTGGCGCAGATCACTCACCGGGTGTCGACGAATTCGAGGGTCGGAGGTAGTCGCTGATCTGCCTGACCGCTTCGCGCGCGTAGCGTGTAACGCCGATTAATGTGGCCGACGCCATGCCGTTCCAGTCGCCATAGCCCAGTAGCCAGACCGACGGTTCTGCAACAGAGCGAACTTTGGAGTGATCCATTTCGATCTGGCCCTGCACGTTAAGCAGCGGCAGATCGTCCAAGTGCGACAACGCCGGGCGGAAGCCGGTACACCAGATAACCGCATCGAACGCCCGCTCGGTGCCGTCGGCCCATTGCATGCCGGTGGGGGAAAAGCGGGCCGGCGGTGGGACTGCGGCGAGCACCCCCCGCGCGCGCGCATCGAGCACCGGCGGCACCATGACGATGTCGCCGAAACCGCCTGGTGGCAGGTCAGGCTCCCGGCCTTCCTGCTGCGCCTTCCATCGCTCAGTCGCGCGTTCGAACAGCACGCGGCCGTCGACGTCATCGGCCAGGAACGCCGGTTCCTGCTGGGTGATCCAAGTGGTTTCAGCCACCATCGATACTTCGGCCAGAATCTGCGCACCGGAATTGCCACCGCCCATGATGGCCACCCGCATTCCGGCGAACGGCGCAGCGGTACTGTAGTGGGCAGAGTGCAGCTGGATCCCCGCAAAGGAGTCCAGCCCCTCGTACTCAGGCATGTAGGGTTTCCCCCATGTTCCGGTGGCGCTGATCACCGCCCGGGCCAACCATTGCCGACCGTCGCTGGCCTCCACCCGCAGCCGTCCGCCGGCGCGGCTGATTCGTTGCACGCGGATGGGGCGAATGATTGGAAGCGCATATTTCTGTTCATACTGCGCCAGGTAAGCGAGCACCTCCGCCCGCGCAGGGTAGGGGCCCTGGCTGGCGGGCATGGGCCACCCGGGAATCGAGCTCCAGCCCGCCGGGGAAAACAGATGCAACGAGTGCCAGGCATGCTGCCATGCCCCGCCGGGCGATGTTTCCGCATCGAGAATCACATAGGACAGCCCGCTGCGACGCAGGAAATAGCCGGCCGAAAGACCCGACTGCCCACCTCCGACTATCAGCACGTCGACGCTGTCCATCTGTGCTCCCTCGCGCCGCCGCACTCAGGCGGCGTTCTTACGCTGCTGTTGATCGGAAATTCTGAGTGCATCCAGATAGCGCTCCGCATCCAGCGCGGCCATGCAGCCGAAGCCGGCCGAGGTGATCGCCTGGCGGTAGTGCTGGTCGGCCACGTCGCCGGCGGCGAACACGCCTTCCACCGAGGTCTGGGTGGCGTTGCCGCCCAGGCCCGAACGGATGTCCAGGTAGCCGTTGTTCATGGTCAGCTGGCCGTCGAACAGGCTGGTGTTGGGGTGGTGGCCGATGGCCACGAAGAAGCCGTGCGCCTCCAGGTCGCGGGTGCTGCCGTCCAGGGTGGACTTCACGCGCACGCCGGTGACGCCGGCGTCGTTGCCCAGCACCTCGTCCACCTGGTGGTGCCAGACGGTCTCGATCTTGCCGGCGGCGACCTTGGCGAACAGCTTGTCCTGCATGATCTTTTCCGCCTTGAGCGTATCGCGGCGGTGGACCAGGTAGACCTTGCGGGCGATGTTGGACAGGTACAGCGCCTCTTCCACGGCGGTGTTGCCGCCGCCGACCACGACCACGTCCTGGTCGCGGTAGAAGAAGCCGTCACAGGTGGCGCAGGCCGACACGCCGCGGCCCTTGAAGGCCTCTTCGGTCGGAATGCCCAGGTACTTGGCGGTGGCGCCGGTGGCGATGATGAGCGCGTCGCAGGTGTACTCGGCGCTGTCGCCGATCAGCGTGAACGGGCGCTTGGAAAGGTCGGCGGTGTGGATGTGGTCGAAGATCACCTCGGTCTCGAAGCGCTCGGCATGGGCCTGCATGCGTGCCATCAGGTCCGGGCCCATCAGGCCGTGCGCGTCGCCCGGCCAGTTGTCCACCTCGGTGGTGGTCATCAGCTGGCCGCCCTGCTGCAGGCCGGTGATCACCACCGGGTTCAGGTTGGCGCGGGCGCCGTAGACCGCGGCCGTCCAGCCGGCCGGGCCGGAACCGAGGATCAACAGCGGGATGTGTTGGGTCTTGCTCATGACTCAATGACTCCGTGCGTCGGCAGGAAAGTAGCGCTTGCCCAGCCGCAGGGCGACATGGACCAACAGGATCAGCACCGGCACCTCCACCAGCGGTCCGATGACCGCAGCGAAGGCGACCGGCGAAGCCAGACCAAAGGCGGCGATGGCGACGGCGATGGCCAGCTCGAAATTGTTGCCAGCAGCAGTGAAGGCGATCGCGGTCGTGCGCGGATAGTCCTTGGCAATGAACTTGCCCATGAAGAAGCTCAGCACGAACTGAATGATGAAATAGAGCGTCAGCGGGATCGCGATGCGCACTGCGTCCATCGGGATGCGCAGCACATCGCCCCCCTTCAGGCTGAACATGGCAACGATCGTGAAGAGCAGCGCCGCCAGCGTGATCGGACTGATCGCCGGCAGGAACTTATCTTCATACCAACGCACGCCCTTGCGCGCCTTGAGCCAGCGGCTGGTGAGGAACCCTGCGAGGAAGGGGATGCCCAGATAAATCAGCACCGCCTCGGCAATGGTCCAGAAGCTGACGTCGATCACGCTGCCCTGCAGCCCGAACACCGGCGGCAGCCACGACAGGAAGAACCAGGCATAGACACTGAACAGCGCGATCTGGAAGATCGAGTTGAAGGCGACCAAGCCCGCCACATACTGCCCATCGCCACGGGCGAGTTGGTTCCAGACCAGCACCATGGCTATGCAGCGTGCCAGGCCGATCAGGATCAGGCCGGTCATATATTCGGGGTAGTCGCGCAGGAACAGCACCGCCAAGCCGAACATCAGGAACGGACCGATGATCCAGTTCTGCACCAGCGAGAGCATCAGCACGCGCTTGTCGGCGAACACCTTGGGCAGCTCTTCGTACTTCACCTTGGCCAGCGGCGGATACATCATCAGGATCAAGCCAATGGCGATCGGGATGTTGGTCGATCCAATCGACAGGCTGTGGAGCGCGCTGGGGACGCCTTCGAACATCGCGCCCAAGCCGACGCCGAGGGCCATCGCCAAGAAAATCCAGAGCGTAAGGTACCGGTCCAGGAAGGACAGGCGGGGGGAATCAGTAGTCATGGCAGGTCTCGGAAAAGCGGTTAGTCGATCTGCGCGATCGGGTCGAGGCGGGCCTTCAGCGCTGCGCGGTCGTCCCAGTCGCTGTCAGGAATCTCCAGGAAGGCCTGTAGGCGTCGCTTGATGGTCTGATGGGCACGGTCAAAGGCTTCTGCCTTCTGCGCATCCGAACCTTCCACGCCGGCCGGGTCGAACAGGCCCCAATGCACGCGAACGAAGTCACCAAACACCACCGGGCACGCCTCGGCGGCCGCGCTGTCACACACGGTGACGATCAGGTCCATGGCAGCGGCATCGACTTCGGCAAATTCGTCCCAGGACTTGCTACGCATGCCCTCGACCGGGAAGCCTTCGCGCTCCAGCTGGGCAATGGCAAAGGGATTGACGCGACCGGCCGGCTGGCTGCCCGCACTGAAGGAGAGATAGCGGCCTTCGCCCCATTTTTTAAGGGTCGATTCGGCAAGCACGCTGCGGGCGGAGTTGCCAGTACACAAGAACAGAACACGACGGGTCATTTGAGCGATCTCTATGACGGGGGAAGGTCAGCAGCCAGCAGGACGTTCGCAGGCTTGTTCGTCGGCGCAGCAGTTTTCGGTCAGGTAGGCCACCAGCGCGCTCATCGCCTCGAACTCGGCCCGGTAGCAGATGGTGCGACCGCGCTGCTCGGCGGTGATCAGGCCAGCGGCCAGCAACTCCTTCAGATGGAAAGAGAGGGTGGCACCGGGAAGGGAGAGGGACTGGGCGATGTCGCCGGCCAGCTTGCCGCCACTTCCGGCCTGGACCAGCAGGCGGAAGATGGAAAGCCGGGTGGCGTGACCCAGGGCGGCCAGGGCGTGAGTTGCGTTTTTATGTTCCATGCTTCTAGAATAGTCGAATCGAATAGGCAGGACAACCCCCATGCAACACCTTCCCAATGTCGTCCCGGGCGCCTTGAACCCTCCGGTGGCCGAAAAGCTGAGCGAGCCGAATGCCGCGCCGCACCGGCCCCGCATCCTGATCTTGTACGGTTCCCTGCGCCCGCAGTCGTTCAGCCGCAAGCTGGCTTTGGAGGCGCAGCGGTTGCTGGAACATCTGGGCGCAGAGACCCGAGTGTTTGATCCGCATGAGCTGCCGATGCTCGATTCGGTGCCGGCCACCCACCCCAAGGTGCAGGAGCTGCGCCAGGCTTCTTTGTGGTCTGAAGGGCACGTGTGGATCAGCCCGGAACGCCACGGCACTTTGACCGCCGTGTTTAAGAACCAGATTGACTGGCTACCGCTGGAAGAGGGGAGCGTGCGCCCGACCCAAGGTCGCACCCTGGCAGTGATGCAGGTCTGCGGTGGCTCGCAATCGTTCAACGTGGTCAACGCGCTGCGCGTGCTCGGCCGATGGATGCGGATGGTGACGATCCCCAACCAGTCGTCGGTCGCCAAAGCGTGGCAGGAGTTCGACGACGAAGGTCGAATGAAGCCTTCGGCGTATTACGATCGCGTGGTGGACGTGATGGAGGAACTGGTCAAGTTCACCCTGCTGGTGCGCGGGCGCAGTGACTACCTGGTCGACCGCTACAGCGAGCGCAAGGGCGCCGTTGAAGCGGCGGCGCTGGCGGCCGCTGCAGGCGTGGTCGAGACCATTTTGAATCAGGAGGAAAGTGCGTGAACGCTGTCATCTACCACAACCCCAAGTGCGGCACCTCGCGCAACACACTCGCGCTGATCCGCTTCGCCGGGATCGAACCGGAAGTGATCGACTACCTGGCCCACCCGCCCAGCCGCGCGCGCCTGGTCGACCTCATCACGGCCGCAGGGTTGAGCGTGCGTGATGCCATCCGGCAGAAGGGCACGCCGTATGACGAGCTGGCACTGGGCAATGCAGCACTGAGCGACGACGCGCTGCTTGATGCGATGCTGACGCACCCGATACTCATCAATCGTCCTTTGGTACAAACCGATAGGGGTACCCGTCTGTGTCGGCCATCAGAAGTGGTGCTGGACATCCTGCCGCCGCTGCCCGGACCGTTCCGAAAGGAAGATGGAGAGTGGGTGACCGGGCATACCGGAAGCTCGACGCCGTGATCCCATTGCTTGGCTGGGCTCGCTGCCGTTGAGAACCACAGGAGGTCATGCCCTATGTCGCCGCTCGATCCCGCAACAACCGAAAGCGCGTGGCGCGTCTTCCTGGTGTTCCTGCGACTGGGACTGACGTCGTTCGGCGGCCCGATTGCCCACCTGAGCTATTTCCGCCACGAGTTCGTCGAGCGTCGCCGTTGGCTGACGGACCGTAGCTATTCCGATCTGGTGGCCCTGTGCCAACTACTTCCGGGCCCGGCCAGCAGCCAGGTTGGAATGGCGCTTGGCCTGCGTCGAGCCGGCTGGCCTGGTCTGGTGGCCGCCTGGGCAGGCTTTACCCTGCCCTCGGCCGTGCTGATGATCCTGTTTGCCTTGGGCGTTGCCGGATACCAGGGCATCGTTGAATCCGGCTGGCTGCATGGCCTGAAGATCGTGGCAGTTGCCGTGGTGGCCCAAGCGGTATGGGGAATGGCCCGGTCCCTGTGCCCGGACCGTCTGCGCGCAGGGATGGCATTTGTTGCCGCTGTGTTGACCTTGGCCATGCCCTCGGTCGTCGGCCAGATCGTGGTGATCATCTTCAGCGGACTGCTCGGTCGCTGGATGCTGAAGATCGAACCAGTTTCCGGCCAATCAGACGGCGGCTATCCCGTCTCGCGAAGAACCGGCACGGTGGCACTGGTGCTACTGGTGCTGCCACTTGTTCTGCTGCCGGTGTGGGCCGCGGCGAGCGGATCCCCCCTGGCCATGCTGTTGGAGGGGGTCTACCGCGCCGGCGCCCTGGTCTTTGGCGGCGGCCACGTCGTGCTGCCATTGCTGCAGACCGCGGTTGTCCAGAGCGGCACCGTGAGCACGGCAGATCTGCTCGCCGGGTACGGTGCGGCGCAGGCGGTGCCGGGCCCTCTTTTCACATTCGCAGCGTACCTGGGGGCCATGGCCGCGGGTCCGTTGAGTGGCTGGGCGGGAGGTCTTACGCTGTTGGCGGTCATTTTCATGCCTGCCGTTCTCGTGCTCGTAGGAGTGCTGCCCTTCTGGGAGTCGCTAAGCCACCGCAAGGATCTGCAGGCTTCAATTGCAGGCGTCAACGCCGGGGTCGTCGGGATCCTGCTGGCAGCGTTGTACGACCCGGTGTGGACGAGTGCGATCCATGACCGATGGGATGTCACGATGGCGCTGGTTGCGTTCGGGCTACTGGTCGTCGCGCGTGCACCGCCGATCGTGGTGGTGTTGCTGGCTGCCATGGCGGGTTGGGCGATGGCGCGGTAGTCAGGGCATCTGCCAGAGCATATAAGCCGCCGTCATGAAAATGAGTAGCGCGAATGCAACATTCAACACTCCACGGTGCTCTGCCAACGCTGCTGATGCGCGCGCTCCGGCGATTCCGCCCGCACTTCCAGCAACGACGAATGCGGCAGCAAGTGGCCAGTTGACCAGGCCGGATTGAGCATAGTTGATGGCAGTCGTCAGACCGAAAGCGGAGACAGCTACGAGGGAGCTGCCTATTGCGGCCAGCATCGGCATGCCCGTGGCGGCCATCAGCCCAGGGACAACCAGGAAGCCGCCGCCAATACCGAAGAATCCGGAGAGTGCCCCGGAGAACGCCCCTAATCCGAGCAGTGCCGGCATGTTCCCTTTGCTGAGGCGGACGCTTGCATCACCTTCCGCATTGCGTTTGCGCAGCATAAGAATGCCTATCACGACCATCAGCAGGGCAAACATGAACAATAGTCGCTGCCCATCCACGGCCTTACCTAAGCTGGAGCCCAGATAGGCGCCAGCGATGCCTGCCAACGCGAAGACCGACGCGCACGGCCATCTCACGTTTCCCCGGCGGGCATGAACGAAAAGGTTGGAAAGTGCATTGGCAGCAACCGCCAATGCACTGGTACCGATGGCGACGTGTGGACTGTCGATGCCCACCAGGTAAAGCATGAGCGGGACAGCCAGAATAGAGCCGCCTCCGCCGACCAGCCCGAGTACGAAGCCCACCAGAATGCCGGAGAGTCCACCCAGCGCGAGCTGCAACAGGGAAAGGGTTTCCATGTCAGTTGGCCGTTAGGCAGCGGAAGAGGGGGCGCCTCGCAGGCGCGAAGCAAGAGAGGACAGGTCGTAACCAGCCTCACCGGCAATGGACAGCACCTGTTCGGGCGTAGCTCCGCCGTTACGAACCTGGGATAGGGCCCATAGCGACGTCGAGCGGGTGCCGGTCCTGCAGTAAGCGACGATGGGTGCAGGCAGTTGTTCCAGCAGCACGCCAAACTGCTGCACATGTCCATCGGTGATGCCGCCAGGCACGACGGGCAGATAGGCAAAGCCCAGGCCCGCCCTGGAGCAGGCCGCCTGCAGTGCAAGGTGATCGGGCTGGTCCGGCTGCTCGCCGTCGGGTCTATTACAGATGACACTCGAGATGCCCGCCTTTTTCAAGGCAGGTATGTCGGTGGGAACCAGTTGGTCGGTCACATGCAAGCTCGGCGCAAGTGAGTGCAGATTCATGGCGAATTCTCTGTTGAGCGGGGACGGTGGAGGAGCCAGTGGAGGAGCATGCCGACGACCATGGCGGCCGCGAAAACGAGTGCAAAGGGTTGACCCGTTGGCAACAGTGCAATGGCCGGGCCCGGGCATACGCCTGCCAGCCCCCACCCAACGCCAAACACTGCCGCGCCAATGACCAGGTTCCGGTCGATCTGACGCTGATTGGGAATGTGCAGCGCCGCAGCGAGCACAGGAGCATTGCGTGCGCGGACCCATCGATAGGCGATCGCTGACGGAATCAGCGCCCCGGCCATGACAAGTGCCAGTGATGGATCCCACCTGCCTGTGACGTCAAGAAAGGCGAGTACGCGCGTGGGATTGGCCATGTCCGAGACGACCAGGCCCAGGCCAAACAAGGCGCCACACAGAACTGCCGCCAGCCGGATCATGTTCCGCCTCCGATCATCATGCGGACAACCGCCACGGTCGCCATGCCCATGAGCATGAAAACGCCCGTGGCAACCATGGAGCGTGGTGACAGCCTGGCCAGGCCGCAAACGCCGTGACCGCTCGTGCAGCCAGATCCGAGGCGGGTTCCAAAGCCGACCAGCAGCCCGGCCAACACCAACAACGGCGTAGCGGAGATTGAAAGCGACGGCAGCGAAATGGGCTTGACCGCGAGCGCCAGCCCGGACGCCACCAGCAGCCCTGCCAGGAACAGGGCCGACAAGGAGCGGTCGCCAGCGGACGACAGGCCAAGAGTGTTTGCAAGCAAGCCGGAGACGCCGGCAATGCGACCGGTCAGCAGCAGAAATCCACCCGCTGCCGTACCGATCATCAGGCCGCCGATGACGGGCCAGTACCACGCCAAAGAGGGGAGGGTCATAGCAGGTCCACCGGCAGTTTGAGGTAGCGCACCCCGTTGTCATCCGGGTCGGGCAGATGGCCCGCGCGCATGTTGACCTGCACTGAGGGCAGGATCAGGCGCGGCATGGGGAGCGTCGCGTCGCGGCTCTCACGCATCTCCACGAACATGTCCTCCGTCACACCTTGATGCATATGGATATTCGCGGTTCGTTCCGCGCCCATGGTGGTTTCCCATGCGAACCGATCCCGGCCCGTGGCCTTGTAGTCGTGGCAGAGGAACACCCGGGCGTCATCCGGCAGGGCCAGTAGACGTTGGATGGAGCGATAGAGCTGGCGGGCCGAGCCACCGGGGAAGTCGCAGCGGGCCGTGCCGTAGTCCGGCATGAACAGAGTGTCGCCCGGAAAGACCGCATCCCCGATGACGTAGGCCATGCACGCAGGGGTGTGGCCTGGCACGTGCAAGGCAGTTGCCTGGAGATTCCCAACGGTGAACTCCGCGCCATCGGCAAACAGATGGTCGAATTGGCTCCCGTCGCGCTTGAACTCCTTGCCAGCGTTGAAAACCTTGCCGAAGGTGTCCTGCACGCCGGTGATGTGCTCGCCAATGGCAAGCGTTCCGCCGACCCGCCGCTGCAACCACGGTGCAGCGGAAAGGTGATCGGCGTGGGCATGCGTTTCCAGCAGCCACTGAACCTGCAGCCCTTCGTCATGAATGTACTGGACCAGCGCCGCGGCGGAGTCGGTCGAGGTGCGTCCAGAGGGCATATCGAAATCAAGAACGCTGTCGATGATGGCGCACGCCGAAGACCGGGGGTCGCGTACCACGTGGCTGGCCGTAAAGGTGGCGGGGTCGAAGAACGTCTTCACGCAAGGCGAAGGCGTGTGGCCACCTCGCGCTTCACGCACGATGTTTTGAGCTCTCTCCAATGAAGAATCGACGACGACAGGCCTGTTCACGACTCGCTCCCGGTGGTTGTATGATGGATATTAATACATACTTACGTAAACTATGTAAGTGCCGCTTCGTGTCCTTTGTCCGGTTCAGCTGGCGTGCGGATTAACAGGTACGCTCTAGCTCTCCTTTCTGGTGAACCGCTCTTGACCAACCGCCTCACCGCCAACAACCTGGCCGACATGAAGGAACGGGCGCCTGAAGTGGCCGAGTTGCTGCGCTTCATGGCCACGCCGTCGCGTCTGCTGTTGCTTTGTCAGCTGTCCCAAGGGGAGTCGACCGTCGGCGCCCTCGAGGAGGCCACCGGCATCCGACAGCCGGCCCTTTCCCAGCAGCTCGCCGAACTGCGTCAACGGCATCTGGTGACGACCCGGCGAGAGTCACGTTCAGTCTTCTATCGCATCAATGACAGCCGCGTTGAGGCGATGCTGGTTGCCATGCACAGGATCTTCTGCGTGGATCAGTCCGACGACCGGGAGTGAGCAGACGTGGCGTGCCGTACGCTGGCACCCACCGCGCTGATGATCGCTCCAGCCGACGCCAACAGCACATCCTTGTGCGCATCCCACACGTCGCCCTGGATGCCGAGATAAGCCATTCCAAGGTCCTGGTCGACCACCAGAACCGCGCCCCATTCGATCAGTTCATAGGCAGCGGACGTGGCGACGATGAACTGAGTGGCAATCAGGGTCAGCGTCAGCTCGCTGGCCACAGCACGCCTTGCGTAGAGCTCTCTCGCCGCGGGAAAGACCAATACGCCGTAGGCGAGGTGAACGAGTCTGTCGAAATGGTTGCGATCCCAGCCGAACAGGTCGGTGATCCTGTAGCCCGCAAGTTTCTGCGCCCAAGCGTCGTAAGGGACTTCCGAGTACGTAAAATGAGCGCCCACGGCATGCAGGCACAGAAAAAGCAGAAGCGAGACATTGGTTGCGGGCCGGAACGGGCGCTTCCACTGCTGGAAGACAACGTAGGGAATGGCGATGAATACCAGCAGATTCTCCAGCAACCAGTCGCGCCGGTGGTAGGGTTCGACTGCGGCAAGCAGCCAGCACCCTATGTAGATTCCAAGGCAGAACAGCGCGAAGCGCCAGGAGTCCGACTGCGTGCTCCCCAATCTGCCTTTCGCCGCTGCCGAGGCACGATCCTGGCGTTGGGGGTACTCAATGGGCATAAAGGACCGGAATGGTCGCCCCCTGCAATAGCTCCATCGTCATCCCTCCGATGGTCCGCTCGCGCAGGCGGGAGTGTCCGTATCCGCCAACCACGATCAACGTCGCCTTGGTCGCGCGGGCGTGATCGAGCAGGACCTCGCTGGAACGGCGGTGTCTGGCAAGCAGCCGGGTGGCCGATGCGGCGATGCCCCAGCTCCGGAGGTGTTCAATGAGGGAAGCTGTGACAGTGCCAGCAGCACCCTCCATCTCGTCCGAATGGCTGCATATCTCCACCAGAAGGACAGTCTGCACCTGCTGTAGCAATGGGATCGCGCTGTGCAGGGCGCGGCATGCGTTTGGGGTGTCTTTCCAACCCACAATCGCACACGAGTGGTCGCTTGCCCGCCAATGCGGCGGCACCACCACAACGGGCCTTCCCGCGTCAAAAAGCAGCGCATTGAACAGGGCCACGCCCGCTGGGTCGGCCTTGGCGAATCCTGACCAGCCCCCGACAATGGCCAGATCCGCAGAGAAGGCCAGTCGAGCGGCGAGCTCTGCAGGAGATTCAATGCCCGCTTCGTGAACTTCTACGGAAACACCAGGGTGCTCTGCGATTCTGGCCCTGATCCTTGAGGCTCTTTCCGAGGCCTCCCGCCGACATGCGTCCTGGGCAGCCAGGAACGATGCGCGGGGCGTCGGATCAGCAGTCCCGATCGCCGGCGGAGGCAGGTCGACCGTTTCGATGATGCGCACCCGCGCGTCCTGCGACCTGCCGATCTCGACGGCGAAGCGGATGGCCGCGTCATCTGCTGATGAGTCTGACAAAGGCACAAGAATATCCTTCAACATGGCTCTGGCATCCTGGTGCGTCAACGTGACAGGAACAGGGGCGTGAGGGTGCGCTCGAAGAGCTCCCTCGTCGTTCCCCCCAGCAGCCATTCGCGCGCGCGCGAATGGCCATAGGCGCCGCAGACGAGTAGATCCGCCTGGCTATCAAATGCGTGGCCCAGTAGCGCTTCAGCCACGCTCCCCCCATCTGACGACACGGGAGTAAATATCGCTTCTCGCCCCTGCCGCATCAGACTGTTGATGAACGCCTGAGCATGTTCATTGACCCGGTCACTTCCGTCCACGGTGGTAACCACAAGGGCACACGCGAAATCCAATCTCAGGAAATCATGTGCCGCGCGAGCGGATTCGGGGGTTGCACTCCAGCCGATGACGGCCCGCTTGAAGATTCCGTCGAAACGGGTTCTCCCTGGCAATGCCAGGATGGGGCGTCCGGATCGGCTAACCAGTGAAGAGAACTGAGCATGTTGCAGCCTGCGCTCGGCGTGGTCATGTCCGGCGCACGCCATTATCACCTGGTCGAAACCCTGTGCGCGCAGGGCAATCGCGTCCACAGGACGTTCCGCGCGCCCGTCCTCGATCTGGATGTCATGCGGAACGCTCCACTGCGCAACCCGGCGCAAGAGCGTGGCGACTCTGGGCGGGACTTCGGCGCGTGCAACGTCGGGCAAGGGAGATTCCACTGGCTGCACCAGCGTGATGTGCCCGCCACGGGCGCCGACAAGCGCTGCTGCCAGCTGCATGGCAGAAGCATCAGCGGGCGTATCCGTCAAAGGGACAAGAATATCCATCTTGGCTGTTGGACACAGAGGCCGGCGTTGCCCCGCATTCTCCGCCAGTCCTGCACGGAGATATTGACGTGGGTCAAGGTGTTGACGATCACCCGCTACGCCCGGCGGCCACAGCGAACGTTCCGACGATCAGGCTGGTCCCGATCAACAACGGAGCAGAGAAGCGCCATCCGCCCCTTGCCGCGGCGATCAAGCATTTCAGCAATGAGTTGGTCGCGAGTGCGATGGTGATCGCCTGTATCGCGATACCGTTGCTGATCCGCTCCGCACCAACCATCTGGGCGGCAGAGGCGGTGGCGGCATGTACGTCGGCAATGCCGGAGATGCCCAGAGTCCAGGGCAGGCTCTCGTCACCCAGCCAGTCTCGCAGCAGACTTGCTGCCAGAAGCAGAATGACGATCAGCCCAACAAAAACCACGATCGCCAACGGTTTGAATGGCCGCACGATGGCCAGCCCGGACACCGCTGAGGTACTGAGCAAGGACCGCCATCCGAATGCCAATGCTATCCCCATGGCCACGATTGCCGAGCAGACCAGCGGGACCATGCTGTAGGCGAGTAATGCAGGTGCCAGCGTGCCCATTACCAGGCCCAACTGCAGAATCATGGCCACGTTGGAAAGCAAGGCTGCTCCTGCGAATGCAGGCGCCAGCCGGGGCGACGACCGCGCCCCGTCCGCCATTGCCGCGATGGTGGCGGTACTGGAGACAAACCCACCGGCGAAGCCGGTCAAGGCCAAGGCCGACCGGGGCCCCAGATGGCGTAGCGCCAGGTGCGCTCCGACGCTGACTGCCATCAGCGCCACGATGAGTGTGCCGAGCCGACTCGGGTTGATGACTTCCCAAGGGTCGACGGTGCGGTCTGGAAGCAAGGGAAGAATCAGAAAGCCAGCAACCAGCACCGTTGCGACGTCCCGAAGCTCACGGCTGGAAACCTTCGCATTCACCTTCCGTATCAGGGCAGGGCCCCCAACCAGTATCACCAGGATGGCACTGCCGGCGAGGATCGCCGTTGCAGGTGCGCTTACCGCAATGGCGCCTACCAGATACAGGGCAGGCAGCACAATCAGACTGGCCGCGGCTGCCTGGGAGTGTCGTGGGCGAGGGCAGACTGCCAGGCCCAGCAGCACTGCGCCAGCTACCAGCGCCGCGCCTCCCAGCAGCGCTCCCAACCCGCCTGAGATCGCGACCAGCGCAAGCACAACACTGCCCCCAAAGCGCGTGTGGGCCGCCGCCATCCTCCCGCCTGCTCGCTGCCAGGCCAGTCCAACAAGGGCGCCCACGACAGAGGCGGTAATCAGCCCCGCGGCGGTGCCTGCCGGATCCTGGACGATGCTCAGCATTTTTGGTTGCCCACTGGAATCGGTCAATGGCGATTCTGCTCGGGCATTTGTCCAGAACGAATCCCGGGATGACTTGATCCAAGTCAACGATCCAGGGGAACTTTCGTTGACTTCGATCAAGTTCATTCGTCGCGCGGGGCTCAAGCTAACGACTCCTTCACCCCGGGGAGACCGATCATGTACTGCGACATTCTGCTGCCCTTCGTCTTGGGGCGCCTGCACGAGCAGGCGTTGGGTCTGGCCACGGCGCTTTCGCGTGAGCAGGGGAGCCGTCTGGTAGCTCTGGCTGGGGCCAGTGTAGTTGTGCCGGTAGCGACGGGTTGGATGTACTACCCTGCCGTCTACACCGCTCTGCACGAGCCGGCCAAGGAAACGGTCAGGATGCTTGCCACGTCGCTGGAGGAGCGGCTGGCGGGCGCAGGGGTAGATTGGCTCGTGTCCGCGAACGAGAGGGTGTGGGAGGGGCCTGTGGATCAGGTGATGCCTCAGTCACGATGCGTTGACCTGACCATCTTGGGGTTGCATCGCGATGACCCCGGCATTGAGGACACGCTTGTCTCCTCGTTGCTGGTGGAATCGGGCGTGCCGCTGCTGCTCGTGCCACCGGAAGCACGCGATGCGGTGCCGCGTGACGTTGTAATTGCATGGAAAAGCACGAGGGAATCCATTCGCGCGGTCCATGATGCCTTGCCGTTGCTTGTCGCTGCACAGCGTGTACACCTGTTGTCTATCGATGCCGGTCCCGGCGAACCCAGCAGGGAGAAAGACGCGACTCTGCGCCTGGTGACTCATCTACAGCGCCACGGCGTCTCAGCCTCGCCTGTGCACCGCGGCTATGAGGAAGGTGGAGCAGGACCGGCCATACTGAACTTCGTGAAGGAGAGCGGCGCCGATTGCATTGTCGCCGGCGGCTACGGCAGATCCCGTGCCTCGGAATTCCTGTTTGGCGGCGTTACCCGCACACTGATCCGGCACAGTCCGATACCAGTATTTCTCGCCCACTGAGATCGGCGTGAAGCCCGCTGGCCACCCAGTTCTCCCGTACCGGGCATCGGCTGCCGAGCAACGCCGGCTTGGCCTGCCGCACGGCTGATCCAACGCCCTCCCAGGTGATCCATGTACGTGAACAATCCGCCTCACGATGCAACCCGCCTCAGTGTCTCGTTCCTGGGCGGCACGGATACTGTCACCGGCTCACGCTACCTGATAGAGGCCGGTGGCGCCCGCGTCATGGTGGATTGCGGGCTCTTCCAGGGATACAAACCGCTGCGATTGCGGAACTGGCTACCGTTTCCGGTGGATCCCGCATCCATTGATGCGGTGGTGCTCACCCACGCGCACCTGGATCACAGCGGATATCTGCCACGACTGATGAAGCAGGGATTCCATGGATCCGTGTGGTGCACACCGGCCACCCGGGATCTATGCAGGATACTTCTCCCCGACGCCGCGCGCCTGCTGGAGGAGGAGGCGCGCCACGCCAATCAGCGTGGCAGCTCGAAACACCATCCGGCCGAGCCGCTCTACACCGAGGAGGATGCGCAACGGTGCCTGGATCTAATGCGCGTCGTCTACTTTTCCGATCCCTTTGAACCGGTGCCTGGCGTAACGGCTACGTTTCGCAAACAGGGACACATCCTTGGCGCCGCATCGGTATCGCTGATCCATCGGGGCAGGCGCATCACGTTCAGTGGTGATGTCGGTCGTTCGAACGATCCGGTGATGCGCCCTCCCTGGGCGCTGCCGGCATCGGATTGGGTCGTGGTCGAATCGACATACGGCAATCGGCGCCATCCGACGACGTCTTTGACGGACCTGCTTATCGAGCCGATCCGGCGCACCCTCGGGCGGGGTGGAGTGGTGATGATACCGGCGTTCGCGGTGGGGCGCGCCCAGCTCTTGTTGCACGTGATCGCCACCCTGCAGGCGGAAGGGCGGATTCCGCGCGCCCCGATCTACTTGAACAGCCCCATGGCAAAGGACGTCACCTTGCTCTATGGGAAATACAGAAACGAACATCTGCTGGATGACGCCGCACTGGAGCGGTTGCACGCGGCAACCCGGCTCGTCAATAGCATCGAGGAATCCAAGGCTCTCAACCTTCGGCAAGGCCCTATGATCATCGTCGCGGGTAGTGGAATGCTGACCGGGGGACGCATTCTTCATCATCTCATCGCCTTTGGCCCGGATTGTCGCAACATGATCCTTTTGCCAGGCTTCCAGGCAGGGGGAACGCGCGGGGCGGCATTGGTGCGCGGTGACAAGTTACTGCGAATCTATGGTCAGGACGTGCCGATACGTGCCGAGGTGGTACAGGTGGAAGCAGCTTCTGCCCACGCCGACGCCGATGAACTTCTAAGCTGGCTGCGCACGGCACAGACGACTCCGCGGCGGGTTTTCATCACACACGGAGAGCCAGACGCTGCCGACGCTCAGAGGTTAGCCATTGAGCGGCAGCTGCATTGGTCTGCATGCATCCCCGAGTACTTACAGCACATTGATCTCGACCCGGGCTGAGTAAGGTCCGGCATGGCTGCAGACGCCGTAGTTCGTTGGCGCCCGTCGGCATGGGCGGAGAGTGCGAATCTTCTGAAAAACGGGATACTTTCGTGACACACCTTGTTTTCCGCGATTGGGTTGAAGCAGCTCTCGGGCTCGCAGACGCGTTGAGTGCGTACAAGCGAACCCGAGCATCGCTACTTGCTGTTTCGTGTACCGTGCTGCCCATGGGACGCCTCATCGCAGATTCGCTTGGGGCGCAGCTTAGGCTCGCGGTAATAGCTGACGTGCGTGCGGCAAAGCGTGGCCTTTGTGTATGCCGGCGCGTGCGCGTTGCCGGGTCATCAGCTCTATGCGCCTGCCAGCGCAGACGCATAGAGCCAGGGGCTGCGATCACATCTTCTTTAACGGCACCGCGGTGGGCGGCGGCGGTACCGGGCCCGGGTCGTTGAAACACAGCATGATCTGATCGATGCCGAATTGATCGGCCAGGACCTGGGCAATCACAGCATGCACCAGGTCCAGGTCGACCGAGGGCGCAGCGACGGTGATGGTGGCCGCGATCGCACGGCCATGCTCACCGGCGACCAGGCGCAGGTCGTCCACCGCTTTCACGCCCGGGTCGGTAAACATCGCCGCACGGACCTGTTCCAGGTTGAGCTCGTTCATGGGGACTCCAAAGCAGTGCTACCGGCGCGGGGAGCTCGGTCGCGATGCAGCCAACGATAGAGCACCGGCAGCACCAACAAGGTCAATGCGGTGGATGAGACGATGCCGCCGATGACGACAGTGGCCAGCGGCCGCTGCACTTCCGAGCCAGCACCGACATTCAAGGCCATGGGTAGGAAGCCCAGCGAGGCTACCAGGGCGGTCATCAACACCGGTCGCAGGCGTCCAAGGGCGCCGTCGCGCACAGCGTCGTCTAGCGGATCGCCCTGTTCGCGCAGACGGCGGATGAAGGCGATCATGACCAGCCCGTTGAGTACGGCCACGCCCGACAGCGCGATGAAGCCCACGCCGGCAGAGATCGACAACGGAATCCCGCGCAGAGCCAGTGCCAGCACACCGCCGGTCAGCGCCAGCGGCACGCCACTGAACACAATGGCCGCATCCTTGGCCGAGCCGAAGGCCATGAATAGCAGAGCGAAGATCAACGCCAGTGTCACCGGAACGACCACGCCCAGGCGTTGGGTGGCCGAGATCAGCTGCTCGAAGGTGCCGCCGTAATCGATCCAGTAGCCCTCTGGAAGCGCGACATCCTGGCCGATGCGTGTGCGCAACTCGCCGACGAACCCGCCCAGATCGCGCTCGCGCACGTTGGCGGTGATCACCACGCGGCGCTTGCCGTTCTCGCGGTTGATCTGATTGGGCCCGCGCTCTACCTGGATCTTCGCCACTTCCCGCAGCGGCACCGTGCGAGGCCCCCCATTGGCGCCGGCGGCCAGACGGCTGGACTCATCGACACTGGTGCTTGCCGGCAGCGGAATGGGCAGATCTGCCAGCACAGCGGGGTCTTGGCGCTGCGCTTCGGGCAGGCGCACGACCAGGTCGAAGCGGCGGTCGCCCTCGATCAACTGGCCGGCAACACTGCCCCCAATGGCGGTGGCCACCGTTTCCTGCACATCGCCCGGGTTCAGGCCATACCGTGCCAATGCCGCCGGATCTGGCGTGATGGTCAGCAGCGGCAGGCCGGAGACCTGCTCGGCCTTGACGTCTTCGGCGCCGGGGACGCTACGCATGACCCGCTCGACCCGGCTGGCCAGGCGCGTCAACTGGTCAAGGTTGTCGCCGTAGACCTTGACCGCCACGTCCGAACGGACGCCGGAGATCAACTCGTTGGTGCGCATCTGGATGGGCTGGGTGAACTCGTAGTTGCTGCCCGGGATTTCCTTGGCCGCCGCCTCCAGCTCTTCCACCAGCTCGGCCTTGGGCTTGCGCGGGTCGGGCCACTGGTCGCGGGGCTTGAGCATCAGGAAGGTGTCGGCCATCGACGGCGGCATAGGATCGGTGGCCACCTCGGCGGTGCCGATCTTGGAGAAGATGTTGGCCACCTCCGGGAACTGGGCCAGGCGCTTCTCCAGCGTTTCCTGCATGGCCACCGACTGCTCCAAGCTGGTGCCGGGAATACGCATGGGCTGCAAGGTGATGTCGCCCTCATCCAGGCTCGGCACGAACTCCGAACCCAAGCGGGTGGCCAGCACGCCACAGCCCACCACCAGCACGGCCGCGCCGGCCAGCACCACCACGCGCCGACGCAGGGCCCAATCCAGCAGCGGCGTATAACGGGCGCGCGACCAGCGCATCAGGCGGTTGTCGTGCTCAGCCACACGGCCGCGCAGGAAGCTGGCGATCGCTGCCGGCACAAAGGTCAGCGACAACACCATGGCACCGGTCAGGGCCAGCACCACCGTGATCGCCATCGGGTGGAACATTTTTCCTTCCACCCCGGACAGCGCGAAGATCGGCAGGTAGACCGCGGCGATGATGCCCAGGCCAAACAGGCTGGGACGGATCACCTCGGCGGTGGCCGAGGCGGTCAGGTCATAGCGCTCTTCATCATTGAGCTGGCGGCCCAGCGCGTGCTGCGCCTCCCCGAACCGGCGTAGGCAGTTCTCGATGATGATCACCGCACCGTCCACGATCAGGCCGAAGTCCAGCGCGCCCAGGCTCATCAGGTTGCCCGACACGCCGCCACGCACCATGCCGATGATGGTGAACAGCATCGCCAGCGGAATCACCGCCGCAGTGATCAACGAGGCGCGCACATTGCCCAGCAGCAGGAACAGCACCACCACCACCAGCAGCGCGCCCTCGATCAGGTTCTTGGACACCGTGCCGATGGTGCGGTCCACCAGCGCCGTGCGGTCATAGACGGCCTTGGCATGGACGCCGGCAGGCAAGCTGGCGTTGGCAGCGTCCAGCTTGGCCGCGGCCGCCTGGGAGACTTCCCGGCTGTTGGCGCCAAACAGCATGAAGGCGGTACCGACCACGACCTCGTGGCCATTCTGGGTGGCCGCGCCCGTGCGCAGCTCCTTGCCTTCGCCCACGCTAGCGACGTCGCGCACCCGGATGGGCACACCATCGCGGCGATCCAGCACGATGTTGCCGATCGCATCCAGATTCGCCAGCTGGCCAGGCACGCGCACCAGGAACTGCTGTCCATTGCGCTCGATGTAGCCGGCACCGATGTTCTGGTTGTTGCGCATGACCGCGGCGACCACGTCGTTCAACGTAAAGCCCAGCGCCACCAACTGGGCCGGATCCGGGGTGATGTGGATCTGCCGCTCGAAGCCGCCGATGGTGTTGACCTCGGTGACGCCGGGCGTGGTGCGCAGCTGCGGCCGGATCACCCAGTCCTGCAGGGTGCGCAGGTCCGTGGCGGTGTACGGGGTGCCGTCGGGCTTGCGAGCGTTGGGCTCGGCCTCCACGGTGTACATGAAGATCTCGCCCAACCCGGTGGAGATCGGCCCCATTTCCGGGTCCAATCCGTCGGGCAGCTGGGAAGCGATCTGCTGCAGGCGCTCGGCGACCTGCTGGCGGGCAAAGTACAGGTCGGTGCCGTCCTTGAACACCACGGTGACCTGTGAGAGCCCATACCGCGACAGCGAGCGGCTGTAGTCCAGCTTGGGCAGGCCGGCCATGGCCGTTTCAATGGCAAAGGTCACTCGTTGCTCAGCCTCCAGCGGCGAGTAACCCGGGGCCTGGGTGTTGATCTGGACCTGGACGTTGGTGATGTCCGGCGTGGCGTCGATGGAAAGGTGACGGTAGCTCCACACGCCCAGCGCAACCAGCGCAGCGGTGAGCACCAGCGTCAGCCAGCGATGGCGGATGGACAGCCCAATGAGGCGTTCGAGCATGGCGGGCCTCATTCCTCTTCCACGGTGGACTTTTCGATGTCGGCCTTGATCAGGAAGCTCTGGGCCACCACCACCTGTTCACCGGCCTTGAGGCCTTCCAGCACTTCGGCGCGTTCGGCGTCGCGGCGCCCCAGTTTCACCGGCCGGGTGTGGTAGGTCTCGCCCTGCTGCACGTAGACCACGTCCTGGTCTTCAGCGGTCTGCAGCGCCGTGATCGGCACCACCAGCGCGGCCGATTGACGATCCACGGTGACCCGCGCCTTGACCGCCGACCCCGGCCGCCACAGGCCATCGGTGTTGGCCACCGTGGCGCGCGCAATGGTGCTTTGGCTGGCGGTTGCGGTGCCGGGGAGGACGCGCTCCAAGGTGGTCTGTGCAGTGACGCCGTCGCTTAAGCGGGTGACCGCTACCGGCACGCCAGCACCGATGTGCTGAGCGTCGGCGCCGAAGATGTGCAGGTCCACCCACAGCGTGGAAAGGTCGGCGACCTCAAACAGCGGCGCGCCCTCAGCGGCCGCCATGCCCACAGCGGCCGTACGCGCCATCACCACGCCACTGATCGGCGCGGTGACGGTATAGGTGGTCAGGCTCAGGTTGCTCTCTACCGTGGCCAGTGCCTGGCCGGCCCGGACCTGATCACCCACGCCGGCTCGCACGGAGCGGACCGGTCCGGGGAAGCGTGCCGTGACCTGCGCGATGCGACCGTCAATCGGGGTCAACAGCCCTTGCACCTCATGCTCATCGGCAATCTCACCGGGGCCTGCCGGTGCGACCTGGATACCCGCCGCCTGCGCCGCCTTGGTGGCAATCTTGGTTTCCAGCGGCGCTTCCTCGTGCTCGCCGTGCTCTTCGCCCTCAGCGGCGGCGGCGCCCTCGGAGGCTTCGTTGGGGGCGGACGCATTGCAGGCTGTTAGCAACAGGGCCATGCCCAGTGCGGTCCAGGAAAAGCGATTCATGGGGTCTCTCCGGTGGAAGCGGCCGCCGCCGGCGTTACAAGCGCCTGTCCGGTCAGTCGTTGAATTTCGATCAGGGCGCGCTGCGCATCGAGCGCCACGTCCAGCTGCTGCTGGGCCATGGCCGTGCGTTCGGACTGCAGCTGTGCCCATTCCAGGTAGCTGATCGCGCCGGCGCGATAGGCGCGCTCGGCGGCCTGCTCAGCCCGGGCCAGCTTCGGCAGCACGTCGCCTTGCAGCCGTGCCACCTCCGCCTGCGCCACGGTGTAGCGGCCATGGGCCTCGACCAAGGTGGAATACAGCGACAGGCCCTTGGCCTCGCGCTCGATCGTCAGGACCTCCAGCTCGGCCTCGCCGGCGCGAATCTCCGGCTGTGCGCGGCTGCGGCTGCCCAGCGGCATGGACAGGCTGGCCACCAGCGCGGTGTCGTCGGTCTCCTGCAGGCGGCGCACACCGAGCTGCCAGGACAGGTCCGGCGAGGCCGCCGAACGCGCCAGCTGCAGTCGTGCCTGCGCGATCCGGCGGGCATCGACAAACTGCGCCAACTCGGGAGTGCGCTCCAATTCCTCGGCCAGCGACTGCATGGACGCGATCGCCGGCAGGGCCATGGGATCGGCCGCGGCCACCTCGAAGCTCGGAGCACGTTCGCCCCAGAGGGCAGCAAGGTGCTGTCGGGCGGCAATGCGCTGCTGCTCGGCCCGATCACGGGTCAATTCTGCTCGCGCCAGTGCTGCTTGTGCGGTGAGCACCACCGATTCGGGCGACGCGCCAGCCTGCAGGCGCTGCCGGGCAGCGGCGACGGTCCGCTGGCGCTGGCCGACATCCATGTTCGCCAGGCTACGTTGCCGGTCGGCACCGACAACGGCCAAATAGCGCTGCGCCGTCTCGGCGAGCAGGTCCAGCCGCCCGGTCTCGCGCTGCACGGCCAGTGCATCAATCCGGCTTTGGGCCAAGGTGCGGCGGGCGTCGAGCTTGCCGCCGCGTTCCAGAACCGAGCTCAGGCTCAAGGTCAACTCCGCGCTGTCCAGGCCACGGGCCGCGCCCGTGCCCAGCGCATTTTCAACCTCCGCCCCCAACGTCCACGGTGGCCGCTGCACGGCCTGGTCGCGCTCGGCAGCGAGCACCGTGGCCCGCGCATCGACCAGGCGCAGCTCGGGGTGGGTTTGGGCCACGCGTGCAAACGCGTCGTCCAAGGTCATCAGCTCTTCTGCTGTCGCCGGCGTTGCCGCCGCGCTCAACAGTAGCCACGCGGCCAGGGCCGCCAATCGCACATGCATGAAGTACTCCAGAATTTTCGATAGCCAACAGGGATCCGGCGCACGCCGGCGCGCATCACCCTGCGATCGGCGGCCGGAACGGCGCGAGCAGGTGCTCATGCCGATATCTGTCCGCATGGGCTGTCGCCGACGGCCAATGCCGGCCGATATGAGCAATGGCCAACACTATTTCTGGAGCCGGCGCGGCCTGGCTACAGCACAGCACCAGCTGCTGTAGCCGGTGCAGCGCGGCGTCTACGCCACGCTCGGAAGCTGGTGATGCCACTGCCGGGTCATGGTCGGCCGCGGCCAGATGGGTTTGAGCATGGAGCTCGCCAACCACTGCCAGCACCGGCTGCGTCACAAGGCCCACGGCCAAGTGCGCCAGCAGCAGCCAGCGCAGGCCACAGCTCAGCCGGCCAAGCGCTGTCATGCAGGCGTTTTGCGCGCGTCGGCACGCGCCCGGCGAGCATCACCCAAGATCTCGAAAGCCTCCTTGATCACATACAGGCCGATCAGGGCGCCGATCACGAAATCCGGGTAGGGGCTGGCCAGCCACCACACCAACAGGCCGGCCAGAATCACCCCAACGTTGGCCACCACATCGGCGCGGGTAAACAGCCAGGTCGCTCGCAGATGCACTTCGCCAGACTTCAAGGGGGCGAGCATACGGAGCACCTTCAGGTTCACGGCCAGCGAGACCAGAGCGGTACCGATCATCCAACCGCTGACCGGCTCGGCGCCGTACATCACCCGGCGGCCGACTTCGACCAGCACGCCTACGCCCAGCACCAGCAGCACGCTGCCACTGACCCACGCGGCGTTGGCCTTGAAGCGCGCCGTGCGCCCGATAGCGACCAGGCCAATGGCATAGGCGGTGGCGTCAGACAGCATGTCCAGCGCGTCAGCCAGCAGCCCGGTGGAATGGGCAATCCAGCCGGCAATGCCGCCGATCACGGCCATCGCTGCATTCAGGACCAAGGCGATCCAGAGGATGCGTCGCTCCTCCTTGTTCTTGGCTTCGTGGTGGCACCCGCAATCACTCATGTCTTGGTCCTCTGCTGTGTTGTTTCATTACTTGTTTGCGCCTGGCTGTCTACGCACACCGGAACGGGCATTGGCGAGGAACCCCACGATGGCGGCGGTGCCTACCAATACCTGCGCCAGCAGCGACTGCCAGGTGGGATACAGGCCGATCCACTCGATGCGCGGCAACGCGAGCGGTGTTTGAGAGATCCAGCCCGCTTCCTGCAACGCGGCCACGCCTTTACCGATCAGGATGACCGCCATCACCGCGATGAGAATCGAGCTGATCGAAAAGAACCGGCCAATCGGCAGTCGCCTGCTCATGCGCAGCATCCAGTACGCCACCGCAGCCAACACCGCGATTCCCGCCACCAGGCCTGCGAGGATGGCGGTGGACGCCTGATCGCTCCACATCGCGATGTAGAACAAGATCGTCTCAAACACCTCGCGGTACACCGCGACAAAGGCCAGCATGAACAGGAAAACAGCCGAGCGCCGTGTCAGCGCAGTCGTCAGCTTGGCGTGCAGGTACTCCTGCCACCGCCCTGCAAGGCTCTTTTGGTGCATCCAGATGCCTACGCTGAGCAGGACAGCGGCAGCGAACAAGGCCGAGACGCCCTCAGTGACTTCCCGGTTCGCACCGCTGATATCAACAAAGTAAGTGGCCACTGCCCAGGTAGCTGCGCCTGCCAACAACGCGCAGATCCAACCCGCATGCACATACGGCAACACATCAGACCGCTCGGCTTTACGCAAGAACGCCACGATACCAATCACGATCAGCAGCGCTTCCAGTCCTTCGCGTACCAAGATGGTAAAGCTGCCTAGAAACGCGGTGCTGGCGCCTATTCGGGTGTCCTGCAGCGCCACGTCCGCGCGATCAAACAGCTGGGCAATTTGCGCTGCCTGCCCGGCAACGTCAGCCGCGGGCGCATGCTGATCCAGCTGCGCGCGGTAGCCTGCCATGGCCGTCTCGATCTCTCGCAGCAATGACGGATTGCGCGTGGCCAGCGTGGGTTCAAGCGGCTCTACACCATCCAGATAGGACGAGAGCGCAAGCTTTTTGGCTTGAGCCAGGTCCTCATCAGCGTAAGCGCGCTGGCTGGCGGCCAGTCGCTGCCGCGCCACCGCAAAGCGATCGGCTCCTGGTACCGCTTCGTTTACTGCCTGTGGCTGCGAACGCAGGTAGGCGATGATCGCGTTTGCCTGATCGGCGGGCATCGTGGTGGCAAGATCGGCCTCTCGCGTGCGTGTCAGCGCTTCGAGCGAGGGAATGTGCGTATGGGCCTCGGCACTGGTGCGCCATAACGCCTCACCTTGAGCCTTGGCTTGCGAGGAGTACCCCAAGCTGCCCACATAGAATGCCAACGCCCAGCGATCACTTTCTGACAGCCCAGAGAAGCTGACCATGCCGGTACCCGGCACACCCTGGGAAATGACCTCGTACAACGACAGCGGCGTTCGCTGCGCGGCGCGAGTGGCATCGGTGAACGCGATCGGCGGCGGACTTAACGCTTGCGCGGCGGGGCCATCACCGTGACCTGTGGGGCCGTGACAGGCCGCGCACTGCTGGCTGTAGATGGACGCGGCCTGGGAGGTCTTCGGCGCGCTCGCCGGAACAGCGCCGATCGGGTAGCGGGCCAACAGCGTCGTGCCGAGCCCGCGCGCCAACGTTGCCACTTGCGCCGGGTCGGCCTTCTCTGCCACCGCCTGGACCAGGCGGTCGGCCTGGGCCGTCAGCTCCTGCTGGTTCTGGCCACCGGGCAATGCTGCCAGCTGACTGCGCACGGCGCCGGCAAACTCGCTCATTTCGGCGTATTCGTTGGGGGCAATTACGCGACCGGCCTGGACCGCGCCGGGGTAGTCGACCGCGATGTAATCGAGCATCTGCCAGGTTTGGCGCAGGTCTGCTGCGGCAGGCTCCGCCTGAGCAGAAGCGGGCAGAACCCAGCCGATCAGCAAGGCAATCAGGCAGTAGCGAATCAAGGCGATGGGCAGTGGCATGGTCGTCACATGCAGCGCCGCGGCCGGAGTGGCGGCGGATACGGGTTCAGCGTAAAGTCCGTAGCTACTACGGAGTCAAGCGTACTACGAATGAAAATCAGTGAGGCTGCCGACGCCAGCGGATGCCACTTGGAGACGATTCGCTATTACGAGCGGATCGGGTTGCTGCCGCGCCCGGGGCGCACGGGCAACGGCTACCGGGTCTATGGCCCGGCCGACATCGAGCGGCTGCGCTTCATTGCGCGTGGCCGGGACCTGGGCTTCAGCCTGGAGGAGGTCCGCAGCCTGCTGCAGCTGGCCGGCGATGAGGAGCTTTCGTGCGGGGACGTGGACCGGTTGGCCCGCAGCCATCTGGCCGACGTGCGCGCCCGCATGGCCGACCTGCAGCGCATGGCCAGCGAGCTGGAACGGGTGATTGCCAGTTGCCATGGCGGGCAGCGGGCGGAATGCACCATCCTGTCGACGCTGCGCCAGACGACCTCGGTGGAGGCCACGCGCCAGTGACCGAACTGGACCGCTACCTCGATGCGGCCACGCGCCAGAACACGGTGCGCAGCTATGCGTCGGCGCTGCGGCACTTCGAGGTTGAATGGCAAGGCCACCTCCCAGCGACACCTGACAGCGTGGCCCGGTACCTGGCCGCTTATGCGCAGACCTTGGCGACCAGCACCCTCCGCCAACGTCTGGCGGCCATCGCCTCTTGGCACCGCGACCACGGCTTTGTCGACCCGACCCGATCGCCGCTGGTGCGCAAGGTGCTCAAAGGCATCCAGACCCTGCACCCGGGCCAGGTCAAGCAAGCCGCGCCGCTCCAGATTCGGCGGCTGGTCGAGCTCGATGACTGGCTGGCCGCGGCGATCGCTGCGGCACATGCCCGGGGCGATGGGCCGGCGGCGCTGCGCCATCAACGAGACCGAGCGCTGGTGCTGCTCGGGTTCTGGCGGGGATTCCGTGGCGATGAACTGCTGCGTCTGGACGTGGCCCATCTCACGCTGGTGCCGGGACAGGGGATGACCTGCTTCTTGCCACGCAGCAAGGGTGATCGCCAGGCAGCCGGCGTCACCTACAAGGTGCCGGCGCTGTCGCGGTTATGTCCGGTGGAGGCGACCCAGGCGTGGCTGCAGGCGGCCGACCTGCAAGAAGGGCCGGTGTTTCGGGCAGTCAACCAATGGGGCCAGGTGAGCGCCGAAGGCCTACATCCCAACAGCTTGGTGCGCCTGCTGCGCGAGTTGCTGACCAGTGCCGGCTTTGCCGATGCGGGGCTCCACAGCAGCCATTCGTTGCGCCGCGGCTTTGCCAGCTGGGCCAACGACCAAGGCTGGGACATGAAGGCCTTGATGGAGTACGTGGGCTGGCGCGATGTGCAGTCGGCCATGCGTTACCTGGACGGGCGTGACCCGTTTGCCCGGGACCGCATTGAAGCAAGCCTGCCCAGTCCAACCGTGCCGGTACCGGCGATGGCACTGCCGGCGCCGGAGGGCAAATCGGCCCTGCAGCTGCGCCTGCGCATGGTGCTGACCCCGTTTGCCCGCACGGGCCGCGGCGCGGCCAAGGCCCGAGGCCGAATTGAAGAGATCTGCTTGGCCCCGTTCCAGGCTGTGCGCCTGAACACCGCCAGCAGCGAGTACCAGTTGACTGCTCCCACCGATCCCGAAAGGGATCTGGATGAAATCCTGGCCACGTTGCTCGATGACATGCACCGCATGGCCGATACGCACCAGTGCTTCCTGGAAGCGTCGCTCAGTACAGACGACGGCCGGCACTGGGACTGATCCCCCTCACACCCTCCGGATCCAATGGCTACCCTTCACGAGACCGCCTACCCGCGACTGAAGCCTGATCCCACCGCCAAGGAACTGGAGGAGATCTATACCCCGACCGCCGCTGAGATTGCATTCGCCAAGCAGCTGACCACCCAGCCGGGTCCGCAGCTGGCGGTACTGATTCATCTCAAGCTCTTCCAACGCTTGGGCTACTTCACGGTGTTGGCCGACGTACCCGAGCGGATCCGGAAGCACATCGCCAAGGCCGCCCGACTCGGGCGCGTATTGGACACCGACCAGCTCGAACGCTACGACGCTTCCGGCAGCCAGCGCCGGCATATGCCGCAGCTTCGGCAATTCATCGGGGTACGTCCCCTGGATAAATCGGGCTTGGCTTGGCTGGACACCGTGGCCACCGGAGCAGCCCAGACCAAGCACACCATCCCGGACATCGTGAACGTCCTGCTCGAAGAGCTGGTGCACCATCGCTACGAACTGCCCGGTTTCCGCACTCTGGAGCTGGCCGCCATCGGCGCCCGTGAGCGGGTCAATCTGGGCTACTACCGCAGCATCAGCCACGCACTGACGCCTGCCACGCGCACGCTCATCGACGAACTGCTGCGCGCACCGGAAGGGTCCAGGTTCACCGGCTGGCAATCACTCAAGCGCGAGCCCGGCCGGCCCACCAACAAGGAAGTTCGGTTCTATCTGCAGCACATCCGCATGCTGCAGCAGTTGGCCGACCAGCTGCCTCCCATTGATGTGCCGGTGCCCAAGCTCAAGCAGTTCCGTGCGATGGCTCGGGCCTATGACGCCAGCGAGCTGGCCGAACTGGCTCCGGACAAGCGCTATGCGCTGGCCACCATCTTCATTCGCGCCCAGCATGCCAAGACACTGGATGATGCAGCCGAGTTGTTCATCAAGCAGGTGCGCGGGCTGGAGAACACGGCCCAGCAGAAATTGCTGGCCTACCAGCTCGAACATGCCAAACGGGCCGACTTCCTCATCGGCCAGCTCAAGGAAATCCTACAGGCCTATCAGCTCGACGGCAGCGATAGTCAGCGCGTGGATGCCATCGACAACAGCCTGGAAGCGGAAGTGTCGACCTTGCTGGCCGAATGCGAAGAACATATGGCCTACGCCGGGAAGAACTACCTGCCATTCATGCTGCAGCCCTATGGCGCGGTCAGGCCGCTGCTGTTCAATGGGCTGGAGCTGATGAAACTTCGGGCGACCAGCCACGACGCCGGCATGGAGCCGCTGATCGCAGCGGTGCTCTCGCTGCGCAACCAGCGCCGTGAGCTGATCGAGGTCGCCTCCCTCGGTTTGGACCCGGAAAAGGACTTTGACTGGATGTCCAAGCTCTGGCGTCAGCACGTGTTCGGCAAGCGGGCCAGTGCAGCCGGCGCCGGCTGGATGCACCGTAAGTACTTCGAGCTGGCCGTGCTGGTGCAGGTCAAGGACGAACTGAAGTCCGGAGATCTCTTCATTCCCAGCAGCGAACGGTTTGATGACTACCGTGAGCAGCTGGTCGATGAAGCCACCTTGGCCCAGGAACTGGAAGCCTACGGCCAGGTGTCAGGCCTGCCCACCGACGCCGAGTCTTTCGTGGCGGGATTACGTGCACAACTGACCTCCCTGGCCGATGAGGTCGACGCGCGTTTCCCGGAGAACGTACATGCGGACATCCTGGATGGGCGCCTGGTGCTGCGGAAGGGGCAACGCGCCGAAGTCTCCAGCGCGATTACCACCGTGGATCGCCTCATCGCCGAACGGCTTCCAGAATCCAGCATCGTCGATGTCCTGATCGATGCCAGCCAATGGCTGGATCTGCACCGTTTCTTCCGCCCGATCGCCGGCACCGAGAGCCAGGTCGAAGATCTGCCCCGACGTGTGATCACCACGCTATTTTGCTATGGCTGCAACCTGGGGCCGACGCAGACGGCGCGGTCGATCAAGGGCTTCAGCCGGCGCCAAGTCGCTTGGCTAAACCTGAAATACGTGACCGAGGATGTGCTTGAGAAGGCCATCGTGGAGGTCATCAATACCTACAACAAATTCGACCTGCCTGGCTATTGGGGCAGCGGCAAGAGCGCATCAGCTGATGGCACGAAGTGGAGCGTCTACGAGGACAACCTGCTGTCGGAGTATCACATCCGCTACGGCGGCTACGGTGGCATCGGCTACTACCATGTGTCCGATAAATACGTGGCGCTCTTCAGCCACTTCATTCCCTGTGGCGTGCACGAGGGCATCTACATCCTCGACGGTCTGTTGGCCAACACTTCCGACATCCAGCCTGAGATCGTCCATGGCGACACGCAGGCCCAAAGCTACCCGGTCTTCGGCCTGGCCCACATGCTGGGCATCCAGCTGATGCCCCGGATCCGGAACATCAAGGACCTGACATTCTTTCGGCCCGAACCGGGTAGGGCTTATAAGAACATCCAGGCACTGTTCGGGGACAGCATCGACTGGCAACTGATCGCCACCCATCTCCACGACATGCTGCGGGTGGTGATCTCAATCCGATTGGGCAAGATCACCGCGTCCTCGATCCTGCGCCGGCTGGGCACCTACAGCCGGAAGAACAAGCTGTACTTCGCATTCCGAGAACTTGGCAAGGCCGTCCGAACGCTGTTCTTGCTGCGCTACATTGATGACAACGAGATCCGCAAAACGATCCATGCTGCGACCAACAAGAGCGAGGAATACAACGGCTTCGTGAAATGGGTGTTCTTTGGCAGCCAGGGGATCATTGCTGAGAACGTCCAACACGAGCAGCGCAAGATCATCAAGTACAGCCAGCTGGTGGCCAACATGATCATCCTCCACAACGTGGAAGGCATGAGCCGGACCTTGGCCGAGATGAGGAAGGAGGGGATTGAACTGACGCCCGAGATCCTGGCCGGCCTGTCGCCTTATCGGACCAGCCACATCAATCGCTTCGGCGATTACCACCTGGATCTTGAAAGGGAAGTGGCGCCGCTGAGCTACACAGCCAAGGTGCTTGAACAGACCCCATAGATGGGGAGAGCCTGCCCGAGAGACGAGCAATCAACCTTGAAATTCAGTCGCTTAGGCAGCTTTTGGCCCTGTACGTAATGATTCCCTGCCGACCCTCCGGTAGGCTCGATCCTGGCGGGGCCGGCGGCCTTCATCAAGCGCGCCCGTTACAACCGCAAGCTGCTGGGAGGCGGGTGGCGCCAAGCCGGCGTGATTGCCGCGCCCGGCATACTTGCGCTCACCGAGATGACGCAACGGCTGGATGTGGACCATGACAATGCAAGGTACCTGGCGCAGCAATTGGCCGAAGTGCCAGACGTTGACGTGGACATGGACGACGTCCACATCAACATGGTGTGGTTCGCGCTACCCGAGCAGGTAGACGTGCCCCGGCTGATGGACGCCCTGGAAGCAGCCGGCATCCGGGCCAACGGTGCGTACGGCGGCAAGATGCGCCTGGTGACCCATTGGCAGATCGACCGGGAAGCGATCGACAGGACCGTCTCAGTGATCCGGAGCGTCGTGGCGGGGTAATCAAAGAGGCCGGCGCGCGACCCAGCCCCGGAAGCTGAGGGCGGCGTAGAAGAGCTCCACGTCCGTGAAGCCGGCCGCCTGCAGCAACGCAACCTCGTCGGCTGCGGAGATGGCCGGGAGCTTCTCCGCCATGACCGCAATCGACGCTTCGGCCTGTTCGTTCAGAACGCCGTCCACCGACGCGAACGCTGCCGAGCGGCGCAACCAGCGCATGCGGGCTTCAGGCGCATAGCTGTGGTGGGCGACCACGAGCACACCACCAGGCCGCAGGCGCTGGAACAACTCCCGCAGGGTCTTCAGGCGCGCATCGGGGTCAAGGAAGTGCAGCGTCAGCAGGCAAGTAGCGCCGTCGAATTCGCGCTCCGGCGCATCTTCGATCAGCCCCTCCACCAGCACAGCACGCGAGGCCTTCGCGCCCAGGGTCTCCCGTGCAAGGTCCAGCATCGGAAGTGACGGGTCTACGCCGACAAATCGCCAGCCGGGCTGCGCCTGGGCAAAGGCGTCGAGCTCCAGCCCGCCCCCGGCGCCCAGCACCAGCACCTCGCCCGTTGGCGGAACGGATTCCGCCAGCAGGATGTGGGTCATGCGATGGAGCGCCGCCATGCCAGGCACCTTGGCCTGAGCGGTTTGCTGATAGCTGCTGACTGCGGAGGGGTCCTTGAATGTAGACATGGGTACTCAGCTCGCGCGGGCGCTTATATATGTAACTGCAATTGTTACATACGATGGGCGCGCAATGCGGAACTTGGTAGAAGCAGGACTTCAGCGGTAGCATCCTTCGCGCCGCCTCCGCGGTTGATGAGGATCGCAAGGATGCGCAGAACACGGGTTGAGTGGGTGCTTCTGATCGTAGGGTTTCTGGGCCTGATCGGATTCTCGTACTCGGACTTTCAGCCCAGCACGGGATTGATGTACTCCGCTTGCGTCGTCGCGGTGGCATTGGCTTTCTGGGCCATAAGGGCACAGCCCGTACCCGAAGAGGTTTACTCCCCACTTCAAGGCAGGCGCCGAAAAGCGCGTTCGCCGTACTCCCCGCTTTGGGTGGTGTTCCCTTTGGCATTGGTGGCCGGATGGTTGTTCACGGTCTACGGGGCGGGCATGACCCTGGCCGCTGCCGCAGGTACCGAGCACACCCGAAGCGGAACCGTGGTGTACAGCTCCAAACATAAGTCATCAGGACGCTCGCGCCGACCTACCTGCACGCTCCTCTCTGTCGTATTGAGGACTGAGCGCGGACCGGTACATGTCCACCATTGCGACGCGTCTCTGGGCGGCACTACGATCACGGGCATGGACGTAACGTACCGCACACGCGAATCGGCGCTCGGGCTGTTCATTGATCGGAAGCCCGGCCTGCCGCAGGTGGATGAGGCGCTGGAGATGGCCAGAGTCTCAGAGCAGCAGGCGGCCGAAGCCGTGGAGTATGCGGCCCGTGCCGAGGGACGCCGCTAGGGGATCTGTACCTTTGTGTACCTTCCGAACCAATGACACGCCTGAGCCGCGTGGGCTGATGCATCAGGTGTCGGAAGTGTTGGATCGACCTGAGACCAGGGTAAACACCGTTATCTCCGCAGGCCGTCCGAGACGAAGCGGAAACCCATTCCACACGCCCGTACCATTGTTTACGTACACCTGGGTGGCGCCGCGCTGGTACATCCCAGAGACCATGCCGTCGTTCGCATTGGCGATCACGCGATCAACGCCCCAGATCATACCGCCGTGGGTGTGGCCGGCCAGTTGAAGATCCACGCCCAAGCGTTCGCTGTCAAAGACGCCATTTGGCCGATGCCGAAGTAGAACAATCGGCTGGTCAGCACCAACGCCCCTCAATGCCTTCGCAGGATCAGGCATTTCGCCGCCATACTTTACTGCTGCCTCGTCGCTGGTCGCTGCAATAATCAGCCGCCGCCCCCCTCGTTCGATTGCTGCGTGTTCGTTGATGAGCACATGCATCCCCTGCGCGCGAAACTTCGCCGTCCACGCCACGGAACCGAAGTAGTACTCATGATTTCCCAAGGCAACGAACACGCCGTGCGTGGCGCGCAACTCGCTCAGCGGGCTCACATCCATATCGCGGACCGGAACATAGCCATCTATCAGATCGCCCGTGATCACCATCGCGTCGGCGTTCAGTGCGTTGGCCCGAACTACCACGTCATGCAGCCACTTCTTACCGAGAAGTCGACTTACATGAAGGTCGGAGAGTTGGGCGATCCGAAGCCCTTCGAGCTCCGGCGGAAGATCCTGAAGGGTGACATCAACCTCAGTTACGGCAGGTGGCTTCTGACCGTTGTATGCAGCAGTACATGCCAACAGGGAACCGGCTGCCAATGCGACAATGCGCGCCGAACGCAGCCACTGCGACGCACTCGCCTTTCCCCGTGCCGCCAGAATAACAACTGCAGCTGCATCAGCGGCCAAGCCCAGCGCCGCGGCGAACAACACCGTACCCATCAATGCCCCAGCGCCGAGTACCACCGCACCGGGGAGCTCAGGGGAGAACATGTCGCCGAAAAGTAGTTGGCACAAGTACCGATTCATTGCGCCCATGAGCAAAGCCAAACCGATGACTGTCCGGTAGGGCCAATAGATATGCAGAGGGAGGATCAATCGAATTAGCACATAGCAGAACAGGAGAAAGCAGTAGATGTGGAACACGGGAGCACCATGAGGAGGGCGGGGCAAGAGCAACGCAGATTCATTCGGCGGCCAGTCAGTTCTTCAGCCATTCTGCAAAGCGCGTCTTCCATGCTGGATGCCACCGCGAAAGCGCCGGGCGGTTCTGAATCATGTCGTCGACCGCCCAGCGGAAGCGCTTGGCGTCGAGCTCAGAGGAGACCTCGTTATCTGGGCAAATCACATAGAAGTCTTCGTTGAGGAACCTGGCCAAGAAGTAGTCCACGACCTGCTGCGCGGTCCAAGGGCCGTCGGGCTTGGTGTCGGAGGCGGCATTCATGCCCGGGAAATTCATCGGCGTCCAGGTGTAACCAGGCACCAGAAGGTGGGCAGAAACGCGGCCTCCGGTCACCTCGCGCAGCTCATGTGCCAACTGTTCGGTGAGCACCTTGACCGCCGCCTTCGCCACGGAATAGCCCGCGTTCCCTGGGGGAGTCGTAATGCCCTCCTTGGAGCCGAGGTTGACCACGGCTGCGGGTTCTGTCGCACTAATCATGCCCGGTACGAACAGATGATGGACGGACAGCACGGAACTGAAGTTGACCTCCATGGTCTCACGCCAGGTCTCCACACTGTCCCACGGGCCTGCTTTCAGCGTGGCACCTGCGTTGTTGACGAGCAGGTGCACTTGCCCAAAACGTTCAATGACCTGATCGTGAAAAGCGGAGAGATCGGCCGCACTGGTCACGTCACCCTTGAATGCCAAGAACGTTGGGCCTAGCTCGTCGTTCAATGAGTTCAGTGCTTGGGCGTCAAGATCGAACAACGCAAGCTGCATGCCCCTTGCGTGTAGCTCCCTGGCGAGCGCCGCACCAATGCCCTTGGCAGCGCCAGTGATCACGGCGACTTTGTTCTTGGCGACGATCTGGTTCATGCGTTGCGTCATGGCTATTTCTCCTCAGCTCGAAATCGATGTGAAACGTAGAAACCGACATTTGAGTCGTGCGAATGGGTAGGCAGAGCGACATTTCTGCGCCCCTTCTGCTTCACTTGCCGCGGCATTCGACTCCCGATGCGGCAAAGCGCACTTGCGCCACTGCGACCAGAAAAATCAGAAGTCCGCCACCAGCCAGTGCAGCTCCAACCAAGCCGGTAGACGCCCAGCCGTAACCCATGGAGATGGACATCCCCCCGGTCCAGGCACCGATAGCGTTGGAGGTGTTGAACGCCGAGTGATTCAACGCCGATGCCAAGGACTGTGCTTTGGGGGCTGCGTCCATCAAGCGGGCCTGCAGTGCCGGAACCAGCGCAAAGCCGATGCCAATCAGGAACAGAGTGACGGCAGCCATTGGAACGTTGCTCGCGGTCCACGTGAAGATGGCGAGGAAGAAGGCGTTCCAGATCAGGAAGCCAACGATGGACTTTGTCAGCGACTTGTCCGCCAGCCAGCCGCCGGCGACGTTTCCGACGACCATGCCCAATCCCCACAGCGCAAGGAACCAAGGAACGTTCGATTCAGGCTGACCGGTCACCTTGGTAAGCGTGGGGCTTATGTAGCTGTAGACGGCGAACATGCCGCCAAACCCGATGGCTGCAGTCGCCAGCGTCATCCACACTTGCGCCGAACTAAAGGCGGAAAGCTCCGTGCGAGGCGAGGCGCCGGACTCGGGTTCCAGCTTGGGCACCGTAAACGGCAACAACAGCAGCATGAGCGCCCCGCCGGCGGCGACCAGGCCAAACGCGGAGCGCCAGCCGAATGCCTGGCCCATCCAGGTGACCAGGGGCACGCCAACGAGGTTGGCTGCGGCAAGACCGAGCATCACGCGGCCAATGGCTTGGGTACGCTGGCTTTGCGGAACCATTGAGGCAGCCAGCAGGCCTGCGGTGCCGTAGTAAGCGCCATGCGGTAGGCCGGAGATGAACCGGGCAACCGCGTTCATGCCAAAGCTGCCTGCTGCTGCGGAAAGCGCGTTGCCCACGAGCACCAAGGCTGCGAGCCACATCAGTATTTTCCGGCGCTCCATCCTGGCCGTGATCATCGCCAGCAGCGGCGCTCCAACCACCACGCCGATTGCATAGGCGCTGATCAGGTGGCCTGCAGCGGGAATATCAACCCCGTATGTCTCGGCCATATCAGGAAGAAGCCCCATGGCGGCGAACTCCGCGGTACCGATGAACAGCCCACCGATACCGAGCACCAGCTGTGCTGGTAGAAGGCCGATTGGGGGGGTGTTCTTGAACTCGTTGGTCATGCTTGCTCACCTTCTTGACATGCAGGCGCGTGTCGGATGAGCGGAATACTGGGTGGCAGACGCGCCATAATGGGCGAGTTCAAGTAAACGTATTGATGACG
The DNA here is from genome assembly GCF_049199305.1 of Stenotrophomonas sp. PD6. NCBI lineage: Bacteria > Pseudomonadati > Pseudomonadota > Gammaproteobacteria > Lysobacterales > Lysobacteraceae > Stenotrophomonas > Stenotrophomonas sp. PD6. Next base: position 141,634 of record NZ_JBLZQD010000001.1, on the reverse strand, counting down.
TGGGCTCATCTACGGCCCGAAAGTGGTTTCGCATCAATCACTTGCGTTGAGGCGAGGGAAATGAAACGCCAGCGTGAGCTGTTTTCACCCTTGCGCCCGCCTTGGGGCGTGTAGGGTGCAGGCAGGGCAGGGCAAACGGAGATGAAATGGCAAGGCTGACACGGGGTGACTTGGGCGACTTGAACATGTTCCGGCAGATCGCGGAGTCGGGCGGGTTCCGCAAAGCCGCGGCGCATCTGGATGTCTCTCCGTCCGCGCTCAGCCACGCGATGCGCGGGCTGGAGGGGCGCCAGGGCGTTCGGCTGTTCAACAGAACCAATCGAAGCGTCACACTGACTCCAGCCGGCCAGGAACTGCTGACTCGGCTGAACGCTGGCTTCGGCGAAATCGAGTTGGGTCTGGAGACGCTCAATCGCTACCGCGATCGCCCGATAGGGCAGTTGAGGCTCAACATCATGAGCGACGCCGCTCGGCTGATACTGGCGCCGATCCTGGCCAAATACGTGTCAACTTTTCCGGACGTCCGCTTGGAAGTCGTGGTCCAGGACGACGTGGTCGACATCGTCAACGATGGCTTCGACGCCGGCATTCGTTACGGCGGTCACGTGCCGGAGGACATGGTGGCAATCCCGCTGTGTCGAGAACTGCGGTGGGTCATGGTTGCATCGCCAGGCTATCTTGATGAAGCCCCCCCGTTGCGGAGCCCTGCAGATCTCGCCCATCACAGATGCCTGGGTATCCGCATGGGCAACAAGCAGATTTACCACTGGGAGATCGAGTCCGGCGAGGAGTCAGCCGTTGTCTCCGTAGAATGGGCGGCTATCCTCAACGAAACAAATCTTTCCATCGAATTGGCCGAGACCGGTGGCGGGATTGCGTATTGTCTGGAGAGCAGGGTGTCCAAGCAGCTGGCAGACGGCTCTCTACGGGAAGTGCTGCCGGCGTGGAGTTCGATGGGTCCGGCATTCCATCTCTACTACCCCAGTCGCCGTCAGCTCCCTGAAGCGCTGCGAGCATTGCTTCGTATGATTCAGTCGGAAGGTGTGTCTGCCTAGCAAACAACCAACGCTCGGATTCGTTTCGCCCAACCACTACGCTGGACGATTGAAAGCCACTCCGTACCTACCGAAGCGCGGAATCAAACAGCACCTTGGCCTGCTGGATCGCTGCCTGATGTGTAGCGGCCTTGTCAGCCTCCACCAGGCATAGCGGGCCCACCCGCTCACGGCCCAGCGCCGTGCAATCGGCCAGGAAGTCGTAGTGGCCCACCAACGGCAACACCTGCAGGCGCGCCTTGCCGTTCGCTTCGGCAATGACCTTGCTGTTGGTGGCGGACGAGGCAACCTTGTCCGCCTCACCCACAACCACCGACAGCGGCACCTCCAAACGCCCCAGCTCGCCCGGTTCGAATGCCTGAACAATCGCCGGCGCCATCAGGAACACCGCGCGCACGTTGGGAATACGGCGATCCTCAGCTGCCTTGGCCACCCAAGGTGCCAGCTCCGGCGTAGCGGCCGCCGCCAAGCGCCGCTCAAGGGTCAGCTCGGGATTCTCGGCCTGCGGCATGCAGACGCCATCCTTGGGGGATGACTGGCAGAAGGCGATCAGCCTGGTCATGTCCGGGTGCGCACCGGCGGCCACCAGCGCCGTGAATCCCCCGGCCGAATACCCCACCAGGCCCAGCCGGCCCGCATCCACATGGGGAGACAGCACGGGGTCGGCCTGCACCGCTGCCAGCGCGGCAGCGAGGTCGTCGGCCCGGTTCCACATGAGGATGCTACCCGCGTCCGTCATCGGGTCCACGCCGTTGTTGCCGGGGTGGTCCACCGCCACCACCACATACCCCGCGCGTGCCAGGGCCGTGCCGAACCACCCCATCATGCGGGCACTGCCGCCGTTGCCATGCGACATGAGCAGCAGGGGCCAGCGGCCCGACGCAACCGGGGCGTCCACCGCAGACGATCCCTCCTCGAAGAGCGGCGCGCCCGGCGGCCCTATCGCGAGTGGCTGCTCCTTCGCACCGGGCTGCGCCGGGTACCACACCGTATAGCGCACGCGGTCGCTGTGCCCGGCATCACGCACCGCTGCACTGGCCGTATGTGCCACGCCATGGGTTTCGCCAACGGCGGGGGAGGGCTGGGCCGCCCATGCCAGTGGTGCGAGCAGGCAGGAAAGCAGGACGAGGGCGCGTGGCATTGCTCGCACGGATGAATCTCCTTGGGTCAACTCAGGGTGGACAGCGGCAGCCAGATCTCCACGCCACCGTGACCGGTGCGGTCGTCGAAACGGGCGTCATAGCGTTCGAAATCCGGCGCGTCAGCGAGGGTCAGGCCGGAGCGGGGCAGGTGGTCGTTCAACAACCAGAACCAGGTGGAGCGGATCGTAGAAATGTGGCCCGCATGCCACGCCACCAGATAGTCCCCGGCGGGAATGGAAACGGCTTGCCAGGCCGACGGCACGGCGGCGTTCGCGCCGATCTCCATGCCGGCGATGTAGTCGAACGCCCCCTCGCCATCGCGGTTGCAACAGACCCCGAACGCGATGTCCTTGCCCAGCTCCCGGGTCAGCGCCAACTGCTGCCACTGCGAGGGAATGGATGCCACGGTGGCGGAGGTGTGCCGGGCACGGATGCCGGCCACACGCAGCGGGCCGAGCCGGCGGCGTACCGGCGCCACTTCGCAGGGCAGGGGCGGGGCATCGAGCTTGACGGCCTCCACCAGCGCCAGCCCCTGCAGACCTTCCCGCCGCACGTGTTCCGGTGGCTGCTTGAACTGCTCCGTAAAGGCATGGGTAAAGGCCGCATGCGAGGCGTAGCCGGCGGCCAGGGCGACATCAAGAATGGGCGAGCTGCCAGTGGCCAGCGTGCGCGCGGCCTCGGTCAGGCGACGCGCACGCAGGTAGCGCGCCATCGAGGTTCCAGTACTTACCTGGAACAGGCGTGAGAGGTGGAACGGCGAGAGCTGGACCGCCTCGGCGATCTGGGCCAGCGACGGATTCTCGGCAAAGTGGCTTTCGATGTACCACAGCGCCTTGCGTGCCGCACCCATGACGCCTGCTCCGTGCCAGTGACTGGGTGGGAGCGTACCGCAGGGTGGGGGAGGGCGTTTGCGGGATCTTGCTGTTGGTGCGCGGTCTGGGTTGGAAGCGACAGTGTTGGCGGTGGTTTGGCGAACGTTTTTGCTGGCGACCGAGCGGGCTGAAAGTGCGACCTGATGCCTTGGTAAATGCGTGCCGTCACACGAATTCTCACGAAATGATTTGCTCGCGAAATGCCGCCTGGCAACCCCATTGATGCCGTGAACCGCGACCGGGCGGCGTCGAGTTCCAGTACTCTCGCGTCTGTCGCATGGTGTGCCTGGGTGTCAGAACCCGAAACAAACATTGCATGTTGGACGTCCTGTGTCGGGAGGGTGGCGGAATACAACACCCTCGTGGAAACACGTCGCACCGTTTTTGTTTGTTTCACGGTTCTGAACCTCCCGACTCCCTCGCCATCCCGGCGAGGGAGAACACAGAGGAGAACCATCATGCACGACGACTGGACGAACTTGACCCCCGAGCAACGCGCCCGCCTCAGGGGCTTCTGGCGCGCACCGAAGAGCGTAATGATCAATGCGCTCCATCACGAGGGGCTCGAAACCTATCCCGGCTGCCCAACCATTCCGTGCCTGAAGGCGAGGGGGCTGTGGATGCGCGGGCTGGGCATTGAGCCTGGAACCCGGATGTACCTGGGCGTCGGGCGTGAGTTGTTTGTCCTGGCGGCAGACCCGTCGCCGGAGGCGCTGTCCAAGGCGATGGTGCGATTCGAGAAGACTGGCGGCAGGTGGAAGCTGGGGCCGGTTGGTTGACCTGTGCGTTGAGAGGTGCGGCAGCAGCGCCGCACCGGAGCGTTGAAGCGTGTCGGGGGACGCCCTATGGCAGCGCTCCCCGATTCTGTGCAGTATAGGTACGGACGAAGGCGGGAGGTAACTGGACGTTCGTTTATCGATGCCTACGATTGGCATGTTGATGTCGTCGATTGCGGCTTCACAGATTCACACGACCACGGGTCCTGCACGCCCGCCACAACCCACTGCTAATAAGCAGGTGCACAATTCAATGGTGAGTACGACGTCGAATGGAGGCGCCAGAACTCCACCCCGCACTTTCACCAACTCAACTTCAATACACACTCACAAGCATAGGGTTCTGGTGACTAGGACGATTCATCGGAGGTAGCGGATGGCAGCTCGCTAGAAAGAATCGGCGGCGCAGCATCAAGGTCGGCGGGTGTCGCAAATGGCTCGGGTAATCAAGTCCGTCAACATGCCGCGCTTATCCTTCGCTGGGTAAGGAAGCGCAAAGGACGGCGAAAGGGGAGGCTGTAATCTGCCTGGCGACAACACCCTATAGCATTTCAGTCCGCAGCCCATAACGCTATATCAGTATGGCCGCCGATAGCATTGTCTTGCTCCGCGATCGGTCCAATAACAGAATACGTCAACAACCTGCAGTCCATAGACAAGGAGAAGTCGCATGACATCAAGTACAACCACCCCATCGCGCCTGTCTGGCTTTGATCCTGCTGAAATTTATAGGGGAGCCGCTGGGCGCGCCACGTTGCTGATCGGTGTCGATACCGACCTGGCGGTAGGTAGGACAACGGCGCATATTCTGATGTGCGAATCCCCCGACGGTACGCCCTCCTTCCCGCGCGTGGCAATCATCGCGCCGCCCACGGCCGCCTGGGCAAAGCACGATGACGAAATCATCGCGCTGATCTCGCAAGGCGGCAGCGAGCTTCGAGGCTCACAACTGCTGACCGATGAAGTGAACGCTATCAAAAGGCGCGTGACGATCGTGCGCTGCGACGACGTGAACGCCGTGTCGTTGCTCGCCCACGTGGCGCGATCCGATGGAGACTTCATCTTGGTGCCAATGGCGGAGATCTATCGGGATACCCGTGCCGCGGCCGGTGCGCCGCATGGGCGGGCCACAGTGCTACTGGCGGAGGACATCTGGGTACCCAACGTCAGCGCATGGCTTCCAGGCTGCATTGAGCATGTATACGCCAATGAAAGCGCCATCATGTTCAGTATCCCCGGTCCGCTCTTGATGCGGGACGACAACAAGGCTGCGATTGATGCAATCGAGGACCTGGACGTCGCCAACTTTGGTTATGAAGACGATGTGCAACAGAACGCCTTTGTTGTAAATCACATGCAGCACTGGGCGGCCCTAGCGGAAACGGGGCGTGCGCGGGAGGCGCTTGCGCACATCGAGGCGTCTGAACTTAGTGCAAGCATGAAGCGCCAATTGGGTATCCAAGTACTCTTTCGGGGAAAGGAACGGGAGCGGGCGGCTGAGGAAATCCGCGCGCTGCTTGCCAGCGGTGTCAAAGTTCCGGCCGAAAGCGCGGTCCGTTTTGGGTGGATGGCGCAGGAAGGAGGCGATGCCGAATCGGCGAAGTCACTCATCAGGCAGGGAATACACGAAGTGACCGAGGAGTCCCACCTCGCGCGCGCCCTGGGTTCGTGCACAGGGCTGGACGATAGCGAGCTGGAAGTACTGGTCTATGAGCGCCTACGGACGCTGTATCCGGACAGTGAGGCCCTAATGGACTATCGGGAGCGCTTGCTGATTCGCTGGAGTCGGGAAGTATCCGGTGATCGGACCGGCGGTGTGATCCGCCACCTGACACTTGCAAGCCACGATGCCATCATTGCCAACTCATTGTGCGATCTCTCTGCTAAAGGGGTAGAGACGCTGGTCGAGCTAAGCGCACCCTGGTCGGCCGACCAGCGCGATTTTGCAAGGCTGTGCGGGGCGCACCGGCTTCTGGCTCTCAATGAGGCGGACAATGCTATCGCGCTGGCAATACAGACGTCCACACGCGGGGCACATGCGAGGCGCATTAATTGGATGTTGATTGCCGCGCTGAAGCGTGTACTGCTGGAAAGAACAGAAGTACACGAGGCAGGTTTCTACAATGAGGTATTCCATCGGCTGCGCGATTACGTCGCCGCACACCCAGATGATCCAGAGTTGCGGGAATACTTTCGCGGGTTGTTCAGTGTCGAGACCAGTGGCAGCTGGGGCCTTGCTTTGCTCGTAACGCAAACGGTAGAGCTGGCGACACGTGCCGTGGCCGTGATCATCGCCCCTCCAGTGATGAAGGCCGCCTCGCCTGAGGCGTTTGAGACGTTCATGCGGCGTGCTGCTCTGTGGATGGGCCAATCAGGCGTCATCGATGTCAAAAGCACGGTAGTGCCTGACTCTGTCATCGGCGAGGACGACCCGGCTGCACTGCTGGATGCGATGTCAGATGCGGTCGACTACCTGGTCGAAACGTGGGAGCCTGACAAGGCCGGTAACGTCGAAAACGTGGCCTTTGTAGGTGCGATGCTTGCAAAGCGGATCCCCGACACGCTCACCGACATAAACATGCTCCGGCTGATCGCGAGCCGTCGGGCGATGGATGGGAAGGTGCAGCGAAGCCGCGACTTGGCCGAGCAGATTCTTGAGCTTGCCGGCACCTCCAAGATTAGAGGCCGGCTTGCTTGGGGCGCGTATGCAGACCTGTATCAGCGCTCACGGCATCCGCTGGATGCACTTATCGGTCTCTCGTCTGCGTTCTCCATAGATGTGCCGGTCGATGCCGCCACGCTGTGGTGGGAGACCTACACCCTGTTCCGCAGTGCTCGTGACATAGGCCTATTCACGTTCGCGCGCGAGCTGCTGATGCCTCTCAGGCGCCTGCAAGAAATGGTCGCTGACACCCCGGCCGGACGCGCCCGCATGCAATCGCTGGAGCTGGGCGTGCGGTTGATGGATAGGCAGGACCGTACCCCGGCCACGCTTGAGCAGATGGTGCAAGACACGGCCAATCACTGCGTCTCGGTCAAGGGAATGAGCGAGGAGCTGATCCCGGCCCTTGCACTGCTGGTGCAGTCCATGGGATTGTTCGAAAGCGTAGGTGGCGTCGTGCCTGAGGACATCCAACAGATTAAAGTGGCGGCGATGGAGCAGGTGACGGCGGTGGATCGAGCGTACCTGGACGCGATCTCGGCCGCTCATCCGACCATTGAAGAGGCGGTACGCCTGCATAATCGCGTGGAAGTGGCGCGACATTCGGACGACGCGCCTGGAGATCTTCTAGCCGCTGAATTTGCCGCCCGACGAATCCTATCTGAACCCGCACTGACTGCCGAGCATGCAGCAACCGCGATTGAGCTATTGGCCGATCGCGAAATGGATCCGGTGGCTATCGAGCGCGTGTTGGACGTCAGTTGGCCCTTGCAATGCCTGCATGAGATCCGTTCTGTAGCAGGAGCGGCCATGATGATGGGCTTGGACATCGATGGCGAACTAGCGGTGCTGACCTGCACCGAGCAAGGCGATACGGTAGCGCGACCGTCCCGAGACACGGGATCGTTTGGTGATGCACTAGCCAGTTGGAGCGACAATTACCCGCTTCGATACGGGAAGATCGAGCGCGAAGAGGGCAACAACGAGATTTTCGTAACCATGGCGCCCGTGGCGATACCGCTGCCGGAGACGACCAAGCTGGTCGTGGTAGGCGAGCCGGCGTTGCTCCAGATTCCGCTCAACCTTATGGCCAAGGGGGACGGATTCTGGGGACAGCACCAGGCCATTGGGTACGTGCCCTCGCTGACGTGGCTGCACTCCACCCGTGCTCGGCCAAGGATCACATATGCCCGACGCGTGGCATGGATATCCGACCCGGGCGAGCTAGTCAGCAACAGTGCTTTGGTTGCGGTTATTCAGCGCACGGACGAGGCGTTTCAGAGGCACGGCTTTAAGGTCGATACCAATGGTTCGCTACCCAAGGATCTGGTCGATGCACAAATCGCCGTGATCGCGGCACATGGTAGTGTCGGCACCGATGGTCGCTTTTTGCATCGGGTGAGCGATGAGAAGGAGTTGGTGATATCGCCGCGAGCATTGACTCAGGCTCTGGCCGGGACTGAGCTTGTGATCTTGTTCATCTGTAGTGGTGGCCGTGTTGATCGGCACCCGCATGCCAACACAACTATCGGCCTACCAAAGCTCCTGTTGATGGCCGGCTCGCGCGTTGTCATTGCCTCGCCGTGGCCGATTACACCAATCATTTCGGGATACTGGCTGGAAACGTTCATGGGGGAATGGGAGCGGGGTGCGACCGCGCTGGATTCGACCTTTGCGGCCAACGCCGCGGTCGATGTGAAATTCGGACGCGTACCGCAGTACGCAATGGCGATGACCGCGTATGGCGATGTGATGCTGACAAAGCCGCCAGCAGCATAGGTGTCAGCGACAGAGATCTACGGCTACTCAAGAGCGGACTCGGAACGGTCCTTAGGCATTGGTCACCGAAGCAAGCCATTGATCGCCTCAGCTCTGCAATAAGATGCGATTGGCTCAGCAGTGGACTCTCTATACGTTCTAGCGCAGCCAAACCAGGCGATAGGGCGGCGGGACCTTGGGACCGAACGCCAAGCAGAAAAAGTAGAAACGGCAGCCAACCGCTCATAGGAGCCTTTCTCATAGCGGTTCTACGCCATATAGTCAGCGGCTCAAAACAAACAATCGCGTTATCTCACGATTCAGCGCACTATCCAAGGACCGAATTATGGTGATGCAGAAGTTCACCGGTGCCGCCGCGCAAGAAGAAGCCCAGCGACTTTTAGCGTTTTCACACAAAGCTATCGCTTCGGCGCTGGCACCATTTGAGCCGCGCAGCACTTTCAAGGCTTGGTTTTCGACGTACCGCGGAATCGAAGAGCTAATCAATCTGCCAGTAGAGCTTGCAGGCGAACCGCTGTTGTACCAAGTTCTTGGCCTTGACCTGCTTGACATGCAGGGGTTCGCCCAAGAGATGGTTTCGATCAAAGCAAGTCTAGACTCTCGCCTCTCACGCTTGGTGGTGATGCGCTTGCTCAAGACGCTTGTGCAATTGCACGCCATCTCTAGATCGTTTGCAATGCATGGAGTCCCCTGCGCCAGCGAGTTGGTAACAGTGGGATCGGCTATTGACTACCTCCAGTCTCGGCGGCGGCATATCTTGGCCCTTCTTTACACGATCCCCAAAACCTGCCATGGCTCAAGGCGACTGCACGAAGTGGATGGTTTCAATCAGTTTCTCTATTTGATAGAGACTGCTTGCCGGGGAACGACTACCATGCATTACAACCTGATGCTGTCGATGGTCTATCCGGACTTCAGTTTGGAAGTTGACAACGCAGGGGCTTCCGCAAGCCATGGTTTCAATGCCCTCGACTCGCTCTTCTTGGAGCCTGAGCGAACGGCCATTACCGAGATGGCCGGCGTGGACCTTGCTGAATTCAAGAATGTGCCGGTGAATCGCCGCCTAATTTTCTCCAAAGCGGAACTGGAGAACAATCTGGGACTAATCGCCGCAGCATATGCGGAGTTCAACCTCGATCAGACTACGTATGGGCAGCTGGCTGCCTTCTTCCGTAGCCTACTCCCGATGGTCGTGGACGAGTACTACGTGCAACTGACAACTGGTCGGTTTGATGAATTGTGCTCCAAGCACGGACTGCCCGATCACCTCAAGAAAGCGCTGGTCGTTGATAGTGGGGACTACGTCGAGAGCACAAGCACATATGCACCATTTAATCGGGTCGGTGGTGAGTTGGTCACTTCCATCACCCTGCTTAGCCGATTTGCTAACCATTGGAAGAACTCCTGCCTCAACCGCGTTCGCCGCTATCAGATCCGATCAGGGTTCATCTTCGAGCACTCGGTAAAGGAAGCTCTCAGGCGCCAGGGGTTCACTGTTACAGACATCAAAAGGGTTGGACATGCCGAGTTCGACGTTGTTGCTACACTCGACGGTGTGATCTATAACATCCAGTGCAAGAACAACCTTGTGGATCTGAACAGGATCGAAGCGGACGTGAAGAAGTTCGTTCGCTATAACCGCAGATTGGATCGCGCTTATCAGCGCGCGCTCGACAAAGAGGGCACGCGTGAAAAAGTACTCTTGGGCGAGCTAGGGTTGAGTGACATCAAGCACTTCGTGGTGAGCCGCTTCCCCGTTGCGACCCAGAACGCCGCCGTACTTCCGTTCGGTGAGATCTCGCGATTCAAGGCCATTGCTGTCGATGCTTGAGATGTCAGAGGCTTTGGTAGCTGCGTCGACAGCCAGTGTAGTTCCTCAAGTAGAATCTGCCGGGAGGACTATCAATTTGAACCTGCCCTGCTGAAACGGACACCAAGAAGCGATAACTTAATCCCACTTGGAGGTTCCCTATGCCCCCCTCTCCCTCGACGTCACTACACCGATGAACAGAGGGTCCAGGCCGTCATCTTGGCTGAATCCATCGGGCCTATCGCCGCTGTCCGGCAGCTCAACGTTGCTGTGAAGCCGCTGGCGAACTGGCTCACAGCGTCACGCGTGGGGCAGCCGTTGCGCGCCCCTTCGCGCCAGCCGGTAACGGAGGTCGAGGCCGAGCTGAGCCGCTTAAGGGCGTGAAATGCCACCCTGCGCATGCAGCGCGACATCCAAAAAGAAAGCGACGGCGTTCCTTGCCAACGAGTCCAAGTGAGGCTTGCCTTCGTCGCTCGTGAACGGACCAACGATCCAGTGCGCCTACTGTGCCGACTGATAGACGCTTCGGCCACGGGCTTCCGCGACGATCTGCGAAGGCTTGCGAGCCGTCGTTAGACCCTGACGCGGTACTGCGCGGAGACCTACGGGCCATTCACGCCCAGAGTCGCCGAACCTATGGTCGCCGCCGGTTGGCCCGAGCGCTGCATGCACGAAGCCGCGCTGTGGACCACAAGTGCGTCGCACGGCTGATGGCCGAAGAGGGCCTGAGCGGCAGGATCAAGGACGCTCACCGGCCGCGAAGTAGTCATCGCAGCGAGGGTCGCTCGCCTGCCGAGAATCTCCTGAATCGGCGCTTTTCCGTGAAAAGCGATCAGCAAGCGTGGGTGGGCGACATCACCTATCTGGCAACCCGCGAAGGCTGGATATGTATCTTGCCGCCGTTATCAGCCTGCAGACACGCCATGTACTGCGCTACAGCTTGTCCGATAGGATGCCCGATGACTTGGTCCAACAAGCATTCCTCAACGCACGGGCAGCGTCCCTAGGTCAGCCTGGACTGCTGTTCCACCCTGCTCGCGGCTCCCAATACATCAACGGTGCCTTCGGTGGGACTGTGACCACGCACGGCGTGTTGCCAAGCATGATTCGAAAAGGAAACTGCTGGGGCAATGTTGTTACCGAGAGATTCTTTTGCCACCTTGAAGAACGAAGAAGCCACCGGCCAATATGAAACAAAAGATGATGTTCGACGATCCATCGCGAACTACATCCACAGCTCGTACAACCCAACCCGGTTACATTCAACGCTCGGATTGCGGTCGCCAAACGATTACGCTAGACGATTGAAAGCCACCGCCTGACCCGCCAGTTCTTGGCGTCCGATTTCAGGAGGAAGGTTCAACCATCATGCACGACGATTGGACGAACTTGACCCCCGAGCAACGCGCCCGCCTCAGGGGCTTCTGGCGCGCGCCGAAGAGCGTAATGATCAACGCGCTTCATCACGAAGGCCTCCAAACCTATCCCGGCTGCCCAACCATTCCGTGCCTGAAGGCGAGAGGGCTGTGGATGCGTGGGCTGGGCATTGAGCCTGGAACGCGAATGTACCTGGGCGTCGGGCGTGAGCTGTTTGTCCTGGCGGCAAACCCGTCGCCGGAAGCGCTGTCCAAGGCGATGGTGCGATTTGAGAAGACTGGGGGCCGTTGGAAGCTGGGGCCGGTTGGGTGAGAGAGGCAACAAGCGGGGCGCTTGCAGCCCCGCCCCGCGTGCCGCCTTGGCGTGCCGGCAAGTACGATTCCGCCGGTTCGGACGACCATTACCCGCGTTGGAACGACGCTAGGGCCTCCTTCGACAAGAGGTTCAGATATGTCACGATGGCTCCCCAGGGCAGCACGCGTGTTTGCCAGCCTGGCCTTCACCCTTCTGTGCGCGGCCGTATCGGTCTACGCATTCTCCTTCCTCTCGGACGCACTAAAACCGGAGGCTGGCAATCCGCTGCATGCCAAGTTTGCACTTTCCGGCATGGACGTCCCCGCTCATTTCTTCGGTGGCGGCCTGGCCCTGTTGCTGGCCCCGCTTCAGATGAGCGGATGGGTCCGGCGGCGCATCCCGCGCTTGCACCGCATAAGCGGCGGCCTATACGCGGGCGGGGTACTGATAGCGGGTCTGGCAGGTCTGTCCCTGGCCCGCCACGCACAGGGGGGTGCCGCTACCGGCCTGGGCTTTGGACTGCTGGGGGTCGTGTGGCTCGTAACAACTGGACTCGGACTCGGCTACGCCCTTGCCGGCAATCTGGTCAAGCACCGGGACTGGATGTGGCGCAGCATCGCTCTCACCGCGTCGGCCATGACGCTGCGGCTGATTCTGGGCGTCGGGCTTGGTGTTCTGCACGTTCCATTTCCACTGGTCTATCTGGCCGCGGCGTGGGGCTGCTGGACCTTCAACCTGGCCGCCTGTGAACTGGCGCTACGCTGGCAACGAGCGCGGGCGGCGACGGTGAAAACACTGTCAACCGCTCGGTGACTCCGAAACAACAGCGCCGGCATGACATCTGCGGAAGGCGCTGGGCGTTTCACCCAGCTGGCGTTTGAACGCTGCGTTGAAGGTCGACTTCGAGGTGAAGCCGCAGGCATAGGCGATGTCAAGAATGGTTCTGGTATCGCTGGCATCGGCAAGGCAGCGAGCCGCAGCTCCGATCCGCTGCCGGTTGATGTACTCCCAGAAATTCTCCTGGAAGCGACGGTTGATGACCGTCGATACCAGGTATTCCGGGTACCCGCAACGCTTGGCCAACTGACCAACGGTGAGGGCCGGTTCGCGATACATGTGATGCCTATCCATCAGCTGTGACAGCCGCTCCTCAACGTCCCCAAAGCGCGGGTCGTCGGCGTCAGGGGTCGCATCGACGACGGCCGGCGGTGGCTCTGGAAGCGCCTCGACCACCACTGCACCTTGGCGGAGGCTCAGGTATCCAACCACGAACACCCAAGCCGTGACCGCGCCGAAGATCAGCGGGTAACTCACCCAGGAAATGCTGACGAACCAGTGCAAGGCTGCAATGGACCAGATGGCGATCTGCGAGGCCGCCATGGCATCGATCCAGCGCAGTGACATTCTGTCCGCGTCTGAACGTCGCTGCCGCAACTCTCGCCGGTAGCGGTACACCTCGGCCAGCCCGGCGACAACGTATGACAGGCTGTACGCGTAAAGCAGAATGTCCAAGCGAAACCACTTCGGCTCAGCTGGCCCTCCCACCACTCGCGCCACTGCCCATTCCGTCGGCAGCAGGTCCGGAAAGAACACGCCCACGTGCATGACCACCACAATGATGAAGCCCGCGAAATGCACTGTGTCCCGCCAGCTTGGTGCGGTCACTCTGGTAAGCGTCTTTACGTAGACGTAGAACAGGCTGCCGTAGAGGAACGGGAACAGGCCGACGAACCGGTCCACCTTCAACAAGCCGGGAGTGTGACCATCCCAATGCATCGCCTTCAACGCCAGATCGATGCCAATCAGCGCGATCCACACCGCCAGTACGCGGTTAGCCGCGGCATTGACCTGCCAACGCCAAAGAGCGGCCGCCAGCAAAGCGGCCTGCGCAGCCCCGATAGCGAAGACAATGTTCCAGGAGTCCATGTAAGGAAGCAGACCGGCAGCAAGGCGTGGGCGGAAGCTTAGCAGCCCTTCACGCGTTGGCGTTGCCCCGTGCAGGTTAAGGCAGGCATCACGGGGGAGGGGCACAGGGGAGAACCATCATGTACGACGACTGGAGGAACTTGACCGCCGAGCACCGCGCCCGTCTCGGGCGCTTCTGGCGCGCGCAGAAGAGCGTAATGATCAATGCGCTTCATCACTCGGGGCTCGAAACCTATCCCGGCTGTCCAACCATTCCGTGTCTGAAGGCGAGGGGGCTGTGGATGCGCGGGCTGGGCATTGAGCCCGGCACGCGAATGTACCTGGGCGTCGGGCGTGAGCTGTTTGTCCTGGCGGCAGACCCATCGCCGGAGGCGCTGTCCAAGGCGATGGTGCGATTCGAGAAGACTGGGGGCAGTTGGAAGCTGGGGCCGATCGGGTAAGAGGTGCAACAACCGGGGCGCCGGCAGCGTCGCCCCGGTTGCCGTCATAGACTACCTTCACGGTATGATCAGCCAAGTAACCGATGGCCAGAAAACGAGACCTGTGCAGCGACACCGTATGCCTCGCTATGACGATACTGGCTCAACGATGCTCGCACAGCTATATTAGAGCCTTGGGACGAGGGCTAGCCAATGGAGCGCCAAAAAAAGCAGCTGTCGATTGCGGACGTCGCCGGATGGGGATCTGCTCTCGCAACGTTTGGGCTCGTGCAAGGCGCATTATATCTTCAAGCATATTGGCGCGAATTTGGCCTTGATCCATTTCAGTTTGTTGCAGTAGGCGAGATTGCGTTGGCCGGGCTCGCGGGAATCGGATTAGCGCTCGGCCTAATGCTCTTTGCGATTTTGTTGGGCGACTGGTTGGGGGGCAAGCTCACCAGCATCAGTCCAGATCGCAAAGTCCTCGTGTGGCTTGCGCCATTCTTCCTAGTGCTAGGGCTGGGAGCGATCATTTGGTGGGCAAACGCTTGGGCAATTCTGATAGGTGCCTTACTGTCAGTTGTCTGCCTAGTGGTGGTTACGCTCTCCCCGGTGGTGCCCGAGGCAGCGAGAAACTCGCCTTGGATAACATATGCAGTAGTTATGCTTGTGTATTTTTCGGTAGCATCAAACTGGTTGGGCACTGAGCGGGCGCAAAAGATCGTGAAAGGGGAGGGAGAATACTTCGCAAGCGTGACACTCAAATCCAAGACGCTCGATGGACTGAACCTGATTGGCCGTTTAGGCGACACGTATGCGTTGTGGAATCCCGAAGGAAAGAAAACAATACTTCTGGCAGCTAGCGAGTTCGAGAAGCTGGAGATCACTCGCGGGCGTCCTGCGACGCCACCAGATGTCCCGTAACGTCGAATTTTACACTAGCCCACTCAACAAAGTCGCTCTCACGATCCAGGTTACGGGCGGGGCATTTCGGACGTCAAAGCAGCGTTCGGATTGAGATACTGAAGTGTATTCTGCCCCTAGTCACATCCTTTTACGATCCCAAGTGGATTACCAACACGCATGAATTCCGACACACCATTGGTTGGTCTCTCCCGCCGCGACGCGGTGGCGGCTCAGGGCGGGTTTCAATATCAGAACTACGCCACTGCGCTGGCTTGGTTGCGACTTGAACCATCTGAAGTGCTACAGATTGAGACGGCCGAGGACTACGCCACACGGGATGATTCGGGTGCCGTTATCACGCAAGTGCGTCGAGTCCAGCACCCACTAACACTTAGAGTTGCGTTGCCCTTCATAGACAACGTCGTGCGCCACATTGAGAACCATCCTTCTCGCCACCTACGGTTCGTTTACCTGACGACAGCTGCGGTGGGCAACGAGCGACCCCCACTTTTTGACGGAGGAGGAAGGGGGGTAGATGTTTGGAACGAAGTCAAGCAAGGAGGCGATCCAGTCGAACTAATTCGCGCCTTGAAAGGCTTAGCCAAAGATGGCAGCGCACTCGCAGGATTTCTAAGCGCGCAGGATGCCGGCACGATCACTAAAAAGATCATCCAAGCCGTGACTTGGCTACACAGTGCGGCCAGCACTGAGAGCGTTAAGTACGAAGCGCAAGAGATGTTCGTGAAGCGCGCGTATGAAGAAACGGGCGCGGACGCGACCAGCGCCAGAATAGCCTTTCCTAGACTCATTGACCGCATTACGACCGCTTCCGCGCAGAAGGACGAGGCTGATCGCGCTCTTACTCACAAGGACCTTAAGCGCTTCATTCAGGATGCCATGGGAAAGTTCCTGCTCCATGGCGAGCACGAAAGCCTCAGGTATGCTGCCGAAGTGGCGCGGAGCGTTGATCCTTCGTACTTCGACGGCAAGATTATCGAGCGTACAAGGCGGCTCCGGGAGACGAGATTTTTTGTTGGGGCAGAGGATTTGCTCAAAGACGCACGCGCGCTGTTGCGCGACGTGCGCCGCGGTGGCTCGTTACAGGGAGGCACTTCTCCCGTTCGCGCCACGGCGTTGAATTGGTGTGCGCGCGTCTTGCTCGATAAGGCACCTGAAGACGCGGACGCCGCCATTCTTGAAGCAAGAGAATTGAATGAAGACGACCTACACTCAATCGTCGTGGCGCTCCGGATGGGCGAGTCAGACCCGCAGGCAGCGATCAAATCCTTGAAAGACACCCGTAGCCAACTGGCTATGACAGCACGCTATTTCTTGGCACGCAAGACATCTCCCGAGGCGGCCCTTGACTGGATTGAGGAAACCCAAATTCCACCCGACGACTTGGACGAAGACGGGCGGTTTTTTGTTCTGAACGACCTGCTTTCAGCCTGTCGCTGGAGCCAGGTCGAAACGTGGATTGCTCAGCTACCGCCGCCCTCAGGCGAGTGTCCCGCTTTGAGCTGGGGACTGGGATTCGGACTGACGGGTCTGTCGTCGACAACAAGTACGCGTGAGGAGGTAATTCATGGCGTTCCCTTGTTCGGGCAGGTGATGTTCCGCGACACCGCCGAGGCGCAGTTTAGGCGAAACAGAGCAGTTCGCGAGTTTCGAGGCTTTGCTATATGGGCTGCTGAGAATGGCCTGGCAGCTCGCGCAACCAGCGCGATCAAGTACGCGCTTTTGCTGGAACTTCAAGATCCTGGCCGCCAGATTCCAGCACGTGCGGAGATCGAGTCACGCCTCGCGGCTGAGCCCGATAGCTTTGAGTGGGTTGCGTTGGCAATCAATGCGGGAGTCGAGATAGAAACGGAGGTGCTTCTTGCCCAGCTGGCCAGGCAGATCGGGATCTTCGGAGGCCTCACGTCAGCAAAATCAGAAGCACTCCTTGCTATTCTGATGGCGACAGATCCGGCGCTATGGCTAGATCGTTGGGAACTTTTCAACGAGGAGTTGAGTCAGCATTTCTCCGAGACCGGCCTCGCCAGTTTTGCTGTCCGAGCTTTCATTGCTCGCGGTCGCGTAGAGGACGCACGCGCGTGGTTGCGGGAGCACTTGGTAATGGATTCGGACCCGCGGGACCGATTGCTGAGCTGGATCGAAGCGAAGACCGGCGGTAACGAAATTGCGGATCTGCAGCGACGTGTTGAGGAAGATCCCACAGAAGGCGCGCGACGGGAGCTTCTGGAGGCGCTGATGCGAACCGCTCAATGGAAGCGCGCGCTGCCGTTGGCTAGAGAGCTTTTCGATGAAAGCAGCTCTCACCTCGATGCCGAAGCGCTAGCTAGTGCGCTGGATAAGGAGGGCAGGTGGGAAGAGATAGCTGAACTCTTGGCCGCGCCGGAGCTCACACGCGCTTCGCCCCTCTTACAAGGGAGGTTTATCGCCGCACTTTTCAACTTGGGGCGCTGGGACCAAGTGCTGCGTGTCGCTCACGAACAGGATTTGCCTTCAAACGAATTGGACGCGTTGGAACAACAAGTTGCGCTCTATTCTGGCCATTGGGACCGTTTGGGCGCCCAACTCGAACGCGCCAAATCCGCCCCAAACCTCTGCGCAGGAGCGTTGTTGCAGTGGGCGCACATTGCCGTCGTTCTCGACAAGCCGCACCTCTCAAAGGTCCTGACACGTCGTGCCATGCAGCTCCCTGGCGCAGATGCACAGCGATGGATTCAAGGCTATTCATTGGCAGTTAGCGGCAATTGGGAAGCTGACCCAGACGTCGCCCGTTGGCTCAACCTCGCAGTGCAGTCAGCGAGCGTCGATGGCCCAATCCAGAGTCGCAGCCTGAAAGAGCTGGCGGAAGCCGCACCCGCCTGGAGAGAGAAGAACGAGCAAGTCGCGAGCGCGGTTGCCTCAGCAAGCATGTTCCAAGCAATTGCGGCCAAGCAGCTCAACCTAACTTTGTCAAAGCTTTATCCAGCGACGGCTGAGCACAATCGACGCGAAGGAGATCCGGGACAGCGAACTGCGATTCCTGCCTTTGCAGCAGCTGCACGGGATACGGAGGTCTTCAAGAACGTAGATCGCATTGCGCTCGATACGACCGCCCTACTGACACTGGCGGAGCTTGATTTGCTCGAGGTCGTGCTCAACACGTTTGAGGCGGTCGCGCTGCCCCACTCTTTGGGGGCATGGATATTCAAGGAGCGCGAGCGGACGCCCCACCACCAACCCAGCAAGGTCTCCGCTGCGAGGAAGCTTGTCAGCAGCTTTTCTCGATCCAAGATTAAGGTCTTGACTCGCCCAGCCGAATATTCACGCGCGATTGCAGCCGAGCTTGGAGATGAGATTCCCCAACTTATGGCGTCTGCCGCTGCGAGTGGGCTGGGGACTGGAAAGTGGTTCGTGGTTCAGACGGCACCTGTGTACCGGCCGAATTCGCTTGGTGAGGAGATTGCAAATGTCAGCCAGTGCTCGCAGAGTATGCGCAGTCTGCACTGCGTAGTTGAAACCCTCTCAAAGCAAGGCGCAATCGGCCGCAAGGACTATGAGCGAGCAAAAGCGTATCTATCGAACGTCGACCAAGGTTGGGGCGACGAATCCACGATCGACCGCGGAAGTGCATTGTTGTTGACCGATCTTGCACTGAACTACCTGGAGCATCTGGATCTAGTCGATGCCTGTGTGCGTGGTGGCTTCACGCTTTGGGTTGATCAGTCAGTGCATGAGGAGGCGCACGCCTATGAGGCCGCGGATGATGTTAGTCAAACCGTCACTGCACGACTTGATCGTATCCGCGACTTGCTCAAGCAATCTGGCAGCAACGCCAAGCTTACGATTCTACCCCGACCACCGGCGCCGCGTTCAAAGGCTGGCGACGACGCCAGAGATCAAGCTGCGTTCGAGGCCATGACCAACGAAGGTGGCAGCAGCTTGGTCATGCTGCTCGATCTGTTCGCTAATCTCGAAACGGTTGATGCAGTCGCGATGGACGACCGCGCTGGGAACCGTCACCGGTCAATGAAAGACGGACAGGGGCGGGAAGTCTTTGCCGTCTCGACGTTAGATTTACTTGACTTGCTATTGGACAGGGGCAGCATCAATTTCGACGACTGGCTTTCGGCACGCGCGGAGCTCAGGCATGCAGGGTATGTGTTTATCCCGTTCGCGAAAGAGGAGCTAGTTGCTGTAGTCGGGGACTGTGAAGCGGAAGATGGCGAGCTACGAGAATCGCTTCAGGCTAGGGCGCTGCGCGAGAACCATCAGCTCGCGCAGTTCTCACAGTTGCTACAGCAACCTGAGGAGACGGCCTGGCTTGTCCACAATAGTCGCGTCGTGCGGGACAGTATTGTGCAGCTTTGGAACGACGCCAATGCTAGTAAGGTCGTGGCCGCTCAGTGTTCTTGGCTCTTAGATTTGGCCCGTCTAGACGGATTCGGCCCATCGTTGCCAAATCTGGTAGATTCAGAGCGATGGAACCACATCGATGCGATGCTCCTGTGGCAGTTGATCGCGCCGTTGACGCTCCAAGAGGAACAGCGGCATAGCTATGCGGAGTGGCTTGAAAGTGACTATCTCCAAGATTTGAGAAAGCAGCGCCCGCTCACCTTCGACGTTCTAGTCGATCTGGTCAAGCGGCAGCTTACCTCTATACGCGCGATACTGGCCGACCAGGAGACCAAGCTCGCCGAAGAGATGCTGGACTCGCTAGCCTTGAAGATGGCAGTGGAAATGATCAGCTGGCTACCAACATCGGTTCGCGACGCCGTGATAGCGGACGCCGCTTTGCTCGAAAGCATCGGTATGCGACGGAAGCGAATCGTTTCGTTGCACGTGGAAGGGCAGCCGTCGATTGACATGCCAGAACTCTACGAAGCTGCTGCAAGCTGCTTCAGTAAAGATACTTCGCCCGCCGTTGAGGATTCTTTGGGCAAGCGATGGCGCCTGACGTCCAACGAAGCTGGAGAGGTATGGGCGCACGAGGAAGAGGGCACTGGCCAATTCCAAATTAGCCACGCACAACTCATATCCAGCGAAAACGATCTTCGGGAGGAGTACATCCGCACGTTGTATCGTGCGCACGGAGTGCAAGAACAGCACATCCCGTGGGACCGCCTCAGCCAGCCTTCGGTCGATTCAGTGGAGACCTTCGAAGAAGACTTGAAATACACCGCTCGGGGGTTCTCAGAACGATTGGAGGCTTGGCTCCAAAGCGGTTCAATGCAAGGAAGCGACCTAGTACCTAAAGAGCGACTCTATTTCGAGCGTCTCGTTGGCGCGCGGGGTGGGAGCCAAAACGTGAAAGCCTTTGCCGTAACACGGCGCACAACAGAGGCGGGCCGACCTGGCTTGGATTGGCTTGAATTAGATCTCCTCGTGTCCGCTCACTCAAATCTGGTGCCCCTGCAGACCATCAAGTCGGCCCCGTGCGGCGAGCTCAAATCGTGGCTTGTGGAGTGGTTGGACGCGCTGGATCTGTGGTCGCTGACCGGTTTGCTGGAAGGGCTTCTATCCCGTGAAGACTTGGTCATGGAGTTTGCGACTGAAGCTGCCACAGGCATTCGGCTCCTGGCCGAGCATGCCGATGCTACAAGCGACCGCCTTCAGTTGCAGTCTAGCCTCATCGCGCACATCGATTGTACGCTTAACACAGGTCAAATTTTAGCCTCAGAACCTCCATTCTGGCGCAGGTCTGCAAGTATCGCGCACTCCGCTCTCGTCGAGCGCGTTTTGCTACGCACCAGCGTGTCGCTGCCGACCATCTCGAAGTGGGCTGCACAGGCATCGCCTCGTTTCCAGGCAGCAACGCTATGCGATCTTGTCCAGGAGCCACGCTGGCACGGCTATCTGCTTCAGCCAGGTCAACTGTCGCAAGAATTGATAGGGCGGGTAATGAATGCGGCACAGGTTCGACGTGCAGAGATCGAGGGTTCGAGCCTTGGCGAGCTCATATTCGCAGATGCGGAGGGGTCACTTGCATCAAAGTGGAGGGCAGGGCTAGCGGGATTGCCAGGGCCATTGGAAGGCGACGCGGCCTTTGCGCCACCGCTACCTGAGCAACTTATAGAAGAGACTGCGAGCCTATTGGAGGACCACGAGAGGCCGCTCTATGAGCGATTGCTGGTTGCTGCGCACACCGTAGGTTTTGGGAAGGCGCCTCAAACCCTCGCGGCCGATATTGCGGCGAAACTACGTAGTTTTGATGCGTCCTTGGCCGAGGTCGAGGAACGAGTGGTGCACCAGATTGTTGTAACTCTTGCCATGGCGGCTTCCGATTGTCGACACGCTGAACTTGCAAAAGCCGTTGAGGATTTTTTGGTCCATAGACCCAATCTTCCCATCGCAGTGCGTCTGCATGCGGGTCTTACTGCTTATGGCGCGTTTGATAGAGAGGGCGACTGGATCCATGCAGTGGTTTCGCTTACGCGTCGCCTGATGGCACAGGGGCTTGATAGCGAACAGGCTACCCATGTCCTTTTCGTTCTGACCACCATG
This sequence comes from Stenotrophomonas sp. PD6, assembly GCF_049199305.1. Lineage (NCBI taxonomy): Bacteria > Pseudomonadati > Pseudomonadota > Gammaproteobacteria > Lysobacterales > Lysobacteraceae > Stenotrophomonas > Stenotrophomonas sp. PD6. Next base: position 120,121 of record NZ_JBLZQD010000001.1, on the reverse strand, counting down.
TGCGATACACAATGGTCGCTGCGCGGCCCGCTGGGCGGCATTATCGCTCGCCTAAGAGCTTCGGCGCAGCGCATGTGACGTATCACGAGTTTCGTCGCACGCTACTCGTAAGCAAAACAGTCATGCTTAACCTTGTTCCTATCAGGAAAACGAGTGGGGGCCCGAGGGCCGATCCACGCAGCCAGCCCTAAACCCAATTTCGCATAATGTATATTATGTAAGAACGCTGGCTGGCCCGACCGGGCTACTCCGTGCGCCTGCTCAAGCTGGGCCTGCCATCTGTCGGCCTTCCTATCACCGGACAAGCCTGATGCCCGACCTCCCGAACTTGGCTCTACTGAGGACTTTGCTGAAAAAGGCAAAGAGCCACAACCTGATCTACGTCGCGTAGCGCTCGACCCTCGGCAGATCTGACGTCCTCGCCACGCGATTCTCGCTCAGATCTCGCCACCGCGTTGCTTCAGCTCGCCGATCTGGTGCTCTTAGCGCCGAGCTGAGAGCTCCCACCTGGCCTCGGCCAGGTCTTCCAGGGCCACCACTCGAGCATGCTGTAGGGTTTGGCGTGCAAAGCGTTACACTGCAAGCTTGGAAGGCTAAGCTACGGCCAGTAGCACGAAGCCGTACGTCAAGGACGAACGAATGGAGAACGATTTTCGATGAAGAATTGGCTGATCGGCGTAGTAGTCACCATGGCATGGACCAACCCTTGCGTGGCTCAAGTCGCCCCTGAGTTGCTCGGCGGCGCGGATCCGGATACACCGATGTTCAGCGAATCCTTCTACAAAGGGGCTGAGGGCAATTGGGTGCTGGTACGCGAACCCGTCAACACCGGCTACCACTGCTCAGTTAATTTCATCACGCCAGATTCCACCTTTTCGCTTCGCGGTCCCGCCGACGCAGAGATGGCGCGAAAGGGTCATGGCGGCGTTTGGTTCATCAGCAAGGCAATCCCCCCGGTGACAAAGACCGAGATCGCTCCGATCACGTTGTCATCTACCAACTACCCAACGCAGAACGTCCAGGCCGCCCTTGTGAGCATGCCGGGCCAGAGCAGTGGGGCGTTGTTGCTCACCATCGACGTGCGGAAATCGGTGAAGGAAAAGCCGGACAGTAATGAGCTCGCTATCCAGTTTCAGGGGAAAGAGGTGTTCCGCTCAAAGGTTGTACAGCTGCAGCTGGCTTATCGCCAGCTTTCGGCTTGCATGAACGTGGCACAAAAATAGGCGCTGATTTCAGCCGTTTGGCACGTTCAAGATGTCGTTGCAGGCGTCACGTATCTTTCTTGTGTCGCCACTTGCTTCACCGAAGACATTCACATCGGCAACCCTTAGCATCCCGGCGCTGTCCGGGATCAGCACATAGCGTACGTTGCAGCTTTTGTAACCTCCGCCGTTATACGTCGCGCCGGTCGCGAGGTTCTGCCACATGACGCGATTGTCAAAGGTCTGCCCATAAGAGAGCGTCCGCGCGATCCCGGCCTGACGGACCGCTGGGTTGCCGTTCGCGGCGACGACCTCCTGCTCAGTCTTACCCGTCCACACCTGGATCAGGATCGACTCACTGCGCGATAAACGCCTTTTTCCCCGGTATTCAGCGGCGGCCTGAGTAAAATCCAGATCGGTCTTCATCGTCGCCAGACTGCCCTGCACCCTCCCCTGCGCTTCGGTTACTTGTTGTTGCATTTGCGCCAATTTTGCTTTGTGCGCTGCCGATTCCTCTGGCGTCAGCTTGCGGCCGTTGTTGATCGCGGGTTTCGGCACATCGGCCCACAGTTTTTCCCAGGTAAAGTCGGCAAGCAAACTCATCGACAGTCCATCGGGGACCAGTTCCAGTCCATTCAAACCAAGGGCTGCCAGTTTCGGTCGCAATGCGTCGGCCTGAAACACACGATTGACAGACACAGCTTCTTTGGCGCTGACAATGCTGTCATTGTTGCAGGCTACATTCCATGCCTGTCGCATCGTGTAGCTGGTCGTACTTTGCCAATCGGTAGGCTGGAGATCAATGATCGCCGGATCCTGTTTCATGGACTTTGTGCCGCTGGCCACCCGGAATTCCACGGAATCCGGCGTGTCCAACATGCCGGTTGACTCTGTCTTCTGCTTGGGCGCGCCACGGCCGCGTTTGCTCGGCTTGGGGCATTTGAACTGAAGTTTATATTCCAACCATAGGGGTTGGTCGACCGCCTCATAGACCATTGTCAAATCAATCTGACGGATCCAGTTTGGGCCAGGATTCAAGACATCATTGATCGGTGTGCGGTCGATCACCGCGTCATTGGCGTAGACATTGACACGATTTCCGGCTGCACCTTGCATGTCGATCAGAAATTCGCTGGCCCCGACTTGCGTCGCGACAGCCATGATGCCCGCGCCGATTACGAGTTTTGTGATTTGTCGTGTCATGAGCGCTTCCTTGTGCTTCCAGGTCGATTGTGCTGCAGCAACATCGGAAATGCTAGGCATCGGCAATGGCTCTGGCAACCCCCATCCCCTTCTGAAGCAACGCCCGGTCTACTTGCAGGCATCGTAAACGAGATCGTCCATACGCCGGGACGTCTCAAAGGTCCGATGTAGGCCCGCGGCGTCGAACACCGCTTTACGCTGAGCCTTGGCCGATTCGCAGCGTCCACGATCTTTGTGTTGGCTGATAGCCACGCCGTTGGTACCGTTCCTGGGTGCGGGAGCGTATGTGGCTGCTTGCCTTCGCTGGTCCACGTCGCGCTGGATAGCATCCAGCCGGGCCTGACGATCTGGGTTGGGAGCATCTGGCGGCGCATCCCAGGTCTTCACCGGGGCACCGTTGGCGCACGGGGCCGACTGATACACAGCCTTCCCGCCCTCGATGCACTTGTGGACCTGTTGGGCAGATGCAGGTCCAGCGAAGATCAGCGCGAGAACCAAGATTACTCTTACGTCCATGTAACCCCCTATAGCTGGGTGAACAATACCAATGATGTGCTCACGCGGACTGTCGTGAGTCGGCAATGGCCACATCAGTGTCCGAGTACCCAACGCCATGGCTTCCGCTGGCACCGGCCAGTGCCAGCCCCCATTTTTCGCCAACGCTTGCACCCGCCCCTTTCGTCATACGCCTCCCTGCCCTTCGCGCGTCCCCTCCTCCCTGTTCCGTGACCCTGTTCGGACAGAGTCGGCGAACGAGATCGAGCTCGAGTCCGTCGGCGGCGATCGCTTCGTGGGCTCGCGCGGCACGGTTACGCTCGTGCGCAAGGCCTCCGGCGAGGTGGCTGGCTTGACGATCAGCAATCGGCGCCTGCGCCGGCTGCAAGCAGATCGGCTCATGTAAAGGTCGCGCCCGGGATGCGCACGACGCGCCCCTGCTGAATGGGCGTAAGTCCGCCGCGATGCTGACCAGCGCCTTGCTCTGTCCGACCTGAACAGGGAATGGGATCGCGGCGGGCGTCATTGGCTGTCCGGTTACTCCAAACTCTTCCGTTCAATTTTATGCTGCCCGAGAGTCTGCCTCCTGCATCCAGGAGTGTTTCCGGCCAGTTGATGCGCCATCTGCAGCGCAACCTATCGTCAAAGAACGGTTACACACGGAGTCGAGTGCTATGGACAGTGCGCCTGCGAAACCCCCTGAAATACCAGTACTAGTCGGGGACTCCGCCGCGATGCGGGAGATGAAGGATCTCATTGAGTGCTACTCCTGCTGTGATGCATCGGTCCTGATCGAGGGTGAAACCGGCACCGGCAAGGAACTGGTGGCCCGCCAGCTGCACTACGCCAGCCCGCGCCGCGACAAGCCCTTTGTGCCGGTCAACTGCGGCGCCCTACCCGACACCCTGCTTGAGACGGAGCTCTTCGGCCACCGGCGTGGTGCGTATACAGACGCCCGCACCAGTGAGCAGGGGCTGGTGGAGTTTGCCAGCGGTGGCACGTTGTTCCTGGATGAAGTCGACTCGCTGTCCGCGCGGGCGCAGACCACGCTGCTGCGCTTCCTGCAGAGCGGCGAATTCCGGGTGGTTGGCGAGCGGACATTGCGTACCGCCAACGTCCGCGTGCTGGCCGCGACGAACTGTCCGTTGCTGTCGGCGATCGACCAGGGTCACTTCCGCCGCGATCTGTACTACCGGCTTGGCGCCCTGCAGCTGACCCTGCCGCCGCTGCGTGATCGTGGCGGCGACGTTCAACGGCTGGCCGTGCACCTGCTGACCGAGCTGACCGAGCGCTTCGGCCTGCCCCCGTGCGAGTGGACCGAGCAGGCATTGCATGCCCTGCCCCGCCACGACTGGCCAGGCAATGTGCGCGAATTGGAAAACGTGACACTGCGGGCGTGCATGCGCGCGGGCGATGGCCGGATCGGCCTTGCTGAATTGGCGCTCGCTGCGAAGGCGTTCTCTGCGCTGCCATCAACCTCGCCTCCGTCGACACCGCGCGCCGGCGGAGACGATCTGCTTTCGATGGCGGAAGCCAAGCAGCGTGCCGTCGAACGCTTCGAGCACGACTACCTGACCCAGCTGATGGCCCGTACCGGCAACAACGTCAGCCGCGCCGCAGCTGCGGCGAACACCGAACGCCGGCATCTTGGAAAGATGCTCAAGCGGCACGGCATCGGGCGCCACTGCCACAACTGATCGCCGGGTCCGGGCACACCCGAATGCATCGCCATTGGGTGTGCAATCACCCAGTCGATCAAGTCGCCCGGCGGCGCTTGCGCAACCTGACTGTGCTGAAGCTCACACTTTGACGCACGCTCCGTGCGTCCGAGCGCGCACGACGACGCAAATTTCCTTGGCATGGATGTTGCGAACCCTACCGGCAAAGCACCGGGATGCTTCGCATGGTCACGCTCGAGCCGCAGGGAAACGATCCGGATCTGGAAGTCGCCGACGCGGTGCTGTCGTACCTGCGCGCGCATCCAGAAGCCGCCGACACACTGCAGGGCATCGTTCGATGGTGGCTGCCGCAACAGCGATACAGCCGCGAAAGCGGTCGTATCGAGGCCGTGCTGGCGTCGCTCGCCGAACGTGGCCGCCTCCAGGTTCGAATGCTTCCGGATGGACATTTTCTGTATGGATTGAACGTCGCCTCCGACGCCGATCGCACCGACGAACTGCACTGACCGAGACCCAGGAGAACCGAAATGCCTGCTGCCCTCAGCTACCCCGGTGTTTATGTAGAGGAAGTCCCCAGTGGCGTGCGCACCATTACCGGTGTGGCCACCTCGGTCACGGCATTCGTTGGCCGCGCACTGCGTGGCCCAGTAAATGAAGCGGTGACCATCAACGGCTTCGGTGACTTCGAGCGTACCTTCGGCGGGCTATGGCTGGGCAGCCAACTCGGTTACGCCGTTCGCGACTTCTTCCTCAACGGCGGCGGGCAGGCGGTGATCGTGCGCCTGTTCCACCCCAGCTACGCCAGCGACGCTGACCGCGCCGATGCCGAAGCGGCGGCCGCCGATGTGCTGGCGGCTGCGTCCGCTGGCGCCGACCTGGCGACGGTGGTCGCCAATGCCAGCACCAAGGCCGCCACCTTCACCGAAGAACCCGAGCTGTCAGCGGCCAAAGCTGTCGCCGCAGCCATCACCGCCGCCTCGGGAGCAACAGGGGCGACCAAAGACACCGCGCTCGCCGCCGGTGCCAACGCCGCCGCGCCCTCGCGCGCGACCCTGCAGGCCGGCGGGTTGTCCCTGCAGGCCGCGAACGAGGGGCGCTGGGGCGGAAAGCTGCGCGCTGCCGTCACGATGTCGGGCAATGCCGAGGTCGCCGCCGCGCTGGGTGTGGGCGCCGGCGACGTGTTCAACCTGACCGTGCGCGATGCCTCGCCCGCCGGTGGCAGCGAGACCTACCTCAACCTCACCGTGGTCGAAAGCGCGCGCCGCGTGGACCGGGTGCTGCTCTCAGAATCCAACCTGGTGCGCGTACAGGGCAGCCTGCCGGCCACCGTGGAGAATGGGGTGGACGACGTCAGCGCGGCGGAAGACGCGGTGGCCGCGGCCAAGATCGCATTCGACAAGGGCGTGCGCGACAGCGTCGACACGACCACGCTGAAGCAGACCATGGACCAGGCGCGCGCAGCGCTGCAGGTGGAGTATGACGAGGCTGACCGCCGGGCCAGCGATGGCGGCGCCTTGGCCGCGACCGACTTCCTGCCCGAGCTCGGCCTGGTGCTGAAGCGCGGCCTGTATGCACTGGAGCAGGCCGATCTGTTCAACCTGCTGTGCATTCCGCCCTACCGCAGCGACGACGGCGCGAACTTCGACGCCGAAGCCATCGTACTGGCGGCCGCCACGGCCTACTGCGAGCAGCGCCGCGCCTTCCATGTCATCGACTCGCCCAGCACGTGGGACACCAAGGCCGACGCGCTGGACGGGCTGGACGACTTCGCCTCGCCGCGCAGCCGCAACGCCGGGCTGTTCTTCCCGCGCCTGCGCCAGCCCAACCTGCTGCGCAACAACGCCATCGAAACCTTCGCGGCGTGCGGCGCAGTGGCGGGCGTGTTCGCGCGTACCGACACCCAGCGCGGCGTGTGGAAGGCGCCGGCTGGCCTCGACGCCGGCCTGGTCGGCGTGCCGCAGCTGTCGGTGCCGCTGACCGATGCCGAAAATGGCGAGCTCAACCAGCGCGGCATCAACTGCCTGCGCGCCATGCCGGCCAGCGGCCGCGTGGTCTGGGGCGCACGAACGCTGCGCGGTGCCGACCAGCTGGCCGACGAGTACAAGTACATCCCGGTGCGGCGCACCGCGCTGTTCATCGAGGAAAGCCTGTTCCGCGGCCTGAAGTGGGTGGTGTTCGAGCCCAACGACGAGCCGCTGTGGGCGCAGGTGCGGCTCAACGTCGGCGCGTTCATGCACAACCTGTTCCGCCAGGGCGCCTTCCAGGGCAGCTCGCCCCGCGACGCCTACTTCGTGCGCTGCGACAAGGACACCACCACGCAGAACGACATCAACCTGGGCGTGGTGAACGTCGTGGTGGGGTTCGCGCCGCTGAAGCCGGCCGAGTTCGTGGTGTTGAAGCTGCAGCAGATCGCCGGCGCGATCGAGACCTGATCACCCCTTCACTGGAGCACGTCCATGGCGCAGTTCACTGTCAACACACAGCGTTTCGACCCGTACAAGAACTTCAAGTTCCGGGTGAAATGGGACAACAAGTACGTGGCCGGCATCAGCAAGGTGGGCGCGCTCAAGCGCAGCACCGAGGTGGTGGAACACCGCGAAGGCGGCGACCCCAGCATCAGCCGCAAGTCGCCTGGCCGCACCAAGTCCGAGCCGATCACGCTCGAGCGCGGGGTGACCCACGACAAGGAGTTCGAGCAGTGGGCGAACAAGGTGTGGAATTTCGGCTCCGGCCTGGGTTCGGAAACCTCGCTGAAGGACTTCCGCAAGGACCTCATCATCGAGGTCTACAACGAAGCCGGCCAGCTGGCGATCGCCTATCGCCTGTTCCGTTGCTGGGTATCGGAATACCAGGCGCTGCCCGATCTGGACGCCAATGCCAACGCGGTAGCGATCCAGCACATCAAGCTCGAAAACGAAGGCTGGGAGCGTGACCCCGCCGTGGTCGAGCCGGCCGAGCCCAGCTTCACCGAGCCGGCCTGAGCATGACACCGATGCCTGCTCACGCTCACGGCCCCGGATTCGAGCAGGTGCTGTTGCAGACCTGGGAGCAGCTGCATGCCGCTGCCGCCGACGCACGCGCCGTGGGCCTGTTGCAGGCGGTGTGGCCGCAGCCCGAGGTGGACGCGTGGAGCACTGCGAGCCTGGGCACCCGCGATGCGGCGCTGTTCTGCCTGCAGTCGGCCTTGTTCGGGCCTGAGCTGCACACGTTGACGCAGTGCCCGGCCTGCGGCGAAACCCTGGAATCGGCATTCGACTGTGCGCAGTTCGGTGGCGGGGAGGCGTCCGTTCCGGTGCCTGCGGCATTGGCGCTGCGCGAGCAGGACTGGGAGATCGAGTTCCGCCTCCCCAGCAGCAATGACGTCATGGCATTACGAGAGGCAGCTGTAGACCCGGCACTTGCGGTCGCCGCGCTGCTGCGCCGCTGCGTGTTGCGCGTGCGCCAAGGCGAGCGCGAGGCCAGCGCCGACGAATTGCCGACCGCGCTGGTGGCGCAGTTGGAAGTCCGCATGGCCGAGCACGATCCCCTGGCCGACCTGCGCCTGACGCTCACCTGCCCGGCCTGCGCCACGGCGTGGGCGGCGGCCTTCGACATCGGCGGGTATCTGTGGGAATCGCTCGACGACTGGGCCCAGGATCTGCTGTCCGAAGTCCACCAGCTGGCGCGCGCCTACGGCTGGCGTGAACACGACATCCTCGCGCTGACGCCGGTGCGCCGGCGCTTCTACCTGGACCTGGTGCAGCCATGAGCGGCCTCCTCCAGCGGCTGGTGGACCGGGTACAGGGCCCGGCGGATACCGCGTTGCGGCGGCGCAGGCCGAGCGTATTCGAGACCCGCGACAGCGTGCCGTCCTCGCTGATGGCATTCGATGCGGTGGGCGCTCCGCCACTGCCGGTGCCGCCTGCGCGCTCGGAAGGCGGGATCGTGCACAGTCACGAAATCCGTTATCACCCTCGCGCGGACGCACAGCCTGCATCGCGCGCGCAAAGTGCCGAGGGCGTGACCACACAGCCGACAACGGCGGCGCATCCGACGCAAACCGCATTGCCAGCGCCACCGTCGCTGCGCCCCCTGCCCGCCCCGCCCACCGCAGCGGAAGCGCGGCGGAATGTGCCCGCCGTCGCCCCCAGTGCCGTTGCGCCGAATCCCTCGGTGCAGCGGCCCCAACGCCGGCCGGATTCCCCGGTGCTGGAGCGCCATGCACCGCGCAGGCAGCCGGCGGCCGAACCGGTCGACCCCACCCCGCTGCGGCGCGCGCGCCCCATGCCGACCGAACCCGCCCCTTCCCCACCGCCCGTGCCGGCCTTGCCGTTGCCGCCGCGTCTGCCGGCCACCCAGCGTGCCGCCACGCCGGTCGCCCATCCGGCGCGTCGCGCGGCGTTGCCTGCCGCGACCGATACGCCGGTGCACGTCACCATCGGCAGCGTCGAAATCCGCGCCCACGCGCCTGCGCCTGCGCCGCAACGACCGGCGTCGCGCACGGCCAGCGGCACCGCGGTGCCCAGCCTCGATGCCTACCTGCGCCAGCGCCACGGCGGCCCGCGATGAGCAACGCGCTCGCCATCGCGGCGGTGACCGCCGCATTGAAGAATCTGGTGGATCGTCACCTGGATGGGCTCGACCTGTCCGCGCTGGGCAGCGTCAGCGTCGGCGCGATGGCGCTGGACCGCGTGCTGACCGGCGACAACGAGCCCAACCAGATCAACCTGTTCCTGTACCAGGTCAGCGCCAACAGCGGCTGGCGCAACAGCGGTCTTGCGTCCCGCGACGGCGCAGGCCAGCGCGTCAGCAACCCGCCGCTCGCGCTGGACCTGCACTACCTGCTCACCGCCTTCGGCAACCAGGAGCTGAGCCGCGATGCGCTGTTCGGGCTCGGCATGCAGGCGTTGCATGAAACCCCCATGCTCGACCGCGACCGCCTGCGTGCGCTGCTGGCGCCACCGGCCACGCCGTTCGGTGCGTTTTCGGCCGAGAGTCTGGCCGACCAGGTGGAGTGGCTGAAGATCACCCCGCAGTACCTGAGCGCCGAGGAGCTGTCGAAGCTGTGGACGGCGGCGCAGGCACGCTTCCGCGCGTCGATGGCCTATCAGGTCTCGGTGGTGCTGATCCAGTCGGAGGCCAGCGTGCGCGCCGCCTTGCCGGTGCTGCGGCGCGGCCCCGACGACCGTGGCCCCCGCGCCGTCGCCGCGCTGCCGCCGCGCCTGCGCGCGGTCGAGAACCTCACGCTGCCGGGGCTGCGTGGCGGGCGCGTCGGCGACCTGTTGCGGGTCGATGCGGACGGCGCCGGTGCCACTACCCAGCTGGTGTTCGAACACGCGCGCAGCGGCCTGCGCCAGTCGCTGCCGTTGCTGGCCGATGGCCCCCGCCACTGGCGAGTTCAACTGCCGGCCGCCGACGCGCCGGATGTTGCGTCCGCATGGGCGCCCGGCGTGTATACGCTGCGCCTGCGCACCAGCACGCCCGGGCAACCTGAGCTGATCGGCGATGCGGTGCCGTGGATGCTGGCGCCGCGGATCACGCTCACGCCGGTGACGGCGGCCGCGGATGCCGATGTCGCGCTGGCACTCGACTGTATGCCACAACTGCTGCCCGCCCAGCACGCCGGCCTGAGGCTGCTGTTCGGGGGGCAGGAACTGGCGACTGGCAGCGTCGACACGCCGGCAGATGGCAGCCTCCCCAGCACGGTGCATGCAACCGTACCGGCGGCGATGGCCTCCGCAGGCGTGCATGCTGTGGCGCTGCGCGTGGAGGGCGTGGACAGCCTGCCGGTACTGCTCAGTGACGGTGTGCCGCAATTCGACCCGCAACAGAGCGTGGAGCTGACCTGACCCCATGCGCACCCTCGCCCCCCACGACCACCCCGGTTGGAGCCTGGCCAACGAGCGCTATCTGGCGCTGTCGCTGGACTGGCTGCACCTGCGCCTGCAGGCGTTGGCGCCCTCCCCTGCCAGTGCTGCCGCACCGCCGGCAGCCGGCGGGTCGCCGCGTGCCTGGCCGCGCTGGAAGAAGAACGAACCCGCCTTGCCTGCCCTGCCTGCACCGGACCCCGCTGCGACACTGGCCGACGTCGCCGCTGCCCGCGACGCCATCGCCAGTGAGGACCCGCCGCCGGCACTGCTGGCGCTGGCACAGCGGTTTGGCCTGGATCGCTTCGAGACCGACATTCTCTGGCTGTGCGTGGCGGTCGAGCTGGATGCCACGCTGCCTGCGGCGATTGCGGCCGCGCAGGACGGCGTACCGGTGCCGACATTCGCGCTCGCGCTGCGCCTGTTCGACGATGCGGCGTGGGATGCCCTGTCGCCCCACCGGCCGCTGCGCCACCTGCGTCTGCTGGAAATCAACCAGCCCGGGGCGACCGCGCTGACTGCCGCCGCACTGCGTGCGGACGAGCGCATCGTCAACGCCGTCAAGGGTCTCAACGTGGCCGACGCGCGTCTGCATGCCTGGATCGGCCCCGAAGTCGCGGAGCAACCCGTGTCGGGGCTGCAGCAGGCCAGCGTGGAGCAGATCCTGGCGGCGCTGGACGATGAGCCCGGCGACACCCCGCCGGTGGTCCAGCTGCTGGGCCAGGACCGCCACAGCCGCCTGGCGATCGCCTCGCAGGTGTGCGCGCGGTTGTCGCGTCGGTTGCACCGCATCGCAGCTGAATCGCTGCCGCTGCAGCGCGGCGAACTGGAGACGCTGGCGCGCCTGTGGCGCCGCGAGAGCCTGCTGCTGCCGCTGGCGGTGTACGTGGAGGCCGACGAGGCCGAGGGCGAGCGGTTGGCCGCCGTATCGACCCTGCTGTCCCTCCCGCTGGGGCCGGTGTTCGTCGGTCTTCGGGATACGCCATTGGCGCTGGAAGTACCCAGTTGCCACGTCCGCGCGCCGCTGCCGACCGCCAGCGAGCAGTACCACGCGTGGCGCGAGGCGCTGGAAGAAGAAGACAACGAAGTCGAAGCCGCCAGCCTGTCCAGCCACTTCGACCTTGACCTGGGCCGAATCGGCCAGGCCGCCGCAGGTGCACGCACACGGGCCGTTCCCGCCTGGGATCTGTGCCGCGACTTCGCCGCGCCGCGGTTGGACCAGTTGGCGCAGCGGCTCGAACCCCGGGCGCGCTGGGACGACCTGATGCTGAGCGAAGAGCCGCATGCGCTGCTGCGCCAGATCGCCGCGCAGGCGCGCGAGCGCCACCGCGTCTATCGGGAATGGGGCTATGGCGCGCGCATGAACCGCGGCCTCGGCATCAGCGCGCTGTTCGCCGGCGAGAGCGGCACCGGCAAGACCATGGCCGCCGAGGTGATCGCCAACGAACTGCGGCTGCACCTGTACCGCATCGACCTGTCCTCGGTGGTCAGCAAGTACATCGGGGAAACCGAGAAGAACCTGCGGCGCCTGTTCGACGCCGCCGAACAGGGCGGCGCGCTGCTGTTCTTCGACGAGGCCGACGCCCTGTTCGGCAAGCGCAGCGAGGTGAAGGACAGCCACGACCGCTACGCCAACATCGAGATCAACTACCTGCTGCAGCGTATGGAGTCGTTCTCCGGCCTGGCCATCCTGGCCACCAACATGAAGGCCTCGCTGGACAACGCGTTCCTGCGCCGCCTGCGCTTCGTGGTGAACTTCCCGTACCCCGGCCCGGCCGAGCGCAGCCGCATCTGGCGCAATGCATTGCCGGCGGAGGTGCCGCGCCGCGCATTGGACGTTGAGCGCTTGGCGCGCTTCAACCTCAGCGGCGGCAACATCCATTCCATCGCGCTCAATGCCGCCTTCGCCGCCGCGGCCGACGACGATGCGGTGGACATGCCACGCATGCTGGCCGCGGTACGTGCCGAACTGCGCAAGCTGGGCCGGCCGGTCGACGAGGCGGACTTCCGTGTCGGCGCCCCCGCGGCGGCCGCGAGGGCACCCGCATGAGCGCGCGCCTGCACATCGAGCATGTCGTGCTGCATGGCGTTGCCCTCGGTGCCGGGCAACGCCAGCAGTTCCACGCCGCACTGGAAGTGCAGCTCGGTGCCCTGCTCGTGCAGCGGCCGCTGTCGCGCCCCGTCGCGCAGGAGCACCTCGTCGCGGCACCGGTCGCGCTGGACCGCGCCACCGCCACCGACGATGGCGCGCGCGCCGTCGCCACCTCCCTGCTCGGCTGCCTGCGGCCATGAACGAGGCGCTGCGCCAGCGGGACAGCTGCCTGGCGCCGGCGCCCGGCGCGGGCGTGGCATCGCGCTGCGCCTGCGGCAACCATACGATGGGCGAAGCCCGCTGTGGCGCCTGCACGGCAGCCGCCCATGACGCCGGATCCGTGGCACTTGGCGAGCACGACGACCCGCGCGAGCGCGAGGCCGACCGCTTCGCCGACGCCTACGCAACCGGCCGTGCCGCGCCCTCCTTGCCGGGTGCAACTGCAGGCACATCGCGCGCATCGCGCATCGCCCCGCCGGTCTCGCTGGCGCGCACGCTCGACAGCCCCGGCCAGCCGCTGGACCCCGCACTGCGCGACGACATGGAGGCGCAGACCGGCACCTCGCTCGGGCATGTGCGCGTGCATCACGATACGGTCGCGGCGCAGTCGGCGCGCGAGCTGGGCGCGCAGGCCTACAGCGTCGGCGGCCATGTTGCCTTCGGCGCTGGCCGCTACGCGCCCCGCGAGCCCGACGGCCGCCGCCTGATCGCCCACGAACTGGCCCACGTGGCCCAGGACCGTGGCGCCGCACCCGTGCTGCGGCGCAAGCCGGAGGCTGGCAAAACCACGTCGCCCAAGGCCGCGCCTGCCAAGAGCCCCGACGCCGACAAGAAGAAGGACGACCCGGACTGGACCCGGCTGCAGATTCACAGCACCGGCATGGACGCTGCGGCCGCCTACCTGGGCGCCAACAAACTGAACTTCCGCGGGGAAGAGCTGCGTAAGATGGTGTTCGTCGGCCTGCACCCGAAGTTCCTCAAGGTGTACGACGACAGCGGCAAGGCGGTCGGCGGCAAGCTGCCCTTCAAGGCCATCAAGGGGCTCAAGTTCACCCCCGGCATCTACGTGCATTACGGCAACGCGATGCGCGCGGTGACGGTGGATCGGAGCGGCAAGAGCATCGACATCGAGTCCAGTGCCAGCCCCGTGGTCTCGCGCGATCTCACCGCCGACGAAAAGAAGCAGGCCGATGAAGAGGCCAAGAAGGCCCCGGCCGGTGCGCCCGCGCCGAAGACCCTGCCGATCATGGACCTCACCGCGATCCTGCAGGACGCGGGGTCGTTCCGGCAGCGGGTCAACGCCACCCCGCACCCACTGGTGATCTACTTCGTGCCCACCTACGAAAACAGTGGGAGCGGCAGCAAGGAAGGCACCGGCGGCGCCGGAATCTACGCCAGCCCGGTCGAAGGCCGTGGTGACGGCCAGCCACCGAACGCGCCGCCGTGGCCGGTGAGCATGACCGGGCCGAAACTGGTGCCGGTCGATGCGAACCCCACCTACTCGGCGACCATCGATTGGGGCGCCAACGGCAACTGGAACATGGCTTCGAAGGCGATCTCGCAGATCGGCGAAACCATCCATTACCGCTGGGAATCCTTCGACGTTACCCAGTATGCCGAACAGCAGGCGAAGAAGGACGCCGCCAAAAACAACGGCGAGAAGGTCGACGAGAGCGGCCCCAACTACGAGGAGAAGCTCGAGGAACTCAAACATGCGAAGCGAGGTGCCGGCAAGGATGTCACCGGCATGGGCGGCGCCAACCATGAGTTCAACCGCGCCTTCGGCGACTGGTGGAAGGACAATCGGCGCGCCGCGCGTGGCACGGTCAACCCGCAAGGCGACACCGTGGGCGAGCGGATGTCGAATGCGGCGGCCAACCGGCTGGCGCTGGAGCTGGCCCCGGTCTCGTTGCTGACCACCGCCATCGGCGCAGCGTTGAGCTGGGTGGCCGAGCTGTTCGCCGGGCCGCGCACCCAGCAGGAGATCCCCTTCACCAAGAAGGGCATCTACCTGGTGCGCACCATCACCACGCCGGCCATCAACGAGGACCACCAGGGCAAGCAGATCATCCGCCCGCCCTCGGTCGCGAGCAAGATCACCGAAGTCACGCCGATGGAGAAGGCCGTCGACGAGGCGCTGGATGAGCCCAGTGCGCAGCTGGCCGAGTTGCGCACGCAGATCAAGATCGCCGACAACGCGGGTGAAACAGCCAAGGGCAAGTACCTGCGCGAGCTGCTGGCGCAGGCGGAACTGCGTTTCGAAGGCTCGGCACTGGATGTGCTGCGCAAGAGCGAGGCCGAGAAGCAGAAGGAGCTGGACGACTTCCGCAAGGAAGCACCGGGCCTGTCCGACTACGGTCGCGAACGCGACCTGGAACTGGTGCAGGACCAGATCAAGCGTTACCAGCGCCACGAAGCCGAACGCACCGCCGGCGCCACCGACCTGCAGCCGATGCGCCGGCTCAATGCCACGCTCATGTCCGAAGTCACCGGCGAGCAGTACCCGCTGCTGCTGTCTGCCGGGCCGATGGCGAAGAGCGGCGACCGCTTCCGCTGGCTGGTCAGCGACGTGACCAACCGCGATGGCGACGCCTATGTCGGCATGGGCGGCACGCCGAGCGAAGCGTTGCGGTCGGCATTGACCAAGTTCGGCGGCCATGCCGCCTACGGCCGCGGCAAAATCGGCGTGCGTACCGGCACGCTCGGGCTGGAAGACGGCGCGCCCGCAACGATGTACATCGAAAGCGCCCCGGCCAACTGGGCACTGGCCGAAAAGCGGCTGGACGACCTGGTGATGACGCTGGCTGCGGTGGGCCTGTTCGTCGCCTCGGCCGGCACGGCGGGCGCGGTGATCGGCGCCGGCGTCGCCGCCGCCCGGCTGATCCAGCGCTGGCAGGCCGGCCGCCTCTACCTTGATGCGCAGACCGTCAGCGACGCCCTGGGCGTACTCGGTGGCGTCGGCGCCCTCGGGCAGACCGTGGCCACGCTGCGCGTGCAGCGCTTCGAGAAGGTGTTCGCCATCGTCCAGGAGGGCAAGTTCACCCAGGCCCAGGTCACCGTCGCCACCGATGCGCTGAAGGCCGCCGAGCGCGTGGCCAAGGGCGTGGAGATCGCCAACGAGGCCCTGAACTACGGTGGCCTGCTCTGGGGGAACCTCAGTTTCCTGGACCAGATGGTCGACATCGCCGAGCAGGAGAACAGCGGTGGAATGACCCACGCCGCCGCCCGCCGCGCACGCGCCCAGGCGATCGGCTCGGCGGTACAGAACAACGGCCTGTTCATCGCCGGCAACGTGATGAAGGCGAAACAGGCGGCCAAGGATGCGCAGGGGCCAGCCAAGCCAGCGTCCAAGGGCGCAGGCGCGAAGGAAACCCTGCCGCCGGAGCACGCGACCACGCCGGGCGAACCGACCACCAAGAGTCCGCTTGAGCGCATGCCGGGCGAACCACAGCTGGGCGAGCCTTCCCCGATCAAGGAAAAGTCGAACGCCGCCGACGATGAAGCCCGCCGCAGGGAAGCAGACAAAGAAGCCTCAGCCAAACCCGAGGCCGCAGGCCCCGGAACAAAACCTGCCGCCGAACGCCGCGCCACGCTCGAGGAGATGGCGCGCGAGCTGCCGCCGGACCTGCGCAAGATGGCCCGCATCGACGAAACGCTCGAGGGCAACGACGTCCGCGTCGATTACAAACTCGACGAGAAGACCGGGCAGATCACCGATATCAGCATCCGCTGCAGCCCGGACGCGCGTCCTGAAACGGTTGGCATGCACGCCGACACGGCGCGCGCGATGCAGAAGTACCAGGGCTTCTCCGGCCGGGTGAGGCTGGCCATCGCCGATATCGCCCGGCTGATCGGCATCGACGCGGTCAAGCCAGAACACCGCGCCTCCTACGAGGCGACGCTCGAAGTCCAGAAGCTGCCGAAGGCCATCAAGCAGCAGATGGAGTTCATGCGCACGCTCGGCCCGGAGCAGGCCAGCCGGGCCATGGCCGAGCTGGAGAGCCTGCAGGTGCAGCTCGACCAGCACCTGCGTACGCTCGACATCGGCACGGACTTCGCCGGCGATGGCGAAGGGTTCGTCGCCGCCAAGGGCCTGTCCAAGGCCAAGCAGGCCCAGTACGCCGAGCTTGAGACCAAGCTGCGCGGCCAGGAGGTGGGCGGCGCCGGCCACAAGCGGACCCGCCGCGCGATGTACGAACTGATCGGCGGCGACCTGCCCTACGAGAGCTGGTCGAAGGTCTACGAGGCCAACGTCAACCGTGCCAACAAGGCCAACGCGATTGTCGCCGCCGAGCACGAGCGGCTCGGCCTGGGCAAGACCGAGCAGACCATCGAGACCGGCGAGGACGAAGTGCGCCGGCTCGACATTGCCGACAAGAAAAGGAAGATCGGCATCGAAGTGAAAGCCTACGAGAAGGGCGAGATCTATGCGACCAAGGAGATCGTCTCGGAAGTCCTGCGCGACGCCAAACTGGTCAAGCGCGGTTGGAAGATCAAGTGGATGCTGATCGACACCGAGCCCAGCGGACCGCTACTCAAACTGCTGCTGGACAATGGCATCCTCGTGGAGCGGCGCACCTCCGATGGCAAGGGCAACAGCACCTTCGTCAGCCGCAACCTGCCCAAGCGATGAACCCTCACTCCTTCCATGAGCCCACCGACATGACCGACGACTTCCACGCCTTCCAATTCCATTCGCGCGAGGACTTCCAGATCTGGCTCGCCAGCGATGTCGAAGTGCGCGACGAGCTCTACGCGCTGATGCCGAGCGACCCCGGCCGCGACATGGCGTCGCTCGACGAGGTCGAAGCGTTCCTGCTCGCGCGCTTCCCTGACCCCGACGCAGCCCTCGCGCTGGAGCACCGCGCGGTGCTTGACGCAGTCGCCCGCCACATCGGCCTGGTGATGGTGCTCGCGCTGGGCGAAGCCTCCTGGGACATCGACCTGGATGACCCGGACAACGTCTATTACCGCCTGCCCATCGTGCGCATGGAGGACGGTTCGGAGGAATGTCCGCTGACCATGGCCACCGCCGCGCTGGACCGCCGCCACCCGGGCTACCTGCGCGGCGTGGCCGAGAGCTACGAGTGAGAATGACATGAGCGGCTATACGCGCACGCCAAAACTGGTCAAAGGGGGGCTGGCCCTGCTGGATCCGCTGGCCGGCAACGTGCTGCGTATTGTCACGCTGCAGTACAACCCCGACACCCTCACCCGCACCCTGCAGGTGCGCGGGGTCGGGGCCGACCAGGGCGACCGCAGCGAGGCGCTGCGGCTGAAGGGCCCGGCGGTGGAGACCATCAAGCTGGAGGCCGAGATCGATGCCACCGACGCGCTGGAAACCGGGCGCGGCCCGAGCGTGGTGCTGGGCCTGCATCCGCAACTGGCAGCACTCGAGGCCCTGGTGCAGCCAACGAGTGCCGAGCTGCGCGGCGCCGATGCGGTGGCTTCCACCGGCTCGCTGGAAATCGCGCCGGCAATGGCGCCACTGGCGGTGTTCGTGTTCGGGCCGCAACGCATCGTGCCGGTACGGGTGACCGAGCTGAGCATCGTCGAAGAGGCCTTCGACACCCAGCTCAATCCGATCCGCGCCAAGGTCACGCTCGGCCTGCGTGTGCTCAATGTGGACGATCTCGGTTTCGACAGCCGCGGCGGCGGCCTGTTCATGGGTTACCTGCAGGCGCGCGAACGCCTCGCCGCGCAGGCGGTGCAAGGCGACTTCCGCGCGCTCGGCATTTCCGGCATCCATTGAGGACCTCGTCATGGCCAACTACGACTTCCCCCCGACCAGCCGCTACCACAACGTACCGCTCACCACGCTGACCCTGCCCGACGGCACCGTGGTGCCGTACCTGCAGCGGCGTTTCCTGCCGGCATTGGAGGGCTTCACCGTGCTGCGCGAGCATGCGGTGGTGGAAGGCGAGCGGCCCGACCATATCGCCGCACGCGAGCTGGGCGATCCGGAAGCGTTCTGGCGCCTGTGCGATGCCAACGGCGTGATGCATCCCGATGAACTCACCGACGAGATCGGCGAGCGCGTGCGCATCACCCTGCCCGACGGCGTGCCGCCGCCGGCGCGGGAGTGAGCCATGTTGCAGGGCGTGCACCTCACGCTGATGATCGGGCCGGCCGTGCCGGTGCCGGCGCCGCGCGCCGTGGTGGAGGCGCTGCAGGGCGTGGAAGTGACCAGTGGCCGGGACCGCGCGGGCTTCCAGCTGACCTTCGCGGTCGGCAAGAACTCCAGCCTGCTGACCACGCTGCTGCCAGCCGGCTACTTTGATCCGCTGGTGACGCGGGTCATCGTGATGGTCACGCTGGGCGGCATGCCGCACGTGCTGATGGACGGCATGGTGACGCGCCAGGACCTGGCGCCGAGCAATGACCCCGGCCAGTCCACGCTCACCGTGACCGGCGATGACCTCAGTGCGGCGATGGACCTGATCGAACTGGCGCTGCCCTACCCCAACATGTCCGACACGGTGCAGGCCTACGCGGTGCTGGCCAAGTACGCCTTCCTCGGCGTGGCGCCGATCGTGATCCCCGGCTTCATTCCCACCCAGCCGATCATGACCGAACGCATCGAGTCACAGAACGGCACCGACCTGACCCACCTGCGGCGCATTGCCGACGACAACGGCTTCGTCTTCTACGTCGAACCCGGCCCGTTGCCCGGGCAGAGCATTGCCTACCTGGGCCCGGACATCCGCATTCCGGTGCCGCAGCCCGCGCTCAACGTGAACATGGACGCGCACACCAACGTCGAATCCCTGAGCTTCTCGCTGGACGGCCTGGCCAAGGAGAACATGCTGGTCACCGTCTACGACCCGGCCACCGGCCGCGTCCCGATCCCGCTGCCGATCCCCGCGGTGAGCATCTTCCAGCCGCCGCTCGGCGCGCGCCCGATTGCGCCACTGCGCATGGCGATGTTCCGTGAGGCCGGCGGCGACGACACGATGTCCACCGCCAAGAAGGTGCTTGGCCGCCTTCTCAAGGGTTCGACCAACGCCATCACCGCCACCGGCTCGCTCGATGTGCTGCGTTACGGCCACGTGCTGCGCTCGCGGATGATGGTGGGCGTGCGCGGCGCCAGCATGGCCTACGACGGCCTGTACTACGTCGACAGCGTCACCCACAAACTCAAGCGCGGCGAATACAAGCAGAGCTTCCAGCTCAGCCGCGATGGCCTGATTTCGCTGACCCCGAAGGTGCCGGTATGAGCCAATCGCATCGCAACGGACAGTTCCCCGGCATCTACCGCGGCACCGTCACCACCAATGCCGACCCCTACTTTCGCGGCCGGCTGCTGCTGTCCATCGCCGACGTCGCCTCGTTCGTGCCCACCACCTGGGCCGAACCGTGCGCGCCGCTGTCCGGCCCGCCGGGTCCCGGCATGGGCATCTATGCGGTGCCGCCACCGGGCGCCGGGGTATGGGTGATGTTCGAACAGGGCAACGCCAACAAGCCGGTATGGCTGGGCTGCCGCCTCGACCTGCCCAGCGATGCGCCGGCGATGGCCAAGCTGGGCAATCCGGCCGACCCCAACATCGTCATCCAGACGCTGCTGCAGAACATGGTGATGGTGAGCGACATGCCACCGACGCCGGTCACCGGCGGCATCGTGCTCAAGAGCACCACCGGGGCGATGCTGGTGGTGAACGACAGCGGCATCTACATCGACAACGGCAAGGGCGCGTCGATCTATCTCGTCGGCCCGGCGATCACCTTCAACAAAGTCGCGATGACCATTACCTGAGGAATACCGCCATGCCTGGTTTCCTGCTCCACGCCAACGCCGCCATGACCTGCCAGCACGCCGCCGGCCAGGCGAAGATCGTGCCCGGCCAGGCCCGCGTGCTGGTCAGCGGACAACCGGTGGCGGTCATCCCGCCCGGCCTGCCCATCATTTCGGTGCTGCCCGGCTGCCCCTTCACCGTACCGCCGAGCAAGCCACAGCCCTGCGTGACCGTGCGCTGGTCGATGCCGAGCACGCGGGTGAAGGTGATGGGGCTGCCGGTAATGCTGGCGCCGGCGCCGGGCCCCGGACCGGGCATCTGCCAGAGCGCGGAACAGATTCCGCAGGGCGCGCCGATCGTCGGCGCGATGCAGGCGCGCGTCAGCGCCATGTAGCCGCCAGGAGCATGCAGATGAGCCTCCATCTCGACTTCCCCTTCCACGTCGATGGCCGCGGCCGCAGCGCCGAGATCGACCTTGACGGCTACGTGCGCGACCTGATCGAGCAGTTGGTGTTCACCCAGGCCGGCGAGCGCGTCAACCGCCCCGACTTCGGCAGCGGCCTGCTGCAGCTGGTGTTCGCCGGCAACAGCCCGGAACTTGCGGCGACGGTGCAGTTCACCCTGCAGGCGGCACTGCAACGCTGGCTGCAGGACGTGTTGGAACTGCGCGCCCTGCAGGTCACCGCCGACGACGCCGCGCTGCGCGTGCACGTGGTGTACCGCGTGCTGCGCACGGGCGAGGAAGCCGTCGCCGATTTCGAACACGACCTGTAGGGCCGCGACCAGGAGCCATGCCATGCACCTTTCCTGCCTCAGTGACCCGCGCCGCCAGGCCGTCCGCGCCTTCCAGGGACGGGTTGGACTGGACTTCGTCGAGGTCTCCGACGACCAGCTGACGCTCTTCGTGACCTTCCTCGGCAAGCTGCCGCCGGAGCTGCGCGAGGACGGCCCGGACCTGCCGCGCCACCTGCGCCTGGAGGGCGGTCGCAGCGACCGCCCGCTCACCATCCTCGATGTCGATCCGCACCTCAGCGACGGTCCCGACCGCGACGACTGGCTGATCGTGCGCCTGGACCGGCGTGGCGACCACGGCACGTATCGCCTGCACCTGCAGGACGTGGGCGGGCTCGACCCGATGTATGCCAGCGTGGCGTTCTCGTTCAAGGTCGGCTGCCCCGCCGACCTGGACTGCGCCAGCGCGGCCGCCTGCGTCGAACCGGCGCCGGCCGAACCCGCCCTGCCCTACCTGGTGAAGGACTACGCCAGCTTCAAGCGGCTGATCGAAGACCGCCTGGCGCTGATCTCGCCGGCCTGGCAGCCGCGTTACGTGCCCGACATCGGGGTCACCCTGACCGAACTGCTGGCCTACGCCGGCGACTACCTCAGCTACTACCAGGATGCGGTCGCGACCGAGGCCTACCTGGGCACGGCACGCCAGCGCATCTCGGTGCGCCGGCATGCCCGGCTGGTGGACTATCGCCTGCACGAAGGCTGCAACGCACGCGCCTGGGTGGCGCTGGAAACCGACAGCGACCTGGAGCTGGCCGCCGCCGACCTCGCCTTCCTCAGCGGCATCGCCGGTGACGCACCGCTGCCCACGGTGCTGGACGACGCGCGCATGGCGGGCCTGGTGGAACCGGCGCTGGCCGTGTTCGAGCCGGTTGGTGCTTCAGACGCCCGCATACGCCTGCGCGCCGCGCACAGCCGCATCGGCTTCTACGACTGGGGGCGCGACGACTGTTGCCTGCACCGCGGCGCCACCACGGCGGTGCTGCGCGACACGTGGGCCGCTGCCGAAGGCGACGCACGCGTGCTCGACCTGCGCGTGGGCGACGTGCTCATCCTGCGCGAAGTGGTCGGCGCGCGCAGCGGCCTGGCGACCGACGCCGACCCGCTGCGGGTGTGGCCGGTGCGCCTGGTGAGGGTCACGCCCGACGAAGACAGCCTGTTCCCGACCGGCCCAAACGACCCACGGCCCACGCCACTGCTGCAGATTGACTGGCATGCCGAGGACGCGTTGCCGTTCCCGCTGTGCCTGTCCGCACTCGGGCCGGCGCCGAACTGCTCACGCCTGCGTGATGTGTCCATGGCCTTCGCCAACGTGGTGCTGGTCGATCATGGCCGCAGCACCGGTCCGGAAGAACTTGGCACGGTGCCGGAAAGCGAGGCCTCGCCCGACTGCATCTGCGAAGGCCAGCCGGCCGATGTGGCGGTCAGCGCCACGCGTGTCAGCTGGCGCCTCGCGCAGTCGCCGCTGACCCACCGGCATGCCGCGCCCGCGCCCAGCGCGGCAGCGAGTGCCAGCACCGGGGGCGATCCGCGCGATGCGCTGCCGGCATTGGACGTAAGCGACAGCGACAACGCCCACTGGACGCCGGTGTTCGACCTGCTGGCCAGCCACGGCGATGACCGCCATGTGGTGGCCGAGATCGACAACGACGGCCGCGCCCGCCTGCGCTTCGGCGACGGCAGCCTGGGCCAGTGCCTGCGCGCCGGCCTGGTCATGCAGGCGCGCTATCGGGTCGGCAACGGCAGTGCCGGCAACGTCGGGGCGGGCAGCATCAACCGCCTGTACGTGCGCGGGCAGCACCTGAGCGGCATCGACCTGCGCCTGGGCAACCCGCTACCGGCACGCGGCGGCATCGATCCGGAACCACTGGCGCAGGCACGCCTGCTGGCGCCCTCTGCATTCCGCACCGACCTGCTGCGGGCCATCGTCGCCGATGACTACGCACGCATCGCCGAGCGCGACCGGCGGCTGCAGCGCGCATCGGCCGACCTGGTGTGGACCGGCAGCTGGTACGAGGCCGACGTCGCGCTCGATCCCATCGGCCAGTTGCCGGCGTCGGCAACGTTGACCGGCCAGGTGCAGAGCGCACTGGAGCGCGTGCGCCGCATGGGCCACGACCTGCACGTGAAAACGGCGGTCTACGTGCCGCTGGACCTGGAGCTTGAGGTTTGCGCGCTGCCGGGCCACGAGCGCGGCGCGATCAAGGCCGCGCTGCTCGATCGCTTCAGCGCCGGCTGCCGCCGCGACGGCCAGCCCGGCTACTTCCACCCCGACCGCCTGCAGTTCGGACAGGGGGTGCGGGTCAGCGCGCTGGTAGCCGAAGCAATGTCGGTGCCCGGGGTCGAGTGCGCGCGGGTCACCCGCCTGCAGCGCCTGTACGAACCGCCGAACCGCGAGCTCGACGACGGCGTGCTGACGCTGAGACGCAACGAGATCGCACGCCTGGACGGCGATGCCGCCCAGCCCGAACACGGACGGCTGTCGATCAGTGTGGGAGGTGGACGATGAGCACGCACGATTGCCACTGCGGTGGCGCGGACTGTGGCTGCTGCGGCGGCGTCATCACGATGACGCCGGTGCAGATCTCGCCGCGCCCGGCGTTGCCGGCCCTGCCCTACCGCGTCGGCACCCATGGCAGGTTCCTGGCCAGCATGAAGGCACGGCTGCCCGGCATGGAAGTGGTCGCGCCCGGCGACGACGGGCAGACGATGGTGCCCCACCGGCCGCTGCAGACGCTGACCACCCGCGACCCGGCCGACCCTGCGCTGGCCCTGCTCGATGCCTGGGCCTGCGTGGGTGACGTGTTGACCTTCTACCAGGAGCGCATCGCCAACGAAGGCTACCTGCGCACGGCGGTGCAGCGCCGCTCGCTGGTGGAGCTGGCCCGCCTGGTCGGCTACCAGCCGCGCGCCGGCGTGTCGGCCAGCGTGCACCTGTCCTACAACGTGGATACGCAGCAGGCCGAGCCGGTGGACGTGCCGCCCGGCACGCGCGCGCAGTCGATCCCCGGGCCGGACGAACTGCCGCAGATGTTCGAAACCGACGAGCCACTGCAGGCACGTCGCGAGTGGAACGACCTGGGCATCCGCCGCCAGCGCCCGCAGCGGATCGACGCCGACGCCCTGCCCGCCTTGAACGTGGTGTACGTGGCCGGCGTGGACAGCCAGGCACAGGCCGGCGACCTGCTGCTGTTCGCGTTCGCCGACGAGGCAATGCGCTACCAGGCGCGCCGCGTGCTGGCGGTGGAGATCGATTTCGAGGACCAGCGCACCACCCTGCACCTGCAGCCGCTGGGGCCGCTGGTGCCACAGGCCCTGCCGCTGCTGCAGCAGTTGGTGTTCGACCTGCAGCGCCTGCAGGACAACGGCCACGGCGATGCGCGCGGCCTGCGCAACGTCACCCGGTTGCGCGATGGCCTGTACCTGGGCGTTGAAGCCTGGCCGCTGGCCGAATGGTCCGGGCAGCTGAAGACCGGCGTGGAAGGCAAAGCACTCGACGCGATCTCGGCATTCGGTGATGCATTGAACGCGCTGGAACTGCCGCCCAGCGGAACGGTCGTGTCCACCCCCGACGACGCGGTCGAGGCGCTGCTGATGCCACCGCAGGTCCAGGCCGCCAACCGCCTGCGCCTGCGCCGCGACCTCGGCGCCGCCTTCGCACGCGGTGCCGACCTGCAGCCGCAGTTGATCACCGGCTTCGCGCCGCGCCTGAAGGACGCCTACTACGACGCCTGGCGAGGTTCCAATGCGGGCGCCAAGCCGGTTGCCCTGCAGGCGGTCTATCTGCTCGGCGCCGGCCAGACGTTGTTCGGCGCCACCTCGGCGCACCCGGTGCCGGCGTCCGATTCGGAAGGGCTGCCCGCGCTGGAGAGCTGGCCCGATTGGCGCTATGCCACCGACGAGACCACGAGCAATGCCTTCCTTGCCAGCGCCGATCCGCTGCTGGCCAGCGGCGCGCTGATCCTGGTCTCACGCCCCGGCGAGGACTTCGACGATCCACCCCGGCTGGACGTGCTGCGCGTGGCGCGTACGCGCAACGGCCCGCGCAGCGCCTACGGCCTGTCCGGCGACACCACGCGGATCGACTTCGGCGATGACAAGGGCCCCACCGAGTGGCGCGAGGTCCAGGGCGGCAAGGAATCACGCGCGCGCATCACGGAACTGCGCAGCACCTGGCTGTATCCGCAGCGGCGTCAACTGGTGCTGGCCGAGGCACCGATCCTGGACGAGGTGTTCGGCGACACTCTCGAACTGGCGCCGCTGCACGAGCAGCTGGCCTCGGGCCGCTGGGTGGTGGTGGAAGGCGAGCGCAGCGACATCGCCGGCGTGCGCGGGGTGAACGCGGCCGAGCTGATGATGGTGGCTGGCCTGCGCCACCGCCAGGACCCGAACCTGCCCGGCGACCGCCCGCACACCACCCTGCAGCTTGCCACGCCGCTGGCCTACCGCTACCACCGCGCCGGCCTGCGCATCCGCGGCAACGTGGTCGCCGCCAGCCACGGTGAGACACGGCGCGAGGTACTGGGCAGCAGCGATGCGCGGCTCCCGCTGCAGTCCTTTGACCTGCGCCAGCCGCCGCTGACCTGGCGCCCGGCACCGACCGCGCTGGGCGCCACCAGCACCCTGAAGATCTACGTCAACGATGTGGCCTGGCCCGAGGCGCCGAGCCTGGCGATGCTCGGCCCGGACGACCGCGCCTTCGTCACCAGCACCGACGGCGACGGTGGCACCCGCGTGGTGTTCGGCGATGGCGAGCACGGCCTGCGCCCGCCCAGTGGCTTCGAGAACCTGCGCGCGGAATACCGCAACGGCATCGGCAAGGGCGGCAACGTGCGCCCCGGCCAGGTCGCGTTGATGGTCACCCGTCCGCTCGGGCTCAAGGACGTGGTCAATCCGCTGCGCGCTTCCGGCGGCGCCGACCGCGAGACCGACGCGCTGATCCGCGAGAACGCGCCGCGCTCGATCATCGCGCTCGACCGCCTGGTCTCGGTCTCGGACTATGCCGACTTCACCCGCATGTTCGCCGGCATCGCCAAGGCCGATGCGCGGCGGTTGGCCGACGCGGCGGGTGACTACGTGCAGGTGAGCTACGCCGGCGTCGACGACATGCCGATCGACATCGATTCGGACCTCTACCGCAACCTCGCGCAGGCGCTGCGCACTCTCGGGGACCCCGCGCTGCCGGTACGGCTGGTCTGGCGCGAGCGCATCGCCCTGGTGCTGCAGGCGCGGTTGCGGCTGCTGCCGGCGTACCGCTGGGAAGCGGTGGCCGCCGAGGTGCGCGCACGGCTGCTGGCGCGCTTCGGCTTCGATGCGCGGGCGCTGGCGCAGCCGGCGTTGCTGTGCGAGGTGATCGCCGCCATCCAATCGGTCGCCGGCATCGACTGGGTCGACGTGGACAGCTTCGGCGGCATCACCGATACCGAGATCAATTCAGAAAGCGGACAGCTGCGGCTGGTCAGCCAGGCGCAAATCACCGCGCAGGTACAGCAGATCCTGCATGGCGACGACCCGGGCAAGTCGCTGCAGGCTGGCGCCCCGCTGCAGCGCCCGCCGCCGCGCGTGGAGGCACGCCCGGGCCGCATTGAAAACGGCGTGGCCCGGCCCGCGCAGATCGCCTGCTTCATGGCGTCCGTCGCCGACACCCTCATCCTCAACCCCGACTCGTGAGCGCAGACATGGACCTTCCTTCGCTGCACACGCTTCCCCGCGAAGACCGCCTGTACCGGCTGCTGCCGGCGGTGCACCGCATCCGCGATGCCGAACAGGGCTACCCGCTGCAGGCGTTGCTGCGGGTGATCGCCGAGCAGGTGAACCTGGTCGAGGACGATATCGCGCGGCTGTACGACAACTGGTTCATCGAGACCGCCGAGGACTGGGCCGTGCCCTACCTGGCCGACCTGCTCGGCTATCAACCGGTGGAGGCGCCGCTGGGCGATGGCGCCGGCGCGCAGGCGCTGGAGCGGGTCCGCGTGCCGCGCCGCGAGGTCGCGCATCTGATCGCGCAACGGCGCCGCAAGGGCACCGTCTCGTTGCTCGAAGACCTGGCCTTCGATGTGAGCGGCTGGCCGGCGCGTGCGCAGGAATACTTCCGCCTGCTCGACCGCGCCCAGCATCCCAACCATCTGCATGCCAAGCGCCTGGGCACGGCGGACCTGCGCGACATGCGTGCGCTGGACCGCTGCGATGGCCCGTTCGACACGCTTGCCCACAGCGTCGACCTGCGCCGCATTCCCTCGCGCCACCGCAGCGGCCGCTACAACGTGCCCAGCGTGGGCGTGCATGTCTGGCGCATGCGCAGCTACCCGGTCACGCGCACGCCGGCCTACTGCGTGGAGGAAGCCGGCGCGCACTGCTTCACCTTCAGCGTGCTGGGCCAGGATGCGCCGCTGTACCGCAAGCCGCGGCCGGAGCCCGATGCGTTCCACCAGGCCGACGAACAGAACCTGCCGCTGCCGCTGCGGCGCCGTGATCTGCGCGACCACCTGCAGCAGGACTACGGCGTGGACGCCAGCCTGGC
This sequence comes from Stenotrophomonas sp. PD6, assembly GCF_049199305.1. Taxonomy (NCBI): domain Bacteria; kingdom Pseudomonadati; phylum Pseudomonadota; class Gammaproteobacteria; order Lysobacterales; family Lysobacteraceae; genus Stenotrophomonas; species Stenotrophomonas sp. PD6. The sequence continues at coordinate 92,562 of NZ_JBLZQD010000001.1, read as the reverse complement.
GATCTGGGCAGAGCAATGGGCCGGCCAGGACGGCAGCGCGCCGCTGCCGGTGGAGGCGATCGTGGTGGCGGACCTGAGCGGCTGGCGCTACCGCCCGGCGCGCGGCACGGTCGCGGTTGATCCGCAACGCGGGCGGCTGATGTTCCCGCCCGATCAGGTGCCGAAGAAGGGCGTGCGGGTCAGCTACCACTACGGCTTCGCGGCCGATATGGGCGGCGGCGAGTATGCGCGGCCAGCGCGGCGGCCACCGGAACCCTTCACCTTGTATCGGGTCGGCCAGGGCGGCGCCTCGTCCTTGCCGCGCCTTGGCGATGCCCTGCGTACCTGGGAGCAAGAGGCGCCCGCGCATGCGGTGATCGAGCTGATGCACAGCGGCGTGTGGGTGGAACCGGTGCACGTGCGCCTGCGCCCCGGCCAGTCGCTGGTGCTGCGTTCCGCGGCGGGCGCACGGCCGGTGATCCGCCTGATCGACTGGCAGACCGACCTGCCCGATGCACTGGGCGTGGAACTGGATGCCGGCAGCCGCTTCGCGCTGGAAGGCATCCTGCTGGCCGGGCGGCCGATGCAGGTCAGCACCCCGCACGACCCGCAGGCCCATGCCGAGCAGGCGGCGACCACCCCCAGCTGCGGTACCGAACTGGCGATCCGCCACTGCACGCTGGTGCCGGGCTGGGGGATCGGCTGCGATTGCGAACCCGAGCGCGCCTCCGAACCCAGCCTGGAACTGCTCGGCGTGCAGGCACGCGTTCTGATCGAACACAGCATCGTCGGCTCGATCCAGGTGCGTCAGGATGAGGTGGGCACCGATCCGATCGCGCTCGTCATCCAGGACAGCATCATCGACGCCGCCGGCAGCGGCGATGCGATCGGCGCACTGGATGCAGCAGTCGCGCATGTCCGATTGACCCTGCGCGACAGCACGGTGCTGGGCCAGGTCGAGGTGCATGCGGTCGATGTGGTCGAGAACAGCGTGTTCGACGCCTGCCTCAACGTGGCGCGGCGGCAGATCGGCTGCGTGCGCTACAGCCACGTCCCCTGCCACTGCCGCTCGCCGCGGCGCTACCGCTGCCAGCCCGACGAGGTGACGGCGGCGGTGCGCGCGCGCCAGTTGCCGGCGGCGGCCGAGCAGACCCTGATCGCCGCCGAACGCCAGCGCGTACGCCCGCGCTTCCAGTCGCGCCGCTATGGCCTGCCCGGCTACGCGCGGCTGACGCCGGACACCGCCCTGGAGATCCGTCGCGGTGCCGACGACGGCTCGGAAATGGGCGCCTACCACGATCTCTACGAACCCCAGCGCGAGGCCAACCTGCGCGCGCGCCTGGACCAACACGCACCGGCCGGCATGACCGTCGGGCTCCTGTTCGCGGACTGAACTACACAAGGACCTCCCCATGAAAGGCGATTTCTCGCGGGTCAGCTTCGATCCCCGCCATCACTTCAGCCAGGTGCTGCTGCAGCAGGGTCGCGTCACCCTGGATGCCGATCCGAACGAACAGGGCGCCATCCTGCTGCACTACCTGCGCACGATGGCGCTGGACCTCTTCGGCCCGTACGCCGCGCCCGCCGGCCATCCGGGTTTCGGCCTGGCGCTGGATGACGACCACGGCCTGGCATTGCAGATCAGTGCCGGCCGCTACTACGTGCAGGGCGTGCTGTGCGAAAGCGACGGCTGCAACTACCTGGACCAGCCGCACTACACCCCGGCCGACGGCAAGGACGGGCCGATCGACGCGCTGCGCCGCTGGCTCGGCAGCGCCAGCCGCGACGCGTCACGGTTCTGGGTGTATCTCCGGGTGTGGGAGCGCCACGTCACCAGCCTCGAGATGCCGCACCTGCGCGAAGTCGCGCTCGGCGGCCCGGACACCTGCAGCCGCGCGCAGGTGGTGTGGCAGGTGCGCGCGCTCGACCTGGCCGAGGTGGACAAGCGCCTGCAGGGACGTATCGAGGGGTTGAAGAAGCGCATCGAGCAGACTGAAGACGAGGCGGAGCGGACGCAGCTGCAGGCACAGCTGGAAACACTCCAGGCGGAGCGCGACCTGCTGCGCGAGAGCCCGGAGCAGGCCTGCGCGGTGCCGCTGCACCTGTTCGAGCGCGATCCCCGGGCGACGCTGACACTGCGGCTGCAACCGCCCGAGCGCCTGGACGACCCCTGCGTGACCGATCCCGATGTCGCCTACCGCGGCACCGAGAATCACCTTTACCGTGTGGAGATCCATCGCGGCAGCGACAGCGGGGCGCCGACCTTCAAATGGTCGCGCGACAACGGCAGCGTGGTGACGCGCTGGGTGTCCGGCGGCGGCAAGCGCCTGCGCGTGGCCAGCACGCGCGGCTTCGCCGACGCACAGTGGGTAGAACTGAGCGACGAGGACGATGACCTGCAGGGGCGGCCGGGCACGCTCTGCCGCCTGGGCAGCGTCGATGGCGACGAACTGGTGCTGGCGAGCGATGCACCCCGGCAGGCGAACGCGACCAGCAAGGTGCGGCGCTGGGACCAGCAGGCCCGCGGCGACGTCAGCCTCGACGATGGGGCGGTGCCGCTACGGCCGTCGTCCGGACTGGAAGACGACTGGATCGACCTGGAGGACGGTGTGCAGGTGCGCTTCGACCCGGATGCCGAGTACCTCAGCGGCGACTATTGGGTTACCGCGGTGCGAACCACCGGGGATACCGGCTGGCCGGTCGATGGCGATGGCGAACCCCTGGCGGAATCACCGCACGGCGTCACCTATTACCATGCACCGCTCGGTTTCGTCGGCCTGTCGGTGAACGGCGCGCCGGGCGTGCTGGCGCCGTGCACCTGCCTGGTCTACCCGGCCAGCACCTGTGAGCCGCGCGCCGGGCTGGTCAGCACCCCGAAGACCCCACGCAAGCGGAAAGACGGTTGAGCAGGTGAGCGTCCCGCTGCTCCTCGCGGCGGGCCGCGCCCGTTTCAGTGGGTTGTCGACGCCAGCGCTGCGTCGATCTGGCCCAGCACCGCTGCCTTGCCGGCATCGGCAGGCATGGCCCGCACCAGGTTGCGCAGCAACTGCAGGTCCTGGCGCCAGCCCAGACGGTCACTGATCTTGTGCAGGGCCTTGGCTTTGCGGGCGACGCCGCTGTGCGCCTGCCCGTGGAGCGCACCCAGTTCGTGAGCGGCATCGAGCTGCATCCGCAGCCGTCGCACGCGCCGGCGCCAGCGATGCACGGCCTCGGCGTCACCGTCGCGGGCAGCACGGGCGCCGGCCTTCTTCACCCGCCGCTCGCTGCGTGCCAGGGCGGCTCGAATGCCTGAGCGTCGCACGCATTCCCAGGGCTGTGCCTCCAGATGCAGGGACACCGCCTCCACCACCTTCCGCCTGCGACGGAAGCCCGAATCATTGGCCAGCTCGCGCCGCAGGATGCGGTCGCGGCGCGTCACCAGAGAGGCCACAATGGCAGCCCACCCCGGGCCAGGCTGGAGTGCCCGCAGCCGATGGGCGGTCTCGACGGTGACATGGGCGTCGCGCAGGTCCGACAGCCCCTTCCCCAGCCGTCGCAACGCAAGGTCGTCGCGCTCCAGGCTGAGGGCATCCTCATTCAACAGCGCCAGCACGGCACGCATCCGGCGGATGGCTTTGCGCGCGGCATGGATGGCGGCGTTCTGGTCGCCCGTGGCGGATAACGCCGCCAGGATCGCCTGACCCTCCTGGATGAGCAGGTCTCTGGCCGCATACCCTGCCCCCTCTGCCGCCATCGCACACCCCAGGTCCGGACGCTGGGCTGATTGTAGCGCCCCGCCCGGCGGCCATAGAAAGGTGGGGCCAAGGGCCAATATCCCGAGCCGCCCGGCCTCACTACCCTCAGGGCGTCGACCCGCCCGTTGCCACATGAGAACAGGAGCGCCCGTCCCGTGAACGCTGCGGATTTCGAGCCGCTGATTGCCGGCCTGTGCTTCGGATATCCGTACGTGCTGGCGTGGTACTGGATGGTAGGCGGCGTGCTGTTCCACCTGCTTCGCGAGGCACACGAGCCGCCCTACGATCAGCCGCCGCCGCTGGATGAGCCGCCTCCCATCTCGGTGCTGGTGCCCTGCCACAACGAAATCAGGCAGATCGAAGAGACGCTGCGTGCGCTGGATCGGGTGAACTACCCGGCGTTCGAGATCGTCGCCATTGATGATGGATCCAGCGACGGTACCGCCTATCTTCTGGATCACCTTGCCGATAGGTATCCCCGGCTACGTGTACTGCATCTCACCCACAACCGGGGCAAGTCCACGGCGTTGAACGTGGGCGCGTTGGCTGCGCTGCACGAGATCGTGGTCTGTATCGATGGCGACACCCTGGTCGATCCTGCCGCGCTGACCTGGTTCGCACGCCGCTTCCAGAACGATCCGAAGCTGGGTGGGCTGACCGGCAATCCGCGTATCCGCAACAGGTCCAGCATCGTCGGCCGCCTCCAGGTGGGCGAATTCTCCAGCATCGTGGGGCTGATCAAGCGCGCGCAGAACGTCTACGGCGCACTGTTCACCGTTTCCGGCGCGATCTGCGCCTTCCGCAAGCGGGCGCTGCAGGATGCGGGGTGGTGGTCGCCCAACACGATTACCGATGACGTGGACGTCAGCTGGCGCCTGCAGATGGCGGGCTGGCGGCTGGCGTTCGAACCCAAGGCGCTGGCCTGGATACTGACGCCCGAGACCATCGGCGGGCTCTGGCGTCAGCGCCTGCGCTGGAGCGAGGGCGGGAGCGAGGTGGCGATGCGCGTGTTCCCCGCTCTCTTCCGCGCAAACGGAATGCGCATGTGGCCGCTCTGGCTCAACTGGCTGGTCTCGATCGTATGGGGATATTCGATTCTTGCAATGATGCTGATCTGGGCCTTCAACGGCCTGCAGATTGGTCACCTCATGCACCTTGAGGGATTCGGATTCGTGCCCGGCCAGGCCGGCATGCTGCTTGCCGCGCACTACTTCATGCAGGCCGTGGTGGCCGCGGCGCTCGACCGAAAGTATGAGCGGGGCGTGGTCGGAGCGCTGTTCTGGGTGGTCTGGTATCCGCTGGTGTTCTGGACACTGCAGGCGGCAACGGCGGTCGTGGGCTTTCCGCGTGCCCTTGCCGGCCGGCGCCGGCACGGGCGTTGGACCAGCCCCGACCGCGGGTTCCGACCATGAAATGGCCACCGTTGCTTGGCACCGCACCCCTGCCCTGGTGGGCCGTCGTGCGCGACGTGCTGTTGACCCTGTTGGCATGGATGCTGCTGCTCTACTTCCTTCGGGACCTGGTGTGGATGGTCGCGTACTGGGGGTTGGCGGCGCTGCATGTCAGCGTCGCGCCCCGTTGGCAATCCGGCGAAATGTGGCGCGACACGCTGCCGTTCCTGAAAGTCGTCGGGATGCTGGTGCTCTGGCTGGTCGTGTTTTCCATCGTGCGGTGGCGACTGCTCACCAACCGCCTGCGATCCGCGAGCGAGCCGGCACCGTTGGATGCAGTGGACCAGGCAACGGCATTCGGCGTTCCCATCACGCTCGTGGACGCGCTTCGCGCTGCGCCCCTGGCAACGGTCAACACCGCCGACGCAGGTGTCGTCAGCCCTGCCCGACCTCCCCATCGAGGAGCCGCTCGATGAATGCAAGGTCAGCGAGATTGCGGTTGCGCTGGCGCGCAGCCCCAAGACCATCAGTGCGCAGAAGATGTCCATGATGCGGCCACGGCGTTCCGCAAGACCTCGTCGAAGTCGGCCGCTTCGATCACGTACGGTTGGAGATCAGCCTGGCCATCGTTGCCTGCCCACCGAGTGTGCCCACCCGGTAGATTCTGGCGGGCCGCGCCGCCCCGCGCATCAGTAAAGCCGCCTGTCGGGACTGTGTAGTACTACTTGCCCGCCGTCACCAACGGTAGCGCGCACCCACACGCACGCTCGTGTCGGTGAAGTGCTGGCTGCCCCACTGGAACCCCAGGTTGCCCCACGCGCTCCAGTCGGCACCCAGTTGCGCGTTGATCCCCAACTTGGCTTCGTAGCGCTCGCTCGGATACAGCGCGTCCAGGGTCACCGCGTTGAAAGCCAGGCGGTCTGGAATGTGGTCGTGCCACCAGTTGAGCGTCAGGTAGGGCTGGATCTCCGTGCCGCGGTCAGACCAGGTGCGATGGGTGCGCACGCCCACCCGGGATACCCAACCCGTACCCGTGCTGTCGCTGACGCGAGTGCCATTGACCTCGGTGACCGTGTCTTCGTCGTAGCGGAGGTGGACCAGTTGCAACTGGGGCTCCACGGCCCATGCATTGCCCTGTCCCCATGTGGCGGCGTACCCGGTCTCTGCCGAGAGCGCCAAGGTGTGCGAGTCATAGCGGACGTCGGGCAGGTTGTCGCCCTGCACCGTGTTGCGGAACCCACCGTAGAGCGCCCAGCCGTCGATGTACCAGCCGCGCGCATCGCGTGCGTTCTGGTACCAGGTCGCATAGGCACCCATGCTCCATCCCCTGGTTTCACCACGGGACCGGGCGGGGTTGCCCGCCGCCAGCACACCGCTGCGGGCACTGCCGTACCCGAGCATGCCGCCGACATGCACGCTGCCGCCCTCCTCTTTTGCCTGCCAGTGACCAAGGTCTGCACCTAGCTGGATCAGGCTGGCCTCCGTGTCGACGTCGAACGTGCCATCTTCGCTGCGGCTTCTGCCGTCCCTGCCCACCGCGCGCAGCCACATGGAGGGTGCGTCCCCGGCAGTCATTGCGCGCTCCGTACCCGGCCACCCGGGCTCGCCCAGCCGGTCATGCAGGCTGTGCACGAACATGCCTGCGGCATTGCGCTGATTGGCCAGGTAGCCGCCCACTTCCGGACGGTAGAGCGGAGCGACCGCCGGCAACTCCGCCTCCGGCTCTGTTGGCGGTGGCACCGGCGGATTCGGCGGTGCGGGCGGCGTGGGAGGCGGTTCCGGCGCCGGCTCCTCAGGCAGGCGCAGCGAGGTGAGGTACCACCCCTGCGGTTGGGACCCGTCGCGGCTGCCGCGCACAAGCTGGTACTCGTAGGGACCTTCGACCACGCGCTGACGCAGCGTGAATGCCCCCGCGCTGGTGACTGCGCCATTGAGGGTCTCCACCACGGGAATGCCATTGCCCAGCGTTACCGCACCGTCCCCGCCCGCACGCAGAATGTGCAGCCCCGTCTGCCCGGTTGCGGTGCCTGCATCGATGACGAGACGGTCGGACGGGGATCCGTCGCCCCCCAAGTAGGTGTGGAGGGCTAGTGTTCCGCCCTCCCCCGCATAGGCACCCGCGGTGAGCGTTTTGTAGCTGTCCAGACGTTCAGGTGCACCACTGGGGGCACCGAACGCAATGGCGCTGTCCTGATTGATGAGCGTGCTCAGGTTGGACCTGCCGGTCATGTTCCACTGCGTGCCGGCCTGCAGGATCATGTCCGCGCGGCTGCCCGCCTGGGTCGATGCGGCGCCCTGCAGCATGGCCGCGTTGGCGGTCATGAACAGCGTACCGACGCGACTGCCCACGGCCGCCACGTCGAGCAGCGTGCCATTTCCGCCGGCGACATCCACACCATTGGACAGCAACAGCGTCAGCTGCGAGCCGGCCACCTGGACCGCCGTGGACTGCACGCTGGTCAGGCTGCCACCGGAGATCGTTGCGACATTGGCGCGCGTGGTGCTGGCCGTGCTGGAGTAGAGCCCATTGCTGCCGGGCCCTTCCGCGCGGATGACGCTGTCGCTGGCCGTAATGCCACCGCCGGAGGTGACGGCCAGCCCGTGGGCGCCGGCATTGCCGGTGGTGACGGTCGCTCTGCTCAGCACTACCGCGGGCATGCCATCGACAAAGGGACTCCCGTTTGCGGCAGCGCCGTAGGCACCCACCCCGGAGGTGGCAATGGTGCCGTTCGCGAAGGTCAACGTGCCTGTGGTTGACGGGGAAAATGGCGAGAAGGTCGCGTATACGCCGTAGGCATCGTTGGCCGGCACGAGGATGCCCACGCCATCGGCGTCCAGCCGCCCGCCCAGCGCGAGCAGGCCCGCCCCCTGGCGCAGGTACGTGGTGGAGTACGGCGAAAGTCCGGGCTCGATGGTGCGGAGAATGCCGCCGTTGGTATCGGTGATGCTCAGGTGCGAGGCACGGATGTCGACGCTGGAAAGCGTATCGGCGACCACGCCCATGCCCGCGCCCTGTACGGTTGCGTTGCGCAGCGTGACGCTCGCGCCGCGCGTCGCCGTGATCCCGGTGCCGGCGATGCCGGTGAAACCCATGGACACGCCGTCGATCGTACCCGCAGGGACGACCGTGTTGTCGGCCACGATACCCGCTGCCCCGGCATTGATGGGTGCCAGATTGGTCAGGCTCAGCTGGGTGGTGGCGTCGGCCAGGACTAGCCCGCCGTTGGACATGTAGATGGCACTCACATCGCGGCCGACGTTGATCAGGCGTGTTCCATTGCGTGCATCGATGATGCTGCCGTCGTCAACCGCCATCACCGCTGCGCCCCCGGGTGATACGTTCGTGCCACTCAGTGCGATGCTGCTGTTGTCGACCAGCACCACGCGGCTGCCGGAATCGGCGCGTACCCCGAACGCGCTGTTAGAGAAGCTCGACGTGAGGTTGAGGCCAAGGGTGACGTCCGAGTTGAGAACAGCGCGCACCCCGTAGCCGGTGCCGCTGTTCCCCACTGCCCTGGTCATGTCCACGGGGATGCCGGTGCCGATCGGCGTGGCGAAGCGGCTGTTGCTGATGCTGATTCCAAGCACGCCCTGCCCGGCGGACTCCAGCTGGATGCGGCTGTCAGGGCCCAACAGCACCTTGCCGCCATTGATCATTTCAACGCCGCGCGCGACCAGAGGCGTTGATGCGATGACGGTAGCCCCCGGCCTGAGGTCGATCTGGGTGTCGACGTTCGTTGCGGAGACCGCCGCGTTGACTATGGCCGCGTGCAGCTCCGTGCCGGGCACCACCTCGCATTGCCCGGACGTCATGGCAATGCGACTGGCGGTGACCACACAGGGCTGCGCCTGCGCCCGTGGCACCACCAGCGTGCATGCGCCGGCCATGACCAACGTGCCCTGTACCAGCGACCTGAACGCACCTGCCATTGACAGCTCCCGGATACGGCCTGCCCGACGTTGAGCTGACCACTGCACCCTGGGGAAATGCTGCGCCTGCTCTGCCGGAGTGAACAGCGTAGAAACTGCGGTCGACGCCAGTAAAATTACCGACGCTCGCCGTCCGCAGCGCCTGCCTGGCGCTGACATCCCCTTCATACGCCAGGATCAACCCAGTGCGCAGCTCGCCATAAGGACTACGTCGGCCTCGACGCGCTCGCCACGAAGTACCAGAACCCCCGGGAACCTTCTTTTATTCGTCGCTCCAAAGCGCCGCCCACCGTAACCGCTGGTCCGTTGAGGACTTCATGGCCGTCCCCGCCAGGGCGCCCTCCTCCACCACGCCCACGCGCCCCGCATAGGGGCTGCGGGCGTGGGTGGCGCGGTCGATATCGACAAGTCCGTACAGGTGCGCGTCGTCCTATTCGTCGCGAGGCTCAATGAAGTCATAGGTGACGGCGACAGCAGCGCGCCAGCGTCCGGATTGACACCGATGAAGAAGCTGCCCCGGCTTACGCCGATGGCGGGGACCACCTCACCAGTTGAGCTTGACGCCCATCTGCGCGCTGACATCTCTGAACCCATAACTGCCGCTCTGCCGGCTGATCTGTCCCCAACCGCTCCAGCCGCGGCCGAGCTCGAACTGGGCGCCGGCCTTCGCCTCGAAGACATCCTTCGGCAGGTCGCGCTGCAGGTACTCGCCGTCCATCGCCACGCCCGCTGCATTGCCACCCGACCACCAGTTCACCGCCACGAAAGGTTGTACCCGGTTGTGGTCACGCTCCATCGGACGCGTATACAACCGCGCGCCGACACGGGAGGTGGTGCCACCGGCCGTCATGCGTTCGACGACGGTGCCATTCTGCTCGGTCACATCATCGCTGTTGAAGTCGGTGTGGATCACCTGCAACTGAGGCTCCAGATACACCCCCACCCCCCGCTTGCTGGTATGCAGGCGGGTCGCATAGCCTGCCTCCAGCGAGCCCGTCACGGTATGCGAGCGATACGCCTCACGTGCCAGCGAGTCGCCCTGCACCGTGTTGTCAAAGCGCGCGTACTGGGCCCAACCGTCCACATACAGGCCGGTGCCGCTGGCCGCATTCTGGTACCAGGTGCCGTACAGACCCACGCTGTCGCCGTCCACCCTGCCCTGCGATGCATTGCCGGTGACCTGGGAGATGCCGTCGGTGGTCGCCCGGCCGTGGCCTACCATCACACCCAGATGCAGGCGGCCGTTGGAGCCGGCGTTGAACTGGAGGTCGCCACCCACTTGGAAGGTGTCGGCGCGCGTATCCGTATCCACCTGATTCGCACTGGTCGACGCACTCAGCTGGTTGCTTTGTACGCGCACCCACGACGATATCCCGTGGCCATCGTCTGCAGCAGCACCCAGCCCCGGCTCACCTGCCCGGTCGTGCAGACCTTGGCGGAACATGCGCACCGCCGCCTGCTGGTTGCCGAGGTAGGCCGCCGGCTCGGGACGCAGCACCGGACCGACGATGTCATCGGCCTCAGAGCGCAGGTACCAGTTGCCATCGGACGGGGTCAGCTTTCCGCCCTGCTTCAGGGCGTACTCGTAGGCGCCCGCAACCACGCGGCCCTCCAGCGCAAAGGTGCCGTTGGACGCTCCGCCGACTTCAACGACCTTGATGCCGTTGTCGGTCGCGCTTCCCGCGCCGCCCATATTGACCACGCTGACGCGGGTGTTCCCGGCGGTATCGCCCTGCACTACCAGCCTGTCGGTCGCCGAATCGTCGCCCCCCAACGCGGTGCCGAGCACCAGCCGGCCGCCATTGCCGACGTAGTTGCCGGCGACCGTCAGGGTGGAACCCGCGTGGTCACTGGCGAGGTTGACGACACCCGCATTGGTGAGGCCGGCCACGGATTGGCTGAACCCTGCGCTATCCAGCGTCGCGCCCGCCGACACGGTGTGCAGCGAGCCTTGGCTGAAGGCAGTGGCCTGCCCTGCGCGCAGCACGCCTTCGCTGACGGTGGTGGTGCCAGTGTAGGCAAGACCCTCAACGACAGACAGCACGCCGGCGCCTTGTTTGGTGACATTGCCTGCACCGCTGACCGCGTTGGCGAGCACCCAGTCGCTCGCAGTATCGATAAGCAGGTCGCCGTCATCGATGATGGCCGCAGTGCCGAGGTTCCGCGCATCTGCTGCGGTAAGCCTGGCGCCGCCACCGATCGCAAACGTACCGGCGTAGCCACTGTTGTCGCCCTTCACCACCAGGTCGCTCTGGTCATCAAGGGCAACCGTGCCGGTGCCACGGAGTGCATTGGAGAACGCCACATCGTCGCTGGCGCCGCCGAACGCCAGCAGGCCCTCATTGGCGATGTCGCCGCTTCCCAGCCCCGCAGCGCTGTCGAGCTGGACCGTTGCGCCGTTGGCAATGCCGATGCTCGCTGAAAGACCTGCATTGGCACCTTGAACAACCAAGGCACCACCGTTCACGGACACAGTGCCCGCGCCGCCCAACGCACCGGCTGCGCGACCGCCGTCGGCAAGGGTCAGACTGCCGCCGCCCACGTCCAACGTGGCACCGGATTGCACATCGATGGCACCAATCGACTGTGAGGTACCGTTGATCTGCGCCGACGTGCCGCCGACCAGCGCCAGCACCTTCGTATTGCCGAGCGCATTGTCCGCATCCAGGCGCAGGGCGCCCGAGTTCACGGCAGTGACTCCGCTGTAGTCGTTGCTTGCGTTGGACAGCGACACCACGCCCACACCGGCTTCGATGGCCAGGTTGCCGAGGCCGGTGATGCGCGCGGACATGTCCGAGGCCGGGGTCACGGCCACCGCGGCCGCCCGCGCAGTCGCGTCGGCACCCCTGTCCGGCGCCAGCGTCAGCGTCTGGCCCTCAACCAGGTCCAGGGTGGTGAGGCCATAGTTGACGTACAGGCCGTCGCCCGGTGCGGTCGTCAGGCGGAAGTCGTAGTCGGCCCGCGCCACGACGTTGCCGTCCTGCGCGATATCCACGCTGCGGCCATCGGACAGCACGTTGCCGCCCTGGTCCACAAGCGCCAGTGCACCACCGCTGCCCACGACGCTGCCAGCGTCGACCAGGCGGGTGCCGATGTTGCCATCATCCTGGGCCAGCAGATTCGTGGCATTGGGCGTGTCCGGAGCCGAAAGGGTGTATGGCGCGGGCACATTGACCACAATGGTGCCGGTTCCGCTGGCGTCGAGCAGACCGACCTTGATGTTGCTGATGCCCACCTGCTGGTCGGGCACACTGGCGTTGAAGCGCAGCGTCCCGCCTTGGATGCTCAGGCCGCCAAGGCTCTGCGTGCCGTCGGCAACGGTGACCATGCTGTCCACGCCAGCGCGAAGCGTTGCGTTTCCAAGCGACGCTGCATTGAAACCGCCCAACTGGAAGGTGCTCCTGCCAAGCGCGACGGTGCCGGCAAAAGCCGAGCCGGTATTGGCGCCGAAGTCGAACACCTCACCCTGCGTATCCACGTCGAGCACACCCGAACCGGTGAGCGCATTGTCGAAAGTCACCGAATTGCTGCGCCGTACCGCCAGGGTGCCGGCCCTGCCGATGTCAACCGCGCCGACTACGCTGCCCGTGGTGCTCCCGGTTCCCAGCTGCAGGGTGCCGCTTTCCACCGAGGTCTGCCCGACGTAGGTGTTGTCGCCGGAAAGGACCGTCGTGCCTGTGCCGGCCTGGGCCACACGGCCAGTGCCATCGATATGGTCGACGGTAACAACGTCGCTGCGATTGAGTACCAGCGCACCGTCGTTGTGCACTTGACCCAAGGCCACTGTGCCGATTGCACCACCGTTGCCAATCTGCAGGGTACCGCCGGCATCGGAGACAAAGGTATCGCCAGTGAAGTCAACGCCGCTCGTCACCGTCAAGGTACCAGCGTCGCTCACGATCAGGTCGCCCGTTCCGGTGACCGTGCCGCCGTTGATGGTGAAGTCGTTGCCCCGCGTGCCGATCGTGCCGCCCGCGGGGCCCAGGACCAGCCCGTCGCGGATCTGTACGGTTCCGGGCGTGTCGGAGTAATACACATTGATGTAGCTTCCATCCAACGCCAGCGTGCCAATCGCGGACTGCTCGCCCGATGAGCTCCACGCCGCCCCGTTGCTCAGCGCAAGAGACGACGCAGCTGCGTTCAGGCCTCCTCGCAGTACGCTTCCGCCGATAGCCGTGAGCTGCATTCCATTGCCATCGTCTTCCATCACGTTGGTGCCCGACAGCGAACTGCCGGTAACCGTAAGCACGTTCCCCACTCCGGCGCTGTAGACGGCCGCGCCATTGCTGCCATACGCGTTCGCGTCGAGCTGCGTGAAGGACTGGTTCGCGCCGTTGGAAAGCAGGATTGCCCGGCCCGACGTCCCTTGTGCAGAGACGGTCAGATTCGTGCTGCTGTTGATGGCGGACCCTGCGCCTGAAATGGACAGGGCAGCCGCGTAGTCCGCGTTGACCGCAAAGGCAGCCCCGGCCAGGTTCACCGTGCCGCCATTCTGGGCAAGCACGCCATTGCCGGCGAACTGCCCCACGCCGGGCGAAAGATACGGGGATACGTTCACCACGCCACCGCTGTCGGCCACAATGCCGGCGGTGGTTGCTGCATATTCCGTGGTGGTGAGCGACCCGCCGCTGACGCTCACCATACTGCCGGCGCCGGACGCATGAGCGGCCGTCTGTACAGCGCTGATCGCGCCTCCGCTCTCAATGATGCCGGCGTTCAAGGCCTGCACGCCGGTGTTGCTGGAAGCGATGGTTCCGCCAGCGCCCAGGATGAACATGCCGCCCTGCTGGGCGCGTGCGCCAACGCTGCTGCCGGGCGTACCCTGGATCATCGCGCCGTCATTGCGGATCAGGGAGCCGGCACCACTCACCTGAACCGTGACATTGTTCCAGAACGGGGCCAGCACGGTACCGCCGTTCAAGTTGACCTGGCCACCGTTTGCGGCGTACACGCCGACCGACCCCTGCGCGCCGCCTTGGGTCAGGACCGCGTCCTGGAAGGTGACGAGGGAGCCGGCACCGGACGCCACAATGGAACCGGCGAGGTTGCCACCGACAACATCCACGCGGCTCCCATTCTGCGCGCTCACTGCACCGCCGCCGCCGCCGCCGGACACCGAAATGTCGGCCGAGGTCGTGACCTGGCTGGGCGTGGCACCCACCGCGGAAGCGCCGAACACACCAAAGCCGCTGGCCGTCACGCTGCCACCGTCAAGGCTGACGGTAGCGCCGTTCTGGGCGGTCACAGGTCCGGTAATGCCCACACCCGTCGCGGTGATGGCGCTACCAGTACCGTTGGCCGTCATGCCGTTGGAGAGCACCCTGCCGCCCAACAGCTCCACATGACCGCCCAGTTCGGCCCGCACCCCGCTGCCGGTACCGGAACCACTGATGTCTGCCGTACCGGAAATGAGGCTGCCAGTCCCACTGGAGACGATGCCAAACAGCCCGGACAGGCTGCCGCCGTTCAGGGTGATGTGGCTGCCGCCGTATGCGCCGGCCCCACCGGTGCTGCCCGAGACGGTGGCTGCCGTCTCAACCGTGCCGCCTGCATCGGCCACGATGCCGTACGTGCAGCAGACCGTGGCGGCCGAGGTCGACTGCATCGTGATCGTACTGGTGGAATCGAATGAAGCATGGCCACCCCTGACGAAAGCCGCCGCCTGGTTCCCGCCCGACGCCGGGGCCTGCGAAGTCAAGGTGACGCCGATGCCGGTATAGTCGCCACCGGGGACGACAGTCAGCGCCGGCGTGGTGGCCGAGTCGCGACTCACTCCGTTCTCGGTAACCGTCGTGGACACCGTCAACGGGGGCAGCGCCTGCGCCGCTCCGGGAAGGGTCATCGCAAGCAGGACTGACCCGCCGATCAGGAGAGAGACAGCACCGGCGCCCCGAACCGTGGAGGCACGTCCACGCAACGACTTCCTGCGCGGCGTGGCCAGCTCGGATGCGACGACCCAGGCGCCCAGGGAGGTGTTCCAGATCAGGCGGTAGATGGTGTTCATGGTTATGCCCAGTTGATTCCAGGCGCAACGTTAGTCGGCAGGCATCGTCCGCCCAATCAGGCGATCCCTATAAGGTCGCTACCAGGCCCGGCGGACGGGACCGGTTCATATTTCCGCGCACCGCCGCCGTTACAGCCCTAGCTCTCCGCCTCTCCATCCAGTACCCGCTCAATGAAGGCCACCGCGTTCCGGAAGACCTCGTCGAAGTCCGCCGCCTCGACCACGTCAGGCTGGATCCACTGCCGGTCCTTCAGTGCGATGAGCAGAACGAACGCCGGTTTCCCCTGCGGCTGCCAGGCAGTCACGTGATAGTCCTGCTTCCTGTAGGCCGCATCCAGGGTGGCACTGGCCACAGGATTGCGCGGGGTCTGCGGCGGATCGTCGCGCGCGGGGCCGGTGCGTGCGGGCTCGGCAGGCTGGTCGGGCGCATGGCTGCCGAAGCGTGCCACGCGGGTCGTGGGCAGCCGGCAATATTTGCCGATCGCCACGTCGGAAATCCCACACAGGCTGCCCTGCCCCTCGCCGATTACCGGCCCCATCGCCAGGACACCACGCGTTGAAATCAGCCTTGCCATCGTCGCTCGCCCGCAGAGTGTTTCCACGGAACAAAGTCTGGCCGGCCGCCCCGTCATGCGCATCAGTAAAGCCGCGTGCCGCGACTGCGTAGTATTACTTACCCCCCGGTGCGCCGGGCCCGGCCGGGGCCATCCACGCCGCCTTCATGGGGCCGGGGCAACTCTGTGCCGGCCCGACATCCGCATCGGAAGGACGTCCACCATGCTGCCTCCGTTCATTCGGCGTATCGCCATCCAGTTGTTCGACAACGGCGTGCTGCGCCTGATCTTCGAGAACACGCGCAACATGGCCGTCTCCACCCTGATCACCGCCGCAGGACTGGAAGTGGTGCGCGCCGGGCCCGGTGACCTGGACCTGGTCAACCCCACCATCGTGGGCTACGTGGTCACCGCCATCGGTGCCTGCCTGCTGCTGCTCAACCTGATGGACGGCCTGTGGCGGCTCAGCCGGATGAAGTCCCACCTGATCCTGCAGATACTGGTCTGCGGCGCCTATGCGTTCATCTTCTGGCGCGTGGTCTACCTCGTCCTGTACTTCAAGGCCGGCGGAGGCATGAGCATGAACCCCGGCGGCTGATCAAAGGTAGTTGAGGGTGAATGTCATGGCGCCGTCGGCACTGCCTGGCATTACCGCTGTGTCTGTCTGGATGTAGCGTGCACCGAAATCGATGGAATAGTCACCCTGCGCGCCGCCATACCCCGACAGCGGCGTCGCCGTTCCCAGAGGGAATGGGTTGCCCGCCTTGTCCAGCAGTTGAATGCCGATGCCGCGCGCACCCGCCTCGGCGCCAAGCGCCACCACCGATTGCGCTGCATCGACGATGGGCGTCACGGCATCGATCTGATAGGTGATACGGCTGAGCGCGCCCAGATCCGTCGGCCCCGGGCACCCCATCAGCGCGATTTTGAAGGGAACCAGGCGCGTCGAAGATCCCTTGCCCTTGAACTCCGTTGACATATGGGTCCCCAGCGGCACGGTGACGTTCGGTGTCGTGCAGGCGAGCGCGTCGATCCGCACGGGTCCCATCGAATACAAAACGCTCTGTGACGTGTCCAATGCGCCATTGATATAAGGCCCTGCCTTCGCCAACGACATGCCGCTGACCACCCCTGACGCGATCTGCCCCGTCTTGACGAACAGGAGCCTGAGCTGCGCTCCGTTCGCCGTGTACTTCGGTGAATTGCATGCCCGCGCGCCATTGATACTCAGCGGGGACCAACTCGCCTGCCAGCCGCAGCCATTGGCGTAAGTGAGGTAGCCGGCCGCGATGCCGATGCCGGGCAGTGAGGTCTCAAAAACCTTGTACGTTGACCCACTGTCGATCAGGGTGAGCCCCGTTGGCGAGGTCATCATCGAATCCAGGCGGACCCCCACCGCGTCCGCCGTGGTTGCACCGGTACAGTTGAACAGATCCGAATACCCCGGCGACAGGATCCAACCGGTCAGCTGTGTGCCAACCGGCGCATCACGCGGAACCGTGATGCTGGTGGGCACCTGGATCTGCACGGTGCGGTTGCCGCCGCTACAGGTGACGGCAGCGAGGGCGGACGGTGCAATGCCTGCAATCAGCGCGACGCAGGACAGGACTGCAACCAGGCGGCCGAGACGCTTTCCACGGAGAGGATTTACCGACATTCGCTGTTCACCATGGTCATTGCAGTGTTGTTCCCGATGGCATCGGGAAGCGTGTAGTTGAGCTGGCATGTGGATTCCGCGCCCTGCCCCCAGCGGACAGTCAACGTTCCGTGGGTGGATTTCAGCCTGCGCACCACAATGCGGCCGGCCTGGGCGACCGTTCCCACGTTGCCGCCCTCTGCATCGAGAACCTCGGCGCCGAACGGCAGCGGCGACCCCGTGAGGCTCTGAGCCTGGATCAATGCGGATCGGCCTCCGCTCTCGGTTTCGATCCTGGCCAGCACCACCGCACCGTCGGTGGGCACCACGCGTGCCTCGGTGCCCTTGAGCTCCACACTCAGCGGCAGTCCCTTGGGATCGATCTCGATGCTGTTGCTGGCAAAGGGAATGAGATTGGACACCACTGCGCGCCCACGTGAATCGAGCAGCAAGCCGTTGCCATTGGCAACGCGTGCACCGCCCGCGCCCACTGCTTCGATGATCGCAACGGTGTCGCCGCCTGTGGGGGAGAAGGCAACGCCCCCCGAATAGGCCACCACCATGCCGGACGCACCTGCGCTCAGTTGGCGGTTGGAGCCGATGCTGCCCACGCTTGCGGAGAGCGTGGCCTTGGGGAGCACGTAAGCTGCATTGCCGCTCAGCCGGGTCGTGGACCTGCCATCACCGGTGGTCCTGGTCGCGCTCAATCCGTACGTCAAGGCCTCGTCCACGGCCGCCACGCCGGTCAGCGCCTGACGGACGCTCGTGGCACCGGCGGGGCCGCTCTGCACGCTGGTCGTGGTGTAAGGAGCGTGTGCGCTGCTGCCCAGGGGCAGGCTCAGATTCAGCAGCATGGCGTTGTCCCAGCGCCCGGTGGCAGGCAGAAACTGCCGCGAGGCCGACACGCCGTAGTTGAGACGCTTATAACTGTTGCTGTATCCCGCCTGGTACTGCACCTCCGACTGGGTCTGCCCCCAATACGCCTGGGCAGAGCCGGACGCATAGATGGCGCCAAAACCTGCGGGCAGGCGCTGGTTCAGAGCCAGCTGAAACGTGTCACGGCGAACGCCCGGCTCTCCTGAAGTTCCGATGTTCGCCCCCGCGTGCAACCGCATCGCGGCGGGAAGGTCAAGATAACCGCTGCTCGAGTAGCGATAGGCAGCCAAGGTCAGGCTGGTATCGGTAGGCGCGAACAGCGTGCTGTATGCCAGGCGATAGCTCTGCCCGGCGCGCTGGGACTCGTCGCGAACGCGCGTAACGGCATGCGTAACATCGGCGCTGAATGCACCGATACGCGTGTTCAGTGCAATACCTGCCGCCCCTGCCGTGTAACCGTCGGCCACGATCGCGCCCCCATACCCGGTCACAAGGTTGGAAAAGCCGTGCTGAAGGGTGAACTGCGAGACCAACCGGTCGGCGGCAACGCTCGCATCGCGGTACTGGCCAACGCCGGCGCTGTAGCGTGTCACCCCCGGCCGCAGTGCATTCACCGCCCTCGCAAAGGGAACGGTACTGATACGGACGCGGCCATCGGCTTCGGTCACGACCACCTCCAACTCGCCGCCGTAACCGGTCGGGTAGAGATCATCAATCTCGAAGGCCCCCGGTGCCACCGTGGTTTCATACAGAATGTTGCCGTGCTGGCGGATCTGAACCAGCGCGTTGCTTTCGGCGATACCGCGAATGGTGGGTGCGTAACCACGCTGGGATTCCGGACGCATGCGATCGTCGCTGCTCAGCACCGCGCCACGCAGGCCGACGCTGTCGAAGACCATGCCATCGGTAAAGGTATCCCCGAGCACCAACCTGCTCTTCCACGACGGGATTGCCCGTGACAGATTGGTTTGAATACCCTGATACTCCGCCCCCGTCTTGTCCGCGGTCAACGCCCCCGTACTGCGAAGACGCCACGCGCCGACGTTGACACCGCCATCCAGCCCCACGTAGCCACGGGTGACGGACTGGCCTGCACCGTTGGATTGGTAGGCGTTCGCGTTGTACTGGAGCCGTGCGGACGTTACGCCCTCGTCCCAGTATTGGGGGTCGACGTAGCCACGCGCAGACCGGCGCATGAACGCCTGCGGCACGGTGACCAGCAGCCGCTGCTCGCCGTTGTCGAACGTGGCGAAGGCACCGGGCACCAGGTCGGCCAGGGGCACGCAGGGCGACGCGCCGCCGCCCGAGGGGACATTGACACCCGTTGCGATCTTGCCCAGGTCCACACCGACCAGCTCCAGCAGCGCTCGATCGAAACAGGCGACGACAGCAGCGTTTCGTTCACTTCGTGCGCGAAGTTCCACGTCCGCGCGGCCGGACCAGTTCCCATTGGTCGTCACATCCGCCAGGTAGGTTCCGGCGGGTGCCTGGTTGCCCTTGTTGAAGCGGGCAAGATCGATCGCAGTGTCGTCGGACTCCCGGATGAAGGCCGTGTTGAATTCCACTTCCGCAGGCGCATCACTGTCATTGTCCGGCAGGCCTTCGGCCTGCGCGCAGACACCGGCGTACATGGACAGAACCACCGCGCCTGTTGCCCTGAACCAGCAGGTGCCCGGCGGTGACTTCGGCAACTTTTTCATTCTTCAAGCCTTCCAGCCGTCAAGAGCGCGCGTGGGGACGGTCTCGTCCTGGAGTACGGAGGCAACTCAGTCGGTGCCTGCCGACGGCGAAGCGTGGAGCGCGGCATCGCTTTTCGTCGCGCCACCGTAGTCATTGATCGTTTCGTAGTGGACGCTGGACGGCGTCGCAGCAGGCAACGCCCCGGTCAGCCAGAAGCGCTTCGTTTCACCCGGCCCAATCATGCCGCCCTCCCTGGCCTGCACCGTGCCGCCGTCGCCCACCAGGCTCAGCGCTGAGACCGTTACGTGGAAGGCAGCGGCATTACGCCCCTCGAGCGCGACCTGCTTGCCGTCGCGCACGAGACGCCATTCGAGCTGCTGCGCAGCCAGCTCCGGGGTTCCACTCAGCCCCATGGGGCGGAAGAAGAGTTTGATGCGGGAACGGAATGCCATCTGCAGCTTGTTGTGGTCGGCATCCGCACCGGTTGCCTTCGGCGGAACCTCCAGCACGTTGAGCCAGAACACGGACTCCCGGTCCTTCGGCAATGGCTCACCGGTGTAGAAGATGCGCAGTGTCTGCGCCTTGCCGGGGTCGATACGTGCCACCGGTGGCGTCACAGTAAAGGGGGCATTCGAATCCGAGGGCGACGCCTTCGGGTTGCCGGCATCGATCCAGCTCTGGGTCAGTGCCGGCGCCCTGCCCGCATTATTGAGCTTGATCGTGGTCTCGCGGTCCTCCGCGTTGTAGATGACCCGGGTATTGGCGATCACGACGGAGGCGTTCGCGGGGAGCATCGTCGCCAGCCCGAGCGTCAGCGCGAGCGCGTGGAGAAGCAGTCGTGGCTTACAGTTCATATGCATGGATCAGCAGGATTCCTTCCCGATCCCTGGGCATGGCGCGACCGCAGGCGACGGGCGCATTCACAGCGTCTCGTCGCCCTTGGTCGATCAGGGGATGGGCTTACTCGTAAACGATCGTGTAAGCCACGTGGCTATTGGCCGCACCGGCGCTGACAGTGTCGGCGACGGAGACATACTTGGCGATGTAGTTGATCGACGCGGCACCGCCCACGAGCGCGACGGCCGGGGAGCTCTGGTCCGCGTCGGTTGCACCCATCATGATCTTCGTGCTGTTGTCGAAGATCCCGATCTCCACATCGACCGCGCCGCCCGCTTCGAGCGCCAGGTTGCCGGTGGCCGCGTTGGTCAGGGCGCCGGGCTCGAAGTAGGTGTGAACGTTGCCGGTACCCGGCGTGCAGTTCGTCAGCTTGATCGTGAACGGCGTCGCGCCCGCGGTCGAGCCAGTACCCGCAAGCGTGCCGATGGACACGGTAGGAAGCGCGACTTCGAAGTCCGAGACGCCACCCCCATTACCATCGATATCGCACGTCTGCGACGTGACGGCGCCGGTGAAGGTAATGGTGCCGTCGGAGGCGGATGCGGTCTGGGCAGCGAACGCGCCAACGGTGAGCAGTACGAAAGTGCCGAGGATGTGTTTCTTCATGGGTGGCCTGCCTGGTTTCTGTAGATAGCGGAAGTGGTGCGTGAAATGACGCGGGCCGATGAATATGTGACCCGTATCACCGCAACCAAAACAAGGCTATCAATCGTTCGCCACACAGACCATGCAATACCTACGATACGTGTGCGCACTGCACCATGGGCACGAACACATTCAGCAGCTGGTTAGAACAACAGGAATTGCATTGCATGGGAACGGCGCGCTCAGCAGACTGGGGTCGCGCATTTCTCCATGCGCCTTGCCTCTGACGTGCGTCACCGAGAAAACAATGATCTGGTCTCCGTGGCCGACTCCCTGCCACGGCGGTTCTCCCCGGCCTACCCCGGACAGGGGGAGAAACTTGAATCGCCGGCCTTGTCGGCGATTTTTTTTGCCCGCCAATCCGCACCACAGATGAATGCATGCGCGCCCGCGAAGCGCGAAACCTTCATTATCGTAGTTATTGTATGTCTCATATGCTGCGACATTGCGCATCATCTGCGGGCGTGCTGATTGGGTCGCCGTGAACGCCCAGGTGCCCGCCCAATGGCGGTGGCGACCAAACGGAGAAACAAGAGAATTCCGGCCAGCATGGCGGGGATTCGTGCGTTCCGGTGCGCAGCTCTGATTGCGGCAGTAACATGAGATTCGCGATGACGGACTGTCAGCAGGGCCGGCTGGCGTTCGGGCTTCCGTGCGAGCCCGAATCGCGACGCTTCCTATTTCCAATGTTGCATCGACCGGGAGTTAATCGCTGTGAGCCTGCGAATCATCATCGCCGATGATCACACCCTGATCCGGCTTGGGACCCGGCGCGTCATCGAGCTCTGTGGAGTGGGCACGATTGTTGCCGAGGCCAGTAGCGCCGAAGAGCTCCTGAATGTCCTGAAGGAGCATCCCTGCGACGTCCTGGTGACCGACCTTGCCATGCCGGATGGCCAACAGGCCGACGGCCTGTCCATGATCACGGTGGTGCGCAGGCGGCATCCCGACCTTCCGATCCTGCTGCTCACGGCGGCCACCAACCTGGGCCTGCTGCGCGCAGCCCGCTCGGTGGGCGTCCTGGGCCTGCTGGACAAGGGCTCGACGACCAGTGAGCTGAGCACGGCGATCCAGACGGTGTACCGCGGCCTGCCCTACATCGGCTCCGGCATCAAGGACCGGTTTGCCAGCAGTTCCGGCGCCACTGAGACCGGCCTGCTCAATCGCATTCCCTCGCCCCGCGAGATGGAAGTACTCAGGCTGCTTGCGTCCGGGCTGACCGTCACCGAGATCGCCGCGAAACTGCATCGCAGCATCACCACCATCAGCCGCCAGAAGAGCAATGCCAAGCGGAAGCTCGGAATCGGCAATGAGGTCGAACTGTTCGAGCGACTCCGAAGCGAGAAACTCTAGGGGCGCGTGATGATCGCCATGCTGCCGGGTTGGCGAACGCTGTGCGCGTGCGCGCTGGTCCTGTTCGCGTCGATGCTGCCCGCCCATCCGGCACCGGCGACTATTTCGCACGATGCTGTCGCATGGCGGGAGCGGCACCCCGTGGTCAGGGTCGGGGTCTTTTCTGGCGATCACCTTCCCTTCGAGGCATGGATCGCCGGTGAGCCGCAGGGGCTCGGGGTGGACTATGCCCGCCTGCTTGCGAGCCGCGCCGGGCTCAAGATCGCCTTCATCCCCTTCGACGATTGGAACATGCCGGCGGCAACCCGGGCGGCGGAGTATCCGGTACTGGTCGGTCAGCGGCAGCAGCCCGCGGGTAGTGCGGACTACCACTTTCTGCTGCCCTACGCGGTCGGGCGCCTGTACATCGTGGCGCGCCAAGGGGACCTTCGAATCCGCCGCGAGAAAGACCTGGCCCACGCGCGCATCGTCGTGGAGCGGCACTTCCGTCAGACCGCCGCCGATCTGGCCCGGCGCTTTCCCGACGCCGTCATGCTGCTTGCCGATGACGGCAGGCAGGCATTGGACATGTTGAGTCGGGGCGAGGCCGACGTCTACGTCGGGACCACCTCAGCGCGCACCCAGACGCTGCTGCGACAGCGCAGCACCAACAATCTGGTCATGCTCGCACCGCTCTCGCTGCCCTCGTTTCCGATCGGCCTGGCGGTGTCCAACCAGCAGCCGGCATTGTTCGAGCTGCTGAAGCATGCAGAGAGCAGCGTCAAGCCGGATGAGTTGTCCCGCCTGCGTGGCCGATGGGGGTTGTATGACGGCGTGGAGTCTTCCCTGCCGACGGCCGTGGTCAGCCCAACGGAGCGAGCGTTCCTGGCACACCTTCCGCCCCTGCGGCTGGGCTACGAAAGCGACCGCCCGCCCTTCAGCTTCAGCAACTCCGCGGGCGAGTTCGACGGGTTGGCTGCGGACTACGTCAACCTGCTGAAGGTATCGCTGGGCATCCGGGTGGAACTGGTCCCGGCGCGCGATTGGGGGCACCTGCAGCAGATGGTCCTTGACGGCGAGGTGGACATGATTGCCGCGGCCGCACCGGGGGATTTTTCGCCGAAGACCATGTTGATCAGCCGGCCTTACGAGCGCTTCCCGACGGTCATCGTGGCCCGCGTGAGCGGACCGGGCATCGCAGGCACGGAGGACCTCAAGGGACTGCGCGTGGCAACGCGTACCGAAGCCTCGTTGCTGGACGAGCTGCGGCTGGCGTTGCCGCGCACCACGCTGGTGAACGTCCAGACCAATGAGGAAGGGTTGGCCCGGCTGGATGCCGGCAGCGTCGAGGCCTACATCGGCACCTTGCCGGCGATCGACCCCCTCATCCGCGGACGATACGCCGGAAAGCTGCGTGTGGTCGGCCCTGCGGAGCTGGACAAGGAGCTGAGCATCGGTGTGAGTCCCCAGTACGCGCCCCTGATGCCGTTGATCGACCGCACCCTGGGCAATATCGGCGATGCGGAGCGCCAGAAGATCCGTCGGCGTTGGCTGACCATCGATTACCAGTACGGGCTCCCCTGGCCATGGGCGGCAGCCGTGGCCCTTGCCGCACTGGCCGTCGTGGGTCTGCTGGGATTGGCCTACTGGCGGACGCGCCGGGAAGTGCGTGCACGCAGCGCCGCCGAAACGGCGCTTGAAGGCCAGCTGCGCTTCCAGAGCGCCCTGCAGGATGCCCTCCCCTATCCACTCTTCGTGAAGGACGCATTGGGCCACTACGTCTCCGTCAACCCTGCCTATGAGCAGCGCTTCGGCGTGCGCGCTGCAGACCTGATCGGCCGGACCAAGTTCGAGGTCGGCCATCACCCCGCGGATGACCTTGATAGGCTCGATGCGATCGAGGCCGAGGCGATGGGAACGAGCGAGGCCATCGCTGCCGAACTGAACATCGTGTCGCCGGTGACCGGCCAGCTTCATCACGAGCTGCTCTGGCTGAAGCGATTGGAGCTTCGGCCAGGACAGCCGGGCCTGATCGGCGCTGCCGTCGACATCACCAAGATCAAGGTCGCCGAATCGAAGGCGCGGCTGTACGAGCAACGGCTGGCCGAGATCACCAGCACGCTGCCGGCCGTAGTATTCCAGTTGCGTGCGCCCCCTTCAGGCCGCCGCATCTTTACCTACGTCGCCGGCGACACCCTGTCCACCATCGGTCTGACGCCCGAACAGATCACCGGTGATGAGATGCTTGCGTTCGCGCAGGTGCATCCCGACGACCGCGCACTGACCGAGGCGATGCTGCTGGAAGGCATCCGGACCATGACGCCGGTCCCGGAGTTTGAATTGAGGATGTACACCAACCAGGGCCTCAAATGGATACGCACTGCCGGCGGACAACCCCGTCGAACCGACGATGGAAGCGTGGAATGGAGCGGTTACTGGATTGACGTCACCCGCGCGCACCAGCAGGCCGAGGTGCTGCAGCAGGCCAAGCTCCAGGCCGAGGCGGCGGTTGCGGCGCGAAGCGCGTTCCTCGCCATGATGAGTCATGAAATCCGCACGCCGATGGCCGAGATCATTGGTCTGGTGGAGCTTGCCACCGCCGATGCGCAGGACCCGGAGCAGGCCGAAACGCTCGCACTTGTGCAGGATTCGGCGAACGGGCTGCTGCAGATCCTGGATGACATCCTGGACTTCTCCCGGATCGAGTCGGGACTGGTCGAGCTGGACGTGCAGGCGTTCGACCTGCGCGCGGTAATGGATATGGTCATCGGCTTGTTCTCCACCCGCGCCCGCACCAAGGGGCTCGCGTTTTCCTGCGTACTGGATGGGCGTCTGGCCGACACCTACAGCGGCGACGCGATGCGCATCCGCCAGATTGTCACGAATCTGATCAGCAACGCGCTCAAGTTCACCCAGTCGGGTGGCGTGGAATTGCAGGTGGAGCGGCGCCAGCGCGACGGCGACCGGGATCACCTGGTGTTCTCCGTACACGACACGGGCATCGGTATCGCGGCGGAACAGCTTGGCAACCTGTTCAGCCCGTTCGTTCAGGCCGATGTTTCCACATCCCGCCGCCACGGTGGAACCGGCCTGGGACTGACCATCTGCCGCCGCCTGGCGACACTGATGGGTGGGCGGATCGACCTGACGAGTGAAGCAGGATCAGGCACGGTGGCAACGCTGTCCGTTGCACTGCCGGTCGTTGCAGCGACCACCGGCGATTCACCGTTTGCTGGAAAGAAGGCATTGGTGTGCAGCGAAAACGAGCGATCACGGCGCGAAGTCGTACAGGCGCTGGCAGCGCTTGGCTTCGACGTTGGCACCGCAACGTGCACTACCGCTGACGCTGCATGGGCCCCGGAGCTGCTGGTGGTGGATGCCACGGAGGACCTTGCCGCGTTACCGCCGGGCGTGCCAACCCTGCACCTGATAGGGGGCGCGGAATCACGCGATCCGAAAGGCGTTGATCCACGCCTGGTCCTGCACACACAGCCCCTGCGGGTACGTGCCACCGCCAATGCCTGCCGCGCGGCGTTCGGCATGGACTCGCTCGCGCCCTCCGTGCGGCGGTTGCCTGGGGCTACGCATAGGCAGCCGCGGGCGCGCATCCTGGTTGCGGAGGATCAATCCATCAACCGGCTGGTGATCGGTCGGCAGCTCGAACGTCTCGGCTACGCATTCACCCTGGTCGCAGGGGGTGAAGAAGCGCTGCAGGAACTCGCGGGTGCCGGCTACGACCTGCTGTTGACCGACTGCCAGATGCCCAAGATGGACGGGTATGCGCTGGCCAGGCGTGTGCGCGGGATGGAGCGTACGACCGGGCGCCATCTCCCCATCATTGCCCTGTCCGCCGCGGCGCTCCCGGAACAGGTTGAACGCTGCCGAGAAGCCGGCATGGATGATTTCATTGCCAAGCCCGTTCGCATCGCCGCACTCGACGAGAAGATCATGCAGACGCTGTCGCGGATCCCGGCAGCAGAGGCGACACCCTCTGCGCTCCCTGGCCCGCCGGCGAGCGGCTCACACGTAGCGCATCTCCTGACCCTGTTTGGCGGCATGGATGCGGCACGGATGCACCTCACGGAATGGTTTGCCGAAGTGGACCGCGACATGCACCGACTGGACCAGTTGGAATCCGGTGGCGACAGGGACGGGCAGCGCGAGCTGCTGCACAGCATGGAGGGGGTGTTGCTGATGCTCACCGGTCGCCCGTCCAACATGGCCAGCGACAAGGTGGAAATCAGCGTTAGACGCCAGTCCGTGCTGGATGGCGTGGCCGCGCTCAAAGCGCTGGTATTTGGGGCTTAGCTCCGTTTACGCACCTTGCGTTCAGTGCGCCAGCTCACCTGCTTCATCGATCAGCGTGGCACCGCTCTCAACGCTCGTCCTTGAAGATCCTGCCGTCCTTCATGATCACGTTGAAGTTGGCCTCCGGGTTGGCGATGACGTTGATGTCTGCCAGCGGGTCCCCGTTGACCAGCAGCAGGTCGGCCAGCGCGCCCTCCTCCACCACGCCCACGCGCCCGGCATACGGGCTGCGCTTGCCCGACAGCGCCAGCAACTGGGCGTTGGTGCCGGTGGCCATGATCATTGCCTCGGCGGGGGTGTACCAGCGGGTCAGGCTGGCCAGGATGCGGTTCTGCTGGGAGGCCAGCGCGCTGGAGAACAGCACGTCGGTGCCGAAGGCGGTCTTGAGCTTGTACTTGATGGCGAAGCGGTAGGTCTGGTCGGTACCGGCAAACACTTCCTGCGCCTTCTGCCACTGCTCCGAGCCCTTCGGGAAGGCGTTGGCCAGCTCCGGCGGGAACGGCTGGGTGCTCAGCCACGTGCCGGTATCACGAATGCGCCGCGCGGTGGCGTCGTCCATCAGGCTGCCGTGCTCGATGCACTTCACCCCGGCGCGGATGGAGCGCTGGATCGCCTCGGGGGTGTAGGCATGCACCGTCACGTAGGTGCCCCAGTCGGTCGCCGCGTCCACCGCCGCGCGCAGCTCCGGCTCGGTAAAGGTCACCACATCCAGCGGACTGTGCGGCGAGGAGACGCCGCCACCGGCGGTGAGTTTGATCTGGCTCGCGCCGCGCATCAGCTGCTCGCGCACGCGCACGCGCAGCTCGTCGGGCGTATCGGCAATGGCGCTGTCGCCGATGACGTCGTGGCGGGAACCGGGCTGGCCGACCGTGCGCGGCAGGTCGGACGCCTCACGGAAGTCCCCGTGCCCGCTGGTGACGGTGATCATCGCGCCCGAAGGCCAGATGCGGGGCCCCTCGGCATGCCCGGCGTCGATGGCGGCCTTCAGGCCCCATACCGCGCCACCCACATCGCGCACGGTGGTAAAGCCGCGCAGCAGGGTCTTGCGCGATTCGGCGCCGGCGACGATGTTGATGTAGCCGGTGTCGGCGGTCATCAGCGTCTGGATCGGGATGCCGGCGAACATGCTGTGCCAGTGCATGTCGATCAGGCCAGGCATCAGGGTGCGGCCGCGGCCGTCTATGCGCCGCGCGCCGGGAGCATCGATGGCACCGGCGGAAATACGCGCAATGATGTTGCCCTGCACCAGCACGTTGCTGGGCGCGGACAGGCGGCCGTGGGTGCCGTCGAAGATGCGCACGTTGGTGAAGAGCGTGGGGGGCGCTGGCGCACCCGCGGGAGCGGCGCTCGGCTCACTGCCGCCCATCTCGTCCTGGATCACGGAATGCGCGCCCACTGAAGCAGCCAGACCCAGGGAAACCACGGCAGTCAGGAGTCGAACCGTCAGTCGCTGCAACATGGCACTACGCCCCCATAGCGGTTGTTGCGCTGGTATAGGAGCGTGCGCGTGAGTGCCATGTGTTTGCGGGAATTACTGGTGCCGGATTCACCGCTGCATAACGACGCCGGGTGGGTAATTGGAGGGTCTCTCCAGGAGTGGCCTGTCATGACCGTGTTCTCCCGTTTTGGCAATGATCGCGACTCCATCGGCGTGGCAATGAAGTCCAGTTGGCCACGTCTGCTGATCGTCGGCATCCTGCTGCTGGCCGTGGGCGCATTCGGCATCTATGCCTCATCGCTGATGCTGCGCACCATGACGGCACTGGTGGCCGGGGTGCTGGTAATCGCCGGCGCTATCCAGCTGACGGAGGCCTTCCTGGTGCGCGGGCTGCCCAGTTTCGCCATGACCATCCTGCTGGGCACGGCACAGGTCATCGGCGGCATCGCCATCTATACCCATCCCGGCTGGGCGGGGTATGCGGTGGCCGCCACGGTGGCGGCCGTCCTGGTGGTGCAGGCGATCGCGCAGATCAGCCTGGCGTTCCGCTTCAAGCCCGGCGGCAAGCGCTGGATCTCGCTGGCCTCCGGCGTGGTGGCACTGGGCGCGGCGGCGATCAGCGTAAGCGGCGTGGCCTGGGCCGGTCGTGCGTCGGCGTCGTGGGGCGTGGGCCTGGCGCTGCTGGCGATGGGCGCGGCCTACATCGCCATCGCCCTGCTGTTCCGCCAGGACCGCGATCCCCCTGTGGCGCGCTAGAGCGCGCCTTCCAGGTACGCGTAGATGTAGTTGGAGCCGCCGTCGACGGTGCCCAGCATCTGGGCCGAACCGAAGATGCCGGAACGGTGCGAGACGCCGAAGCCGAAGTAGAGCTCATGCCAGCGTTCGCTGCCGAAGATGTCGCCCAGGCTCACGTCGATGCTGGGGTCCAGGTAATTGAGCAGCTTGGAGGTATTGCGTTCCCGCTGCGCCTGCGACTGCACCTCTGTATAGGGCACGCGTTCTGCATACGAGACACCGAAGCCGAAGCCGATGCGGGTCTTGACCCGGTGCGACCACGGGAAGCCGTAGTAGAACCCCTTCATGTACGCGTCGATCTGCCATGCATCGGGCTGGTAGCCCTTTTCCTCATGACGGAGCACGCCCACGTAGCCGACCAGGTCAAGTGGCCAGCCGTTTAGGCCCGACACGAACGGACGGCCAACGTGCACGCCCCAGATATCGGTGGGGTCATCGTCATTCAAGTTGATGCAGCTGAAGGTCATGATCTTGACCAGGTGGCAGCCGTCGGCCGAATCGCGGCCGTAGAACACCTTCACATAGGTGGGGGTGTCTTCCTTGTCCCAGCGCACCTGGCCATTGCCGAAGTCGTAGGCGGCGCCCACCATGCCACCCCACTGCATGTCGCTGTCCACCAGCGGGCTGTTGCGGATCGCACTGGAATAGCGCTTGGCGAACACGCCGCCCACGAGGCTCCAGTTCTGCAGGATGCGATAGCGCCCATACAGTCCGGCGGTGACATCCACGCCGCTGCCGGCCGAATAGGCGCTGCGCTCCGGCGTGACTTCATCGTCCTCCACGCCGAAGTAGTAGTCGTTGAGCTTGGCGCTGCGCCAGCCCACGGTCAGTACCGGCTGCAGGGCCCAGCGGTCGCCCCGCCAGGTGTAGCCGTAGGCGGCGCGTACTTCGGTGCCGTTGGAGGTGTTGGAGATGTCCTGGCGGACCGTGAGATCGAGCGCATGGCTGTCGTGCTTGAAGTAATAGCGCGCCCCGATATCGGCCTCGCTGTTGCGCGTCTCCATGCCTTCAAGGATGTCCGGGGTTTCATCCTCCGGGTAGCCTTCCAGCCGCCGCTCGACGAACAACTCCAGCCCCTGGTTCTCGCGCGGAGCAAAGCGCACGCCCGCAGCGTTGGAGCGCAGGAAGAAACGATCGCCCTCGTACAGGTACAACGGCATCAGATCGATGCGGTCGTCGGCGCCTTTGTAGGGGGACGATTCGATGCGGCTCAGGAACCCCAGGCCGGCGCTGCCGGGCTCCTCCAGGATGTTGCCGAGCATGGCATCCTGCGCGGCCAATGGCCCGGCCACGGCCAGTGCCACGCACAGCAATGCGGGCCGCAGCCGGCGCGGTACGGAACGGCGGTGTCTCGAGCGTGTGGCCATGACCCCCTCCTACTTCACGAAGTCGTACTTGAGCGAGGTCTGCAGGCGGAATACATCGCCGCTGGCGCCACTCTGTTCCTGCAGCTTGCCGTAGAGCAGTTCGGCACCCCAGCTCCAGCTCGGCGCCGGCTGCCAGACGATGTTCGCGGCGGCGTAGTCGCTGCGGCGGAACACCGACGGGTCAAGCAACGGGTCGCGCTCCAGGTACAGGCGGCTGTAGGCCAGGGTGGAGCGCCAGCGCTGCGTCCAGTGGTGGGTATAGCCGACCCAACCGCCGTATTGCTGCAGCACCTGCAGGTCGCCCTGCGGATCGACCACGCCATCGACGTTCAGGCCACCGAGGTCGCCGATGAAGGCGGCGATGCCCTGCCCGCCCAACGCACCGAACACGAGATAGTCCCCGTTGTCGCCCCAGCCCCAGGTACCGCTGAGGGCCAGCCCGCC
Source organism: Stenotrophomonas sp. PD6 (assembly GCF_049199305.1). Lineage (NCBI taxonomy): Bacteria > Pseudomonadati > Pseudomonadota > Gammaproteobacteria > Lysobacterales > Lysobacteraceae > Stenotrophomonas > Stenotrophomonas sp. PD6. The sequence goes on along the minus strand of NZ_JBLZQD010000001.1, from coordinate 61,552 downwards.
GGCCGTGGCGCTGCCGCTGCCCTCGTTGCTGTCCTTCGCCGAATCGTAAGCCAGGTAGCGCAGCAGACCCGACGCCTGCACGTTGCCCCAGCCCGCTTCGTGGCGTGCAGCCAGCACCAGGTTGGGGGCGGCCGTACGCGAGCGCTGGGTGGCGCCGGTGAACTGGAGTTCGGGCGCCCGCTGTTCGGCTGCAAGAATCAGCTGGTTGCCGCCACCGAGCGGGACGTACTGGCGGACACTGGCCACACGGGCCGACGGCGACGCGCCGGGACCGGCGAAATCCAGCGTGTCGGGGCCGGAGTCGAGGTCCATGAACGCCGACCAGCCGAAGCCCACATAGGTGTTGCCTAGTTGCCCCCATGCGTGCCGCAGCCGGTAGCCATAGGTACCGCCGGAGCCGAAGAAGTCATTCTGGATCAGGAACCGCAGCTGGCCGGCGCCGGTGTCGCGGCGACCTTCGATGGTCAGCCGGGTCTGGCGGGCATGCATGTTGAAGCGGGTGCTGTCGCGCCCCCCATCGACGGGAATGTCCGACGTGATGAACTGGTCGCTGTCGCCGGCATCGCCGCTGTCGACCATCGCATCCAGCTTGGCGTAGCCACCCAGCCGCAGCCAGGTGCCTGTGCCTGGTATCAGGAAGAACCCGTCCAGTTCGTCGCCCGGAGGTACCTCGTTGTCCATGCGCGCCGTCGCTTGGTCGTCTTCATCGAAGGTGTCACGCGCCGGCAACGGTGAAGGCGACACCTGCAACGCGGCCGGCGTGGCGGCCACCAGCGGCGCCGCGGGCACCACGACCGCGCCGGGCGAGCCGGCAACGCTGGTGGCAGGCTGGGCGGGCGCCGCCGTGGCGGGTACGCCCGTTGCGGCACTGGCCTGCCCCGTCTCCAGCGCCTGGATGCGGGCGGTGAGCATCTCCACGGTCTGCCGCAGGCGCTGGATCTCGGCGTCCTGGCTGGCATCGCGGTTCTGCGCGGCTACAGCGCCGGGCAGGAGCGCGGCGGCCAGGCAGATGGATCGGGTGGGAATGCGCATGGGGCGGCCCTCGCTGGGATGGAATGCAAAAGGAAAATCAGTCCGCGGGAAGGTCCCGCTGGTCCTGGCCACCGCCCAGTGCGGCGTACAGGTTCACGGCGTCCTGCAATGCAGCGGCACGCAGCTGCAGCAGGTTCTGTTCGGCGGCGAAGTGGTTCCGCTCGGCATCCAGCACTTCCAGGTACGGGGTCAGGCCGACGTCGTAGCGGTCGTGCGCGGTCACTACCAGCGCCTGCTGCACCTCGACGGCGCGCATCTGCGCGGCGATCTGGCGGTCATTCTGCTCGGCGGCCACCAGCCCGCTGGCGACCTCGCGGAACGCGTTCTGTACGGTGGACTGGTAGGCCACTTCGCGTTCGTCGCGCCCAGCGTTGGCGCCGTCCACGCGCGCGCGCCGCGCGCCCCAGTCGAGCAGCGGCAGCACGGCGCCGGCACCGAACGACCACACCCGGTTGCTGTCCGACACCAGTCCCGACAGATCGCTGGAGGCGTATCCCCCGGCCCCGGTCAGGGCGATGATGGGAAAGTACAACGCACGCGCCACGCCGATATTGGCGTTGGCCGCGCGCAGCTGGTGTTCGGCCAGGCGCACGTCCGGGCGCGCTTCCAGCAGCGCCGACGGCAGGCCAGGATCGAGCTGGGTGAGCTGCGCGTCCGGGTCCAGCGGCAGCCCGGGCGGCATCGTTGGCGGCAGCGGCGTGCCGACCAGGAACTGCAGCAGCTGCAGTGCCTGCCCCTGGCTGCGCCGCAGCTGCGCCAACTGCAGCTCGGTCTGGGTGACCAGCGCATAGGATTGATTGAAATCGATGGACGAGGTCAGCCCGGCGTCCATGCGCAGCTGCGCCAGCTCCAGCGTTTCCTTGCGGCTGGCCAGCGAGCGCTCGGCCAGTACGATGCCTTCCTCGCTCGCCCGCACCGCGTAGTAGGTCGCCGCCACGTTGGACACCAGCGAAAGCTCGGCCGTGTTGCGCGCTTCCACGGTGGCCAGATACTGGCGCCGCGCCACTTCGTTGAGATTGGCCACGCGGCCCCAGAAGTCCAGCTCGAACGATGGAATGCCCACCTGCACCGCGTAGCTGTCCACCGTGACCCGGGGCGCGCCGTCGGCCGAGCTGAGCGGCGTGCGCAGCCGCTGCCCGGACGCACTGGCATCCAGGCCCGGCAGCCGCTGGCTGCGCTGGATACGGAACTGCGCGCGGGCCTGTTCGATGCGCGCTGCCGCGCCGGCCAGGTCGCGGTTGTAGACCAGCGCCTGGCCGATCAGGTCGCGCAGTGCCGGATCATGGAAAAAGTTCTGCCACGCGATCGTCGGTGCGGCCGCACCCGCGGCGGAACCCGGCGGAAACTGCGCAGGCACCGGTGCGTCCGGGCGTACATAGTCCGGCGCCAGGTTGCAGCCGCACAGCTGGCAGGCCACCAGCACCGCACCCGTGCACCAGAGCACGCGCCTAGCCATCGGCGCCCTCCTTCGGTACGGGTGCCGTGGATGCTGGATCGACGGTGCGGGCACGCGCGCGGCGGCGTAGCAGGAAGTAGAACAGCGGGGTGAAGAAGATGCCGAACAGGGTGGCGCTTAGCATGCTGCCCAGCACGCCGGTACCCACCGCCTGGCGGCTGGCGGCGCCGGCACCGGTGGCGATCACCAGCGGCACCATGCCCACGATGAAGGTCAGGCTGGTCATCAGGATCGGGCGAAGCCGCTGCTTTGCCGCCTGCAGGATCGCGTCCTTGACCGGCACCCCGCGCGCCTCCTCATCCAGGCCGAACTGCACGATCATGATCGCGTTCTTGGCGGCCAGGCCGATGATGGTGACCAGGCCCACCGTGAAGTACACATCGGCAGACATGCCGCGCGCCCCGGTGAACACCACGGCGCCCAGAATGCCCAGCGGCACCACCAGCAGCACGATCGCCGGCGTCACCCAGCTCTCGTACAGCGCCGCCAACAGCAGGAAGGCGACGATGAAGGCCAGGCCCAGCAGCATGCCGACCTGCCCGGCGGCCTCACGCTCCTCGCGTGCGGTGCCGGTCCACTCGTGGCGCATGCCAGGTGGCAGCACGTCGTCAGCGATGCGCTCCATCTCCTGCAGGGCCGCACCACTGGCCACGCCCGGCGCGCCCTGCCCCGACACCGTGGCCGACAGGAACCCGTTGTAGCGCTCCACCTGTTGCTCACCCACCGTCCAGCGCGTGGTGGCGAACGCGGAGAACGGCACCGACTGGCCGTTGTTGCCGATCACCCGCAGGTCGGACACATCCTCGGCACGCATGCGCTGCTCGGCGTCGCCCTGGATGAACACCCGCAGCACGTTGCCCTGGCGCACGAAGTCGTTGACGTAGGCCGAGCCGAACATGATGCCCAGCGCCTGGTTGACCTGCGACAGCTGCACGCCCAGCGCCCGCGCCTGGGTGCGGTCGATGTCCACGAACAGCTGCGGGGCGCGCGGCATGCCTTCCGGGCGCACGCCGGTGAGGCGGTCGCTGGCCGCCGCGCGGGCGGTGATGCCCATCGCCGCCGCGTTCAGGCCCGGCCCACCGATGCCGCTGCGGTCCTCGATCTTCATGCTGAAGCCCGAGGCATTGCCCAGCGACTGGATCGCCGGTGGATTGAGCGCAAATACCTGCGCCTGCGGGATGCGGGTGAAGGCCGCGCTCATGCGCGCGGCCAGTGACATGGCGCTGCGCTCACTGCCGCTGCGCTCTGCCCAGGGGTGCAGGTCGACGAAGGACATGCCGACCGCCTGGCCCTGACCGAAGAAGCTGAAGCCGATCACGGTGGCTACGTTGCGCACTTCCGGCTGCTGGCGCAGGATCGCCTCGGCCTGCTCCGCTGCCGCGCGCGTGCGGTCCATCGTCGCGCCCGGCGCGGCGTTGTAGGCCACGAAGATGTAACCCTGGTCCTCGGTGGGCAGGAAGCCGCCGGGCAGGCGCGCGTACAGTACGCCGGTGAGCAGCGTCACCCCCACGAACACGCCGATCCATAGCCAGGGCCGCAGCAGCATGCTGCCCACCCACCCGGTGTAGCGGCGGGTGCTGGTGTCCAGGCCGCTGTTGATGGCGCCGAACAGGCGGCGGCCGGGGCCGCCCTTGCCGACCTGCTCCGTGGCCGGACGCAGCATGGCACCGCAGATCGCCGGCGCCAGGGTCAGCGAGAGAATGGTGGACACCACCAGCGACACGCTCAGGGTGACCGCGAACTGGCGGTAGATGCCACCGGCCGAACCCGGGAAGAAGCCCATCGGAATGAACACCGCCAGCAGCACCAGCGTGGTGGCGATGATGGCGCCGGTGAGCTGCCCCATCGCCTTGGCGGTGGCCTCGCGCGGCGGAAGCTCCTCCTCGCGCATGATCCGCTCGACGCTCTCGACGATCACGATGGCATCGTCGTTGAGGATGCCGATGGCCACGACCATGGCGAACAGCGACAGCAGGTTGATCGACACGCCAAACGCGAGCAACCCGAGGCACGCGCCGAGCAGCGACACCGGCACCACGATGGTGGGCACGAACACCGCACGCCAGCTCTGCAGGAACAGCAGCACCACAATGGAGACCAGCACCAGCGACTGCACCATGGTGACGGCCACGCCGTTGACCGATTCGGTGATGAACGGCGTGGTGTCGAAGGGGGTGGTCCAGTGCATGCCGTCCGGGAAGCTGCCCTCCAGGTCCTTCATGCGCTGGCGCACGGCGGTGGCGGTGGACAGCGCATTGGCGCCGGTGGCCAGCGAGACCGCCAGGCCAGCCGTCTCCTGCCCATTCAAGCGCAGGTTGAACGCGTAGTTGTCGTTGCCCAGTTCCACCCGCGCCACATCGCCCAGCCGCACCGTCGCCGCCCCGGGGGTGGCGCGGATGATGACCTGGCGGAACTGCTCGGGGGTGCTGAAGCGCCCGCGCATCACGATCTGCGCGGTGGTTTCGGTGGACGGCGTGGTCGGCTGCAGGCCCAGGCCGCCGCCGGCGGTCTGCGCGTTCTGCTCGCGCACCGCGGCCATCACCTCGCCCGGCGAGATGCCGTAGCTGACCAGCTTCTCGCGGTCGAGCCAGATCCGCATCGCGTAGCTGGAGCCGAACAGCGTCACGTCGCCCACGCCGTGCACGCGGCGCAGTTCGTCGGCGATGTTGCTGTTGGCGTAGTCGCCCAGCTCGAGGGCCGAATAGCGGCCCTTGTCGGACTGCAGCGAGATCAGCATCAGGAAGCCGTTGCTGGCCTGCGTGACCCGCACCCCCATCTGCCGCACCTCATCGGGCAGGCGCGGCTCCACGCGGGCCAGGCGGTCCTGCACCTGCGAACGGGCGATGTCCAGGTCGGTGCCGCTGCGGAAGGTCACCCGGATCTGCGCGGTGCCATTGGCGCGGCTGGTGGAGGTCATGAACAGGAAATCGTCCACGCCGCTCAGCTCGTTCTCGATCACCGAGGTGACGGTGCGGTCCAGCGTCTGCGCATCGGCACCGACGAAGGTGGCCGAGATGCTCAGCGAGGGCGGCGCCACGTCCGGGTACTGCTCCACCGGCAAGGTGCTCAACGCGATGCCACCAAACAGGATGGCGAACAGCGCGATGACCCACGCCAGCACCGGCCGGTAGACGAAATAGCCACTCATGGGGCTTTGGCCTTGGCCTTTGCGTCCGTTTGCGGCTGGATCGCCACGGATTGGCCGGGCTGGATCTTGTGCCAGCCATCGACGATCACCTTGTCTCCCGGCGTCAACCCGGACTGCACCACCCAGCGCCCACCGGCCTGGCCCGCCAGGGTGACGGCGCGACGCACGGCCACGTTCTCGTCGTTGACCAGCATGACGGACGCCTCATCGTCGCCGACCTGGATGGCGCGCTCGGGCAGGCTGGTGCCATTGCGGATGCTGCCCATGGCCAGGATGCCGCGCACGAACTGACCCGGCAGCAGCCGGCCATCGGGGTTGGCGAAGCGGGCACGCAGCGTGCGGCTGCCGGTGGCCGGGTCGATGGCGGTCTCGCTGAAGTCCACCACACCCGTCTCCGGCAGGCGTTCGCCGCCCTCCAGCAGGATGGTCACCTGCACATGCTTGTCGTCACCCACGTCGATGCGGCCGTCGGCGACGCCGCGCTCCAACTCGTTCATGGCGATGTTGGAGGGGTTGAAGATGACGAATGCCGGGTCGACCTGGTCGATGCGGGTCAGCAGCGTCGCGGCGGCGGCACTGACCAGGGCGCCTTCGCTGACCTGCGCACGCCCGGTGCGCCCCTTGATCGGCGCCCGCACCGTGGCGTGGTCGAGCTGCAGCGTGGCACGGTCCACCGCCGCCTGCGCCTCCATCAGCGCGGCGTCGGCCTGGCGGAACGAGGCCTGCGCCGATTCGTACTCCTGCACGCTCACCGCCTTGCGCTGTACCAGCATGGACAACCGCGCCCGCATCGACGAGGTCTGCGCACGCGCGGCCTTTGCAGAGGCGAGTGAGGCGCGGGCCTGCTGCACGCGCGCCTGCAGATCGCGGGGGTCGATCTGGAACAGCGGCGCGTTGGCCTCAACCTCGGTGCCGTCCACATACAGCTGGCGCTCGACGATGCCGTCGGCGCGCGCACGCACCTCGGCCGAGCGGCTGGCCTCTACCCTGCCCGGCAATTCCACCAGGTTGGGCACGACCTGCGCCTTGACCACTTCCACCGCCACCAACGTCGGGGGCCGCCCGCCGCCGTCCGGCCCACTGCCGCGCCCGCAGCCCGCCGCCAGCGCAACCGCCGCCAGCAGCCATGCACGCGCCATCCACCCAATGGATTGCATCCTTCTGGCCTCCGCGGTGTCGTACGGCGGCACGGCACGGGGCCGGCCGCAGTACGAGGAAGTGTCGGTAACGCCGTGCCTAGAAAGACACCGGGTCGCGGATCAACGGACACGTCATGCAGTGCCCGCCGCCACGACCACGCCCCAGCTCGGCCCCGACGATGCTGATCACTTCGATCCCCTGCTTGCGCAGATCGGTATTGGTCTGCGTGCTGCGGTCGTAGGCGACGACAACGCCGGGCGCCATCGCCACCAGGTTGTTGCCGCTGTCCCATTGCGAACGCTCGGCCGCATAACGGTCCCCGCCCGACTCGACGATGCGCAGTTTCTTGAAGCCGAGCGCCTCGGCGACCACGTCGTTGAAGTGCTTCTTCTCGAACACGATCTCGAAGCCGGGGGCCTTGTCGCTGGGATGCAGCGACACCGTGTGGATCTGGTCGACGATACCGGGGAACACCGTCACCACATCGCGGTCGGCGAAGGTGAACACCGTGTCCAGGTGCATCGCCGAACGCAGCTTGGGCATCACCGCCACGATCACGCGCTTGGCCGCGCCGTTCTTGAACAGCGACTGCGCCAACTGGGTGATGGCCGTGCGCGAGGTGCGTTCGCTCATGCCGATCAACACCACGCCGTTGCCGGGAATCAGCACGTCGCCGCCTTCCAGCGTGGCGTTGCCATGGTCGGCCGTGGGGTCGCCGAACCAGATCGGGAAGTCGGCCTTGGCGAAATCGGGATGGAACTTGTAGATCGCCGTGGTGAGGATGGTCTCCTCGTGCCGCGCCGGCCAGTACAGCGGATTCAAGGTCACGCCCTGGTAGATCCAGCAGGTGGTGTCGCGGGTGTACAGGGTGTTCGGCAGCGGCGGCAGCAGATAGCCGACGATATCGGGCTGCGCCCGCGCCGCCTTCAGCGTCTCGCCCGCGAAATCGTCCGGCAGGTCGAACACGCTCAACCCGCCGATCAGGGTCTCGGCCAGCTGGCGTGGCGTCAGCGACTCCAGGTAGGCGCGCACCTCGGCCATGAACTCCACGCCGACCTCGTTGGCGTTGATCTGATGGTCGAGGATCCAGTTGCGTGCCTCGACATTCTCGAGGGTTTCGGCGAGCAGGTCGTGCATTTCAACCACATCCACGCCGCGTGCGCGCATCTTGGTCATGAAGTCGTAGTGATCACGTTTGGCGTTGTCGACCCAGATCACGTCATCGAACAGCAGGTCGTCCTTGTTGCGAGGCGTCAGCCGGCTATGCGCCATGCCAGGAGCACACACCATCACTTTCTTCAGGACGCCGACTTCGGAATGAACGCCATAGACAGTTGAACTGGACATTGCGGACCTCTCTTTCACGAGAATAAACAGGGAAAGCACGGCCTCCGCCTGTCGCGCGGGGGCCACCGGATGCGTCGTCGATGCGTGCAGAACTATTCCCAAAAAGGTAATGCGCACGTGAACGTCGGAATCTGGATAGTCGCTGCAAACCCCTGAAAACCCGGCGCGTCTTGCGCCTGCTCGCACCGCGACAGCTTTCACATCGCCGTTACCGGTCGCGTAGTTAATCGCTGCCTCATGGAGCAGGTTTTTTCAGCCAGGACGGCGGTCCAGTCCGCACTACCTCGCATTCATTCGATGGAGAAATACGATGAAATTTCGACATGCAGGCACCGCAACGGCGCTGCTGGCGTCTGCCCTGTTGTTGGGCGGCTGCGCCACCCACACCACCCCCAGCACGTTCAACCGCTCCGAGGTAGGCCGGGCCCAGGACGTGCAGATGGGCACGGTGCAGTCCATCCGTGGCGTGCAGATCCAGAATGACTCGCGCGGTGTGGCAACCCTGGTCGGCGCGGGCATCGGCGGCGTCGCCGGCAGCTCTATCGGCGGCGGCAGCCGGGCCAACACCATCGGCGCGATCGCCGGTGCGGCGGCCGGTGGCGCGGCGGGCAACGCCATGGCACGCGGTGCACGCAATGGGGTGGAGATCACCGTCCAGCTGGAGAACGGCCGCACCGTCGCCGTGGTACAGGACGGCAACCCGACCGACTACCGCGTGGGCGACCGCGTCCGCGTTTCCAGCGATGGCACGACGACCCGCGTCACCCGCTGACCCGGGCACGCCTTTGACGACCTGCCCCGTCCCCCGTGGACGGGCACGTCACCGCGCAGTTCAGCCCAAGGAAACGCCATGCGATCCCTGCTGATGACCCTGCTTGCCGTGGCCGCCCTGGCCGGGTGCGCCACTACGCCCTCCATGTCAACCCAGGAGCGCTTCAATCTTTACGTGCAGCACGCCGGGCCGCCGGTGCAGTCGTTCCAGCTCGCCCGTTTCGTACGCCAGACGCAATGGACGCCGCTCGGTGATCGCGCGCTGGCGGTGTGGACCAGCCAGAGCCGTGGCCATCTGCTGGAGCTGCGCGGGCGCTGCACGGGTCTGGGGATCGTACACACGGTGGAGATCACCAATTCGTTCGGCACGGTCAACGCGCGCTGGGACAGCGTGATTCCGCGCACGATGAGCGTGGCCATGCCACAGTCCTGCCGCATCATCCGGATTCGTCCCCTCGACGGCACCGCGATCCGCGACGCACGCCGCGAAATGCGCAACACGATCTACGGCAACCGTCCCGCCGACCTGGTGGAGGATACCGGGCCGGATGTCTCCGATCGCTTCGAAGACTGAGGGCTGAGCCGCCATGCCGCTGGAACGCCTACGCGGCCTTTTCCGCCGCAACGTATCGCGCAGTCTGTTCGATGCGCGATGGATCATGGCGCCCTTCTACTTCGGGCTGGTGGTGGCATTGCTGCTGCTGTTGTTCGTGTTCCTGCGTCAGCTGGCCACCTACGTAATGCACATTGCCGATCTGGGACCGTCCGACGCGGTGCTGCTGGCGCTGTCGCTGATCGACATGTCGCTGGTGGCCAACCTGCTGCTGATCGTCACCCTGGCCGGCTACGAGAACTTCGTGACCCGGATCGATTCCGGCCAGGAACGCCGCCCGGCCTGGATGGGCACCGTCGACTTCGGCGCGATGAAGACCAAGTTGATGGGATCGATCATTGCCATCTCGGCCATCGCGCTGCTGCGGATCTTCATGAAGCTGGAAGAAGGGCTGGTGGTCGACCCGGAGATATTGCGCTGGATGTCGGTCATCCACGGCATGCTGCTGCTGTCGGCGCTCATCCTGGCGATCATCGAACGCCTGTCACAGCAGACCCGGACGCCGCGGCCGCCACGCGAGCCCTGAGCGCCGCTCAGCCGCCGGCAGCGCTGCGCCGCCGTTCGATCTCCTGGCGACGCAGCGGGTCCAGCAGGTCCTGCAGGCGCCGCGTATCCACCGCGCTCCAGTCCTGCGTGCCCAGCACGGCCTGCCACCCCGCCACGTAGTGCGCGGGCGCGAATACATGCCCGTAGCCCATCGGGGTGCGGTCGGCCAGCAGCATGTCCAGCGCCAGCTGCAGCATGCTCACCAGCGGGTACCAGCGCACGGCCGGGGAGACGTCCGGCGCGCGGGGCTCGGCCATCCAGTCGGGCTGGCGCCACGCATCGTAGGGGGTGAAGAACGTGATCGGGTCACTGGCGTACTGCAGGTAGACCACCCGCATCCGCCCCCACGGCGCATCCGCGGGTACGGGCGTCCCGGTCTGGTTCATGAAACGCACCGCGCGGCTGTCACGGAACACCGGCAGCCATTCGGGTGAGCCGGCGTTGCGCTGGTCGGTGGTCTGCCGCCAGGTGCGCGTGGCGAACGGTGGCCCGCTCCACAGCGCGCCGTCGATCGGGGTGTCGATCATGTCGAACAGGTTGACCGAGCGTTCGGAGTTCATCGCCCCCAGGCTCAAGCCGTGCACGTACAGCTTTGGCCGCGCCGCCACCGGCAGCGTGCGCCAGTACGCGTACACCTCGGCGAACAGCAGCCGCGAGGTCTCCTCGCCATACTCCGGCTCGACCAGCAGCGACAGCGGACTGGACAGGTACGAGTACTGCACCGCCACGCTGGCGACGTCGCCGTGCAGCAGGTATTCAAGGCTGTCCACCGCGGCAGGGTCCACCCAGCCGGTACCGGTGGGGGTGATCACCACCAGCGTCGAACGCTCGAAGCCACCTTGCCGCTGCAGTTCGCGCAGCGCGAGGCGTGCACGGGCGCGTGCATCGCCGGCAGCCGGCAGGCCTGCGTAGACCCGGATCGGCTGCAGCGCCGGGCGGCCGGTGAACGCCGCGATCTGCGCCGCGTCCGGCCCGGCGCACACATAGTCGCGCCCTGCCCTGCCCATCTGCTCCCAGACCACCAGCGACCCAGGGCCGCCGGTGCTGCCGGGACGGGTGGGCGCTAGTGCGTCAGGCGGAATGAGCGCATCGGCCTTGCGGAACGACGCATCGGCGGCATGCAGCGCACCGCGCAGCAGCACGCCGTTGGCGATGTTGAAGAACAGCACGGCGGCGACCACCAGGCCCAGCAGCCGCGCCACCGGTGCCGGCATGATCCGCCGCGACAGCGCACCCACGCGGCGGGCCACCCAGGCGAACGCGCGCCCGACCACCAGCAGCAGCAGGAACACCAGCAAGGCGATGGTCAGCAGCCGCAGCGAGAAGCCCTCGTCCATCGGCGGCAGCCCCATCACGCCGCGCACGGAGTCCTGCCAGGGCCGTACCCACCACGCGGTCAGCGCGCACGCCAGCAGGCTCACCCAAGGCAACCAGCGCAGCACCCGCTGCAGGCGGCCGGTGCCCAGCTCGGGCAGCTGCAGACGGCGCCACAGCGCGGCCAAGCCGACGCCGATCAGGTAGCCCGCCGCGAAGCACACCCCGGAAAGCAGCCCCTGCGCGACGTAGCCGCGCGGCACCAGGCTGGGCGTGAGCGAGGCGATGAAGCACAGCGAGCCGATCACCTGCCCGGTCCGGCAGAGCGGGCCGCGATACGGCGCGGTCAGGCGGGCCAGCAGGGAGCGCAGCGGCGAATAGCCGAGCACCGCACTCACAGACGCAGCCATCCGCTGGCGAGCCCGACCACGGCGGTGGCCGCCATCGCACACAGCAGAACCAGCACCGCCCATTCCAGCGGTCGGAAGGCGATGCCGCGGTGGCGCTGCCACGCCCAGAACAGGAGCGAGCCGGGCACATACAGCAGGCTCGACAGCAGCAGGTAGCGGCTGCCGCCGGCCAGCAGCATGGCAATGGCGTAGAGCGTGGCGATGCCGGCGATCCAGCGCATCCGTGCGTGCGCCGCGACATCTGGCCCGCCCCCCGCGCCGAACGACAACTTGAGCTGGTAAGCCGCCACCAGCAGGTACGGCACCAGCGTCATCGCACTGGTCATCTTCAACGCCAGCGTAAAGGCGTAGTCGGCAAACCAGCTCACCAGCAGGAACGCCTGGATCACGCCGTTGGTCAGCCACAGCGCCGCGTCCGGCACCCCGGCGCGATTCTCGCGGGCCAGGGCGCGCGGCATGGCGTCGTTCAGCGCGGCCGAATGCAGTACCTCGGCCGCCAGCAGCGACCAGGACAGGTAGTTGCCCAGCACCGATATCAGCAGGCCCACACTGATGAACAGTCCGCCCCAGCGCCCGGCGATGGCCTGCATCACCCCGGCCATGGACGGGGTCGCCAACGCGGCCAGGTCCGGGCGCAGCAATACGCCGTACGACAGGATGGTGACCATCACCAGCAGGCAGAGCACGCCCAGGAAGCCGGCGATCGTGGCGATGCCCACGTCCTCGCGCCGGCGCGCGTGCCGCGAATACACGCTGGCACCCTCGATACCAACGAACACGAACACCGTCAGCAGCAGCGTGCCGCGGGTCTGATCCCACAAGGTGCCGATGCCGGGCGGTTCGCCGCCCCACAGGTTCAGCGCGAACACGTCGGCACGGAAGCCGATGAACAGGAACACGATGAACACCGCCAGCGGCACCAGCTTTGCCACGGTTGCGATGGTGTTGATCAGCGCGGCCTCCTTGATGCCGCGCAGGATCAGGAAGTGGAACCCCCACAGCAGCACCGACGCAGAGATGATCGCCGCGACCGTGGTGCCGTCGCCCAGGGCAGGAAAGTACTGCCCCAGCGTGGCCTTGATCAGGATGAGGCAGGCCACGTCGGCCAGGCAGCAGCCCAGCCAGTAACCGACCGCGGAAAGCAGGCCGGCGTAGTCGCCGAAGCCGGCGCGGGCGTAGGCGTAGATGCCGGTGTCGAGCTCCGGCTTCAGCCGGGACAGCGACTGGAACACGAACGCCAGCATCAGCATGCCGGTGCCCGCGATGGCCCATGCCAGCAGCGCACCGTTGACGCCGGTATTGGCGGCAAACGCCGCGGGCAGCGCGAAGATGCCCGACCCGATCATGGAGCCGACCACCAGCGCGGTCAGCTCCAGCAGCGACAGCTTGCGGCTTCCCACGGCGGGGCTCATCGCGGCTCGATCCTCATTCGGGCGGGAAACGCATCAGATCTGGATATACCCGGTCGCGATCCAGTACACGCCCACCACGGCCGCGACCACCGCCACGATCAGGATGATCCAGTCCGATGCCTTGGTGAAGATCTTCTGGCCCTGCTCATGGCGCGCCCAGAAGTACAGCAGGCTGCCGGGCGCGTACAGCACCGCCGACAGCACGATGAACTTGATGCCACCGGCATACAGCAGGAATGTGGTGTAGATCGTGGCCAGCACCGCCAGGGTAAGGTCGCGCCCGCGCTCGTTGGGCCGTTCGTTGTAGGTCTCGCCGCGCCGCGTGAGCTGCAGGCCGTAGGCGGCCACCAGCAGGAACGGAATCAGCGACATGGCACTCGTCAGGTTGAGCATCAGCGAGAACGCATCGCGTGACCAGTAGGTACTGATCACGATCAGCTGGATGATGATGTTGGTCGCCCACAGCGCCGCCGACGGCACCCCGTTGGCGTTTTCCCGCGCGAAGATCGCGGGCATGTCCTTGGTGCGTGCCGCCGCCGACAGCACCTCGGCGCAGATCAGCGACCACGCCAGGTACGCGCCCAGCACCGACACCATCAACCCGACGCTGACGAACACCGCGCCCCAATGGCCCACCACGGCTTCAAGCACGGTGGCCATGGACGGCTGGCGCATGCCGGCGATGTCGGCCCGCTCCAGCACCGCGAACGGAAGCAGGGTCACCAGCACCATCAGCGTGGTCACCACCAGGAAGCCGGTGATGGTGGCGGCGCCCACGTCCTTGCGCTCCTTGGCGTAGCGCGAGTACACGCTGGCCCCCTCGATGCCCAGGAACACGAAGACGGTGACCAGCATCGTCGCGCGGACCTGCTCGAAGATGCCGCCCTCCAGGCCACCGCCGTAGAAGTTGAACTGGAACACGTCCATCTTCATCGCGAAGGCCATGATGACCAGGAACACCACGATGGGAATCACCTTGGCGATGGTGACGATCTTGTTGATGGCGGCGGCCTGCTGCACGCCGCGCAGGATCATGAAGTGGAACAGCCAGATGCCCGCCGATGCCACCAGGATCGCCACCACGGTATTGCCGTCGCCGAAGATCGGGAAGAACGCGCCGAGCGTGGACTTGATCAGCACCCAGTACGAAACGTTGCCGATACAGCTGCCGATCCAGTAACCGAATGCGGAAAGGAAGCCCGGGTAGTTGCCGAACCCTTCCTTGGCGTAGGCGAACACGCCCGCGTCCAGGTCGGGTTTGCGTTCGGCCAGCATCTGGAAGACGCGGGCCAGCGTGTACATGCCCAGGCCGGCGATGGTCCAGGCGACGACCGCGCCCAGGGGCCCGGTAGCGCTGGCGAAGGTGCGGGGAAGGGAAAATATGCCTGCGCCGATCATGCCGCCTACCACCATGGCGGTCAGTTGCGTGCGCGTCATCTTCACGACGTTCGAGGACATGGCCAGCGTCCGCATGCAGGTTGGGCATTCAGGATGGCGAATAAATCGTAACGTCGACGTGAGATGCGGCTCAGTATTTCCCGCATATCTGCGCACTTGCGGAGCGACTATCCGATATCCGTCAAACAGCCCTGTTCATCCTGTTGCAGGCACCCCCTACTGCCCAGACAACGACCGGCAAAGCCCTGCCAGGTCGGATCCTGGACAGTGTCGGCGCCGGCGATGCTGCCGGTCGCCGTTGCGCCGGCTCAGCCGTTTGCCAGTGCGAAATCCAGTCCCGCCCGCACCGCCGCCACCTGGGCCGCGTTGCACTGTGCCGGGGTCGTGCGCGGGCTGTCCGGGTACACCTCGGTGGTGGTGGCAAAGCGCGCATGGGTGAAGCCGGCGCAGGCGCCGATCGAACGCGATTCGCCCCACACCACGCCCGGCGACTGCAGCGGCAGGCCGACCAGGTTGCCGTGCGCATCGGCCGGGGCAACGTGGGTGATCGGCGCCACTGCGTCGATCAGCGCCTTCTGGAACGCCGGTTCCGGGTTTTCGCTGTTGCCGACCACATAGAAACCGTCGGGGATGGATTCCGGCACCCACGCCTTGCCGTCGCGCGAGGCCAGTGCGGGATCGAATTCGTTGGCATCGCTGTCGGTGGTCTCATGCAGGTCCAGATGCACCAGCAACTGGTCATCGCGCGCGGCGATCCAGTTCATCAGCGAGGCGGACTCGACGATCAGGCCACCGTCACGGAAGCTGCGGTTGGGATCGAATGCATCGCGGTTCCAGCGCTGGATGCGCTCGTAGCCCCAGGGGCATACGCACGGGGCGACGATCAGATTCAGGCGACCGGCATATTCGTGGGCGTGTTCGCGCAGGAACTGCAGCGCGCCGTGCACGCCACTGGTTTCGTAGCCGTGCACGCCGCCGGTGACCAGGGCGGTCGGCAATGCAGGGTCCCAGTCGCGGCTCATGGCCAGCAACAGCGGATAGGTGTCGGTGATGGATTCGAGCTGGCCGTACTGGACCACGTCCAGCGTATTGGGCAGCGCGTTCAGTACCGCGACCACATCGGCGGCGTAATGACGCTGCACCACCTGGCGCGAGCGCCAGGCCGCGCGTTCGGTGTCGCCCCAGGGCTGGCCGGGGGTGCCGACAGGATAGAAATGGGGGGTGGTCATGACGTGCTCCTGAAACAGATGCACGTAGTGTAATTGACCGGTTGTTTGGGATGTTTGCCTTGGCCGCGGTCATGAAGGTCTGTGGGGTGGCTTCGGTTGGTCTAAACGTTGGTTGCAATGACGCAGACGGTTGGGAATCGTCTTCGGGCGCTTGTGCCACGCTGCGCGCGGTTGCCACGCATGGCGTGGCACTACGAATTGTTACGGGCCCATCGGGATTTCAATCAACCTCCGTAGAGCCACCCCATGGGTGGCTGCGTTGGGGAGCCGGTAAACCGGCTCCCCTGCCTTTTCCTTCTATCTCAAGCGGCTTGTACCTCTTCGTAGCCGTTCAGGCGCATGTCGCTCGATGCGCGGCCCTGGGTCAGCGAGCGCAGCGAGGTGGTGTAGCCCGACAACTGCGCCAACGGCGCGTAGCCCACCACCTCGGCACGGCCGCCCTGGTCCTCGATGGACGCGATGCGGCCGCTGCGGCGGTTGAGGTCGCCGACCACGTCGCCGACATTCACCGACGGCACGTGGATCTGCACTTCCATCACCGGCTCCAGCAGGCGCGTACCGGCCTGCAGCAACGCGGCTTTGACGGCCTCGCTGCCGGCGCGGTGGAAGGCCATGTCCGACGAGTCCTTGGCATGGGTCTGCCCGTCGACCAGGGTCACCTCGATACCGACCACCGGATGGCCCTTCGGCCCTTCCGACAACGCCGCACGGACGCCCTTCTCCACCGCTGCCACGAAACCGCGCGGAATCACCCCGCCCACGGTACGGTCCACGAAGTGCACCTCGCCGTCCTCGCGCGGCGTCACGTCGATCAGCACCCGGGCGAACTGGCCCTGGCCGCCGGTCTGCTTGACCACCTTGCCTTCCACCCCGCGCAACGCCTGCCGCAGGGTTTCCTGGTAGGCCACGCGCGGCGCGCCGGTGGTGACGTTGACGTTCCATTCCGTGCGCAACCGCTCGACCATCACCTCCAGGTGCAATTCGCCCATGCCCCAGACCAGGGTTTCACCGCTGTCCGGATCGGTGTCGACACGGAACGACGGATCTTCCTGGGCCAGGCTCGACAGACCCTGGCTGATCCGGATCAGGTCGGCCGACTTCTCCGCCGTCAACCGCCACGCCAACACCGCCTGCTGCGCCTGGATGGTGTCCAGCAGCAGCGGGCGTGAGGGCGCACTCAGCGTTTCACCGCTCACCGCGTCCTTCCAGCCCAGCACCGCCACGATGTCGCCGGCCACCGCCTGCTTGATGTCGTGCGTCTGGTCGGCCTGCACGCGCACCAGCCGGCTGACCCGGCGACCCTGCGCATGCTGCGAACTGGCCAACGCATCGCCGACCCGCAACGTGCCCGAGTACACCCGCACGAAGCTCAACGCACCGTGGTTCTGGTGGGTGATCTTGAACAGCAGTGCCGCCAGCGGACCGGCTGGGTCCGGCGGCAGGCTCACCTCGCCGTCCGCCGCAGCCGCCACTACCGCCGGCCGATCTTCCGGTGCCGGCAGATAATCCACCACGGCGTCCAGCAGCGTCTCGATGCCCTTGCTCTTGAACGCGGCGCCGGCCAGCACCGGCACGCCTGCACCGGCCAGCGTTGCCCGACGCAACGCAGCGCGCAGCGTGCTGGCGTCGATGTCGGCGCCGTCCAGCCACGCCTCGGCCAGCGCGTCGTCGTGATTGCCAACGGCTTCGACCAGCAGCAGCCGACGCGGCTCCCACTCGGCCCGCTCGTCGTCGGTCCACGGCGAACGCGTCGGCGTACCGGCATCGTCCCAGCGCACGGTCATGCGGTCGACCAGGTCGACCCAGCCGCTGAACTGGCTTTCGGCGCCCAACGGCACGCCCAGCGCCCATGGCCGCGCCTGCAGCTTGTCTTCAAGTTGCGCCAGCACGCGGTCGAAGGAGGCGCCGATGCGGTCCATCTTGTTGACGAACGCGATCATCGGCACCCCGTGGCGGCGCGCCTGGTGCCATACCGTCTCGGACTGCGGTTGTACGCCATCGACGGCGGAGAACACCGCCACCGCGCCGTCGAGCACACGCAGCGAGCGCTCGACCTCGATGGCGAAGTCGATATGGCCCGGGGTGTCGATCAGGGTGAGGTGATGGATGGCCTCGCCACGCGGCGCCCAATGCGCCTGCACGGCTGCTGCGCCGATGGTGATGCCGCGCTCGCGCTCGATCGCCGAAAAGTCGGTGGTCGCTGCGCCATCGTGGACTTCGCCGACGCGATGGATCTCGCCGGTTTTCCACAGCAGGCGTTCGGTAAGGGTGGTCTTGCCGGCGTCGATATGGGCAATGATGCCGAGGTTGCGACGAAGGTTCTGGGTCTGGGTGTTCATGATTTGGATCTCGCTGCCAACATCAGGGAGCCGCACGCCGCCGTTGGCTAACGGGCGTGCGGCCAGGTTTGGGGCTCGGCGATCTGGTGCATGGCACGTTCTCCTTCATGCGGTTGTGCAACGGTGGGCCGTGAAGCCCGGAAACGAAAAGAGCGCCCGATGGGCGCTCTGTCTGGGGTCCTGCGGTGATCGGTATCGATCAGCCGCCAGAGGAGCCGCGAGGCAGACGCGCCCGTCCCGCGAAAGCGCGGGTAAGGGTAAAAAACGTCAGGAGCGGCATCGAGTTCATGGCGGTGGTTGAGAGGATCTGCGGCGAATTCTAGACCTCTTATCGTCGCTTGCAAGCGGTTTTGCGCCACACAGATGGAACACTGACGGCCACCGCCGACGAAAACCCACACCTGGAGCAACAAACCCTGCCCGTTCCAGTCTCGTATATGCGAATAGGTCGCAATTGCATTGCGCCCGAAAGTCCCTAGAATACCCAGCCAACGTCGCTTCGCGACAACAACGACGCTGGCAGTGGCCCGGGCCACGTGCGGTTGGCCAGCGCCAACGTTCTTTTGGTACCGGATCCCCCATGACTGCCTTCCCCGTTTCGCCCCGCCGGTTGCGCCCCAACCTGCTCGCTCTCGCCTGCTGCATCGCCAGCGCCACCGCGGCACCGGCCGTCCTCGCGCAGAACGCCACTGCGCTGGATGCCGTACAGGTCAACGCCTACCGCGCCGCCAACAGCACCAGCGGCGCCACCAAGACCAGCACCAGCATCGCGGAAACGCCCCAATCCGTCGCCGTGATCGAACGCGCCGAACTGGATGCGCGTGGCGTGCAGTCGCTCAACGACGCCATGCGCTATTTGGCGGGTGTGAGCCTGGAAAGCAGTGGTATCGACAACCGCGTGGATGACTTCCGGATCCGCGGTTTCGATGCGGGCAGCTGGGCCAACAACGTAACCCTGGATGGCATGCGCGCACCGCAGGGCAGCCAGTGGAACCGCAGCATGTTCGACAGTTGGAACCTCGAGCGGGTCGAAGTGCTCAAGGGCCCTTCCGCCGTGATGTACGGCCAGGTCGCACCCGGTGGCATGGTCAACCAGGTCAGCAAGACCCCCACCCCGGACCAGCAGCAGCTGCTGCGACTGGGCGTGGATGCCAACGGCCAGTACAACGCCGCGTTCGACGTCGGCACCGGCACCGCCGACAACGCCCATCTCCTGCGGCTGGTCGGCCTGTATCGCGACGGCGATACCCAGATCAAGCACACCGCGCAGGAACACTGGTTCCTGGCGCCCAGCTACACCTGGCAGATCGCCGAACGCACCCGCCTGACCCTGCTCGGCATGTACCAGAAGGACAACGGCGGCTCGACCTACCAGTTCCTGCCCATGGCCGGCACCCTCAACGCCACGCCCTACGGCCACATGAAGAACAGCACCTTCATCGGCCAGCCGGACTGGAACACCTTCGACCGCACCCTGTGGACCGCCGGCTGGATGTTCGAACACCAGTTCAACGACCATCTCACCCTGACCCAGAACGCACGCCGCACCCACGTCGATTCGCTCTACCGCGGTGTAGTGACCTTCGGCGCGCTCAACGCCGACGGCCGCACCCAGAACCGCCGCGGCGTACAGGGCACCGGCGATTCCGACGGCGACACCTTCGACACCCGCCTGCAGGCGCGCTTCAGCACCGGTGCCGTCGACCACACCGTCCTGCTCGGCTGGGACTGGCAGCGGGCGGACTGGGAAGGCGTGCGCAGCGCGATGACCAACCCGCGCGCCATCGACATCTTCGACCCGGTCTACTCCCCCTACCAGCCCACCGTCACCACCGAAACACCCACCGCCGGCATCAACCGGCAGAGCGGCGTGTACCTGCAGGACCAGCTGGCCGCCGGCAACTGGCGGCTGACCCTGGGCGGTCGTTACGACTGGACCAAGGACGATACCCTGAGCGCCACCCGCAACATCGCCACCGGCATCTCCCAGCCGGGTGCGCACAGCGTGATCAAGAACGAAGCGTTCACCGGCCGCGCGGGCGTGCTGTACGTGTTCGAGAACGGCCTCACCCCGTACGTCAGCTACGCCGAATCCTTCCAGCCCTCCACCAAATCGCCACTGGACAGCTTCACTCAGACCGCGTTCGACCCGGTCACCGGTTCGCAATGGGAGGCCGGCCTGAAGTATCAGCCGGCCAGCGTTGACGGCCTCGTGACCCTGGCCGTGTACGACCTGCGCCAGGAGAACATGATCGTCGACGACCCCGTCGCCAGCCATCGCAACTGCGGCGCCACCGGCACCGCCACCTGCTCCATCCAGGGCGATGAGGGCCGCGTGCGCGGCATTGAACTGGAAGGCCGCATCACCCCCATCGATGGCCTGAGCCTGATCGGCGCTGCCTCGCGCATGGACTCCGAAATGCTGGAATCAGCGGCATACAGGGGAAAGCAGCTGGCCATGGTGCCCGACTACAGCGCCTCGTTCTGGGCCGACTACACCTTCCAGGCCGGCGCGTTGCGTGGCCTAAGCCTGGCTGCGGGCGCGCGCTACAACGGCGTCAGCTACGGCGACAGCGCCAACCTGTACCGCATTCCGTCCTACACCCTGTTCGACGCCGCCCTGCGCTATGACCTCGGCCAGCACGGCAACACCCATGTACAGCTGGCGCTCAACGCCAGCAACCTGGCGGACAAGCGGTATGTGTCGACCTGCACCGGTGTGTCGTCGTGCTATTACGGCAGCGGCCGTACCGTGACGGCCACGGCCACCTTCGGCTGGTAATCCGCGCGCGTAGTGCCACGCCATGCGTGGCAACCAAGCAGTGCCGAACGAAAGCCCGTAGTGCCACGCCATGCGTGGCAACCAAGGAGCAGCAGCCGACTAACAGTCGGCTCTACCCAGTCGGCGATAGCCAGACGGCGTTACAACGCCGGGTCAGCCACCACCACCAGCGGTACGTTGCGCTGCGGATGTCGCAGCACCAGCACCGGCTGCTGGTATACGCGCTCGATGTGCTCGCGCGTCAACACCTCGTCCGGCGTGCCATCGGCCGCCACCCTGCCCTGCTCCAGCAGCACGATACGGTCCGCATAGCCTGCGGCCAGGTTGAGGTCGTGCACCACCACGATCACGCACGCGCCCGCATCGGCCAGCCCGCGTACCGCGCGCAGCGTGCGCTCCTGGTGGCGAAGGTCCAGCGCCGCCGTCGGCTCGTCCAGCAGCAGCAACGGCGTGTCCTGTGCAAGCACCCGCGCGAACGTTGCCCGTGCTGCCTCGCCACCGGACAGCGTCTGCACCTCGCGCTGGCGCAGCGCGTGCATCTCTGCCTGGCCAAGCGCGTGTTCGACCAGCGCCGCATCACGCGTCGCATCGGCCGGATGCGGCAGCCTCCCCATCGCCACCACTTCTTCCACCGTGAAGGCAAAACGCACCGCATGGTCCTGCGGCATTACCGCGCGCTCGCGTGCCAGCAGCATCGCTTTCCACTGCGCGATGGGCCGGTCGTGCAGCACCACCCTGCCGGCATCGGCCACCACATCGCCACTGGCCACCGCCAGCAGCGTCGACTTGCCTGCCCCGTTCGGCCCCACCAACGCCGTCAGCGTCCCAGGCACGAAACCCAGATGGATGTCATGAAGGATGTCGCGCTCTCCATAGCGCACCCCCACTCCGTCCAGCTGAAGAAAGGGTGCCGTCATACCGCACCACGCCGGCGCTGGTGCAGCACCAGCCACAGGAAGAACGGCGCCCCCAACGCCGCCGAGAACAGCCCCAGCGGAATCTCCGCGGGCGGATCCAGCGTACGTGCCGCCGTATCGGCCACCACGATCAACAATGCACCGGTCACCGCCGACACCGGCAGCAACCAGCGGTGCCCCGGCCCCACGAGCATCCGCACCACGTGCGGCACCACCAGCCCCACGAAACCGATCGAGCCGGCAAACGCCACCGCCGCCCCGACCAGGAGCGCACTGAACGCAATCAGCTTCAGCCGCGTGCGGCGCACATCCAGCCCCAGGTGCTGCGCCTGGCGCTCCCCGAGCGCCAGCATGTCCAGCGGCGTCGCCAGCCGCAGCAGCGCGAACGTGCCCAGAACGAACACCGGCAACGCCGCCGCCACGTCCGCCCAATCCGCCTGCGCGAGTGATCCCATCTGCCAGAACACCAGCGACTGCAGCTCGCTCTCGCTCGCAATGTAGGTCAGGAACCCGATCGCCGCCGAACAAAATGCCGCCATCGCGATCCCCACCAGCAGCAGCGTCGCCGTGCCGCCGTTGCGCCCGGGCCGCGCCAGCGCATAGGTCAGGCTGATCGCCGCCGCGCCCCCGGCGAACGCCGCCAGCGGCAGGGTCAAGCCACCCACGCTGCCCGCACCGAGCACGATCGCCGCCACCGCGCCGAGCGCCGCCCCCTGCGTCACCCCCACGATGCCCGGATCGGCCAGCGGATTGCCGAACAGGCCCTGCAGGCTCGCCCCGGCCATCGCCAGCGACGCCCCCACCAACGCGCCCAACAGCGCCCGCGGAATGCGCAGGTTCCAGACCACCGCCATATCGCGCTGGCTCACCTGCGACGGATCCAGCATCCCCAGCTTGACCGCCATCGCCTGCACCACCTCCAGCGGCGGCAAGCGCAGCGGCCCGACCGCGAACGAGGCCAGGATTGCGCCCAGCAGTGCCAGTGCCATCATCCCCAGCACCCAGCCACCTGCGCGGCGCCTGTTGCGCGCCCTCACTGCCGCCCCCTCACGGCGTCGGCAGCGCCGCCAGCGCCGTCGCCAACACCACCGCACCGCTGCCCGAGCCGACACTGGCCGACTTCAGCTGCACGTCCGGCATCACCCACACCCGGTTGGCCGCGCCCGCCGGCGTCTGCTTCAGCGTCGGGTAGGCCTTCCACAGCCCCGCCTCGCCGCCGAACAGCTGCAGATCGTTCTCCGTCACCAGGATCACCTCCGGTGCCGCCGCCACCACGCCTTCGTTGCTCAGCGCGGAGTAATTGGCCACGCCCGCTTCGGTGCCGATGTTGACGCCACCGGCGAGTGCGATCAGTGCACCGGACGCACTGTCGGCGCCGGCCACTGTGGGCGCGCCGCCGGCACCGGTCGCCGAAAGATGGATCACGCGCGGATGGCGTGTGCTGGCGGCCGCAATCGCCGCCGCCTCATCCAGCTGCGCCTGCACCTTCGTCGCCAGCGCCTCACCCGCCGCCGCGACACCCAGTGCCGCGGCCACCTTGCGCACCTTGTCCGGCGCCGGCTGCAGATCATCAATCACGACCGCCGCCTCGCCCGCACCGCGCAGCTTCTTCGCGAGTTCGGTGTGGCGGCGCAGGCTGTTGCCGAGGAACAGCGAGCCTTCCAGGCTGAGCACGCCCTCCACGCCGGTGGTACGGTTGAACAGGAACTGCTTCGGCGCCTTGCGGCCGGCCTCGGTGGCCGAGCGCATCGGTGCCGCATACACCTGCCCGCCCATGCCCAATGCCTCGATCACCGCGATCACATCGTCGCCACCGGCCACGATCCGCGCGGTATCGGTGACGGTGACCTGCTCGCCATCGTCGGAGCGCACCGTCACCGGCAGCACCGGCGTCAGGCCCGTGCTGGCGGGCACATCGGTGCCGACCAGATGCAGCCAGCCCTGTGGCAACGCCGCGGGAGTGGATCCCGCCGCAGCAGCCGGCGCATCAACCGCGGCACCGGGCGCAACTTCATCGGCGGGCTTGCCACCACAGCCGGCGAGCACACCCGCCAAGGCCAGCACGAGCACGCTCCGGTGTGCGGACGAAAGACTCAACATAAAACCTCTCCACTGGCGCGCGCGCAGCACGGTTGCCGCGCGCGCAGGGACCCTCAACGGCGGGTCGGCGTGATGCGGGTGATGCGGTCGCCCTTGGGGTCTTCCGCGCCGCGCGACTTGTTGACCGCGAACACATTGCCCTTCCCGTCCTCACGGACGTGGTTCGGGAACGTGCCGCCGTCGAGGTTGCCGACCACCTTGCCGGCGCCATCCACCACCGTCACCGTGCCGGCGCCGCGGTTGGTGACGTAGGCCAGGCCGGCGACCGGATCGAAGGCCACGTTCAGTGCGCCCGCGCCCACCGCGACATCGTGCAGCACCTTGCCGCTGGCCACGTCCACGATCAGCAGGTTGTCGGTGCCCTGCGAGGCCACGTACAGGCGGTTGTGCTTCGCATCGAAGGCAACGCCGGACGCGCTGATCGCGTTGCCGAGGTCGATCACCTTGTCCACCTGACCGCTGGCGACGTCGATCACGGCCGCCTCGGGCGTACCGATGCTCACGGTGAACAGCTTGCCGCCGGCCTCGTCCAGGACCAGGCTCATCGGCACGAACTTCTCGCCGTCCACGCCCGAGGCCAGGGGGATCGGGGTCAGCGCCGCGAAGGTCTTCGCATCGAACACCGACAGATGGTCTTCACCGGCCGCCGAGGCGAACACCTTGCCACGCCTGGCATCCACCACCACGTCACGGGCATGCGGCACCGCGCCGACCGGGAACTGGTGCACCAGCGACAGGTCCGACTGGCGATACACCGCCACCGTGTCCTGGCGGGTGTTGCTGACCCACACGTTGCCGTTGGCGTCGTCCACGCCGACGCCGTAGACCGCGAACACGCTGCCGCCCTTCGCATCGGGCACCTGCGCCGGAGTGATCGCCTTCATCACCTTCAGCGTCTTCGGGTCCACCTTCAGCAACTGCGACTGCGTTACCGGCGGACGACCCACCGCCGAGGTCACGAACAACGCGTTGCTGGCAGCGCTGTAGCTGCTCTGGTACAGCCCCTGCACCAGCTTTGCGGAGCGCTGGCTGAAGTCCTGCTGCCCGCTCAGCGGCAGATTCGGCGACACCCGCAGCGCCACCACCGTGGCGGCCGCCGGCTGGCTGGCGCGCACCACCAGCGGGTGCTGGCCGGGAACGGCGTCGAGCGGCACGACCACGCTGGCCTTGAAGTTGCCCTGCGCGTCGACCACATAGGGCGTGGCGTTGAGCACGGTCTCGCCGCGCAGCAGCGTCACCTGCTGGCCAGGCACGAACGCGCGCCCGGTGACTTCGGCGGTGCTGCCGGCCACCACGTTCTCATTGCGGGCACTGACCGTGCCGCGGAAGCCATTGGCCGGCGCGTCGAACACCGGCTGGGCGGACACCGCACCGGTGAGCAGCGACAGTGCAAGGCTCAACGCGGCAACGCGCGGGAGGGAAACGAATCGGGACATAGCAGACTCCTTCTGTAGGGGCGCGCCAGCGGCGCGTGTCACAAGGGTTGCCTTGGCGTGGCCGCATCGCTGCGGCGGTGGCGCGTGGCCACGCATTGCCTGGGTAAGAGGAACTCGATCAATCGGCAGGTGCGTCCGCCGCCGTAGCGGACGGCGCGGCACTGCGGTCGGCCGCGCCATACAGCGCGGCCAGGGTCGCCTTCAGCGACGCCGGCAGCATCGGCCCGTGGCCGAGCCCGGGGAATTCGCGGTAGCTGACCTGCACGCCGGGCACGCGCGCCAGGCGTTGGCTCAACGTGTACGCGGCATCCGGCGTTGCGCCCGCGATCCGGCGCAGATGCGCCACGACACGCGGGTTGGTCATGTCGCGCACGCCGCGGTTGCCGCTGCGCTCGTCGCCGCCCAGCATCAGCCACACGCGTGCCGGCGATGGTTCGGCAATGAAGTGGTGTTCCATCGCGCCCTGCGGCGCACCCTGGCTCCACCACAGCGACGGACTGGCGCTCACATAATTCTGGAATGCCGTCGGTCGGGTATACAGCGTGCTCAGCACGAACAGCCCGCCCAGCGAGTGGCCCCACAGCGATTGCTGCTTCAGGTCCACCCGGGCACGGCGTTCCACTTCCGGCTGGATGCGCTGCTGGATCACGTCCAGGAAGGCCTGCGCACCGCCACCGCTGGACTGCGGCGCGCCGTTCTCATCGTCGGCGGTATCCACCCAGGCGGTGTAGTCGATCGTGCGCGCCGGGGAATCGATGCGCAGGTCGTTGTCGTAGCCGATGAACACCAGGACCGGTGCCGCATGCGCGGCGAGGTCGGCGAGCAGCGCCTGGTCGAAGACCATGGCCGCCGCGTTGCCATCCAGCATGTACAGCACCGGCGCTGCCTTGGCGGCTTTCTGCGTGGGCACCCCAACGTTCACCCGCCAACGGCGTGCCGGCGTACCGCTTTCGATCACGAAACGCTCGAAGCGGTAACTCTGCGCGGGCTGGTCGAGGACCGTCTCACCCACTTTCTGCAACGGATTGCGCTGCTGCGCGGCGACCGGTGCCGCCGCGACCATGCCAAGTGCCGCCGCCACGCCAACGGTGCGAAGCCAGGGGGACAACGAAGGTATCAGGCAGGAAAGCACGACAGGCAAGACTCACGGCAAGGCGATCAGCCCAGTGTACCGTAAATGCGAATGGGTATCACTTGCCGCAACCCGACTCTCCGTCCCGCGCCTCGGCCACGCTGGCGTACGTGTCACCGCTGGCGTCCACCCAGCCAAGCAGCGGCAGTGTCGCCGACAGTTCCGCAGCACGCGCCTGCGGGGACACCACCATCTCGCGCCGGGTCCCCACCGGCTCCAGCTCGGCCAGCCGCGCCGCGCGATCGTCGTCGGTACTGAACAGATCACCGGGGCCGGACGCTGGCGTTGTGGTCTCGGTCGCGATCTTGGTCGCCTGCACCCGGACCTGACCGTCGGCGTCGCGGGAAACCTCGAGCGCATATCGCTCCTTGCCGTACGCCCATGACGTCGTCTTCTCCGTGCGGATCGACGCCCCGGCGGCCGGAAGTTCGGCCTCCCTGCCCGCCACGCCGGTCAGCATCGCCATCCCGGCAAGCGCTCCCATGTACTGGGCGCCGCGGATGGCCCGCAGCTGGTTGCCCGCCAGCGGTGCAGCGCCCGCCTTGTCCGGCGCCGTGTTGAGGAAGGTGGCGCGCTTGCAGATCGTGAGCACGATCGGCACGCCGCCCCCGCTGCCGTGCCGCACCAGCATGTCGCCATTGGCGAACTGCTCGATCACCGCATGATCCGCCGCACCGCCGGAAGGCAAGGCCTGGGTGATGGTGATGCGCGCGCTCCGCTCGATCAGCGCCTCGAGGGTCTCGGGCCTGTCAGAAGCAACAGCACTGGACGAGAACGCGACACCGGCAACCAGCACGCACGACAACGAAGCAGACTTCATCAACATTCCTTTGCGGACGGCGACGCCAGAGGCGCGCCACAGGGAGCCGAATGATACGCCAGCGGCCACGCCACCACCTCCCACAAACGAAACGTCCGGCCACGGGCCGGACGTTGGTTATTCCATCTTGGCAGGAGCTTATTCTTCTTCTTCCTGCTGGCCGCCCTGCTGGTTGCGCTCGCGCTTCTGGTCAGCGTCCTGCTGTTGCTGCTGGCCCTGCCGCTGCTTGTCGCCCTGCTGGTCTTTCTGGTTCTGCTGGTTCTGCTGGCCTTGCTGCGGATTCTGCTGGCCCTGCTGCGGATTCTGCTGGTTACCCATGACTGTCTCCGAATGTTCGGCGTCGAGAGTGATGCCGGTGAACCCACACTAGGCAACGCCGCGTTACCGCAGCGTGCGTTCAAGCGACCAGCGCATAGACACCTCACACATGTCGGTAAACAGTTCATTACCTGGCTTGCTGTCGTCACATCACTGTCGCAGCGTGGACATGCGGGCGAGCGTGATCATGGCGTGGCGTCGAAGATCACGGTGACATCACCCCGGTAATGACTGCCCGGATGCGCCAACATGGTGGTGACTGCCTCGCCGTTGACCGCGAAGTGCAGACGCGAGGGACGGCGAATGACGAATGCATCCGCGGTCAGCACGGGCGGGACCATGGTCGTGGTCAATGCCACCCCCAGCGCATCCGCCCCGGTCACCGCATCGTGGAACCCCGGCAGCGTGAGCCGGATATCCAACGGCGCATCCTCGGCATCCACCGTCATGTTGCGAATCGCGCAACGCCCGTCCGCAAGCGGATGCTGGCACTGCAGCGACACGCTGAACTGCCCCGAACTGCTCAGCGCGAACGGCAGCTCGCGTTCCAGCCGCGTCGGCACGATGCCGTGATCGCTCCACTGGGTCCACCCGCTCTTCGGCGCGAGCACGGCGCGATCGCTGCCGGGCGGAAGGTCGAGCTGGAAGGCGTGCTCCACATCGAGCCGGAAGTGGACGTTCACCAGGTTGTCGTCCAGTGCCACGCCGTTGCCAAGATCGAAATCCGCGCCCTCGCCGGTGCCGCCCACGCGAAACGTCGTCATGCCGGTGTACAGCCCACTGCGCATCGCCAGCGGCGCCGGCGTGGTCAGCTTGTAGGTGAAGTCGAACTCGGTGATCAGATAGTTGTTGGTGGAAATCCAGTGCAGTGCACAGGCCACGACACCGTCCCCACCGTCGCGGCGCAGGAACATGCGCATGACGGTGCGATTGAGGGCGCTGGTATTCTTCAGCCCCAGGTCGCAGTTGCTGGGATTCCCCGACGAGGCCGGCTCGCGGGGTCCGTCACCGTCCGCGTCCACCAACCGCATCGCCGCGCCGATGATGTTGAAGCCGAGGTCGAACGTGTGCAGCCCATCCTCCGAGGTGACGCGTACCGTGCGTGGCGCGGGCATGCCGATGTAGAAACCGTTCGGGCCGTAGGTTGCCTCGCGGATCCCCTGCTTGGTGCCGCGGACCTTCGTATCGATACTCCACCAGTTGTTGTTGATGCACGCCGCCTGGTGGGTGCCCACGCACACACCGGACCACGGGGTGGTATTGACGAACTCGCGCTGGTTCGAGTTGTCGATGTCAGGCTTGAAGTCGGCCGTGATGTAGATGTCGGCCGCCTGCGCACTGGCGAGGCCGGCAAGCAGGGCCAGCACTCCCAGCCCGAACTGCAGGCGATGTCGCGCGACGGTTGAACATAGGTGACGGATCATGGTGTTGCTCCAGCAGCCGGTGCGGCCAGGCCGCGCTGCACGGTGGTCGGGGACGGTGGGCACTGCAGGATGCCGGCCAGCCACGTATCACCCTGCGGGCGCGTGGTGGTGCCGTCGAGCTCGAAGCTGCACGTGGCCACGCGCGGGTGGCGCACCTCCAGGGTCGGCTGCCGCGCACTCATCTCCAGCGCAAAGAACCCATCGGCCTCGGCAACGCTGCGTCCGGCGTGGTTGATCACGTGCGCCCCCGCCAATGGCTGACCCGCCGCATCCCTTAGGTGCCCCATAACGGTGAAGGTCTGCAGCACCTCGACCGTGCCGTAGGCGACTCCGCCCTTGTTGAGGTGGTAGTCCAGCGTCGTGGGCTGGATCGTCGCGGCGGGCGCCTCCCGCCCCTCGAAGTCGAGCTGCAGTGCCCCGCTACGGTAGGCGGAGACCGGGAGGAAGTTGCGCCCCGGCAGCAGCGGGTAAGCGCCCCCGCGCGTGTCGTACGCGCGCAGGGCGACACCGACGAGCTCCGAACTGACGTCCACGATCATCCCGGTATCGACGCCGCCCACCTGCCCCCCGCCGGCCATGGCCAGCCTGCCCCCGCCGATGGCCAGGGTGCTGTCGAGATTCAGGCCACCACTCAGGGTGCCGCCCAGCGAGGATCGCTGCGCATGCACGTCGCCTCGCAATGCCGGGTGCTCGAACAGCGTGGTTGAGCTGAATCCCAACCCGTCGCTGTCGAGCGTGGCTTGGCCGGCCACGCTGCGCAGCAGGCCGCGCGCATGGCTTTGCTGCGCGCCCGCGCTGGCGTACAGGGTGCGCCCACCATCGGTGGTGCCACGACTGCCGAGGCTGCCGGTGTACCGACGCCCCTCGCGGCCAAGCGCGATATTCAGGGTGAAGTCGATTCCCCGGTTGCGTTGCATGCCGCTGCTCGCGTTGGCCGGGCGGTCGAACACGGAGGCACGCCAACTGGCATCGCTGCCGAACAGGCGCTGGCGGCGGCTGAACGAGAGGTCCACGCCAACGCCCTCGCTGATACCCGTGTGATGCGAGATGCGTGCCGCGAGATGGCTGCTGTCGCTCAGCCGATGGTTGATGCCCAGCGCACTTGTCCGCAACCAACCCGAGCGGGTCTTCGGCGGCGGCGCGCCTGGCGGCATCGGCAGAAGCGTGTCGTCGCCGGGCCGCCGACGCTCCTGCCAGCTGCGATTGTGCGAGACGATCGCGTTGCCATGGCGATAGCGCCACACTCCCTGCAGGTCCACCCCGCTGCCATGGCCCCCCGTGTACGCATTGGTGTAGAGGTTCGACCTGCCATCGATCTGCCAGTCGACCGAGCCGGCAAACGAACGCGCCCCCTCCAGATGCTGCCCGGACAGTCCGACCACCGCACGCGGATGGGCAAGGTAGTTGAGGATGCCACCTGCGGCGACGCCGCCCGCACCCGGATCGCCAATTCCGTCCAGCAGGGTGTGCTGCAGGCCGGCGTATGCGCTGTACCGCCAGCGTCGGCTCGGATCGCGCCAGTTGCCCGGCTTGTGGATCACGGTGGTCTCGCGCGCGCTCTCGCGGCCGTCTTCCATCACCCGGAGCTCCACCTCGTAGATGCCGCCCGGCAGCCGCCGGGTGTCGAGCTGCTGCAGGCCAGGCTGCAGCGGCTGGGTCAGGATCAGGCTGCCGTCGCGGAACACCTCCACGCTGCCCTCGCGATTGGCAGTCACGTAGACCGGATACAGGCTGGGCGTACGGGAATCCCGTGCAAGGCTGTCGGAGGAACCGGCCATCATGCCCACCGCGGTACGACTGACAGACCCGGCGCCGCGCGGCTGCCGGGTCACACCCTGGAAATTCGGCAGGAAGTAGCCGACGCGCAGGAAGTGGTCACGCAGTTCGCGCTGCGCATACACGTTCTGCAGGGAGTGACGCAGCTCGGCGCCTGCGTCGCTACCGCGGTCCACCTGGTAGTTGCCCACCAGGGTCCACCCGCCCAGGCTGCCCAGCGCGTCGACCGCGTAGCGGCCCGCCGCGTCGATGCCCTCGCCCGCATACGCATTGAGCTGGTGGCGCAGGATGAGGCCGCGGCTTCCGCCTTCGGGCAGCGCATGGTGGCGCACCTCGGCCACGGCCCGGCCGCCGGTGTCGGTGGCGAGGGACAACAGCGAGTTCTCGAGACTGTAGTGCAGCCGAACCAGACCCTGCTCACAGGCCTGCCTACAGGCACCCAACGCATGTGGCGTCGCCAGTACCTTCAGCCAGCGCTCGCGCTCGCCGGCGGGCTGGTCGCTGCCGTGGCTGTCGGTGAATTCCAACAGCGACAGGGTATTGCTGCGCGAGAGCACGGCCCGGGCATCGCCGAGATACCGGCCATCGCGTTCGACACGTACCACGAGCGGTACGTCGAAGAAGTGATCACGAAAGTCATCCGGCAAGCCGCCCGCCTGGTCAAGCAGGGTGAGGCTTTCCAGCGCGGCAGGCGCGGCCAGCACGGCGGCGCTGGCGCACTGGAGCATGACGGCGCTGGCGAGGGGAAGCAGACGCGGCAAGTGAACATTCCTCTGCATGAAGAGAGGGGCGCGCGGGCGCCCCTCCGGGGGCAGCAGGCGCTGCCGTGGCACTGTCAGCCGCTGTGCGCGCTTACGGCGTGCCGCTTTCGAACATCATGAAAACGTTGCCCTGGTAGGTGCCGTGCGCGTAACCGCCCGCATCGGCGTCAGCGGCGACGATGGTCACGGCCGCGCGCTTGCTGGCGGCGGCTTCGACCGGGGTGGCCACTTCCACGGCATTGCTGGCACCGACCTGCAGCGCCTGGCCGGCCACATTGACCGTCAGGTCGATCGCATTGCCGGCGCTGGTCAGCATGGCGTCGGTGGTGAGGTAGGCAGTGATCGCGCCCAACCCGCTCTTCATGTCGACCTGCTGCTGGATCGGGTCGAGGCGCTGGGTGGCAATGTTCCAGCGCATGCTCTGGGTCTGGCCGGCCCAGTCACCGACCGGCGAGATCTGCAGGCCGGTGGCCGACGGCACAACCGCTTCCACGGTGACCTGCAGCGGAAACTGCTCGGTGGCGGCGATCGCGGCACCCGGGGTGAGCATCAAGGCGGCAGCGGCGGCCAGAAGGGTGGTTTTCAAGGTCATTGCAGTACATCTCCGAGGGTGGAATCGGCTCCGGAGGGAGCCAGGGGGCTGAGCAGGACGTCCTTGCGGGCATCCCCCTCAATGATCTGGAAGCGGTACACCTGGTCCGCATGCCGCGTGAAGCGTTCGGTACGCTGCGGCAACAGGTGGATCTTTCGCGCTGGCGAGCACCCGGCCGCCTTGGCCGTCGCACTGCACTGACGCACGTCGTCGAGCACCACGGTGGTGTTGCCGGCATTGCGCAGCTTCACGTGCCCGTCGCGGGTCTCGGTCTGCACGCTGTAATGCGCCTGATCGGGATGCACGATCACGAACACGCCGTACCCGGTCAGCACGTTGACGCCGGCCGACAATTCCTTGCGGTAGTCGTCGCGCTGCGCATCGGTCAAGGCGAACTCGTCTTCGGAACGCGGCAGCACGGGAACGAAGCGCACGCGGTAGTAGCGCTCCGCGCTCCGGTCGCCCTGCACGAGCAGGCGGGTGGCCTGCTGCCCCTGCGCCGGCACGATCAGGCGCGAGGGGCTGGCGATCAGGCCTGCGGCCGCACCCGAGGCGGCCGTATCGACAGGCACTTCCTGAAACGTGCCGTCTGCGGCGTAGCGCACTTCCGCGATCTGCACACGTACGAACGCCGTGGCCTCACCTGTGTTTCGAACGCGCTTGAGCAGCGCCCGCGTGCCGGGCGCTGCGTATTCGTACATGGCGCCGACGTGGATCGACGGCGCGGCGGCACTGCATACGGCGGGAAGAAGAACGGCCGCTGAAAGCAGCAGAAGACACTTCATTGCAGGACTCCACGACGGGACGGCGGCGCTGCGTCCGGCGCATCGCACCGGCCCGTCGCCGAGGACTGCGAACATACGCCCACGTCTGGAGCCACCGAATGCAATTCGCTTCAATGGTCACTGCAACAAATTGCGGCCATCCGCATTCGGATCGCCGCGCCGGCTACAAATGAAAACGCCCCGCAATGCGGGGCGTCCTGTTCAATCGATGCGATGCACTACGGCCATCTACTTCGTCGTGGCCGCCTGCCACGCGGCCACCTTGGCGCGCGTCTGCGAAAGCAGCGCATCCAGCGCCTTGCGGTCGTATACCTGGCCGCGCAGCACCACGGTGTTGATCGCGCGCGTTGCCTGGATGTCCTGCAGCGGGTTGGCGTCCAGCAACACCAGGTCGGCCGCCCTGCCCTCGGCGATGCCGCCGTAGCGGTCCAGCGTGCCGAACCATGCCGGACCCGCACGGGTTGCCGCCGACAGCGCCTGCGCCGGCGTCAGGCCTTCCTTGACGAACAGGCTGAGCTCGTCATGCAGCCCGATACCGGGATAGTTGTACGAATTGAGAAACCCCGCATCGGTGCCGGCCATGATCGTCACGCCGGCCTGCTGCAGCATCGGCAGCACGGCCGCCACCTGGTGGTAGTTCTGGTGCCGTGCGGCGATCTGTTCCGGCGTTGCCTTGGCCGCACGCTCCACCCGCCAGGCATAGGTCGCCTGCAGCTTCGGGCCGATGTAGGCCAGGTACGGATCCTGCGCATGGCTGTCCTGGTCGAGGAAGTCGAGGATGCGGCCGCCGTTGAGGGTGGGTGTGACGTACACGCCCTTGGCGGCGAAGCCACGATAGGCATTCATCGCCGTGTCGTGGTCGAAGCCGGCGTCCAGCCGCCGATTGGCCTCGGCGCGGTCGATCCGCTTGGCGGCAAAATCCGCCGCGATGGCGGCCTCGTCCTTCACCCCCGCCTTGTAGGCGTAGTCCAGGTGCTCGATCGAGCTGATGCCCGCATCCACTGCCTGCTGCACCGTCAGCGCCATCGGAATGTGCCCGGACGCGCGCAGGCCATTCTCGCGCGCGCCGCGTACCGCCGACAGGAACAACGCCGGCGACAGGGTGCTGTCGGTGATCTTGACGAAGTCCACCCGGTCGCGCTTCAGGCGCGCCAGCGCCGCATCCAGGTCCGCCTGGCTGCCGACTTCCATCGTGCCCTTCCAGACCGGTTTGATGCCTTCGATCTTCGCGCCGGAACTGAACAGCTGCGGGCCCTCAAGCGTGCCGTCGGCGATCTCGCCGCGCCATTGCAGCACCTGCTCGGGCAGGTCGCCGGAGCAGTCGCGGATGCTGGTGATGCCGTGCGCGATGTACAGCGGCAGCAGCGCCTTGTTTTCCTCGATCAGCTCCGGGCCGCCGCCGAAGTGCACGTGCATGTCCCACAGGCCCGGAATCAGGAAGCGGCCCTTGCCATCGATGCGCTGAGACGCGCTCCACGCCTTCGCAATCACCCGGTCCTCGCCGACCGCCACAATGTCGTTGCCACGCACCACCACCGCCTGGTCGGCGTGCGTGGTGGCATGTTCGACGTCGACCACGGTGGCATGGCGGATGATCAGGTCGGCCTGCTCGGCAGCCAGGGCGACGGGCGCCAGCGCAAGCAGCAGTGGGACGGTGGAAAGCACGATGGATTTCATGGCAACCGCAGAACAGGAAAGACCACCGCACCTTACGGTGCGGCGGTTGGCATTCACCAGTTAAATTTCATCATGTACTGCATTCATTATTCAAATGCATGTCACACCTCGCCCTGCATGGCCGGCCTGGCCTGCACCTGCGCCAGCCAGGCCGCGACGGCGGGATGCCCCTCGACCCCGGCCCCGACGTAGGTGCCGTAGCCGACCACCTGCGCAACCACCAGATCGACCAGCGAGTACTCCGTACCCAGCATCCACGCCCGGCCAGCCAGGCGCCCCTCAAGTACATCCAGCAGGCCCTTGGCGTCCGCAGCCGCCGCTGCGGCGTGCCGCGCGTCACTTAGCGTTTCATCGGCGGTCGCCAGGCGCAGTCGGCCGATCACGGCCATGTAGGTCACGTAGGCCCACGCACACCACGACATCGCCTGCAGACGCTCCGGTGTGTCGGCCGCCGGCCATAGCCCGCGGGCAACCCCGAAGCGCTCGCCCAGCCACAGATGGATGGCCAGGCCTTCGAAGATGGGCGTGCCGTCCACCACCAGGCACGGCACCTTGCCGTTGGGATTGATGGCCAGGTATTCCGGCGTGCGCTGCTCGCCGTTGCGGATGTCGATCCTCACCCGGTCGTGGGGAACACCCAGCTCGGCCAGTGCGCAGGCGACGGGGGTGGCGCTGGACATCGGGTGCCAGTAAAAGACGACGGACATGTGGAACTCCTTGTGGTTGTCGGTGTGGAAAGGTGCGCCGCCGGGGGCCTTGCACCGTGGACACAGGCTAGCCACCATTGCGGACAGATCCTGTCCTCGACAGGCGCGACCCTGCACCCATGCTCACCACCTCTGCCCGCCTGCTGCGGCTGCTCTCGCTGCTGCAATCCCGACCACACTGGCCCGGCAACACGCTGGCCACCGACATCGGCGTGCACCCGCGCACGCTGCGCCGGGACATCGAACGCCTGCGCGAACTCGGTTACCCGATCCAGGCCAGCAGCGGCGTGGCCGGCGGCTACGCGTTCCGCGCCGGGCGCGCATTGCCGCCGCTGCTGCTGGACGACGAAGAGGCGTTGGCCGCCGCACTCGCACTGCGCATGGCGGTGAGCGGCACCATCAGCGGCATCGAGCAGACCGCCATCACCGCGCTGGTGAAGCTGGAGCAGGTGATGCCCGCGCGGCTGCGGAAACGGCTGGATGCACTGCGCACCGCGATCCTGCCGATCGACCAGGGCGGGCCGCTGGTAGACGCCCGGCTGCTGGCCACGCTGGCCAACGCGTGCCGCGACCAGCTGCAGCTGCGTTTCGACTACGCCGACCGCCAGGGGCAGCCCAGCCACCGGCAGGTGGAGCCGCAGGGCGTGGTGCATGCCGAACGCCGCTGGTATCTGGTGGCGTGGGACACGCTGCGGGTGGATTGGCGCACCTTCCGCATCGACCGCATGACCAGCACGCCCGAGGTGGGCGCGCACTTCCGCCCCCGCCCCTCGCCGGCCAATGGCGACCTGCGTGCATTCGTGAGCCAGTCGCTGTCGCTCGGCCCTTACGGTGACGAGGCGCGCGTGATCCTGCACGCCCCGATCGAGACGGTGCGCGAGCGCATGCCGAGTTCGGCGGGGCTGCTGGAGGTGGTGGACGCACAGCGTTGCCTGTTGCGGTGTGGCGGCCATCCGCAGGGGGCCGTGGTGTACTGGCTGCTGGCATTGGAACTGGAATTCGAGATTCTGGGGCCGCCGGCCCTGCACGTGATGATGCGCGATGCGGGCGCGCGATTGGGGCGCAGCCTGGCACGCGCCGAGGCGGCCGTTGCCGATTGAACCGAGGGATTTTGTCGCGCGCATGGGCGCGTGCTACAACGGTCAGCATTCGTTTTCCGGATACTGCAATGCCCACCAGTGGCAATACCAATCGCACGCTGTTCGAGCTGGATCTGCTGCGTGCAATGGTGATGGTGGCCG
Organism: Stenotrophomonas sp. PD6; assembly: GCF_049199305.1. Lineage (NCBI taxonomy): Bacteria > Pseudomonadati > Pseudomonadota > Gammaproteobacteria > Lysobacterales > Lysobacteraceae > Stenotrophomonas > Stenotrophomonas sp. PD6. Next base: position 24,929 of record NZ_JBLZQD010000001.1, on the reverse strand, counting down.
ACTGCGGCAGCTTCACCACTGCCGCGGCGCGCCTGCATTCCACCCAGTCCACCATCAGCCAGAAGATCCGGCGACTGGAAGCCATTGCCGGCCGGCCGCTGCTGGTACGCGGCAACCGCGACGTGCATCCGACCGACGCCGGCCAGACCCTGCTCGGCATCGCGCGGCAGATGCTGTCGCTCAACGACCAGATGCGCGAAGCATTGGCCGGCGCCACCGTCGCGGTGACCGTGCGCCTGGGCGTGCCGGAGGATTTCGTCAACGCACGCACCAGCGAGCTGCTGGGGCGCTTCAACCGCCGCCATCCCCAGGTGAAGCTGGAAGTGACCAGCGGCCTCAGCCGCGACCTTGCCGCGGCCTACGACCATGGCGAACTGGACCTGGTGCTGGTCAAGCAGCGCCGCAACAGCCGCCAGGGTGTGGCGTGCTGGCCCGAGCCGATGCGCTGGGTGGACAGCGCCCGCACCCCCTGCATCGGCCTGGACCCGGTGCCGCTGGTGACCTTCCCGCCGCGCGGCCTGTACCGCGACGAGCTGATCGCCGCCGTCGAAGGCATGGGCCGCCGCTGGCGGATCAGCTTCACCAGTTCCAGCCTCAGCGGCATCCAGGGCGCGGTGGCCGACGGCATGGGCATCAGCCTGCTGCCGGCCCGCGCCATGACCCGCGAGCATCGCGCCCTGACCGCGCGCCAAGGCCTGCCACCGATAGACAGCATCGAGATCGCGATGCTGCATCGAAGCAACGCCGAACCGCTGGTACTTGAACTGGCGTCACAGTTCATGCGCCTGCTCCACCGCGAGCGGCGCTGACCCGCGCCACGGCAACCGGCGCGTGTCAGCGACCTCAGAGAGTGACGCGTCTCTCGTCCCGGTTATAGGAATAGTCCTAATCTGACGTCAGGGCATCTTCCGCGCACGGCGAACCGGAGAGAATGGCGCAGACCCCATGACTGCGTGCCTACTTTGTCTCCACGCCCTCCAGGCCCCCTGCTCGGACCGGTCCGCCCACCGGTGCTGAAGATCGCCCTGCTGGACGACCATGATGTCGTCCGGCGCGGCAGCGTCATGCACCTTGCCACCGATGCGCGCCTGCAGGTGGTGGGCAACCACGCCCGCAGCCGGGCGCTGATCAACACCCTCATGCAGCACACGGTGGACGTGGCCGTGATCGACTACGCGCTGGCCGAGGGCGACCTGCAGGGCATGGAACTGCTGCGTCTGCTGCGCCGCCGGTTCCCCCGCGTGAAGCTGCTGATGTTTTCGGCCAATGTGCATCACGTAATGATCTCCAACACCATCGCCGCAGGTGCCGCCGGCGTGGTGTCCAAGGGCGAGTCGCTGGAGGCACTGGCCCGGGCGGTGAGCCGTGTCGCGGCGGGCCACATCCACCTGCCGATCAACTACCGCGACGAACACGAAGCCCATCGCCTGTCGCCGAGCGAACGCGAAGTGCTGCAGATGTGCCTGAGCGGGATGACCGTCACCGACATCGCGCTGAAACGGCACCGCAGCATCAAGACCATCAGCACGCAGAAGCACGCGGCGTTCCGCAAGCTGGGCCTGCGCACCGATCGCGACCTGTTTACCCTGCGCCATCAACTGGCGGTTCTGTGAGTCGAAGCGACTGGGCGCGCGCCAGCACGCTGCTGGTGATGCTGGCCGCCGTACTGCCACCGGCGGCGACCACGGCAGCAGCACCGACCCCGCGGGTGGTCCGGGTGGCGACCGATCCCTCACAGCACCGCCTGCTGGCCACCGAAAGCCGCGCCGCGCGCGATTCCAACCTCATCAGCGGCTACTCGGCACTGGTCGCGGAGCAGACCGGCCTGCAGTTCCGCGAGCGGCAGGTGGAGTCCACCCAGGCCGCATTGCAGGACCTGTGCGATGGGCGTGCCGACCTGATGCTGCTGCTGGGCCCGCTCGACAATGCGCCCTGCGCCGCGCTGGCGACCTCGCCCGCCTACTACCGGGGGCAGACCCTGCTGGCCAGCCGCCACACCGTGCCCAACCCGCCGGATCTGGCCGACCTGCGCCGGGTGGCCGTGGTCCGCGGCAGCCGCCACGATGAATGGATGGCGGCCTACTACCCGCACCTGCAGGTGGTGGCGCTGCCGACCCTGCGCGAGGCGCTTGCGGCGGTGGAAACCGGCGTGGTGGACGTGGCCGTGGGGCTGGACGTGGCGATGCGGCCCCTGGTCCGCCGCGACCACGGCGACAGCCTGCTGCTGCACGGCGGCCCCAGCACCCTGCCGGGCAGCCTGCACCTGGTCGTGCGCCACCAGGACCGGCCGCTGCTGGAACAGATCCACCAGGCCATGCGTTCGATCAGCCCGCAGGAACACGCCGTGCTGATGCAGCGCTGGACCAAGGCGACGTATCTCAGCGGGCCGTCGCTTGCGGTGCTCTCGCGGCATTTCGGCTGGGAACTGCTGGCGATGGGTGTGATCCTGGCGGCGCTGCTGGTGGCCGGATTCTGGTTGCGGCGCGCGCAGCAGTCAGCCCGGCGCAGCGAGCGCCAGCAGGCCCAGTTCATTGCCATGATGAGCCATGAGGTGCGCAATGCCGCGCAGGCATTGGTGACCTCGGTGGACCTGCTCCACCACTCCGGGCTCGACCAGGGCCAGCGGCAACTGGTGAACGCCGCGCGCGCGGCTGGCAACGGACTGCGCCACCTGCTGGGCCACGCGCTGGATTATTCGCGCCTGGCCGCGGGCCAGTACCACCCCACCCCGGGCTGGGAAGACGTGCGGCAGCTGGCCCGCGAGTGCCTGTCGGTCGTGCGTCCGGCGGCGGAAGGCAAGGGTCTGGTGCTGGTGCTCAAGCAGACCACCGACCCGATGCCACGGGTATGGATCGACGGCGATGCCCTGCGCCAGGTGGTGAGCAACCTGCTCGGCAATGCGCTGAAGTTCACCGACCAGGGGTACATCGAGGTCAGTGTCGGCCTGCAGCTGGGCACGAACAGCGCGCACCTGCGGGTGGCGGTGCGCGACTCCGGGATCGGCATCGCCAGCGAACACCAGGACACGGTATTCAAGCCGTTCGCGCAGGCGCATGGCTCGCATTCGCGACACGCGGGCGGGGCCGGCCTGGGGCTGTCGATCTGCGCGGATCTGGTCCGCGCCCTCGGCGGGCAGATCACGCTGCGCAGCGCACCGGGTCAGGGCAGCTGTTTCGAGGCATGCATGCCCGTCGTCATTGAAGGTGCCGGCGCCCGCCCGGCGGGGCAGCCGCTGGCCGGGCGCACCCTGCTGCTGGTGGAAGACCATGCACTCAATCGCAGCATGGTCAGCCGCCACCTGGCGGCGCTCGGTGCGTCGGTCACCAGCTGCGCCGACGGCGCCACCGCGCTGCGCAGCCAGGCCAGCGAGCCGTGCGGCGTCGTGCTGCTGGACTGCGTGCTGGACGACATGAGCGGCTACGAGCTGGCGGTGCTGCTGCGCCAACTGGAGCAGCAGCGCGGCGCGATCCCGGCCCTGCTGATTGCGTTGTCGGCCAACGACTCGACCGCCCATGTGGAACGCTGCCGCGCCTGCGGCATGGATGCCGTACTGTGCAAGCCGCTCGATACCCGCCAGTTGCTGGAGGTGTTACGGGTGGACGACACCGCACCGGCCGTGTCGACGGCGGCCATCGGTGCCGAGCCCGGCGCGGATCCCATGTGGCTGCAGTTCCTGCAGTCGCTGCAGGAGGAGCAGACCGCCCTGCACGACGCCCTGCGACAACAGGCCGCCGAGACCCTGCGCCACCATGCGCATCGCCTGGCCGGCATTCTGCGCATGCTGGGACAGCCTGCGCTGGCGGCGATCGCCGGTGACCTGTACGAACTCGAATTGGACCGCCCGAGCGACTGGCAGGAGGCCGAGCGCCTGCTGGGCTACCTGCGTCCGGCGGTGGCGCTGATGGTGCGTGGCGAGGTTACTTCAGCTGCAACGGATACCGCTGCCACAGCACATGCACCAGAAACCCGGTCAACTCCGGATCCTTTCCACTGATCGCCGCACGGATCTTGTCCAGCAGCACCATGTCGCTGCAGGTACGCACATCCGCCTTGCCGGTCTGGCCCGCGCGCCGCTTACGGTAGCGGGCCGCACGCTGCGCATCGGTCATGGCGTAGCCGAACGTGGGCGGCCGACCGCGCTTGCGCGGCAGCATCAGCTCCAGGGTGCCGGGGTCTTCTTCATCACGCATGACAGACGGGGGGAACGCAAAACGGGGGCCGGAACAATATCGTGAGATCTCACGGAAATCCAGCGGATTTACGTGAGATCGTAGTGCCAGGCTCTGCCTGGCAACCTCAACCGACCTTCACCGGGCGATCTGCCACTCCGCCAACCTTGCGCCCAGCCACACCAGCGCAAAGCCGGCAAACAGGCTGATGCCGAGATAGGTGGGCATGACCCAGCCGCGTCCGTTGCGGACCAGCAGCACCGCTTCCAGCATCATCGAGGAGAACGTGGTCAGGCCACCGATGATGCCGACGATGGCAAAGGCGCGCCAATACGGCGCTGCGCTGCCCCGGGTCTGCAACCACACCACGACATAGCCGACCGCCAGCGCGCCGATCAGGTTCACGGTGAGCGTGCCCCACGGGAAGCCGTTGCCGAACTGGCGCAGCATGGCGTCGCCGATAATGAAACGCAGCGCGGCGCCCAGTGCACCTCCGGCCATCACCAGCCCCAACTGCTGCCACCACGCACCGAAACCACCGCTCATTGCTGCCCCTTGCGCGCCCGCGCCTGCTCGCGCTCGGCACGCAGCCGGTCGAGCTTTTCCTTGAGTTTGATCTCCAGCCCACGTGCCACCGGCTGGTAGTACACGCGCTCGCCCATCGCGTCCGGGAAGCCGGTCTGGTCCAGCGCGATGCCGCCCTCGGCGTCGTGGTCGTACTGGTAGGTCTTGCCGTAGCCCAGCTCTTTCATCAGCTTGGTCGGCGCGTTGCGCAGATGCAGCGGCACCTCCTGGGTGCCGGTCTCGCGCACTTCCTGCTTGGCCTGGTTGAAGGCCGCATAGCCGGCGTTGGACTTGGCGGTGCTGGCCAGGTACAGCACCAGCTGGGCGAAGGCCAGCTCGCCTTCCGGACTGCCCAGCCGCTCATAGATGTCCCACGCCTCCAGCGCCATCGACTGCGCGCGCGGATCGGCCAGGCCGATGTCCTCGATGGCCATGCGGGTGAGCCGCCGGGCCAGGTAGGACGGATCGCAGCCGCCGTCGAGCATGCGCGTGAGCCAGTACAGCGCGGCATCGGGATTGGAGCTGCGCACCGACTTGTGCAGTGCCGAGATCTGGTCGTAGAACTGTTCGCCACCCTTGTCGAAGCGGCGCGTGCGGTCGGCCAGCACCTGCACCAGCATCTCCGGACTGATCCGCCCGCCTTCGCCGCCGGCCAGTTCTGCGGCGATCTCCAGCAGGGTCAGGCCGCGACGGACGTCGCCGTCGGCGGCAGTCGCGATCTCCAGCAGCGCCTCGGCGCTGACCTGCAGCGATTCGCCGCCCAAGCCGCGCTCCGGATCCTGCAGGGCACGCTCCAGTGCCTCGACGATGTCGGCCGGCGATACCGATTCCAGCACGTGCACGCGGCAGCGCGACAGCAGCGCCGAGTTCAGTTCGAACGACGGGTTTTCGGTGGTCGCACCGACAAATACAATCGTGCCGCGCTCGATATGCGGCAGGAACGCATCCTGCTGGGCCTTGTTGAACCGGTGCACCTCGTCCACGAACAGCACTGTGCGGCGCCCTTCGGCGAAGCGCTGCGCGGCCTCGGCCAGCACCACGCGCACCTCCGGCAGTCCGGACAGCACGGCCGAGATCGCGCGGAATTCGGCGTCGGCGTAATGGGCCAGCAACAGCGACAGCGTGGTCTTGCCGCAGCCCGGCGGACCCCACAGGATCATCGAGTGGACATGCCCGGATTCGACCGCGCGGCGCAGCGCGCTGCCCGGTGCCAGCAGGCGCTTCTGTCCCACCATCTCGTCCAGGGTCTGCGGGCGCATCCGCTCGGCGAGCGGGCGCATGCTGTCCCGATCCACCGCCAGCAGATCCGGCCCGTTGAATGTCGTTCGGTTTCTAGCCACGCGTCATTGTAGAGCCGGGCCATGCCCGGCTGCACTTATTCCCCGATGACGTCGGTGCCCTTCGGCGGCGCGAAGCTGAAGGTCCCGGCCGCGAAGCCCGGGTTGCGCTTCCAGCCACTGAAGTTGATGACCGTGCGCTGGCCGACCGCATCCACCACTTCCATCCGCGCCAGCCCCTGGGCATTGAAGCCCAGCGCCGCGTACTGGAACGAGGTCTCGGTCTCACGCTTGGGGCTGAGTGACAGCCACTGCAGGCCATCACGGGCAGCCGCTTCTTCGCTCACGTCGTACTGCTGGTCCAGCAGCTTCGGGTTGATCAGCGCGGTCAGCGGGCTGTTCTGCTCTTCGGCCCCCTGCGGGCGCTTGGTGGCCTGTTCCAGGTCCTTCTCGTACACCCACACGTTCTTGCCGTCGGCAATGATCAGCTGTTCGTGCGGCTTGAGGTACTCCCAGCGGAACTGGCGCGGCGCCGACAGCGCCACACGGCCACTGGTGGTTTCCTTCACCTTGCCCTTGCTGTCGAACACCTGCTGGCTGAACTGCCCGTCCAGGCCCTTCAGGCCCTGGCTGAAACGATTCAGCTCGTCGCGGGCGCCGGCCCATGCACTGGCCGAACCCACGCTGGCGCAGACCAGGGTGGCGGCAACGAGATAGCGGCGAAGGGAGCTGTGCATGCGGGGATCCAGTGACGAAGTTGGAGATGGCCGACAGTGTGCCGATGCCATCCTGAATGGGCAATCAGGGGCCGGCCTGAACCGTGCGCAGGTCGCCGTACACCACCTGCCCCCGGAAGCCGCGGCGGACCTGCTGGTACAGCTCGCGGAAGGCCGGGTAATCGGCCGGCTCGCACAGCGCCTGCGCACCACGCACGGCGCGCTGGTGCAGGCGGTGACGGGCGACAATCGCCTGCCCCTCGCGCGACCAGGTCAGCGCGTATTCGCCGGCCGCGTTGCGGAACTGCAGGTTGCGCGGCATTGCCACGATCGGCACGCCGGCCGGGAACTCCAACCGGTAGGTCTCCTCGCGCTCGTTGTCGTTGCAGTAGAACGGGGTGCCGTTCTCGGGCGCGGAGGCCGTGGTGTAGATGTCACGGAAAGAGTCGCCGCCCGGCGCATCCGGCAGCGTCATCCCGCCCACCACGCCGAAGTCCACGTAGTCGCTGGCGTGGAAGTCGTAGCGGTAGTTGAAGGGCTGGGTCAGGTCCTGCGGGTCGCCCAACAGGGTGAGCGTGCCGCTGCCATCGAAGCCCGACGAGGCCATGATCGACTCCTCCACGCGCGCCCGGTTCTGCGCGTTGAGCCGTGCGAACGAGCCGCGCAGGCCGATCTCGGCGACCTCGCGCGGCTGCTGCACGGTCTGGCCGGCCAGGCTGCCGCTGGGGTCGAAGCGGAACGTGACCTCGAAACCGCTGCCATTGCGCGCCCCGTCACTGTCCGGCGTGCGGGCCACGACAGCCTGGCGGGTGTGCAGCACCGGCGCGCCCAGATCCCCTTCGGGCAGCTGGCCGAACCGCGCATAGGCACTGGTGGAGTCCAGATACAGGTCGAACTCGGGCACATAGGTGATGGCGTGATTGAAGCGCCCCAACAGCGGAATGGCCGGCAGGGTCGGCCCGCCGCCGGCGCCGATCAGCACCGGGGTGCTGTCGATGCCACGGGCGGCCAGCAGCGCCTCCAGGATCACCACATGGTCCTTGCAGTCGCCGTAGTGGTTGTCGAGGATGCTCTGCGCCGGGTTGGGCTCCAGCCCGCCGTTGCCGAGATACACCGCCACATAGCGGATGTTCTGCGAGACCCAGCGGTACAGCGCGGCAGCCTGCTCGCGGCGGTCGTCGATGCCGCGGGTGACCTCGTCGGCCAGCGCCTGGATGCCCGGCGTCACGCGCGCCGCCTCGCCCCCCTTCACCTGGTAGGCGCGCGCCACCTGTGACCAGTCGCGGTAGGTGCTGGCCATGATGGTGGGACTGAATTCCCACGCGGCCGCCGACCAGTTCTGCACCTGCATCGGATCCGGACGGCGGTAGCGCCAGGTCCAGCTCGCCTGGCCGTCATGGCGCCTGGGCGATGTGCCGCCCTCCACGCCGCGTGCCTGCACGTACATGGGCAGGTTCAATGGTGCGGTCAGGGTCACCTGTGCATCGTCGTACTGGGCAAACACGCTGAAGGTTTCCCACAGGCCGAAGTAGCCCGGGAAGTAAGGCGTGGTCTGGGTGCGGCGGGTCTGGTAGACCACCCGCGTGCCCGGCGCCAGGTTCGGGAACACCACCACCCGCACCTTGCGGTCGGCATACATGGCCGCGGCCGCGCTGGAATAGCTTTCCTGGGTGTAGATGCGGTCGGCCGGCACGTCGCGGCGTTGCCCGTCGGCCGTGAGCGTGTAGGCCGACAGCACCTCCAGCGTTTCCATCTTCTCGCTGTAGCTCAGCCGCACCTGGCTGAACTGCTCGACCGCGGCCTTGGTCTTGAGCAGGATCTCGTATTCCTCGGTCTGCACGTTGCCGGCATCCGGCCGCACCACGTAATCGGCCCGGTAGCGCACGAAGCTGTAGTTGTTGCTGGCCTGGGTGTCGCTGGCGGGCGTTGCTGCGGGTGGTGCGGGTGGCGTGGCCGGCGGGGTCATGGCCGGTACGGGCACCTGCGCCGGTGCGGGCGTCTGGGCGTGGGCCTGCAGCGGGAGCCATGCCAGTGCGCACAACGTCATCCCTATCAAGCGGTTCATGTCGTTCCCTGGGTGCGCAGCCACGCATGGCGTGGCTCTACAAGTTGTTCAGCCACGCAGGGCGTGGCGTTACGGAGTGCGTGGCCACGCAGGGCGTGGCGTTACGGATTGTGCCGCCACGCGGGCGTGGCGTATGCACTTATTTGGGCGGCGGCGGGGCCAGCACGCTGCGGTCGCCGTTGTGCTCGGGCGGACTGACCACGCCGGCCGCTTCCATCGCCTCGATCAGGCGCGCGGCGCGGTTGTAGCCGATCTTGAGCCGGCGCTGCACGCCGGAGATCGACGCGCGGCGGGTCTCGGTGACGATGCGCAGCGCCTCGTCATACAGCGGGTCGGACTCGTCGCCTGCCCCGCCACTGGCCTCCGGCAGGCCACCGGCGCCGACCACGACGCCATCGCCCATCATCTGCACTTCATCCAGCACACCGCTGATGTAATCGGCCGGCCCGCTGGCCTTGAGGTGCTCGACCACGCGGTGCACTTCCTCGTCCGACACGAACGCGCCGTGGACACGGTCCGGCAGCGCGGTGCCCGGCGGCAGGTACAGCATGTCGCCGTGGCCCAGCAGCGTTTCGGCGCCGGACTGGTCCAGGATGGTGCGCGAGTCGATCTTCGAACTGACCTGGAAGCCGATACGCGTCGGGATATTGGCCTTGATCAGGCCGGTGATGACGTCCACCGACGGGCGCTGGGTGGCCAGGATGAGGTGGATGCCGGCCGCACGTGCCTTCTGTGCCAGGCGCGCGATGAGCTCTTCGACCTTCTTGCCGACGATCATCATCATGTCGGCGAATTCGTCGATGAAGATCACGATGAACGGCAGGGTCTCCAGCGGGCGCGGCGCCTCACCCAGTTCCGGGTTCGGCTTGAACAGCGGGTCCATCAGCGGCTGGCCGGCGTCCTCGGCGTCCTTCACCTTCTTGTTGAAGCCGGCCAGGTTGCGCACGCCCACCGCGCTCATCAGCTTGTAGCGCCGCTCCATCTCGGCCACGCACCAGCGCAGGCCGTTGGCGGCCTCCTTCATGTCGGTGACCACCGGCGCCAGCAGGTGCGGAATGCCCTGGTAGACGCTCAGTTCGAGCATCTTCGGGTCGATCATCAGCATCCGCAGGTCTTTCGGCGAGGCCTTGTACAGCAGGCTCAGCACCATCGCGTTGACCGCCACGGACTTGCCCGAGCCGGTGGTACCGGCCACCAGCAGGTGCGGCATGCGGGCCAGGTCGGCCACGGTCGGCCGGCCGGCGATGTCCTTGCCCAGCGCCAGGGTCAGCGGGCTGGTCGACTTGTCGTATTCCTTCGAACGCAGCAGTTCGGAGAGGTAGATCATCTCGCGGGTGACGTTCGGGATTTCCAGACCCACCACCGACTTGCCCGGAATCACGTCGACCACGCGCACCGACTTCACCGACAGGCCGCGGGCGATATCCTTGTCCAGCGAGCTGATCTGGCTGACCTTGATGCCCGGCGCAGGCTCGATCTCGAACCGGGTGATCACCGGACCCGGATAGGCGCCGACCACCTGGGCCTCGATGCGGAAGTCCTTCAGCTTGAATTCGATCTGGCGCGACAGCGTTTCCAGCGTTTCTTCGTCGTAGCCCTTGGGCTGCGGCTTGGGATCGTCCAGCAGCGCCAACGGCGGCAGGTCCGAGCCATCGCCATTGACCCCACGGAACATCGGAATCTGGGTCTCGCGCTTGGCACGGTCGCTCTTCTCCAGCACCGGTTCGGGGCGCGGCTCGATCTTGACCGGCTCGCGCTTGGCGCGGACCTCGGCATCGACCTTGCGCACTTCCTGGCGCTCCTCGCGCATCGCGCGGGTCTGCTGCCATTCGCTGGCCTGCTCCTTCTTTTTGTTGAGCAAGGGCGGCAAGGCCAGCACCGCTCGGCCGATCTTCTCCATCACCACGAACCACGAAATGCCGGTGGCCAGGGTGATCGACGCCAGCAACAGCACCAGCACGAACATGTTGGCGCCCAGCGCGCCGAAGCCAGCACTGAGCGAGTTGCCCACCAGCCGCCCCAGGATGCCGCCGGCATGCGCGACGTCACCACTGAACAGGCGCAGGTGCAGGAAACCGGTGCCGGCAATGAGGAAGCCGACCAGACCCACCAGGCGCAGCGCCGGATCCAGATCATGCTCGCCCTTGCTCTCGCGCTTGAGGCCAAACATCGCGAACCAGGCCAACGCGCCAAGCACGATGGGCAGCACGAACGCGATGTAGCCAAACAGCTGCAGCAGCACGTCGGCGATCCATGCTCCGACCCGTCCGCCCATGTTGTGGATCGGCGCAACCACGCTGCCGGTGTGCGACCAGCCCGGATCTGCGGCCGAATAGGTGAACAGACTGGCCACCAGGTACAGCAGCGCCGGCGCAATGGCGATCAGCCCAAGATCGCGCCACAGCCGCTGCTTGCGCGGGTTTTCGACCGGCGCCGCAGCCGCAGCACGGCGCGACGCCGCTTTGCCGTCGGGAGACTTGGTTCGTTCCGGGACCTGCTTCGCCACCTTAGACCAGACCTTGGGAATGCACTGTTAGTGCTTGATAATAAACGACTGACGCCCCCCAAGGTAGGTACCGACCTTGGTCGGTACGCCCGAAGGCGCCGGCAAGCGTCAAATCCCCGGCGCGCTGGCGATCGACCACCCCGTCGGGTTGCGCCGTTCCACCGCTCGCCTTGAATCGGCCCGCCCCTGCCGCCACTCTATGACCTGTCTTGGACGCCCGGCAATCCTCCGCCAGCGCCCCGCCCCGCCATCTCTTTGCGAGTCTACATGAGCAATTCCAAGCCTTCCCGCCACCAGAAGCTCGTCATCCTCGGCTCCGGCCCCGCCGGCTGGACCGCCGCGGTCTATGCCGCGCGTGCCAACCTGAAGCCGGTCGTCATCACCGGCCTGCAGCAGGGCGGCCAGCTGATGACCACCACCGAGGTGGACAACTGGCCGGGCGACGCGCACGGCCTGATGGGCCCGGACCTGATGGCACGCATGCAGGCCCATGCCGAGCGCTTCGAGACCGAGGTGATCTTCGACCACATCCACACTGCCGACCTGTCCAAGCGCCCGTTCACGCTGATCGGCGACAGCGCCGAGTACACCTGCGACGCGCTCATCATCGCCACCGGCGCCACGGCGAAGTACCTGGGCATTCCGACCGAAGAGGCCTTCAAGGGCCGCGGCGTGTCGGCCTGCGCCACGTGCGACGGCTTCTTCTACCGCGACCAGGACGTGGTCGTGGTCGGCGGTGGCAACACCGCCGTGGAAGAGGCGCTGTACCTGTCCAACATCGCCCGCAAGGTCTACCTGGTCCACCGCCGCGACACGCTCAAGGCGGAAAAGATCATGCAGGACAAGCTGTTCGCCAAGGTCGCGTCCGGCAAGATCGAAACGGTGTGGCACTACCAGGTCGAGGAAGTGCTGGGCAACGACGCCGGCGTCACCGGCGTGCGCGTGAAGTCCACCCTGGACGGCAGCACCCGCGACATCGACGCCCACGGCTTCTTCGTGGCCATCGGCCACCACCCCAACACCAGCCTGTTCGACGGCCAGCTGACCATGAACAACGGCTACCTGGACATTCGCTCGGGCCTGGGCGGCAACGCCACCGAGACCTCGGTGGAAGGCGTGTTCGCGGCCGGCGACGTGGCCGACCAGCATTACCGCCAGGCGATCACCTCGGCCGGCTTCGGCTGCATGGCCGCGCTGGATGCCGAGCGCTACCTGGATGCGAAGGGCGAGCTGGGCTGAGACCACAGGCTCCGTTTCGACCCGAAAGGCCGGCGAGCGATCGCCGGCCTTTCTTTCGCTCCAATGCCACCTACGCCGCCGGCGACGCGCCGGGCCGGGAACAGGTCTGCTGAAACTCGACCGGCGCCGTGGCCACGCCGTCCCCATCGCGCAGCACCACGCTCCAGCGCGCCGTGCCGGCCAGGTTGCCCGCGCAGCGCATTACTACGGTGATGGGTGCATTCGGATCAGCGAATGTGGTCCTGCTGGGCGTGCAGGCGCCCGGACTGCTGCAGTTGGCCGTCGTAAACTCCATCGTGACCGGAAACTGCGGATGGCCGGCAAAGGGCAGCGTAATCTGCTGCGACGCGCCGGTAGCCAGCGAGACATCGGGAATGGGCTGCAGCACGAAGGGCTCGCAGGTTTTGCCCGCGCGGAACAGGCGGACGCCCTTCTCCACCCCCTTCATGGAAGCCGCCCGAAATACCGGATCCTGCAAGGCGGCCGAGTCTTCCGCATTGGAGTGGTAGGCAATCTCCACCAGAACCGAGGGCATGGTGCCGATGCGATTTTCGCCATGACGGCCCGGACTGGCCGTCTGCCTCGCGGGGAAACTCTCGTAGCCCGGTTGCGCTCGAATCAATTCACGCATTCCGCACAGGACGTTTTCTGCCAGAGGACGGTCATCTGGCTTGTCACCGTGGTAATAGACCTCGACGCCCCGAACCGTACCAAGTTCGTGGCCGTTGGTATGCAGGCTGATCAGAGTGCCAACGCCAAGATGATTGGCGTACAGCGGCCGGGTCCGGATGTCTTCTTTTACCTCGCGATCATTGTCGGTGTCGTTTGGAAGCGAGTTCCAGATGTCGGTACGATCTGGCATCAGCGCTTTCAAGTGATATCGCGAGGACAGGTATTCCCACGGCCGGTTCGATTCCGAGTGAAGATCCTGCGAGCGGTTTCGTGCCCGCGTGACAGTTGAACCACCTCGTTCCTCCAACAGCAGCTGCAGCGCGTCACCGTAAGCTGGCGTAATCATGTCCTCGCGAAAGCCGAACGCGTCCGGGCGTTGATAGTCCCAATTCAGCGCCGGATGAACCCGGATCAAGCCATGACTGGATGACACAAGCACGGCCTGATTTCGCGCGTCGATGCGGGCCCGGGGCGGCACGGCAAGCTCCACTGGGTAGTAGTACTTGAGCGGCTTTCCCTGATAGTGAAAATCCACACCGGTGATGGGCAACCCCGCCTGCTCCGCGTAGTGCCGAAGCGTTACGGCCAGCTCATGGAGGAACAGGTCCGCCTCATCAGGACCGGGCAGAAATCCCGGACCAAAATCCGCGAGGATCATCCTGTCGATCATATTGATGGAAACGCTGACATCGACAACGCGAAGCCTTCCACGATCCTGCAGATAGGCCGACACCTTTCTTGATGCCTCCTTTTCGAGCACATGGATCAGCTCGGCATCGACATGCCACGTCGTCGAGGACATCTCAGCCCCTGCCGTGGGCCGCCAACCTTCACCTCCAAGCGCTGAACCTGCCTCTGACCGAGCGGCGCCACTGGCCACCAGCATCACTCCAAAACTCGCCGCAATCAGCGGCAGGTGTTTTCTTACCATCGTGCTTCTCCTTGAATGTCGTTGGCGCATCACCGGATGCGTTCGCGCAATCTGCGCGCTTCACGCCCTTGGCGAGGCGCGCCAACGCACGCTTCTTCCTCGTCGCGGAACAACGTTCTGATCGCATTCCAGAACCCCATCGACCACGTCTGAAATCACCCCTTTCCGATCGCCCTGCCCTATCCTCTAGCCATGCCCGATCCACGTTTTCTCCATCGCCTGTCCGACATCCCCGCCGCCGACTGGGACGCCCTGCACGACGGCCGCAACCCGTTTGTGAGCCACGCCTTTCTTTCGGGGCTGGAGGAGTACGGGTGTCTGCGTGCGGAATGGGGCTGGCGGCCGCGCCACTTCACGCTGTGGGACGGCGAGACGCTGCGGGCGGCCATCCCCGGCTACCTGAAGGACAACTCGCACGGCGAGTTCGTGTTCGACCACGCCTGGGCCCATGCCTACGAGCGGCACGGGCTGGCGTACTTCCCGAAGTGGCTGGGGGCGGTGCCGTACTCGCCGGTGACCGGGCCGCGCCTGCTGGCGGCCGACGACGCCGGCCGGTCGCAACTGGTCCAGGCACTGCGCAGCGAGGTCGCACGGAGGGGCTGGTCGTCGGCGCACATCAACTTCCATCCGGCCACCGACGACCCGGCGTTCGGCGCCGACTGGCTGCTGCGCGAGGACATCCAGTTCCAGTGGCACAACCCGGGCCACTGGCAGGACTTCGACGGCTTCCTGGCCGCGATGGACCACAAGCACCGCAAGAACATCCGCCAGGAACGCGCCAAGCTGGCCCGCACCGGGGTCACCTATCGGATCGTGCATGGCGATGAGGCCACCGAGGCCGACCTGCTGGCCATGCATCAGTTCTACCTGCAGACCTTCAGCGAGTACGGCAACTCGCCGGCGCTGACCCTGCCTTTCCTGCGCCACCTGGCCACGACGATGCCGCGCCAACTGGTGATCTTCCTGGCGATGCTCGACGACGCGCCCGTGGCCGGCGCGCTGTGCCTGCGCGGCGGCGATACGCTGTATGGCCGCTACTGGGGCGGCGCGACCCTGCCCGGGCTGCACTTTGAAACCTGTTACTACCAGGGCATCGCGTACTGCCTGCGCGAAGGGCTGAGCCGGTTTGAACCCGGCGCCCAGGGCGAGCACAAGCTGGCGCGTGGCTTCCTGCCACATACCGTGCGCAGTCGCCACTGGATCGCCGAGCCGGACTTCGCAGGCGCACTGGCCGGCTGGTGCCGCCAGGAACGCGAAGAGGTCGCGCAGTATGCCAACGCACTGGCCGCGCACAGCCCCTTCAAGGCCCCGGACGCCGCATGAGCCGGCACCTGCCCTGGCTGCTGGACGAACGCCCCGACGCCCCGTTCCCCCCGGCGGAAACCGCGCTGCGTGATCCGGATGGGCTGCTGGCGATAGGCGGCGACCTTTCCTCGGTGCGGCTGCTCAACGCCTACGCCGGCGGCGTGTTTCCGTGGTTCTCTGCCGGGCAGCCGCTGCTGTGGTGGTCGCCGGACCCGCGCATGGTGTTCCGCACCGACGGCGTGCACCTGTCGGCACGGTTTCGGCGCAGCCTGCGCTCCAGCACCTGGACCCTGCGCGCCGACACCTGCTTCGAACAGGTCATGCAGGCCTGCGCCGCCAGCCCCCGGCCCGGCCAGGACGGCACGTGGATCACCGACACCATGGTCGAGGCCTATGTGGCGCTGCATGCGTTGGGCTACGCGCATTCGGTCGAGGCATTCGACGGCGACAGGCTGGTGGGTGGGATCTACGGCGTGGCCATCGGCCGGATGTTCTTCGGCGAAAGCATGTTCAGCGCCGCCAGCGGCGGCTCCAAGGTGGCACTGGCCGGGCTCGCCCATCGTTTACGCGACTGGGGCTGGCCATTGATCGATGCGCAGGTGGAGAACGACCACCTGTTGCGGATGGGGGCGGAACACTGGGCGCGGGAGCGGTTCCTGGGGGTGGTGCGCGAACAGGTAAATGCC
The DNA here is from genome assembly GCF_049199305.1 of Stenotrophomonas sp. PD6. NCBI lineage: Bacteria > Pseudomonadati > Pseudomonadota > Gammaproteobacteria > Lysobacterales > Lysobacteraceae > Stenotrophomonas > Stenotrophomonas sp. PD6. The sequence goes on along the minus strand of NZ_JBLZQD010000001.1, from coordinate 8,799 downwards.
GTTGAGCCGGTCGGCGCATGGACGGAGCGGTTCGGGGCGCTTTCCGCCGCATCGTTGGCCTGAGTCGCCCGATATCGTGAAGGCCGGCCAACGGCCGGCGCGCCCGCCGCACGGGCGGTTAACACAAACTTTGCATCCAAAGGGAAGTGCGCGTAAAATGCCCGCTCTTAAGGCCAGCTCGGCCGTTTATTGAACTGCACAGGACTACATGTCGAAAGACGACTCCATCGAGTTCGAAGGCACCGTCAAAGAGACGCTGCCTAACACCACTTTCCGCGTCCAACTGGAAAACGGGCACATCATCGTCGCCCATATTTCCGGCCGCATGCGCAAGAACTACATCCGTATTCTGACGGGCGACAAGGTCAAGGTCGAAATGACGCCCTACGACCTGACCAAGGGCCGCATCACCTACCGCATGAAGTAAGCGGTACGGGGCGGCTTCCCAACAGAAGTCACGCCAGAAGGCCGGCTATACGCTGGCCTTTTTGCGTGGGCGCCATTCAGCCTGGCTCCCCCTGCCAAGCGGCACCCTGACCCTCCACACCCTGCCGACGGTCAGGCTGCCTTGGTGCAGATTCGCCCGTGACCCAGGGGGCGCATTGTGACGTCCGGTCCACTCCGGATCGTCATCGCCTGGCCCCGTCATGAAGAATTTGTTTACCATTGGCCTGCTTGCCGCCGCCTGCCTTGCCGGCGCGGCATCGGCCCAGACCGCACCCGCGGCACCGGCAGCACAGCCGGGGTCGGACTGCATCGCGCTCTCGAGCGACCAGCAGGTGGTCCGCAAGGACGCCGATCGCAGCATCCTGTTGCGCAATGGCAGCGACCACTACATCGTGCGTTTCGCCAACTCCTGCGGCAGCGCAAGCACTTCGAAAAAGCTGAAATTCGTCACGCCCGGCCGGGAAGACCAGCTGTGCGGCGCCCGCGCCAGCAAGCTGCGCACCGACACGCAGTTCTGCGATGTAACCGCTCTGGAGCCGATCACGGCCGACGCATTCGCGAGCCGCGCGCGGCGTTGAGCGCATGAAAAAAGCGCCCCTTGGGGCGCTTTTTTTGATGTGGTGACCTGCCCTTATTCCACGGTGGCCGGCAGGCGGCGCTCCGGCTCGGCCTGGGTCTCGACGAACAGCTCGTCGTCGCGCACGTCGATGCTGACGCGCCCGCCATTGACCAGCTTGCCGAACAGCAGCTCGTCGGCCAACGGACGCTTGACCTTGTCCTGGATCACACGCGCCATCGGGCGGGCGCCCATCAGCGGGTCGAAGCCGTGGCGGGCCAGCCAGTCGCGCGCGGTCGGGGTCGCCGACAGGCTGACGTGCTTTTCCTGGAGCAGCATCTCCAGCTCGATCAGGAACTTGTCCACCACGCGCAGGATGTGCTCGAAGCCCAGCGGCTGGAACTGCACCACCGCATCGAGGCGGTTGCGGAATTCCGGCGTGAAGCTCTTGCGGATGATCTCCATCGCGTCGGTGGCGTGGTCCTGCCGGGTAAAGCCGATCGAACGCCGCGAGGCCTGGGCCGCGCCGGCATTGGTGGTCATCACCAGCACCACGTTCTTGAAGTTGGCCTCACGCCCGTTGGTGTCGGTCAGCACGCCACGGTCCATGACCTGCAGCAGGATGTTGAAGATGTCCGGGTGGGCCTTCTCCACCTCGTCCAGCAACAGCACGCAGTGCGGGGTCTTGACGATCTTCTCGGTGAGCAGGCCGCCCTGGTCGAAGCCGACATAGCCCGGGGGCGCACCGATCAGGCGACTGATCGAATGCGGCTCCATGTACTCGCTCATGTCGAAGCGGACCAGTTCGATGCCCAGCTGCAGCGCCAGCTGCTTGGTCACCTCGGTCTTGCCCACGCCGGTGGGGCCGGCGAACAGGAAGTTGCCGATCGGCTTTTCGGGGTTGGCCAGCCCGGAACGCGCCAGCTTGATCGCCGACGCCAGGGTCTCGATCGCCGGATCCTGACCGAAGATCACCATCTTCAGGTTGCGCTCGAGGTGCTGCAGCACATCCTTGTCGGTGGCGCTGACCTGCTTGGCCGGAATGCGCGCCATCTTGGCCACGATCGTCTCGATTTCCTCGATGTCGATCAGTTCCTTGCGCTCACCCTCGGGCAGCAGCCGCTGGCGCGCGCCGGCTTCGTCGATCACGTCGATGGCCTTGTCCGGCAGCAGGCGGTCGCCGATGTGCTTGACCGACAGGTCCACCGCCGCCTGCAGCGCATCGTCGGCGTAGGTCACGCCGTGGTGCGCCTCGTAGCGGGGCTTGAGGCCCTGCAGGATTTCGTAGGTCTCGCCGACCGTCGGCTCGACGATGTCGATCTTCTGGAAGCGACGGGCAAGGGCCCGGTCCTTCTCGAAGATGCCGCGGTATTCCTGGAACGTGGTGGAGCCGATGCAGCGCAGCTCGCCCGACGCCAGCGCCGGCTTGATCAGGTTGGAGGCGTCCATGGTGCCACCCGACGCCGAGCCGGCGCCGATGATGGTGTGGATCTCGTCGATGAACAGCACCGCGTTGGGCATCTTCTTCAGCGCGGTGAGCACGCCCTTGAGCCGCTTCTCGAAGTCGCCGCGGTACTTGGTGCCCGCCACCAGCGCGCCCAGGTCGAGCGAGTAGATGACCGCATCGGCCAGCACGTCGGGCACGGAGCCTTCCACAATGCGCTTGGCCAGGCCTTCGGCGATGGCGGTCTTGCCCACGCCGGCCTCACCCACGTACAGCGGGTTGTTCTTGCGGCGGCGGCACAGCACCTGGATGGTGCGCTCGATCTCGTCGCGGCGGCCGACCAGCGGGTCGATCCGGCCATTGCGCGCGGCCTCGTTGAGGTTGCTGGCGAACTCGGCCAGGGCATCGCCCTTGCCTTCGCCATCGCCCCCTTCGGCGCGCCCCTCGGCATCGGCCGACGGCGGCACCTCTCCGTCCTCACCCAGCTTGGCGATGCCGTGGGAGAGGTAATTGACGATATCCAGCCGGGTCACATCCTGCTGGTTCAGGTAATAGACGGCATGAGAGTCCTTTTCGCCGAAGATGGCGACCAGCACATTGGCGCCGGTGACCTCCTTCTTGCCCGAGGACTGCACGTGGTACACGGCCCGCTGCAGCACGCGCTGGAACCCCAGCGTGGGCTGGGTGTCGCGGCCATCGTCTTCAGCCAGGCGCGAGACCGAGGCCTCGATGGCCTGCTCCAGTTCCTGGCGCAGGCGTTCGGCGTCCGCCCCGCAGGCCTTGAGCACGGCCTGGGCGGACGGGTTGTCGAGCAGTGCCAAGAGCAGGTGTTCCACCGTCATGAACTCATGCCGGGCCTCACGGGCGCGCTTGTAGCACTGACCGATGGTGTGTTCGAGGTCTTTACTGAACATGTTCTACTCCGGCGGCAGTTGAGAACAATATGCGGCCTTGCAGCGCAATTTCCATCACCCTAGCGGATCGGTGCGTTCAGATGGCGTTATCACTTCCACGATCATGCCCCAGACACCGCCAGCATTGGCAGCCCACCCGTGATGGCGACGTCATCGCCCCATTGCAAGCACCCCCGCCCGCAGGCGGCCCCCGGGTGCTCTTTCCCATCATGGACGGCCTGAAGGGCCGGGAACGGCCACCGGTGGGCTTCGGCGGGTCTACACGTCGGATGGATTGTCCCACCCGTTGATCCGGGATCAATCAACCGGACGGCAGGAACCCGTTCTATCCGGTCTTTTCCATCGTGCACAGCAGCGGATGCTGGTTCATGCGCGAGAATTCGTTGACCTGGGCGACCTTGGATTCGGCCACTTCGCGGGTAAACACCCCGCATACGCCGCGGCCACGGGTGTGGACGTGGAGCATCACCTGGGTGGCCTTGTCCAGGTCCATGGCGAAGAAGCTCTGCAGCACGGTCACCACGAAATCCATCGGGGTGTAGTCGTCGTTCAACAGCATCACCTGGTAGAACGGCGGCGGCGCGACCTCCGGCCGGGCCGGTTCCAGCGCTACGCCGTGGTCGTGATGAGGTTCTTGGGAGGGCTCGCGGGGCATCCGGACATTATAAACGCCGGACCGGCCAGATTGGACGTTGCCCCCCTGCCCCCGTCACAATCCACTCATCCGTACACACTTTCACAGGGATTTCATGAAAAGGATCGCCACCGCGCTGCTGCTGACCGCCACCGTCTTCGGGGCCCAGGCCGCTGCGCCCGACAAGGCCGTCGGCCGCGTGCTGGACACGCTGAAGTACCCCTATGAGGTGGACGAGGACGGCGACTACAAGATGGTCTTCGACGTCGAAGGCGACCGCACCCAGCTGGTGTTCGTGCGCTCGACGGTCGAGGAATACGGCAAGCACAAGATCCGCGAGATCTGGTCGCCGGGCTACAACGCGCCGGGCAAGCAGTTCTCGGCCGCCGTGGCCAACCGCCTGCTGGAAGACTCCCAGGACGCCAAGCTGGGCGCATGGGTCAAGCAGGACCAGATGGCCATGTTCGTGGTCAAGGTCGATGCCAATGCCAGCGCCGACGCGCTCAGCGACGCGATCGACGCGGCCATGCGCACCGCCGACGCAATGGAAGCCGAGCTCACCAAGACGGACGAATACTGAGGTGAACGCCGCGCAGGACCCGCGCTGGGCACCGCACGTCACCGTGGCCACCGTGGTGGTGCGCGACGGTCAGCTGTTGCTGGTGGAGGAATCCATTGACGGCCGTGCCGTGCTCAATCAGCCGGCCGGCCACCTCGAACCGGGTGAAAGCCTGGCGGCGGCGGCCGTGCGCGAGACCCTGGAAGAGACCGGCTGGACGGTGGCGTTGACCGCCTTCATCGGCACCTACCAGTGGACCGCCCCGGACGGCACGCCCTTCCTGCGCTTCGCCTACGCGGCCGAACCGGTCTCGCACGACCCGGCGCGCGCGCTGGACGCCGGGATCCTGCGCGCCCTGTGGCTGGCACCCGACGCCCTGAAGGCCGAGGCCGCGCGCCTTCGCAGCCCGCTGGTGTGGGCGGTGGTGGCCGACTATCTGGCCGGCCAGCGCCACCCGCTGTCGCTGGTGAGGGAGACCGCATGAGCACGCCGCGGATCATGGTGGGCGTCTCCGGCGGCGTGGATTCGTCGGTGGCGGCCTGGCGGCTGGTGCAGCAGGGCGAGCCCGTAGCCGGCTTGTTCATGCAGAACTGGGCCGATGACGGCAGCGGCGACTGCCGTGCCGAGGACGACCGCCGCGACGCCGTGGCGGTCTGCGGCCTGCTCGGCATCCCGTTCCATTTCCGCGATTTCTCCGGCGAGTACTGGGCGGGCGTGTTCGAGCACTTCCTGGCCGAATACGCGGCCGGGCGCACCCCCAACCCGGACGTGCTGTGCAACCGCGAGGTCAAGTTCAAGCACTTCCTGGATGCCGCGCGTGAACTGGGTGCCGAGCGCATCGCCACCGGCCATTACGCCCGCGTGGCGCAGCTGGGCGGGCGCTGGGCGCTGCTGCGCGGCGCCGACCGCAGCAAGGACCAGAGCTACTTCCTGCACCAGCTGGGCCAGACCCAGCTGGCCGCCACCCTGTTCCCGATCGGCGACCTGCAGAAGAACGACCTGCGCCGGATCGCCCGCGATGCGCGCCTGCCGACCCATGCCAAGAAGGATTCCACCGGCATCTGCTTCATCGGCGAGCGCGACTTCCGCGAGTTCCTGGGCCGCTACCTGCCGGCCCGTACCGGCGAGATCCAGGACCCGGACGGCAACCGCATCGCCGAACACCCCGGCGTGTTCTATTTCACCCTGGGCCAGCGCGAGGGCTTGAACATCGGCGGCGTGCGCGGCCGTCCGGCGGCGCCGTGGTATGTGGTGGGCAAGGACGTGGCCAGCAACGTGCTGTATGTGGACCAGGACCGCGAGAGCCCGTGGCTGCAGTCCACCCGGCTGCACTCGGAGACCGCCCACTGGATCGCCGGCGCCCCGCCCGCGCGGCAGTTCGAGTGCACCGCGCAGACCCGCTACCGCCAGCCCGACGAGCCCTGCACGGTGCGCGTGCGCGACGACGGCACGCTGGAGGTGCGCTTCGCGCGGCCGCAGCGTGCCGTCACCCCCGGTCAATCCCTGGTGCTGTATGACGACGAGGTCTGCCTGGGTGGCGCGGTGATCGCCGCCACCGACGCGCCGCTGGAGCAGCGCCTGCGCACCACCCCTTCCCCCTTTGAGGTATCTGCTGCATGAGTTTTTCCGTCGACGACCGCGTTCTTGCCCTGGCCGGCATCGCCCAGGCGCTGCAGCAGGTGCGCCGCATCGCCGAAACCGGCCATTCCGAGGCCAGCGTGGTCCGCACGGCGATCGACAGCGTGTTCAGGATCGACGCCGACAGCCCGCAGGCGATCTACGGCAGCGCCACCAACGTGGCGCCGGGCCTGCGCCTGCTGCACAACTACTTCCGCAACCAGGGCCAGGACGAGATGTTGCCGCGGCTGGCGCTGGCGGTGCTGCAGCTGGAGCGACGCTTCGTCCGTGAGCAGGCGGTGGTCGATCAGGTCAGCCAGGGCATCGAACGCGCCCGGCGCCAGTCGATCGAGCTGGGCGACAGCGCCCATCCGGACGTGCTGGCCGCCCTGGGCGGCCTGTATGCCGACACCATCAGCCACCTCAAGCCGCGGGTGATGGTGCAGGGCAACCCGCACTACCTGGGCCAGGCCGGCGTGGTCGCCGAGATCCGCGCCCTGCTGCTGGCCGCCGTGCGTTCGGCGGTGCTGTGGCGGCAGACCGGCGGGCAGTATTGGGATTTCCTGATTTCGCGCAAGGCGATGATCGAGGCTGTTGACCGTCAGCTGCGCTGACGGAAAGGAGTGACGACCAACGGTCGTCACCTACCGGGAGACGGTGTCGGGTTGCCACGCATGGCGTGGCACTACGCGCGCGTTGGGGGTAGAGCCACGCCATGCGTGGCTGCGGACGGCAGGTGCACGAAAAATGTGCGCTGTGCCTAAAGCAAACGGGGGTACGGCCGATACATCCTCCGTGCACCTCCCCGAGAACGTCCATGTACTCACGCATTTTCACTAGTCTGGCCGCCCCCCTGGTCCTGACCCTGCTGCTCCCCTTCGCCATCGGCTTCGAGTGGCCCGCCGCTCTGCGCTGGGCGATCCTGACCACGATGACGCTCAGTTGGCTGGGGTTCGCGTGGTGGACCGCCCGCGCCCAGACCCAGCGCTCGCCCGAGCATGCCCGCATGATGCGGGAGCAGGACCAGCTGCTGACCGATCTGCGCGCCTTTGTCGGCAACGAAATCGATGGGTCGCGCGGCGAGATCGAACGCGCCCGTGACCTGATCCGCCAGGCCGTGGCCGGCCTGGGTGGCAGCTTCGAGGCCATGAACCGCAAGTCCCGCCAGCAGAGCCAGGCATTGGCCCGCATCGTGGACCGCGCCGGTGATGACGGCGGCGCCGGGGTCGACGTGGCCCGCTTCGCCCAGCATGCCAGCCACCGCATGGAACAGCTGGTGGAGGCGCTGGAACAGGTCAGCGGCCAGAGCAGCACCACCGTGCAGCACATCGACCAGATGGCGCAGCACCTGGATGGCATCTTCGCGCTGCTGGAAGACGTCAAGTCGATCGCCGACCAGACCAACCTGCTGGCCCTGAACGCCGCCATCGAAGCCGCGCGTGCCGGTGAGGCAGGCCGAGGCTTCGCCGTGGTCGCCGACGAGGTCCGCAACCTGTCCGAGCGTTCCACCACCTTCAACGAGCAGATCCGCAAGCTGGCGCACAGCTCCAAGGACGCCATCGCCAAGGTGCGCGAGACGGTCTCCAACATGGCCTCCCGCGACATGGACCGCTCCCGCGAAGCCCGCCACGAAGCGGCGCAGATGCTGGACAACGTGGCCCAGATCAACGCGTCGCTGGGCGACGGCATGCGCGAGATTTCCGAGTGCGGCCGTTCCATCGACAGCAGCGTGGCCGAAGCGGTGCGCGCCCTGCAGTTCGAGGACATCGCTACCCAGGCCCTGGGCGGCGTGCACACCCACCTGGACCGCCTGACCTCGATCAACCGCGAAGCCGTGGCCCTGCAGGAACTGCTGCACCGCAATGGCGGCGTGTTCGACGCCGAGGTCGCCAGCGCCCTGCAGCGCACCGGCAGCCGCCTGCGTGAAATGCGCAGCGAATGGGAGCGCCCGCCGCACAAGCCGGTGAGCCAGCAGAGCATGGCCGCTGGCGCGGTCGAACTGTTCTGACCCTTGATGCGTGCCGGCAACGGCATCCACGACGGCCCCGGCACTCCCGGGGCTTTCGTGCGTTCACCCCGCCCCCGCCGCAGATGACCGCCTCATGCTGTTGAACACCCTTTCCAGCCATGCCGCAACCGCCAGCAACAGCCTGGCGTCCGACGGCGTGGCCGATGTTGTTCGGGCGCCTGCGGCACCGCTCACGCCGCCCAAGGGGCGCGCGCTGCTGGTGGCATTGGAGCAACTGGCGCAACGGGAGCTGGCCGCCCTTGTCGCCACGCAGCCGGCAATGGCCGCGCCGCATCCAGACCCCGCGTTCGCGGCATTGGCGTGGGATTTGGGATTGAGCGGAGACGAGGTCGACAGATCCCGATCCCAATGGGCCCGTAACGGTTCGTAGCCCCGAAGAGAACGGCAGGAGCCGTTCTCTTCGGCGCATCGCGCCGGCCCGAAGGGTGCCCGCCAGGACGGCGGGCATAACGTTGGCCGGAAACCGCGCGCAGCGCGGCACAAGCATCCGAAGCCGCTCGATGACGGCTCGCGACCAACCTACCGACGTTTGGACGTACCGAAGCCAACGGTAGCGCCGGGCTCTGCCCGGCGGCTCTCCGTTCAGGGGTCATGAACAC